>DATAEH010000034.1:0-5943 GCA_036258115.1 Streptosporangiaceae bacterium
GGGTTGTTCCCGACCCTGCTCGAGCGGCGTGGGCTGGCGCCTGCTTTGTCAGCCCACTTCGCGAAGCAGGGATTGGTCGCGCTCACGGTTGAACCCTCCGCGGACCGTCGCTTCGACTCCGCCGTAGAGGCTGCGACATACTTGTTCTGTATTGAGGCCGCCGCCAACGCCGTCGGCGGATCGGCCGACATCACCATCGCCGTTCAGTCCGAGCATGTTGAAATCACCGTCGAAGGCACCGAATTGACTGGCACCGGAGACATTCAGCTCGCCGTTGACCGAGTAGAGGCCATCGGCGGCGAATCGTCGGTCGTCGCTAGCCCGGAAGGAAGGCAGGCGCTGCTGGCACAGATCCCGCTGAGGCATGAATTTTCCCAGCTGGACTGACGCCGCCTGTCGGGCTCGGTCAGCCCTCCGCTGACCGGGCCCGCTGCGGGAAGCCGGTTTCGTGTGGTCGGCGTGCCAGTCGAGTCCCATCGCCTCGAGGTCGGCACCGCGGCGCCCCTTGCGCAAACCGTCGCCGGCCATCGACGGCGCTGGCAGCTGGCGTGGATTGGTTCGTAGCATGAAATGACGTCAACCACGGTCGACTGGTGGGGCATGCAGTGAGGGCATAGTCGCACGTAAGCCCTGGGGGAATGTCGACATGACTGCGCCCGGAGATCGTGGCGGTCCTCAACGTGGCCCCGGTAAGGCCGACGATGATCCGCAAAGTGGCCGACTTGCCGGCGCCATTCGGGCCCAGGAATCCGGTGACCCGCCCCGTGTCCCGGTGACCGATTCGACGGTGATCACGTGCGTGCTCCTTCGTCGTAGGCAAGGACTGGGCGGACATGGCCGGGCCCTGCTGGGCCCGGCCATGGTCTGGACGGTCAGGCGTCGACGTCCTGGTAGGCGGGTTGGGTGGCGGGAGTGACCATTCCAGCGGTGATGGGCGAGGGCTTGAAGCCCTTGACGACCAGCCAGACGCCGAGCGACAGCTCCCACGCGAAGATGGGGGCGGTGGCGATCCCCGTCCACACGGAGACCTGCTCGGTGACGCCGAGCAGCGTTGCGGTTCCGGCCGCGAGGATCAGGGGCGCGCCGATCAGTCCCATCAGGGGAATGACACGCGGCACCAGGCCGGACCGGTACAGCAGGTAGCCCAGCAGCAGCGCGTTCACGCCTGGTATCACGCCAGGGCCGAGGAGAAACGCCGAGTCGTGGATCGCTACGAGCGCGTTGCCGGTGGTGAGCAGCGAGGCTGTGTCTGCTCCGGCAGTCCCGGCCAGGTCCTGCCGCAAGGTGACGACCGAAAGGAGGCTCACGATGCCGATGAGGATGGCGCCAGCTTCAAAGACACGAGCAGTGACGAAGCCAAGCGCGACACCTTCATTCTGCCGTTTGACGACCGGGAACAGTACGACCGCAGTGCCGATGCAGGCGAGGGCGGTGATCAGCTCGAGGAGGCCGCCCCAAGCCACACCGGTATCGGTGCCGGAGCCGATGATGAACTCCGGGTTCTTCAACACGGAGTCATAGAGGACGAACTGTGCAGGGATGGAGGCGAGGATGGTGATCAGGTAGAGCACGCCCGCGACGAACGCAGTCTTCCTGAGGGAACCCATCGGAACGCGGCTCGTTGCTGGGATCCGGACGGTGGTGGCCATGTCAATCTCCTTCGTGGGGTGAGCACCTAACGAGGTGCGATGGCTGGCACGTTGACTAATCGGGTCCATCTGAGTGACCGAGACCAGTGGCAGACCTACGTCGCGCACCTTCTGGAGCAAGCCATGCAGGGCGGCCTGGTCGCCTACCAGGCCATGAATGAGCGTGGTGCTGTCGCGGTCGTGGGTGAGGGTCAGCCCGTCGAACCAGGCGGCCCAGCGCGCATCGAGATGGCCTTCGATGCGGATCTCGTACCGTCCGCTGTCGTGATGGTGGCCGGTCGGCATCTCGCTCATGGTGCTCTCCTGCGTTCGTAGGTCTGATCGGAAGCTAGGAGCGGATGTGGTGAGCACGCCTCACCACAAGTGGTGAATGACGTGGTGATCCGGCGACGGATGTGCCGCCGCACCGTCGCGTGACTGCCGAACGTCTTGCGCCTGAGGTCCGTGGGCGACGCGTCAAAGCTGGCGGTTGCGGGTTCGCGACAACAGGTCGAGTTCTTCTGCCCGGCGGATCGCTGCCCGACGGTTGTTCACGCCGAGCTTGACGTAGATGTTCTTGGTGTGCGTTCGCACGGTGTTCAAGGAGACGATGAGCTGGCGGGCGATTTCCGGGCCGGCTAGATCAGTGGCAAGCATTCGGAGCACGTCAAGCTCGCGTTCGCTCAGCGGCTCGATCAAGACCTGTGTTGCGGTCGTCGTGTCCTCAGTGTCGCCGAAGGCGGTCAGCAGTCGCCTGACATAGTTCGGGGCGATCCGGCGCTTCGCGGCCGCTGCTAGTAGGACTGCCATGGGGCGGCCTTCGTCAACCAGGGTTAGGACGTAGCCCTCCGGCTCGGCCAGCGTCAGGGCGCGTTCCAGTGGCACCAACGCAGCAGGGACACCACCCCGCATCTGCTGCGCGAGCGCCTGGAGAACCAGGATCTCGATGACGCTGCCCGTCCTGTCCCCTTGCTCGGCTGATTCCAGGAGACGCTCCAGGAGTCCAACTGCCTCGTGAATGGAGCGCTCGACGCGCTCGGCCTGATATCTGGCCAAGAGCACCCTGGCCAGGGTGATGTGCTCGAACTCGCGCACGTAGGAGAGGTCGTCCTCGACGGACAGGCCCTGCTCCCGCGCCCAGCCCAGGGCTTCACCCAACCTCCCCTGCGCGATCCACACGCGTGCCCTCAACGCCGGAACGGGCTGAACGTTGGGGGAGTACTCACTCACATACAGACCCTCCGCCTCGTCGAGCAGGTGCACTGCGCCGTCGAGATCTCCTTGCACCTGCCGTATTCGGGCCATCGCAACGCGCCAGCGATACCGGTATTGGGGCAGGCCGGCATGCTCGCCCAGTTCCTTGCTCCTGAGCAGGTGCTGCATGGCGGCGGCAAGATCATTGCGTTCACGGAATTGCTCGCTCATACCCACGTGCATGTCCGCCGCACCCATCAGCACGGGCGGGGCATGTTCGGTCGCACGCTGCAATCCCCGCTCGTAGGTGCTCATGGCCTCGTGGAGACGGCCTTGTGCAATCCGGATGTCAGCGAGGGTGATGGCGCCAACGATCACGTCGGCAAGGTGCCCGGCCGTCTCCAGACTCGCCATGCCATCGGCATACCAACGGTGCGCCGCTTCGAGATCCCCAGTCGTCCAGTACGCGAGGCCCAGGAGGGCGGCTGCCGCTCCACGTCCGAAATGATCGTCTTCACGGGCGGCGTCGAGCGCCCGCCGGGCATGGGTGACAGTGGCGGGCACATCGCCGGAAACCAGAGACTGTCCGGCGCGATACATAGCGATCGCACTCGGTAGATCGCGAAATGCCTCTTTGTCCACGACGACCATCTCCGCCGACGGGGCTTGAGGTTGGTCAGGGATCTCTGTCGTCGTGGACAGCCACCGCTCGACGTCCCGCAGGCGTGCCTCGACGCCCTTGATCTCGCCCCTGGCCATCAGTGCGCCGACATAGCCCATGCTCAGCACGGGCCTGACCTGGAAGAGCTCGTCGGGAAGCGCCTCGAGCCAGCGTCGAAGCGTGGCGTCCTGGCGGCCCTGGCGCAAAGCCGGCATCGCAAGCTCGACCAGGTCAGCGGCTCGCTCGAAGTCCTCGCCGGCCATCGCATGGCGGATAGCCTCGGGCCTTTCGCCGTTTTGCTCATACCACTCGCTTGCCCGCTGGTGCAGCTCGCGGACATGGCGGGGCTGCTCGTCCAGCAGCCGCGCTTGCAGCACGTCCGCGAATAGATGGTGGTACCGGTACCACTGGCGGCGGTCGTCCAGCGGGACAAGAAACAGGTTCCCTCGATCCAGCGCCTCCAGCATGGCCTTGCCGCCATCCTGACTGGTAACGGCATCGCACAGTGAGCCGTTCAGCCGGCTCAGAATTGAGGTCTGCAGCAGGAAGCTCCGGACATGTTTGGGCTGACGCTGCAACACTTCTTCGACCAGGTAGTCGACGATGAAGCGGTCGTCCCCGGTAAAGCCGGCGATGAATCCTGCGTTGTCTTCTCGCCCCTGCATGGAGAGCGCCGCCAGTTGGAGCGCGGCGATCCAACCCTCGGTGCGCGCTTCCAGCGCGGCCACGTCCCGCGCCGTCAACTGCAAGCCCATAATGCCGTTGAGGTACGCCGCGGCCTCGTCAGGCGTGAACCGCAGATCGGCAGCCCGGATCTCAACTAGCTCGTCTCGCGCCCGCATCCGGGCCAACGGCAAAGCGGGATCGGCCCGGCTGGCGATCACCAGGTGCAGCCGCGGAGGCATGTGGTCGAGCAGGAACGCCATCCCGTCCTGCACTTCGCGCGAGTCGATGACGTGGTAGTCGTCGAGCACCAGCATAATGTCGCTCGCCATAGCGCCGAGGTCGTTGAGCAGTGTGGTGAGCATCCCGTTGATCGATGGCGGTTGGGGCGCCTGCAGGAGCGCGAGCTCGCTAGCTCCGACCCCGGGCGCCACCGTCTGCAGGGCAGCGATCACATATGTCCAGAAGGACGCGGGATCGTCGTCGCCCTGGTCGACTGAAAGCCATGCGGCGGGCCAATCAGCTGCCGGCGCGGCCCGTCCTGCCGCCAACCACTCGGCAAGCAGCGTTGTCTTGCCGAAGCCGGCCGGTGCGGATACCAGCATCAGCTTCGACGCGATCCCGCGGTCCAGACGCTCGCGCAGTCGCGGACGCGGCACCAGACCACGCCGTGACCTGGGGACATAGAGCTTCGTCTCGAGCAGGGGGCTTGGCATACCCGCCTCCTGTCACGAGCGCATCACGTCGAGACTCCCGGTTCCCAGTCTCATTCGTTCCTTGGCCACCCTTCAACCGTCTTGTCAGGACACGCGCATGAGGGGACCGACCCATCCCCGATCCGTGCTCAGGCCGGCGTCGTCCGGGCTCCGAATGCGCCGGGTACATCGGGCCAGTCGAAGTGGACGGCCGCCACGTGCGAGTCGTCCAGTGGAGCACGCCGCCCGGGGTAACCGCTGCCACCCTGGCGAGCGTGGGCACCGAGATCCATTGCCTCGCCGACACGCACTAGGTGGAACTCGCTCAGCCCTCGACTGACCGCGCTCGCCGGCTGCGGCGAAGCCGTCCAGCAGCAACGAAGCGCGCCGATCCGCTGCGGCGTGGCATGGTTCCTGCGGCCGGCTGGTCGAGGATCCTCCCGCCCGAGGTTCTCAGCGCAGTCGCGAGGCGATGTGCTTGACGACGTGTTCGGCATCTCTGCCTACGCCGGGAAGAAATCCGGACGACATTGCATAGAGAAAGTACAGCCCGATGAAGTACAGCCCGGGCTCGTCGGCGACGACGCCGCGCACGTGGATGGGCTCATTCGGCTCCTTGTCCTGACCGAAGACAGGAAGGTCGATCCAGGAGAAGTCGGGACCGAATCCGGTGCACCAGATGACGTTCTCGACCGGAACTGCGCGTCCGTCCTGAAGCACGGGGAATCCGTCTCGAGTGCCGACCACCCGGCTGACGCGTTCGATGCCGGCGGCAGCCATGTCGGCCGGCTTGACGCGTACGACCGGCGCAGCATGGGACAGCAGCTTGGGGCGCATCTTGCGTCCGATGGGCGTGTGGACGGTCAGCACCCGGTGGCCGATGACACGGAACATCAACGGCAGGAAGACGTACCGAGCCAACGCACTGTCGTGGCGGAAGGGAACCCGGCCCGATTCGGTCCCGGCCAGCCATGTCGGGTGGGAGCCCGCGACATCGAGGGCGATCTCCGCCCCGGAGTTCCCCACTCCCACCACCAGCACGCGGCCTTCTCGAAGTTGAGCGACGTTCCGGTAGGCGGCGGAGTGCAACTGGACTATGTCG
>DATAEH010000035.1:0-1820 GCA_036258115.1 Streptosporangiaceae bacterium
GGTCGTGCTGGTTGACACCCGGCGGCTCGCTGACTGCTTCGGGGCCGTCGACTACGTCGAACAACGCGGCATCCCGTTCATCGTGGCGCTCAACGCATTCGACGGAATTCTCCTGCACGACGTCGACGAGGTCCGCGAGGCGCTCCAGCTCGGATCTGAGGTGCCGTTTGTCGTGACCGATGCCCGTGAGCGAGAGTCGGTGAAGGACGTGCTCGTCACCCTTGTCGAGCATGCCATGGCGATCGTTCGGCAAGGCTGACGGGCCAGCATCCCGCCTAGGCTTCGGGGTGTGGGCCCGGCCGGCACGTTTGTCGCGGACCTGCGCACCGTCCTGCGTGGGCGCGGATTTCGGCGCCTCTTCGCTATCCGAGTGTGCGGGCAGTTCGGCGACGGCGCCTTTCAGGTGGCGATGGCGTCTTACGTGTTCTTCTCACCGGAGCGCCACGCCACGGCGCCTGCGGCTGCGCAGGCGTTCGCGGTCCTGCTCTTGCCGTACTCGCTGGTCGGGCCGTTCGCGGGTGTGGTCTTGGACCGGTGGCGACGACGGCAGGTGCTGCTGGTCGCCAATATCGTTCGCGCTGCGTTGGTGGTGCTCGTAGCCGGCCTCGTCGCCGGCGGTGGCGCGGGGATCGCGCTGTTCTCGACGGCGCTCGCGGTACTCTCCGCCAACCGTTTCATCCTGGCTGGGTTGAGCGCCTCGCTCCCCCATGTCGTTCCCCGGCACGAGTTGGTCATGGCCAACGCGGTGTTCCCGACGAGCGGGACGGCGGCCGCGATGGCGGGCATTGCGTTGGGGTTCTTGGTTCGTCAGTTCACCGGCTCGGACCTCGTTCTCGCCTTTGCCACGGCTGCGCTCTACCTGTCGGCAGGGCTGCTGGCATTGCTGTTGCATCGGGATCTGCTCGGGCCTGACGACGACCCGCAGCGTCCCTCCACCCGGGCCGCGATCCGCAATGTCGTGGCAGGCCTGATCGAGGCGGGCAGGCATGTCGGCCAGCGGCGGCCGGCGGCTTGGGGTCTTACGGTGATCGGGGCCCACCGCTTCTTCTACGGCATCTCGACCGTGGCCATGATCCTGCTCTGCCGCAACTACTTCCACGAACCGATCGAGGTCGATGCGGGACTCGCCACGCTTGCGTCGGTCCTGGGCATCTCGGGGATCGGTTTCGTGGTCGCAGCACTGGCCACTCCGATCGCAGCGCGGCGGATGCGCAAGGAGACCTGGATCGTCATCCTGCTGATCACCGGCGCGGTCGTCGGCATCGTTCCCGGTGCCCTGTTCACACTGCCAGCGATCTTGATCGCGGCATTCTTCCTGGGGATTGTTGCGCAGGGCATCAAGATCGTCGTTGACACGTTGGTCCAACAGAATGTGGACGACGCGTTTCGCGGCCGGGTGTTCTCCTTTTACGACGTCTTGTTCAACGTGACGTTCGTCGCCGCCGCGACGTTCGCGGCGTTGACGTTGCCGCAGTCGGGCAAGTCCATTGCCGTCACCTGCATCGTCTCCGCCGGCTACGGCGCGACCGCGTTCTGGTACGCCAGAGTTAGTTCCCGCCGGCCCGAACAGGCTCCCGTCGTCAGCCCGGCGGCTCAGCCCGATCGAGTAGCCGAGTAGCGAGCCACGACCCAGGCAATTACCACGCGACAGTCACCGGGCGGAGTTCTCCGGTTGGTCGGCCCACCAGCGCAGCAGCTCGTCGCGGGCGACGTCGGCAGGTAGCGGGCCACGATCGAGGCGCAGCTCCAACAGATGCCGATACGCCCGGCCGACCAGCGGTCCCGGCGCAATACCGAGGATCTTCATGATCTGGTGACCG
>DATAEH010000036.1:0-70083 GCA_036258115.1 Streptosporangiaceae bacterium
GCCAAGCACAGCGCAACCAAGAACCACGAGCGCACGTGGTCGGCCGTGAAGCGAATCGTTGCCAAGCACACCTATCCCAAGCCGGGCCATGGCTCGCTCCCCGCGCAGGACCAGCTCACCCCGGTTGGCACCAGTGGCCCGCAGACCTGGATGCCGATCACCCAGGCTCGCTGGGACAACGCCAAGGCCATCGTCCACGAGGCCATCAAGAAGCACATGGGCCTGCGTGCCGCGGTGATCGCCGTCGCCACCTCAATGCAGGAATCCACCCTGCTGAACCTGAACTACGGCGACCGCGACTCGCTCGGCCTGTTCCAGCAGCGCCCGTCCTGCGGCTGGGGCAGCGCTAGCCAGATCGAGCACCCTGCGTACGCCGCGGGCGCATTCCTCAACGCGCTGCACGACTACCAGGCGAGCAACCCGGACTGGGCGCACCAGCCGCTATGGCAGCCGGCCCAGGGTGTGCAGGGCTCGGCCTTTCCGTCGGCCTACGCCAAGTGGGAATCCCAGGCCGCGCACCTGGTCGCCTCGGTGACCAAGCACCTGGTCTGACCCAAGGCTCCGCGTCTGCCTCCCCCCGCTGGCGCGGAACGCGGCGCGCTACTCCCCCCAACGCGCAGCCGCAACACGACGCGTGCCCCGTCTCCATCCCCCGTAGGAGGCGGGGCACACGCCTGTCCGGGGTAGGGCAAACTGGTCGCGAATCTTAAGTACTACCTAATTTTCACCTCACGCTGGTCAGGGCAGTAACGGCGATGCTGTAGAACATTCGGCATGGAGAACTTCCTGACCCAGGTGATGACTAGCCATGGCTATCTGGCGCTGATCATCTTCGCGTTCGTCGAGGCCTGCTGCATTCCGATCTCCTCGGAGATCACATTCGCGTTCGCCGGGGTCATCGCGTCCACGCACCCTGACAAGTTCAGCGTCGCTGCCGTCATCATCATCGGCACGCTCGCCGAGATGGGCGGCTCGCTGACCTCGTACGCGGTGGGCCGCCGCGGCGGCCGTCACTTGCTCGAGCGGTACGGCAAGTGGGTGCTAGTCACACACGCCGACCTGGACAGGGCCGAGCGGTTCTTCGCAGGCCGCGGGACCTGGGCGGTCGCCGTCGCCCGCGTGCTGCCGCTGGTGCGGTGCTTCGCGTCGTTCGGCGCAGGCGTCGTGGAGATTCCGTTGCTGCCGTTCGCGTTCTTCAGCCTGATCGGCACCACCGTCTGGGCAACCGCGCTGACGCTGCTCGGCAACAACCTGGGCTCCACGGTGGACAAGTTCTTCAAGACCTTCTCGATAGCCGGCATCATCCTGCTTGTCGTGCTGCTCGGCGGGCTGATCTTGCACCGCGTATACGCTCTGCGCAAGCACGGGAACCGCGACTCGACCCAGCCTCGCGGCGGGGCGCCGCGTCAGATGGCAGGCCACAACGGCGAGCTCCCCGGACCAAACGACTCAGCAGCACCGGCGCCCGCAGCTCAGTCGCCTGCGTCCATCCGGCCAGGGGCCGAAACAGGCAGAAGCGGAGGTCGCCAAGGCGGAGCGCATCGCGCTGGCCGCCCCCCGGTGCCGTAAGTAGTCCGGTCCTCAACTAGTCGGTCATCGACTGGTAGACGAGCTGGCGCAGTTGCGGCCTGATCGGGTGTGCGCTGGACGGCAGCAGCTGAGTGAAGAACGACACCGTTAGCTCGGTCCGCGGATCGACAAAGAAGGCTGTGCTGGCAGCACCGCCCCAGGAGAACTCGCCCTCGCTGCTGAGCGTCCGGCCGGGAACCGGGTCGAGCACGACAGCGAAGCCAAGTCCGAACCCGACGCCATCGAACGGCGCCTCGGCGAACAGCGGTCGCCCGAACGCCTCAAGGTCTGCGCCGCCCGGGAGCTGATTGCGGGTCATGAAGCCAACCGTGCGCGGGCTCAACACCGTCACTCCGTCGAGCTGGCCGGCCGGGCTGCCCGGGCTGCCGAGCAGCATCGAGGTGAACCTGTGGTAGTCCGCAGCCGTGCTGAGCAGGCCACCGCCACCACCGAGGAAAACGGGCTTGCGCTTGGCGACGGCACCGAGGGTGTCCATCCTGGTCGCCTTCCTGCCATGCCCGATCGTGTACAGCGCAGCAAGCCGACCGCGATCGGCCTCGGGCAACCAGAACCCGGTCTCGGTCATGCCCAGCGGCCCGAAGATCCGGCTGGCGAAGAACTCGTCCAGGTCTGACCCGGACGCAACTTCGACTACGCGGCCGAGCACGTCGGTCGACACCGAGTAGTTCCACTCGGTGCCTGGCTGGAACAGCAGCGGCAGCCCGGCCCAGATGTCGCAGCAAGCCGCCAGGTCGGACTCGCGCGGCGTGCCCCACTCAAAGCCCTTGCCCCGGTAGAGCGCGTCGACGGGGTGCGAACGGTGGAACCCGTAGGTCAGGCCCGAGGTGTGCGTCAGCAGATGCCAGATCCTGACCGGCTCGGTGGCCGGGACGGTGACCTGCCGGATGTCGGACCCGCCCGTGAACACCCGGACGTCGGCGAACGACGGGATGAACTTGCTGACCGGATCGGTCAGCTCGAACACGCCTTCCTCGTAGAGGATCATGGCGGCGACCGAGGTGATCGGTTTTGTCATGGAGTAGATCCGCCAGATCGTGTCCGTCTCCACCGGCAGCCCGGCCTCCGCGTCGCGCTGCCCGTACGACGCGACATAGCCAAGCTTGCCGTGCCTGCTCACCGTTAGCAGCCAGCCGGGCAGCCGCCCGTCGTCGACGTACCTGCCGAAGTGCTTCTCAATGCGAGCTAGCCGCCCCGCGTCGAGGCCTATCTCGGCCGGTTCTACCTCAGTGGTGAGTGGGCTTGCCATCGGTCTCGCTCTCGTGCCGGAATCTGCGCCATGTCTCATATAGCAATATTCCGGTCGCGACGGCAAGGTTCAGCGACTCGGCGGTACCCGTCATCGGGATTCGGAGCCGGATGTCGCCCGCGGCCAGCAAGCCATCAGGCAGCCCGGGTCCTTCGCTGCCCATCAGAATCGCGACCGGCCGCGGGATCTCGGTTTCCCACATCGAGCCAGAGCCGGCCGCCGAGGTAGCAGCGAGTGTTATCTCGTTCTGCCGGCACCAGTCCAAGAACGCCGGCGACGATGGCTCGGCAGCCACCGGCACGCTGAACAGCGCCCCCATCGACGCCTTGACGGCGGCCGGATCGAACGGGTCGGCGGCATGCCCGATCAGGATCACGCCCGCCGCCCCGGCCGCATCGGCCGTCCTGATGATCGTTCCGAGGTTGCCGGGGTTGGCGACCTCGTGCAAGGCAACGAAAACCGCGTCCCGTTGAACGGCCAGCTCACCGAGCCCAGGAACTCGGCCGCGGACAATCGCGGCCAGTCCGGTCGGGCCCTCCCGGTCGGCGATCCTCCCGAACAGGGGTTCCGACAGCCTCGCCACCCGGACTCCGCGCGCCTCCTGCTCGGCCACCATCTCCGCGGCGGGTTCACGCAGCAGACCTGGCGCGGTGATCAGCACCTCGATGTCGGCCCCTGCCTCGACCGCCTGCCAGACCGGCTGCGCGCCTTGAACGACGAACGCGCCCTCCCGCCGCCGATGCCTGCGGTCGCCCAGCAGCCGGACCCGCTTGATCAGGGGGTTCGCGGCGCTGGTGATCAGTTCAGTCATGATGCTCCCTGTCCGCTTATAGTTAACGCCCGGCTCAGTCAGCATGCGGGGACGACGCGGGCGAGGAGGGCCGATGGGCGCGGAGCGCGATCGGGTAAACGGCTTCGGGCGGCTGGACTACGGCCTGCGCCAGGCCGGTGACTGGTACCGCTGGGGTCCTTACGTCAGCGAGCGCCAGTGGGGAACGGTCCGCGAGGACTACAGCGCCAACGGTGATGCCTGGAACTATCTCTCCCACGACCAGGCTCGCTCGCGCGCGTACCGCTGGGGCGAGGACGGCCTCGCCGGATTCTGCGACATTCACCAGCGGCTCTGCCTCGGCCTGGCGTTGTGGAATGGCGCCGATGCGATTCTCAAGGAACGGCTGTTCGGCCTGACCAGCACCCAGGGAAACCACGGCGAGGACGTCAAGGAGTACTGGTGGTACAACGACGCGATCCCCAGCCACGCGTGGAACCGCTGGCGCTACCACTACCCGCAGGCCAGCTTCCCCTATGAACGACTGATCGCCGAGAACGCCTCGCGCGGCCGGACCGAGCCCGAGTTCGAGTTGCTCGACACGGGCGTCTTCGAGGGCGACAGGTTCTGGATCGTCCAGGTCGACTACGCCAAGGCCGGCCCCGACGACCTGCTGATGCGGATCACCGTGACCAACGCCGGGCCAGAGCCGGCCACCCTGCACGTGCTGCCCACCGCCTGGTTCCGCAACACGTGGGCCTGGAGCAACCAGACCAGGCCCCAACTCGCCGCGATACCCGGAGCCGCCGCGGTCAGCGTCCAGCACCCGGACAACGACCTCGAGCTGCTAGCCGGACCCGGGCCGGACGGCACCACGCCAAAACTTCTTTTCTGCGAGAACGAAAACAACACCTCACTGTTGTTCGCGTGCGAGCCGATCACGCCTTACCCGAAAGACGGGATTGGCGACCACGTCATCCACGGAGCGCCGACGGTCAACCCGTCGGGAACCGGCACCAAGTGCTCCGCCTGGTACCAGCTCACCGTCGCAGGAAGTGACTCAGCCGAGTTGCGGCTGCGGTTGCGCCCGACCCGGGGGGACGACCCACTGGAACCCCGCGATGCGCTCGATGCCGACTTTGACCGGGTGATCGCGCTGCGGCGGGCCGAGGCCGATGAGTTCTACGCCGAGCTCACACCGCCAGGCGCCAGCGCGGACGAGGCTATGATCATGCGCCAGGCCTTCGCAGGGATGCTCTGGTGCAAGCAGCTCTACTACTACGACGTCGCTCGCTGGCTGGACGGCGACCCAGGGCAGCCGCCACCGCCGCGTGAACGGCTGAACGGCAGGAACTGTCGCTGGCGCAGCTTCGACGCCTTCGACATCATGTCGATGCCTGACAAGTGGGAGTACTCCTGGTTCGCGGCCTGGGATCTGGCCTTTCACTGCGTGGCTCTGGCGCACGTGGACCCGGCGTTCGCGAAGTACCAGCTGATCCTGCTCTGCCGGGAATGGTTCCAGCATCCGAACGGGGCGCTGCCCGCCTACGAGTGGGACTTCGGTGACGTCAACCCGCCCGTTCAGGCCTGGGCGGCACTCGAGGTGTTCGCCATAGACGGCGGCCGCGACATTGACTTCCTCAGCCGCGTCTTCGACAAGCTGCTGCTGAACTTCACCTGGTGGGTGAACCGCGAGGACGCAGAGGGCAACAACCTGTTCGAGGGCGGGTTCCTCGGACTGGACAACATCGGTCCCATCGACCGTTCGCATCTGCCGGTCGGCGGCATCCTCGAGCAGTCCGACGCCACCGGCTGGATGGGCTTTTACGCGATGGCAATGGCATCGATCGCGCTCGTCCTGCACCGCGCGGGACAGCGGCCCGGCACCGATCTGATGATGAAGTTCCTCGAGCACTTCGCCGCGATCAGGGATGCGCTGGACAGCCTCGGCCTCTGGGACGAGGCCGACGGCATCTACTACGACCGGCTGATCACCCCAGCTGGCGACGCGGTGCCACTGAAGGTGCGCTCAGTGGCCGGGATGATCCCTGCGCTCGCGCTCGGCGTGGTCGATCAGGGCTCGCTGGAAAGGTCGATGGCCGTTGGCAAGAGGTTCGCCGGCTTCCTGGCTGGGTCCAAGGAGGCGGACGCGCTGGGGTCGGTCGGCGTGCTCCGAGGGGAACCTGGTCACCAGCGCCTGCTGCTCAGTCTCGCCGGGCCAGACAAGCTGGCCAGGCTGCTTACCCGGCTGCTCGACGAGGACGAGTTCCTCTCACCGCGTGGCCTGCGAGCGCTGTCGGCATGGCATCGTGAGCACCCGTACACGATCGACGTCGAGGGTTACACGGCTTCTATCGACTACGAACCTGCTGAGTCCACCACTCCGCTGTTTGGCGGCAACTCCAACTGGCGCGGACCGATCTGGTTCCCGATGAACTACCTCGTGATCAGCGCGCTCGAGCGATATCACACGTTCTTCGGCGACGAACTCACGATCGAGTACCCGACCGGCTCGGGCCGCCTTCTGACGTTGGATCACATCGCGGCCGACCTCAGCGACCGGCTGATATCGATCTTCGCACGTGATGCCGGCGGGCACAGGCCGTGTTTCGGAGGCAACCAGACGCTGCAGTCGAACCCGGCCTGGCGAGACAACCTGTCCTTCAGCGAATACTTCCACGGCGACAACGGGGCCGGCCTCGGCGCCTCGCACCAGACCGGCTGGACCGGGCTGGTCGCCGATCTGATCCGCCGTAAGTACGGAGCCGTCCGGGGCACCGGCGACGTTATCGCCGAAATTGCCAATAGCGGGTCCACGCGGCCAGCGGGTAACAACGCCTAAACGTTTCGGCGCACATCCGATTCCGCTGCACTTACCGAATGCGAGCCAGGATTGAGCACGATTCCGTGTGGTGGCCGTTCCCGAGCCGTATGGTTCGTATGACCGCGGTGTGAATGAGCGACGCCGCGTGGGTTGTTGGCGAGGAGATCGCATGCTGACGAGTCACACGGCAGGCAGCCGGTGAGCGTCGAGAACCAGGTACGCGCCGCAGACCCTCCAGGCGACCGGGTTGTGTGGCCGGTCAGGTGCGGTATGCCACCTCCCCTGATCGACGGATTCGTCGCAAGGCCGGAGTCCGCGCCCGGTCTCGGTCAGCTGCTGCAGCCGGGAACCGCGGTCGCGCTCACGCCGGCCAGGTCCGTGCGAGCCGCGGTCCAGCCGGGATCCCCCGACTGGGCAGGCTCGGTGGGCAAGACGCAACTCGCCGCTTATTTCGCGGACACACTGTGGCAGGCGCACGACATCGAACTGCTCTTGTGGGTCAACGCCGCCAGCCGGGTGTCGATCCTGTCGGCCTATGCTGCCGCGGCGGCCGCGGCACTCGGTGTGGATCCCGCGGGTGGAGACGGCGAGGCCGTCGCCGCCAGATTCGTTAGCTGGCTGAGCGAGACCAGCCGGCCATGGCTCGTTGTACTGGACGATCTTTCCGCGGCCCAGGATGCCGAGGGCCTGTGGCCCGCTGGCCCGGCCGGCCGGACCTTGGTAACGACCACAGAACCGATGCCATCGCTCGGCGTAGACCACGTGCAGGCGTTCCCGATGTCCGGGCTCAGCCGCCGGGAGGCTCTGAGCTATCTGCTCGGCCGCCTCACCGAGGATCGCGGACAGCGCACCGGCGCGATCGATCTCGTCGACATCCTCGCCGGCGAGCCGATGGCGCTCGGCCACGCGATCGCCGTGCTCGATAGCTCGATCCTGTCCTGCCGCGATTACCTCGACCAGTACCTGCGTAAGCGCGAGCAGCTCGCTCTCTCTTTCGCCGGGCGCCCTACCGCCACCGCGATCACGTGGACGCTGTGCGTCGAGCATGCCTCCCGGCTCATGCCACGGCTGCCGGTGCAGCAGATGCTGATCCTGGCCGCCACCTTGGACGGGCATTCGATCCCTGGCAAGGTCTTTACCACTTCAGCGGCGAGAAACTTCGCCGGCGGTGCCGCGGCTGGGCTCACTAAGCCAGACGAGGCGTGGGCATGTATCACGACGCTGGCCAGGGCCAACCTGCTGACCGTCGAGCAGGAAACACCGAATCCTCCGTCCCCTAGTACGCCCGTGGTCAGGATGCATCCGCAGTTGCAGGCGGCGGTCCGTTCCGCCTCCTCACGCGAGACGCTCGAGCGAACCGCGCTAGCCGCAGCGGACGCCGTGCTCGAGGCGTGGCCAGCCGACGATACGGGCAGCTGGCTGGCAGACAGCCTTCGCTCGTGCACGGCGAGCATCATGCGCCTGGCCGGAGACCGGCTCTGGGCTGGCAACGGCTACCGGATCTTGTTCCGAACCGGGCAGAGCCTCGAGGAGGCGAAGCTGACCATGCTCGCCGCGGCTCACTGGAATCACGTCGTCGCGGCTGCGGACAGGTTCCTCGGCGCCGAGCACGCCGACGCGCTCGCAGCCGGCGATCACCTGGCCGCGAGCTTCCTCGCCGCCGGCCGCGGCCTCGAGGCGCTGCCATGGTTCCGGCGGGTGCTGTCGAGCCGGGTCAGCATGCTTGGCCCTGCCCATCCCGCCACGACCAGCTTCGAGATGCAGATGGGCCGGGCTTTGCTCTCGGCCGATGGTGCCGAAGAGGCCATCACGCTCTTTGAGCGACTGGTGAAGGAGATCGGGCAGAAAAGCGGTCCCGCGCACGCTGATACGCATGACGCAGGCGACGCGCTCGCCGACGCATATATCGCAGCAGGCCGCCTGCCTGCGGGTATCCGCCAGCACCAGCGAGTTCTGGCTGAACGTGAGCGCAGCTTGGGACGGTCACACGCGTTCACGTTGGCAACATTCCAGAAACTCGCCGATGCCTATCTGGCAGCTGACCGGATTAAGGAAGCCCTCTCCGCCTATAAACGAGTGGCGTCCGGACGCGAGCGCACGGTCGGGCGCGATCACCCTGACACGATTGATGCCCGCGCGAAACTGGCCACGGCCTACCAGCTGGCCGGCCGCATGGCGCTGGCTATCCAGTTGCTCGAGGAATCACGAGCGGACTCTGAGCGCGTTCTCGGGACTGATCACGTCGATACCCTTATACGCCGTGTCAATCTCGCCCACGCCTACTACGCAGTCGGACGGATCGGCGATGCGACCAGCCTTCTCCGTGATACGGCCGAACGCTGCGACCGACTTCTCCCCGCCGACGACCCGCTGAGTCAGACGGTACGGGACAGCCTCTTCAACATCACCGGCAGCTGACCGTTTCGGACGTCAGTCCTTCCGAGCTGCATCGCTCTCTCGCGCGATCTGGAAGAACGGCGACCGCAGCACGAATCGTGAGCCAAACATCAGGATGACGCCGATAACGACGACTCCGATCAGCGACCAGATCTGGGATGCCGGTGCGGACTGCACGGACTTATAGATGATCCAAACAAGGAAACCAGCAGCTGCGACCGGGAGAATGCCCAGGATCAGGGCATCCCAGGCATTCGTGTACACCCGCCGGCGGTAATAGACCACCGTCGCGAAAGCGGTCAAGATGTAGAAGCTTCCGAACAGCAGCCCGCTGACGTCGACAACTGCCGTGAAAGCGTCCGTCACGGAATTGGCAAGCAGGTAGATCCATGTCAGGGCTATAAGCAGGATCCCCACGATGATGCTGGCTGAGACCGGGGTCGCAAATCGGCGCGATACGGTTGCGAGGAATCCTGGCAGGGCACGGTAACTGGCCATTCCGTAGACAATCCGGGAGGTCAGCACGATATTGGTCAATGTCGCCGCGATCACAGATAGCGCCAGGGACAACGCCATCACCTGCGACCAGCCGGAGCCTCCGATCGCCTTGGCCACGTACACGAGCGCAGAGTCTGCGTGCGCCTGCAGCTTGTCCGGGGACACCACGCCCTGCAGGCCGAGTTGCGCCACCGCGTAGATGATGGTCAGCAGGATTACGGCGATTATCGCCGCACGACCGGGATTGGTCCGTCGGTGCTTGGTCTCCTCATTGACGTAGAGCGTGCCCTCCCAACCGCTGAAAATGAACACCGACAGGAGCAGGCCGCCCGCAAGGCTGCCGTGGCCACCGATCCCAGTGATGTTGAACCAGCTGCTGGTAATCGGGAATGTACCCGCGTGATGGTTGAGAACGAAGATGAGACCAACGACCGCAAAGCCGATGAGGATCGTGTACTCGACGGCTGCCATGCCGACCTGCGTTCGGGCGGTAACCCGGATACCTACTACCGCAATGAGCAGCATTAGAAGTGCGACGGCTGTGGCGATCAGAACGTACGTCCATGCGCTGCCGGGTTTGGACGTGAAGACAGCCAGGACGGACGGGCCAAGCACTTCGACTCCGGCTACGGCACCGATGATGTAGCCGGCCACCATCAGCCATCCGGTCAGGAAACCGAGGTAGGGATTAATAGAGCGGCCGACCCACTCGAATGACGCACCGCAGTTGGCGTTCCACATGTTCAGGCGGCGATAGGCATTGGCAATGATCAGCATCGGGATTCCCGTAATGACGATACTGGTCACGCCGCCGTAGGACGCCACAACTGCGAGCGGTGCCAGTGTCAGCGCCACACAAACCGCGGGCGCGGCCGACGCCATGCCAATGACCGTGTCTTGCGCGACTCCGATCGCATCGGGTTCGAGCCGACCGGGAGGCGGCGCGGCGACCGTTCTCGCTGCCACGGACCGATGCGTCATCTACTCTCCTTTGAAGCTGGCCCAAGCGTGCCGCGTCAACGCGCGGCAGCGCGCCGATAGCCTTCCGTGATCTGCGCAACCGTGTGCATATGCGATCTGAGATGCCCCGGGAGCCGAGCGCAGCAAGCTCCACGGCCCGCGATGCCAGGACTCAATCTCGCCCCTCAACTCGCCCAACTAGCGGCCGACCCCAACCGCTACCCGTGGCGATACACGACGCAGTGAGACCGCCTGAGGTTAACAGCACTTTCACCGAGGCCGACGATTGAACGACCATCGAGATGATAACTGCCATTTCGCTTTTGGCACAAGCTTCGCCTAACTGCGCCAAATCGGCCACCATGATCGTCAACGACCTTCCGGACTACGACCACGGTGGCATGAACCTTTGACGTCCTTGGCCATCGGCTGGTGCTGTCCGAAGCTGCGACAGGCTTCCGATCTGCCCAGGTCAGCGGTCAGCCTTGGCCCGCTAGACCTGAACATTGCCGCCCGCACGACCCGCCAGGACGCATTTTCACCCCGGGACAGAGGGCTCACCACCTCCATGCCCGTGCAGAAAAGCCTGGCGCGGCGCTCTCGCCATTCGTTCGTAGCAGACATAGACTACCAAAGGCCTAATCACTAGGCCTTTACGGGCAGCAAGGGCAGGAGGCCTAAGCCGATGGAAGATGCGCCGACAGCGGCAGTTGGCGGAACCGACACCGACCTGGCTGATCGGCGGGCAGGACTGCGGGCCAACGCCATCAACCTCAAGGATGCCGTCATTGTGGGAATGGCCTCTTCAGGCCCGACGGCCTCCATCGCGCTCACCCTGGCTGCGATTGTCGCGGCTACCAACTATGGCGGACCGATCGCCATTCTCATCTGCGCCTTGCCTATGTTCGGTATCGCCCTGGCCTACAGGCGCCTTAATCGATGGCAGGTCGATTGCGGAGCCTCATATACATGGATCGGCCGCGCGATCACCCCGTACTTCGGATTCATCGTCGGTTGGATCATGCTGCTCGGCTACTTCCTGGGAACGATCTCCGACGTCTTGCCCATCGGGCCGTACGTACTCGCCGTCTTTGCCCCCGGCTACCAGAGCTCGACGGTCGCCGCGGCACTATCCGGAGGCATCTGGCTAGTGATCGTGACGATCATCGCCTACATCGGCATCAAGGTCACCGCTCGTTTCCAGTGGATCCTGGCAACCTTCGAGTATCTGACTATTTCCGTCTTCGCGATCGTGTGCCTTGTCGCCGTGTTTGGCGGGAATGCCAAGGCAGCCTCGTTCCACTGGAGCTGGTTCTCCTGGTCGGGCATGGGCGGCACGAGCGGCCTGGTCAGCGGGATCCTGATCGCCGTGTACATGTTCAGCGGCTGGGATACCTCGATCTACGTGAACGAGGAAACACAGGGATCACGAGTGAACCCAGGTCGTGCAGTACTCATCTCGGTCGGGACGCTCACGTTCATGTACGCCTTTTTCACTTTCGCCTACCAGGGTGCGGTGAAGCGAGGCCCGCTGCTTGCTCACGGCGAGAACGCACTCGCCTACATCCTCAAGCAGCTTGTCGGCTCGCCGTGGGACAAGGTGATGGTCGCGGCGGTGCTGTTCTCGATTATCGGTGCCACCCAGACGGCGTTGGTCTCGGGAGCCCGGATAGCTTTCGCCATGGGCGGCGATGGCACGCTCCCGCGGGCCCTCGGCAAAACCCATCGGATCCACAAGACACCCGCCATTGCCACGCTGCTCTTCGCGGGCCTAGCTCTGATCGTGCTGTGGGTTTACCTGCTCGGCTCGTCCTCTGTCCAAGGGGCGTTCGACAACGTGATCAGCTCCGTGGGGCTGATGTTCGCGCTCTTCTACGCGGCCACCGGCCTGGGCATGGCCGTCTACTACCGGAAGCTCGCGGCGCGCAGCATTCGCGGCTTTATCGAGCTGCTGGCGATACCCCTGCTCTCCGCGGCGTTCTTGATCTGGGTGGCGGTTAAGTCGGTGCCGACGAACCTGGGTGGCTGGTGGAGCACGGACACGAAGCTCACCTATTTGATGATCGGGATCGGCGTTGTGCTCATGATCGTGGCGCGGGTACGTCACAAGACCGACTACTTCGACCGGCCGATCGAGGCGTACGAGCCTGACACGATCACGGCCGGGTGACAGAGCTGCGCGCTCGCGCGGGTCTACTTGAGACCTACGAGGAAATGCAGCGGCTGCGCTATTTCGAAGAGGAGGTTGGCCGCGCAGTCGCTTCAGGCGAAATTCACGGAGAGATGCACCTCGGGATCGGCTACGAGGCGGTCGGCGCGACGCTGCGTCGCCACCTTCGTCCTGGCGACGCCGTAGTCTCAACGCACCGCGCTCACTTGCACGCCCTTGCCGCCGGCGTCGATCCCATCGAGCTCGCAGCCGAAGTGCTGGAGCGCGACGGATTGAACCACGGCAAGGGCGGCCACATGCACTTGTTCGACCCTGCAGTCCGCTTCATGTGCACCGGCATTGTGGGTGCGGGAGTGCCCATCGCGTCCGGTTATGCGCTAGCGCAATCTCTCACGCCGGGCGGCGCGCTCACAGTGGCCGTGATGGGCGACGGCACGATGAACCAGGGCGCCGTCTTCGAGACCATGAATCTCGCTGCGGTGCGAACTCTTCCGATGGTGTTCCTATGCGAGGACAACGGCTACAGCATCTCCGTGCGCCGCGGCGATTCGACAGCAGGCGATCTGTGCCGCCGCGGTGAGCCCTTCGGCATACCGGGCCGAGCCTGCGATGGTACCGACCTCGGCGAGCTCGAAGAGGTACTTGGGGAGGCTTTCGACCTCACAAGGACGACCAGGCGCCCGACGCTCGTGGTCGCGTCGGTGCATCGATTCCGTGGCCACTATGAAGGTGACCTCGACCTCTACCGGCCGGCGACGGAGAAGAAGGAGGCCGAGCTAGCCATGGACCCGGTTCACCGAATCCGCCAGCAGCTCCTGGACAGCGGCACGCCTCAATCCCAGGTCGATACCGCCGAGAGCCGGGCAGTAGATGCCGTCGCGCGATGGTTCGCCGAAGCCAGGCGTCGACCACATCCGCGTCCAGAGTCGGCTCTCGAGCACGTGTTCTCCAGCGTCGATGACTGAGGCAGCAGATACGCGGAATGGCTCACATCTGGTCGCCGCCGCGCTCTCCCAGGAGATGGAAAAGGACGCCTCGGTCGTTGTATTCGGTGAGGACGTCGCACGCCTTGGCGGGGTCTTCGGGGCAACGAGAGGGCTGGCCAAAGGTTTCGGCGGGCGGCGAGTTTTCGACACGCCGGTTTCGGAGACGGCGTTCGTCGGGATGGCGGTGGGGGCAGCCCAGGCCGGCCTACGTCCCGTGGTCGAGATCATGTTCGTCGACTTCGTCGGCGTGTGCTACGACCAGATACTGAACCAGATGGCCAAGGACGTGTACATGTCCGGTGGACTGATCCGGGTACCTGTCGTCCTGCGGACTGCGGTGGGCTGCATCGGGTCGGCAGCTCAGCACTCGCAGGTGCTGTCCGCCACGTTCGCGCACATCCCAGGGCTGAAAGTCGCCTTTCCCGGGTCACCTGCAGATTTGGCCGGCATGCTGGTCGCAGCGATCCGGGATGATGACCCAGTGATCGTCCTCGAGCACAAATGGCTTCTCAAAACCCGCGTCGTTGATCTGGTCCTCAATGACGCACCGCCTCCAAATGCGCAGATCGACGCCCGGCCGCTTGGGCACCTTCGCCGCCTGCGCGAAGGCACTGATGTGACGATTGTCGCCGCGGGCTACCTGGTGCAGCTTGCGCTCCTTGCCGCCGCTGAGCTGGAGGCGAGCGGAATCTCCGCCGGCGTTATTGACCTGCGTAGCCTCGTGCCGCTCGACCGGGCAGGGCTGATCAGCGCCGCCACAAGCGCGCCGTGCCTGCTGGTCGTCGACGATGATTACGAGGCATACGGGATGACCGGCGAGGTAATGGCAACGATCTCGGAAGAGCTAGGTCGCGCGGCTCCGGCAATGGGACGGCATGCTGTGCGCGTCCCGATCCCGGCGGCTGCCGTCTTGGAGGCAATGGTCGTGCCGTCGGCGCGCTCGATCGCCGAGGCAGCCCGGGATCTGGCAAGAAGGTGGGCACGTGGCTGAGGTCGCAGGCTTTAACCATTTCGGCGTGACCGTAAGCGATATGGCCAGCGCCCTGGCCTTCTGGCGCGATCTGCTTGGACTGGAACTGCTTGGCCACGGCGTCGTCGAGTATGACCACCTCGATCAGATTGTTGGGCTGGCCGGGACCCGCATCGAATGGGCGGAACTCGCACTGCCAAGCGGCGGCCGTATTGAGCTCTTCCGTTACCTCAGCCCCGACGGCCGTCAGCTTGACGGCAAGGTGAACGACGCGGGCAAGACCCACCTGTGCCTGCAGGTCAGGGACGTGGACGGGCTGCTGGAGCGGCTGCAGCGCGCAGGTGTCCGCTCTGCATATCCGCAACCCGTGGAGATCCCGACGGGTGACTGGCGCGGCTTCCGCTGCGTGTACGTTTTCGCGCCCGATGAAGTGGTGGTGGAGCTTGTCGAGCGTCCCGTCGACTGACTGGCCGCCACTGTCCGGGCGTGTCGTGCTGGTGACAGGCGCGGGGGGTGCCATCGGCCGTGCCGTCATCGCGGCGTTCAGGGCGGCAGGCGCACGGTGCCAGGGCGTCGACTTGCATTCGGGAGAAGGGACTCTGGCGTGCGACGTGACCGATGAATCGTCCGTCGCCGCAAGCATCAAGGCCGCTCAGGCCATCGGACCGCTGACCGACCTCGTACATGCGGCCGGCATCGTGTCGGTCGGCCGGGTGGCGGAGGTGACAGGTCCTGAGTTCCGGCGCGTTCTCGAAGTCAATCTGGTCGGCAGCTTCCTGGTAGCCAAGGCCGCTGCGCGCGCCATCACCGGCGGTGGCTCGATCACGCTTGTTTCCTCTCAGGCCGGCCTGCGAGGAGGCGCGAACTGGAGCGCCTATGCGGCATCGAAGGCGGGCGTCAACAGGCTCGCAGAGAGCTTGGCGCAGGAGGTCGCACCGCGCGGCATCCGTGTCAACGCGGTCTGCCCGGGCAATGTCGAAACACCAATGAGCGAGCAGGCTATCCGCCGCCTGGCAACGGCGTCCGGCACGTCGGCGGCATCCGTTCGCGCCGGCTACACCGACGGCATCCCGCTGGGCAGATTCGCGCGCCCCGAAGAGATCGCCTCCGTGTGCGTGTTCCTGGCATCGTCGTCCGCAAGCTATATGACCGGCGCTTCCATCGTCGTCGACGGCGGAGAGCTATCGGGCTGAATCATGGATCACGCCGATCTTTCTGCAGATGCCCAGGTTGTAGCAATCTGCGCTCCGGACAACGCCGGCCGACTCATTGGCAAGCGGATCCCGGCTGAGCGATGGCAGTCGGTGCTCGCCCGTGGACTGCCAATGCCCGATTTCCACTTGGTCACGGGGATCGAGAACGTTCCGCTCGATGGCCTTGCCGTGAGCGGTCGGCATCGTGGCTTTCCGAACGGGCTGCTCCTGCCGTGCCAGGAGACGATGTGCTTCCCAAGCTGGGAGCCTGGCTCTGCCCTGGTCATCGCAGACGTAGCTGATGCGAATGGCTCGCCAGTCGAGCACGCACCGCGCTCAATACTCCGACGCCAGCTCGCCCGACTGGAGAAGGCCAGCTTGACGGCTACCTTCGCGTCTGAGCTCGAGTTCTATCTGTTCAGGACGCCGTACGAGCGGGCCTGGGCTTCCGGTTACCGGGAACTTGAGCCCTCCTATCATCTGCACGCCGACAATGACATCCTCATCGCTGGACACGATCGCGAGTTCGTCACCAGCGTCCGCCAGGCCATGACGTCAATCGGCATCCAGATAGATCAGTGGCAGGGCGAAGGAGGCCCAGGCCAGCATGAGATCAATCTCCACTACACCGAGCCCCTGCAGATGGCCGACCGCCATGTGCTCTACAAACATGGCGTGAAGGCTCTCGCGCAATCCTGTGCGCTTTCGGTGACCTTCATGGCCAAACCCTTCACTGATGAGGCCGGTTCGAGCTGCCATGTCCACCTTTGCTTGTACGACAACGACGGGCAGCCGGCGTTCGGCATAGATGATCTTTCAGCCCTAGGCCGGGCATTTCTTGCTGGACTACTGGCTTATGGACCGGAGCTCACGCTGCTGCATGCGCCGTACGCCAACTCCTACCGCCGCCTTCAGCCCGATAGCTTCGCGCCGGTCAACGTGACATGGGGATGGGACAACCGGAGCTGTATGGTGCGCGTGGTCGGCCGGGGTAAGGCTTGCAGATTCGAGTTCAAGCTGCCGGGAGCGGATGTCAACCCGTACCTCAGCTTCGCGGCGATCATCGCCGCAGGCCTTGCGGGCTTGGAACGGGACCTCGACCCTCCTCAACCTACGACCGGCGATGCGTGGGCAGAGAGTGGCGCTCGTCGCCTTCCGGCGGACCTGACCGAGGCCGTCGGCGCCTTTGCCACCAGCAATCTGGCAGCGCAGGCGTTCACGCCTGCCATCCACGAGCATTTGCTGGGTCTTGCTGAGAACGAGCTCCGCACATCCAGGCGTTACGTGGCGGACTGGGAACTCCGGCGAGGCTTCGAGAACGCCTAGCGACGACTGGCTGCGAGAGTCACGTCTTCCTCCGCCATGAAGATAGCCGGCGGGATAGACTCTGACTCACGCGCGGGAGCCCGGTGCGGACCGGGCTGAGAGGGCCGCTGACCAGCTGCCGACCGCAGGAACCTGATCCGGGTCATGCCGGCGAAGGGAGCGTTTCCCGTGACTGAGGCCATCGACGAGCTCAGCGTTTTCGAGGGAGTGCGCCCGCGGCGCACTGGCGACCTGGCACTGGAAGGTCAGGGCATCGCCCCAATTCCAGAAGACTCAAGGTATGGCAGCGTCGGGCGGATGTTCACGGTGTGGTTCACACCCAACATGGAGCTATCCGGAGTCTTCGCCGGCACGCTGGCCGTAGTCTTCGGGCTTGGTTTCCCACTCGGCGTCACCGCCATCGTCCTGGGAACCATCATCGGTTCGATACCGGTAGCGGTCCTTTGCACGTGGGGACCAAAGACCGGAACTGGTCAGGTGCCGCTGGCACGGATGCCGTTCGGGAAGTCGATAGTGCTGCCGGGCACGGTGCAGTGGCTATCCTCCATCGCCTGGGACGCTCTCGTCGGGCTGTTCGGTGGTGAGGCAGCCGAGCTTCTCTTCGGAATCCCGTTCTGGGCCGGCGTGGCGATCGTCCTGGGCGTCGAAGGCCTGATCAGCGTCTTCGGCTATGAGTTCGTGCACGGGCTGCAAGCGTGGGGGTCGGGCATCCTGATCGTCTTGTTCACCATTCTCACTGTGCGGATCTTCCAGCATCCCATCACGCTGCCGCACAATACGGTGCACGGCGGCAGCCTGCTAGGTGCATTCGTATTGATGGTGACCATCGCGGTCAGCCAGGGAATCTCCTGGGCGACCTACGCGTCGGACTACAGCCGGTACCTAAAGCCGACGGCGTCACGGGCTGGCATCTTCTGGCTTACCCTCGGCGGATTGACCGCATCGTATGTGTGGACGGGCATTATCGGCGTCGCCGCAGCCAGCGTGCTGGGCAATCAGACGGCGGCAGGCGTTCGGACCCTGGTGGGCGGCGGAACGCTCGGGATACTCGCATTGATCGCCATCGTCTTCGGCGCCATCACGTCCAACTCGATGAATGACTACACCGGATCTCTGGCCTTCCAGGCGCTAGGGGCCCGCGTAAGGCGCCCGGTGGTCGCCGCGCTCGTCGCGGTCCTCGCGTTCGCGGCGATTCTGTGGATGCATGCCGGCGATACCTCGGGCAAGTTCGCGAACATCTTGCTGTTCATCGGCTACTGGATAGCGCCGTTCTGCGCGATCGTGATGATCGACTGGCATGGCGCCAAGAACCGGTACACGCCCTCTTTCCTCAGGAGCCGGCTGGGATTCCGCAGACTCGGCAGCGGTTGGCCTGCGATTCTGGCGTTCGTGCTCGGCTTTGCTGCAATGGTGCCGTTCATGAACACCTCCATCGTCGTCGGACCAGCTGCCAAAGCGCTTGACGGCGCCGACCTTGCGTTCTACGTCGGCTTTGTCGTCACGGGTCTCTTGTACATCGCACTGCGGAAGGCGATCGGTCGCCCCGCACGGGTCTAACCGACCGCGAAGGTGGCCACGATCTCCGCCGCATCCTCCGCGGACAGCGCGCACGTGCCGTCACCGACGGTCAGTTCCACTCGTTGCACCCCGGGGTCAACGGTCGTCATCGCCCGCTGCCAGGTCCAGACGCCGCGCTCGGAAGCGAGCGACCGAGCCGTTGCTTCGAACCGCTCTGCCGTCGTGTCGATCAGCAAGTGCATCAATGACGTCTGCGGCGGGTCGGGAACGACCCGCACGCCAGGGACATCGCGAAGCGCCCCGGCGATTTCCCTTGCGCGCTCGAGGTAGCCGACGAATCTCGGCAACCTCATGCGCAGGCAGTACAGGGCCGAGGCCGCGTTCGGCCACAGGCCGAACAACATGCCGCCCATTCTCTGGCGCCACTCCCGCACGTCCGCGACGGCTTCTTCCGGCCCGGCAACGCAGCAGCCAGGAAGTGCTCCGATGCCCTTATAGAAGGAGACATAAACGGTGTCGAACAACGCGGCGACCTCGTCTAGCCCACGGCCATAACCGGCGGCAGATTCCCAGAGCCTGGCGCCATCCATGTGCACGGCGGCTCCGGCGTTGCGAGCCCACTCGCATTGTTCGGAAAGCTCGGCCCACGACGGCTGCTGGCCTCCGATATCGCGCTGCGGCAGTTCAAGCAACAGCGCCGCCACCGGCTCGGCTATCGATGCCAGATCCGAGATCGTGATCAGCCGGTTCTGATCACCAGCCTTCCTGCCGGTCAGCTGATGCAGCCTCCGGTAGCCCTGCCCCTCATGTTGTTCCAGATGGCACATCGGATGAAAGACGATCGTGCGGCTGCCGCGCTGGTCCGCGTGGGCCCTGAGAACGGCTTGCTGCGCCATCGTGCCGCTCGGCAGGAAGACCGCGGCAGGCTTGTCGAGCAACGTGGCGATCTCCGTTTCGAGTTCGGCCACCACGCCGCCCTCGCCGTACCGGTCGACCTCGGTGTCGAGCGGAATCGTCGGGAGCAGATCGGCGGCGTTCTCCGGGCCGTGACCGTGCAGGAAACTCGTGCACCTGTTGCGCAGCTCAGAAATATCGGAATCGGTCATAGCAGCCATTGTGCCTAGCCGGCCGCGTCGGGCCGCTCGGGAACGTAATGGCGGCTGTCGTCGGCCGGGTCCACCCAGACCCTGACGATCTGCTGGCTGGCCGGGTCACGGAACCGCTCGGATGTCGGCACCCAGCCCGGCCCGGGGCGATCTGACTGAGCGTGCCGTCTCCTGCTCCTGGCCGGCGGGGGCCCCGGCTCCTGCCCGGTGAGCAACGGCAGGCCAGCCAGCGCAGCGGCGGCCTCATCGGTGTACGTGGCCGCCAGCACCAGTCCGGTCCTGCGATCGAACTCGGCATCGTCGAGGTTGCCGAGCGCATAGTGCTCGCGCAGCAACCCGAGTAGCCGCTCTCGATCCGCGTCGCCGGCCGGGGTATGCGGACTGCCAGCGCTAGCGCTCAACGCGACTAGGACGGCCGGGCCACGACGGCGGTGCCGTAGGCAACGATCTCCGTGAGCTGCTGGCCGATTTCCGATGAGTCAAACCGCATGGCGACCACCGCGTTACCGCCGAGCAGCTTGGCGTTCTCGACCATCCTGTCGATCGCATGCCTGCGACTGTCCTCAAGCAACTGGGTGTACTGACCGACCTCGCCCTGGCGCAGCGCCGTGAGGCTGGCGCCAAAGGCCTTGGCGAACCCCATGCTGCGGACGACAAGGCCGAATGCGACGCCCAGATCTCTCTCGACGGTCATGCCAGGAAGCTGAAAAGCGGTCGTGACGGGGAACCCACCGGGCGCGGTCTCAGACATACACCGACCTTAACCAGGGCGGTACGCGTTCATTACTGATTTCAGTCCTACATCGATCCCATGTCTGCAGCATCGCGTATCGGAGTACCTTGAGCGCGTGCTTAAGAGGGTCATGGTCGTCGTAGTGCCGGGGTTCCTGGGCCTGATAGTGGGCGTTGCGGTAACCACGTTCGGATCCCGCGTGACCGCCGTGCGTTGTTCCTGAATACGCTCAACACGTGGGATCAGGGCGAGAGCGGCCTCGCTTGTCCGACGTCAGATGCCCATGGCGTTGAGGACGAAGGCGTGCACCTCGGCCTCATAGTTCGCCTGGGCGAATCGCCCTGAGGGACCGGTGTGCGCCCCAGGGCCCAATTCAACCCGGAACAGAATCTGCTTCGATTCGTCCTCGGCCGTGGCGCGGAGCTTCGCGACCCACTTGGCAGGCTCGTGCACCGCCACCCGCGGGTCGTTGACCGCTCCGGTCACCAGCAAAGGCGGCCGCGGGCCATCGGGCGGGTTGTCGTAAGGCGAGTACGCCCGCATGATCGCGTAATCGTCGGGATCGCGGGGATCCCCCCACTCGTCCCACTCGTTGATCGTGAGCGGGATCGACGGGTCCAGCATCGTCGTGACAACGTCCACGAAAGGAACCTCGGCGACCACGGCCCGCCAGCGGTCGGGGCGCATCGAGTAGACCGCTCCCTGCAGCAGGCCGCCCGCCGACAGCCCGCGCGAGACGATCCGGCTACCGTCTACGAGCGGAGAGCCACCGCCAGCGTCCCCTGCGAGCCAGTCGGCGACATCGATGAAGTCGGTGAACGTGGTCGGCTTTGACCGCAGCCTGCCCTGCTGCCACCAGGTCCTGCCGCCCTCGCCGCCGCCCCTGATGTGGGCGATCGCGTAGACGACGCCGCGATCGAGCAGCGACGGCAGGCCAATGCTGAACTCAGGATCCGAACTTGCCTCGTAGGCGCCGTAGCCGTAGAGCAGGCAGGGCGCCGAGCCGTCGAGCGGCGTCTGGCTCGCATAGGCCAGCGTCACCGGGATCGGCTGGCCGTCTCGCGCACCGGCGGTGACCCGCCGGGTCGCATAGCGCGCTGGGTCGTAGCCCGGCACGTCCTTGCGCTTGAGCGCGGTCCGGTCACCGGTCGCCATGTCGAGCCTGGACCAGCTCGGCGGCTCGATCAGCGATTGCTCCATGACGATGACCGAACCGGCGTCGTAGTCCTCGGCGTGCTCCACGCTGATCGAGCCCGCCTCGAACGCCGACGGCACCTCGATCACGTTGCCGCCGTCGAGGTCGGTGATCGCGAGCAGGGGCGCGCCATCGCGCCGCAGGGTCAGCAGCAGGCGGTCGCCGATGACGTCACAGGCATGCAGCCTGGTGTCGGTGCGCTGCGGCGCGATGGCCGGGCAGGCCACCGGTGCCCAGTTAGTCGCACCTGGCGTGTTGGCAGGCGCTCGCTTGAGCGTGAACTCGGGTTCCCCGTCGTCGGTGACTATGTACAGCCAGCCCGGCCCGTCCAGGGACCTGGCGTGGTCGACCCGGTACTCGACGCCGCGCCGCCGCGGCTCGACCAGCACCGGCTCGGCGAGCGGATCGGCCAGCGGGATCAGCCTGACCTCGCTGGTGTCGCGGCAGGCCGAGGTGATCACCGCGAAGCCGCCGCTGTGCGAAGCGTGCAGGGTCAGCTCGTACCTGGCATCGTCCTCGCTGTAAACCAGCACATCGCTGGCGCCTGGGGTGCCGACCTCGTGCCGCCAGACTTCGAACGGCCGGTTCAGCTCGTCGGGCATCAGATAGAACAAGTACTCCGAATCCGCCGACCAGGCGACGCCCGGGTAGGTCCGCTCGATCACGTCGGGCAAGTCATCACCGCTGCCCAGGTCCCTTACCCGCAGCCGGTAGATCTCCGCTCCGCTCAGGTCGGCCGACCAGGCGAGCAGCGCGCCGTCGGGACTTGGCTCGCGGGCGCCGACGTCCACGTAGCCGGTCGCAGCGCCGACGATGTTCTCGTCCAGCAGGAGTTGTTCGCCAGATTCTCCTGATTGTGACCTAAGAAACTGAAGATTCTCTCTTCCGTGTGGTGTCCTGGTGCGGTAGGTAAAGCCTGATAGGGGCCACCCGACCGACTCTTCGGTTTGGTCGGGTATCCGCCCGGCCGATTCAGCGGCGAGCCGGCCGGCCAGCGCGGACAGGAGCGCGGCATGCGCGTCGTAGTAATCGCGCTCCGCGGTGAGGTAGTCGCGGAGCTCGGGCCGCCCATGGTCGCGCATCCAGGCGTAGTCGTCGGGGTCGCTGATCCCGTGCAGGTTCCTGACGGTTCGAATCCGCGGCGCGGCGGGCGCAGTCGGGAAAGAGGTCTCCGGCATGGCACGGACCCTATCGCGACCCGGTCGCAGCGGGCATGAGAGATATAAGGGTCATAACGATAGAAGCTATATAAACTTCCCCGAAGACTTCAGATCTCCCGCGCCGGACTCGGTTGCGGATAGTGGCGGTATAACTACAGAAGCTGGGACTTGAGCGCCTGACAAGGAGAACCCCCCGATGCTCCGATTGAACAACCCTCTACGGCTGGTCGCGGCCGGCCTGGCGCTCTGCGGCGGCCTGGCGGCGGCAGGCCCAGCGCTGGCGTCGACGGCCGGTCAGGCCGCCCGCCAGGCGCCTGCCGGGCAGTCCCCGAACTCCACATTCGTGGTCGGCTCTACCGACTCGGTCGACACCTTGAATCCGTTCCTTGGCTTCACCAGCATGGACTATGAGGTCTATCAGCTCCTCTACGACAACCTCATGGACTACGGCCAGCAAAACTACGCGGGCACGCCCAGGCTGGCTACCAGCTGGTCACACTCCAAGAACGGTCTCGTCTGGACCTACCACATCAGGCACGGCGTGAAGTGGTCGGACGGCCAGCCGCTGACTGCGGCCGATGTGGCCTACACGTTCCAGCGCAACATCGCGCCGAACTCCACCGAGTTCGCCGACAACGAGGCCTACGTCGGGGAGATCACGAGCGCGAAGGCGACAGGCAAGTACACGGTCGTGATGAAGGTGAAGCACTTCACTCCTGTGATGAACCGGCTCGAGGTTTCGATCTTGCCCGAGCACATCTGGAAGCACATCAGCGAGAAGCAGCTGGGCTCGTTCAAGAACCTGACTCCGGTTGGCTCTGGCCCCTTCATGGTCTCGAGTTTCCAGTCCAACCAGACGATCACGCTAAAGGCCAACCCGCACTACTGGGGCGGCAAGCCCGGCATCAAGACACTCGTCTTCCAGCGGTTCGATAACCCGACCGCGATGAAACTGGCGCTCGCCAACGGCACGATCGACTTCGCCGAAGGGCTCACGCCCGCACTCTGGCATTCGCTGCAGGGGTCGCCAGGAGTCAAGCTGGTCAACGCCGAGGCGGGCAACTTCGATGAGCTTGCCTTCAACACCGGCGCCGCCACAGTGAGCGGAAAGCCGATCGGAAACGGCAACCAGGCGCTGAAGGACGTCAACGTCAGGCACGCCATCAGCTACGCGCTCAACACCTCCGTGCTCGTCAAGAAGGTGCTGCTCAACACCGGAGTGGTTGGGACGTCGATCATCCCGCCAATCTACCCGCAGTTCCACTACTCGCCGCCTACGTCTGCGCAGTATCACTATGACCCGGCCAAGGCCGAGCAGATCCTGAACGCCGACGGCTGGAAGATGGGCCCGAACGGCGTCAGGGTCAAGAACGGCAAGCAGCTATCGCTTCGCCTGTTCGTGCGGAACCAGTCGCCGACGCAGACCCAGGACGCCCCGTACATTAAGGGCTGGCTGAACGCGATCGGTATCAAGGTAACCACGACCGCGATGTCCGACAGCCAGCTCACAGCCGACGTCGGCAACGGCCAGTACGACATGTTCATGTGGGGCTGGGGAGTGGAGCCGAACCCGGACTTCCAGCTGTCGGTCTTCACCTGTGGCCAGCGTTCGTACGGCTCAGGACCAAACTACTCACCCGGTTGGTCCGACAGCTTCTACTGCAACCCCACGTACGACAAGCTCTACCACGAGCAGCAGTCGCTGGACGGCGCGGCCAGGGAAAGGGTCGTCGTGCAGATGCAGAAGATGCTCTACAACGACGACCCGTACGCGGTGCTCTACTACCCGAACGACACCCAGGCCTACCGCAGCGACAAGTTCACCGGGTTCGCCCCGTCGCCCGACAAGCCCAACGGCTTGTACCTGTTCCAGGAACTCGCGGTGTGGAGCTATCGGTGCATTCGCCCCGCGAACAGCAGCCCGTCGCTCACCGAGCACAACCTCGGCTGTGAGCACGAGCTCGGCGCGGTCAGCGCTCCGACATCCAATGGCGTCAATGGCGGCATGATCGGCGGCATCGCCGCCGCCGTCGTGGTGATCGGCGCTGGCGCATGGTTTGTCAGCCGGCGTCGCAAGGTAGCCACCGCGGACGAGCGGGAGTAGCCGTTCGTGGCAGATGTAATGCTCGAGGGCGCGCGGGCCGCCGCCGAGGAGCGCAGCGGCCCCGGCGCCCGGGCGTCGTCAGGCCTGGCCCGGACGCTGTCGGTCAAGACGCTGAGCGCGGTGATCACGCTATTTGTCGTGCTCGTCGGCAACTTCTTCCTGTTCCGGGTACTGCCCGCCAACCCCGCGAAGAACCTGACCCACAACAGCACGCTGACCGCAAAACAACTTGCGGCCATTAACAAGACGTTCGGGCTGGGTCTGCCATTGCCGCAACAGTTCTGGAACTACCTCGTCCAGACCTTCCACGGCAATCTCGGCCGCTCATTCGTGAACCAGCTGCCGGTGTCGCAGCTCATCGGTCAGGCGATCTGGCCGACCGTGCTGCTAGTCGGCACGTCCACAGTGCTGTCCACGGTGATCGGCGTTTGGATCGGCATCAGGGGCGGGTGGAACCGTGGCAGCCGGTTCGACCGGTCGTCCACCGCGTTCGTCAACGTGCTTTATGCGATGCCGGACTTCTGGCTTGGCATGGTGCTGCTGATCGCGCTGGCTGGCAAGCTAGCGCTGTTCCCAGACGGCGGCATGCACAGCTTCACCGGCGGCGGTTCCGGGCTGGCAGGCTTTGGCGACCTGCTCTGGCACCTCACATTGCCCTGTCTTGTGCTGACGCTTGTCTATCTCGCCGAGTACTCGCTGGTGATGCGGTCCTCGCTGATCGATGAGCTGAAAGCCGACTACTTGCTCACGGCCAGGGCCAAAGGCCTGCGCGATGACCTCGTCAGACGCAGGCACGCGGTGCCGAACGCGCTGCTGCCGTCCATCACGCTGATCATGCTCAACCTGGGCTTCGTGATTTCGGGCGCGATCACGACCGAGACGGTGTTCTCGTGGCCGGGCCTCGGACGGCTTTCGTATGTCGCGCTCAACGCACCCGATTACCCGACGCTGGAGGGCACGTTCTTGCTGTTCTCCGCCGCGGTGATCGTCGCCAACCTGATCGGCGACCTGCTGCTCACCGTATTCGACCCGCGGGTGAGGCAGGCATGACGGCAGGAACCGCTACCGTCACGCCGCGCGCGCTCGCACGGGCCAGGCGCAGGGCGGCGATCGCCCGGTTCTGGCGGGAGTTCCGCAAGGACAGGCGGGGCATGACCGGCCTGATCATCCTCGCCGTGATGATCGCGGTTGCGCTGCTCGCGCCGGTGCTCGCCAACTCGCGCGGGCTGAACCCGATCTTCGCGACTGCCACCCCGAACTCCGGGCCGAGCCTGCACTACCCGCTTGGTACAGACAGCGACGGCCGGTCCGTCCTGACCGAGCTGATCTGGGGCGCGCGCAACTCGCTGCTGGTCGGACTGACCGCGACACTGATCTCGATCCTGATCGGCGCACTGGTCGGCGTCGTGGCAGGCCACTTCGGCAGCACCAGAGCCACGGCGGGCAGGTTCACCGACAACGTGATGATGCGGGTCACGGACTGGTTCCTCGTGGTCCCGTTCCTGCCGCTGGCAATGGTCGTCGCGCGCACCATCGGCCCGTCTCTCGGCGTGATCATCCTGGTGATCGGCTTGACGTCCTGGGCCGGGACCGCGCGGATCGTCCGTGCCCAGGCGCTCGCCGTCGAGACCAGGCCGTACCTGGAGCGGGCCAAGGCGCTCGGCGCCGGCCACTGGCATCAGATGTACCGGCACGTCCTTCCGAACGTGATGCCGCTCTTGCTCGCGAACACGATCCTCACCGTCGCGGGGACGATTCTGGCCGAAACGACGCTGTCCTTCCTCGGCCTCGGCGACCCGATCAGGCCGACCTGGGGGCAGATGCTCGGCGCCGCCTACAGCTACGGGGTCGGCACCGGCAACGTGGTCTGGCTGCTCGCGCCCGGCATCGCCGTCATCTTGGTCGTCATGGCGTTCACCCTCGTGGGGCACGCACTCGAGGCTGTCCTCGACCCGAAGCTGCGGGAGCGCTGATGAGCCTCCTCGATATCCGAGACCTCACGGTCACGTACTTCACCGAGGGCGGGCCGGTGCCCGCCGTCCGCGGCGTGAATCTGAGCCTGGAATCCGGCCAGACGCTCGGATTGGCCGGCGAATCAGGCTGCGGCAAGTCGACGATCGCCACCTCCATTCTCAGGTTGCTGCCGACGTCGGCGAAGGTGACGGGCCAGATCCTGTTCAACGGCGAGGACGTCCTCACGATGAACTGGGGCCGGCTTCGCGCCGTTCGCTGGGCAGGCGCATCGATCGTGTTCCAGGGCGCGCTGCACTCGCTGAATCCGGTGCGCAAGATTGGCACGCAGATCGCCGAGCCGATCCTGTTGCACTTCAACGGCGTCTCCAAGCACGAGGCGACCCGTCGGGTCGCCGAGCTCCTCAGCCAGGTTGGGCTGCCCGCGGCGAGAGCCGACAGCTACCCGCACGAGCTGTCGGGCGGCCAGAAGCAGCGTGTCATGATCGCGATGGCGCTTGCCTGTTCGCCGAACCTGATCATCGCCGACGAGCCGACGACGGCCCTTGACGTCATGATCCAGGCGCAGGTGCTGAACCTGATCGGCGGACTCGTCCGCGAGCGCGGGATCGGGATGATCATGATCAGCCACGACCTGTCCGTGCTGTCGGCAACCTGTCAGCGGCTGGCGGTGATGTACGCGGGCAAGATCGTGGAAGAGGGTCCGGCCCACGAGGTCTTCACCAACGCGCGGCACCCGTATGCCGAGGCACTGGCCTGGGCCTTTCCGATCATCGGCGATACGCGGACCAGAATGAGCCCGCGCGGCCTGCCAGGCGACCCGCCCGATCCGGCAGCCGTCCCGTCCGGCTGCAGCTTTCACCCCAGATGTGCGGTCGTGCGGCCCGAATGCTCGACCAAGGACATGCAGCTCTGGCCTGCGGGCGACGGCCGCCTCGCGGCCTGCGTCCGGGTACTGCCCGATAGCGAGGGCGAGCCGGCCCAGAGCCCTGTTAATCAAGGAGCTTCAGGAGAGACGGTCGCATGAGTGCTAGCAGCGCAATCGACAGCGGCGTGGCAACTGTGCTGTCTGCTCCCGTGCTGTCCGCGGAGGGCGTGCAGGTGCGGTTCGCTGGGCGGGGCAGGCGCCGTCGTCCCGCGACGGCCGTCGATGGCGTGAACCTCGACATCGCCGCCGGCGAGATCGTCGCTCTGGTCGGCGAATCGGGGTGCGGCAAGACCACGCTGGCCAGAACCATGCTCGGGCTCGAGCGGCCGACCGAGGGGCAGGTCAAGTTCGCCGGGCAGCGGCTGTCCTACCGGTCGGCGGCGCTACGCGGCTACCGGCGCAGCGTGCAGCTCGTGCTACAGGACCCGACCGGGTCGCTGAACCCGCGGCACACGGTCTATGAAGCTGTCGCCGAGGGCGTGCGGATCCACGGTCTCGATAACGAGGAGGCCAGGGTCGCCGACGCGCTGTCCCGGTGCGGGTTGCGACCTCCTGAGCGGTTCTTCCAGCGCTACCCGCACGAGCTGTCAGGCGGGCAACGCCAGCGTGTGGTGATTGCGGGCGCGCTGGTGCTCGAACCTAGCGTGCTGGTGGCCGACGAACCGGTGGCGTCCCTTGATGCCTCCGTGCGAGGCGAGATCTTGTCGCTGCTGCTTCACTTGCGCGACGAACTCGGGCTGGCGGCGATGGTCGTCACCCACGATCTCGGCCTGGCGTGGAACATCGCCGATCGTCTGGCCGTGATGTACCTGGGCCGGATCGTGGAGGTTGGGACGCCCGAGCAGGTGTTCGCCGACCCGCGGCACCCATATACAAAGGCGCTGATGTCGGTGCTGCCCGAATCGCCGATCGAACCGATCGTGCTCACGGGCGAGCCGCCGGACCCGACGAGGATTCCTGCCGGATGCCGGTTCCACCCGCGATGCCCGGAGCTCGCATCGGGCGCGGCCGCCGCCGCTGGCGTGGCCGAGCAATGCACCACGGCGGCACTGCCCGTGCTGCCGGCGGCCGGACCTACGGACGAACTAGTGTCCTGCCACCTGGCCCAGGCCAGACTCGCAACTGAGCGGTGACGTCGGCCTGACCGGCGAAAGACTGCAGCTAGCCTCATGCCTCGGCTCGACCAGTTGTCCCGCGGGACGCGGACGGCACGTCTGCCCGCTGGCGCGACGGACTGGCTTTCCGACGGCGTCGGCGAGGACTCCGGGGACCTTTCCTGTGCTACGGGACTGCCGGCGTCCTCGCCCTCGCCTGCGACCGCATCGTCGAGCGTTGTGATGACTTCCAGTTCTCTAACATGCTCGTCGACGACCTCACGAGGCGTGCCACCGTCGACGACGAAGGTGTGCGGTGGTCGAATCATGAGCACCGGGCAACGCCCAGCGACCTGGAGCCATGGGCCGGGTGGGCGATGGGTAATGCTGGCATCATCCGGGAACTGCTTCGTTCCGCGCGACTCAGCGCCGGTCGCGGCGCCGGTTACGCGGTCCGCTGGCCCGATCACCCGGTCACGGGCAATGCTGGCACGGACAACGCTGGCACAGACAACGCTGTTACAGGCATCGCTCATCAGGCCTCCGCGTAGACCCGTTCCTGCGCCTGAAGGTCACCATTGTCTTGCCAGTGGCTACCACAAATTTCGCCAAATAATGCGGTGTGTTGCGGAGGCATTGTCAGTGGCTGGTGTTAGTCTTTCAAACATAGCACCTAGAGCAGCAATACCACCAGAATCAGCATAGAGCACAAATTCGAGGAGGCGCCCATGCCGATCCCGCCGCCCGGCCGGGCCGACACCGCCGAACCGGTGTCAGCGGGCCAGGCGCTGCAGATGGCCGTCACCGGCCTGAGCTGGCTCGCCCGCGCCGACCTGGCATCGGTTCCGGTCACCGTCCAGGCCGGGGCGCTGCGGGAACTCGAACGCGCCGCGTCGATGCACCTGGCCGCCCGGGCCAGGGTGCTGGCCGCGTTCTCCGCCCGGCGCGGGTTCGAAGATGACGGGCAGGGGTCGGCGCGGACGTGGCTGACCTGGCAGACCCGCATCACCGCCGGGGCCGCCCGTTCCTCCGTCGCCTGGACCCGCCGCCTCGACAACCACCCCGCCATCGCGGAGGCCTTAGCGGACGGCAGCCTGTCGGTCTCCTTCGCCCGGCAGCTGATCGACTGGAGCGACCAGCTCCCCCTCGATGCCCGCGCGGACGCGGACCTGATCCTGCTGGCGGCCGCGGCCCGGGGCCTGGACTTGGCCGGGCTGGCGGAATTGTTCGAGGAGATCCGCCGCCGGGTCTGCGGGCCGGATGGTGATGGTGATGACGGGTTCTTGCGGCGCGGGCTGCAGCTGGACACCACCTTCGGCGGCGTCGGCCGCCTGACCGGGGACCTGTCCGCCCGCTGCGCCGCCGCCCTGCAAGAAGTCCTCGACAGCCTGGGGAAGAGAATGGGGGCCGAGGACCGCCGCACCGTCGCCCAGCGCCACCATGATGCTTTGGAGGAAGCGTGCCGGCGGCTGCTGGGCGCCGGGTGCCTGCCCGACCGGGCCGGCCAGCCCGCCCAGTTGCACCTCACTGTGACCCTGCAGGAATACCTCAACGGGATCGGCGTCCCCGGCCAGCACTGGCTGCCGCCCGGCTTCGGCGAACCACCGGTCACCGGTAGCCTGCACGGCGACACCGGCACCGGCGGGCCGGATGGCCGCTCCGGGTGGGGCGGGCCTGTGCTGCCCGGGCCGTGGGCCGGGCCCGGCGATGACTGCGACGCCGCCCTGGCCCCGATCGTCACCGGCCGGGTCGATCACGACCTGCTCGACCAGATCGCCGGGCTACTCGCCCGGTCCTGGGCCGAATACGACCCGAACCGCACCGGCTGCGGTACGAGTGAGCTTGGCAGCTGCGGCGGCCCGCACGGCCGCGGCGACAGCGACCTCGGCGAGGCCGGCGACAACGCGGAACTGGATGACGACGACAGGGCGGCGCGGGAGGCGCGGATCGAGCGGAACAAGGCCGCCGCCCGCGAACTCCTGCTCCGCCACGCCGTGGCGCTGCTCTCCGGACCGGGCAGCCTCGCCTCCTGGCTACGGACCGGGACGCTGCCGCCGCCAGCCGGGTCAGTCAGCCTGCCCCTCGATGTAGGGAAAGTCACCGAGCTGGTGCCCCCGCACCTGCGCCGGGCGATCATCACCCGGGACAAGCACTGCGCCGCCGCTGGCTGCGACGCCCCGCCGGCTGCGTGTCATGTGCACCACATCATTCCGCGAAGCAAGGGCGGGACGACCAGCCTGGGCAACTGCATCCTGCTGTGCACGTTCCACCACCTCATAATGGTCCACCGGTGGGGGTGGGAGATCACGCTGAACGCCGACGGCACCACCACGGCGAGGAGCCCAGACGGCCGCACCCTGCACAGCCACAGCCCACCAGCCGCCGCGTAGCGCGACCCTGGGCCCCGCTAGATCCTGCCTGCTGCGGAGAGCAACTCGGCGACCTGGTCGGCTGGCAGGCCGCGAGAATAGTTGCCGTCCTTTCCAACGACCGTCGGCGCGGCGAGCATGCTATTCAGCACCGCTTCCTCGGTCGCATCAACGACTGCGGCGAAGAACGGGTTCAGTTCATTGCCAGTCATCAGGTCCGGTCCCGCCGGAGCAGAACCTCGCTGCGCGCGTCGGCCTGTCGCCACGGCCAGGAAGATCTCGCCGCTGCCGTTATGACCGGTGGAACCGGTCCTTGCCAAACCCAACCCCGCACGCCTGGCCAACCGCGCGCAGGCCGCTGAGTCAAGCGGCGCATCTGCTATCACGACCGCGATACAGGACCCGGCAGGCGGCGGCCAGGCCGCCGGGTCGCCGGCGGGCGGCAGCATTCTCCCCACCGGAACTCCGTCGACGGTGAGCCGCCCTTGCTCGCCGAAGTTGGTCATCACGAGCACGCCGACGACATGGCCGGACGGGGTCAACCGCGACGACGAGCCAATGCCTCCTTTGAAACCGAGGCAGCTCATGCCCGTGCCGCTGCCAACAGCACCCTCCGCTGGCGCCGGTCCGCCTGCGCTCGCCCGCGCAGCTTCCAGCGCTGCACGCACATCGTCCTTGCTCAGCTGCATCCGGCGCGACTCGCTGAGGAAGCTGTCGTCGCACTCGGCCACGACCGGGATGATCACCTCATCACCAATCGCCGAGTCCTCCTCCATCAAGAGCTCGCATGCGGCGTCGTAGACACGTCCGAGTTGCATGGTCGAGGTCAGGAAAATCGGAGTCTCGACCAGCCCCCACTCGCCGGCGGTGATGAAGCCGGTGCACTCGCCGGCTCCGTTCAGTACAGCACCGCCGGCCGGCACAGGGCTGCGGAACAGATTGCCGCCGATGTCGATCACCGTGACGCCGGTCCTGGCCACACCGCGGCCCTCTGGCGGAGGTGGTTCGTCGCGCCAGACGGTAGCGTGTCCGACGCCGACGCCGGGTACATCTACAATTGAGGCGGTCTGTCCGCTTGGAAGGGTTCCTATTCTGATGCCGAGATCGGCGGCCCGAGTCACCCGACGATCATCGCGCAACCAGGTCGGCCAGCGGAGCGCGGGTGAGCATGCGGTAGATGAGGGAGAAACGGATGACGAGCCTTTCCGGGCTGCCCGTCGCATGGAGCGCGGATTGCCTGCGGCATGAGCCCGCAGGCGAAGTCTGGCTCGGCGTCTGGGAGACCGGCACGGAGGTGCCCGAGCGGGCGAACAGGCTGCTGGCTGCGCTGACGCAGGCGGGCGTTAGCGTAAAAGATGCGATGGCGCACGACACGAACGCCCTGCTCGCCGTTCATGATCCCGAGCTTGTCGAACACCTTGCCACGATCTGGGAACAGTGGGAGGCAGGCGGGTACGAGCGCGACTACGGTCGCAGCCGAGTGGTGCCGTATGTGTTTCCCACACCTGGCTTGCTCGGCGACCTGCCCATGCGCTCTCCAGTCGCGACACACGGCCGGGTCGGACGTTTCTGCTACGACACGATGACCCTGGTCGGACCGGGCAGCTGGGAAGCGATCAAGGGCGCCGCCGATGCTGCCCTGACCGCCGCGGCGCTGGTAGCGGCCGGTACGCCGATCGCGTATGCACTGTGCCGGCCGCCCGGCCATCACACGACCAGATCGGCGTACGGCGGGTCCTGCTACCTCAACAACGCCGCCATCGCGGCGCAGTCGCTGCGCGACTCGGGCGCCGAGCGGGTCGCGGTGATCGACATCGACGCGCATCACGGCAACGGCACCCAGGCGATCTTCTATGACCGGCCGGACGTCTACTACGGCAGCCTGCACGTCGATCCAGGAGCGGGCTGGTTCCCGCACTACGCCGGCTACGCCGACGAACGCGGCCGAGGCCTTGGCATCGGCGCCAACCGGAACATCCCGCTCGCGCCCGGCACCAGCGACGACGCCTGGCTGGCTGCCGTGCGGAGGCTCTGCGAAGAGGCGCGCGGTGCCGACGCCGTCGTCGTCTCGCTAGGTGTAGACGCGGCGGTCGACGACCCGGAGAGTCCGCTCCAGGTCAGCGCGGACGGGTATCGCCAGGCCGGCGAGCTGATCGGGGCCCTCGGGCCGGTCGTAGCGGTACAGGAGGGTGGGTACGACCTGCCCTCGCTCGGCGGGCTCGTCGTGGCCACCCTCACGGGCCTGATGGCTGGCGCCGGAGGGCCAGTCCGATGAGCGCCTTGCTCGCGCTGGCAGCGTCCTTGCTGTGGGGGTCTTCGGATTTCGGCGGCGGGCTGATGTCGCGACGACTGCATCCATCGGCCGCCGTCCTTATCTCCCAGGGCATCGCCCTGCTCGGGCTGGTACTGCTGGCTTCCTTCCTCACGCTCCCAGGTGGCTGGTATCTGGCGATCGCGGCCGCGGCCGGCGTGGTGGGAACGTTGTCGCTGGCGAGCTTCTACCGCGCGATGGCCGACGCGCCGCTCTCTCTCGTCGCGCCGATCACGGCGGCCGGGTCGGCGATTCCGGTGCTGGTAGGGCTGGCTCGCGGCGCGCATTTGAGCGCGCTTCAGGGCGCCGGCATCGCGGTCACTATCTTCGGGGTCATCCTGGCCAGCGGCCCCGAACTCCGGGGCGATGTTCACGTCCGGCGGCAGGCGGTGATCTTCGCAGTGCTGGCCGCGATCGGATTCGGCGTCGCTTACTCGCTCCTGCCACTGGCGGTCAGTGGTGGCAACCTATACGGAACGCTCCTGCTGCAAAGAATCGCCGGCGTCCTAGTGCTGGCGCCGATCGTGCTGAGGGCCGGCATCCTCCGCGGGATCAAGCTCGGCGTCAGGCGGTTGGCGGCCCTCGCCGCGATCGGGAGCTCGGACGTGGTCGCGAACGGCTCGTACGCGCTGGCCGCCAGCCGAGGCAACCTGGCCGTGGCGGCGGTGCTGGCTTCTCTCTATCCGGTTGTCACGGCGCTGCTGGCCCGAGGCATACTCGCCGAGCGGCTCCGACCGGTTCAGTCCATGGGCGTCGTCGCCGCCCTAGGCGGCGTGGTCCTGCTGAGCACCTGACCGGCGCTTGCACGACATCTTCACAAACGGGACGTCGAAATCTTCACATCTGATCCACTAGCTTCGTGGCGTGGCCAAGATCGTGGTGGTGGAGGACGAGGCGGAGCTCGCCGCGGCGATCGCCGCGCGGCTGCGTAGCGAGGGCCATAGCGTCACCATTGCCGAGGAGGGCCCAGAAGCCGTCCAATTGATCACGGCCTCGCAGCCCGATGCCGTCGTCCTTGACCTGATGCTCCCCGGGTTTGACGGCCTCGAGGTCTGCCGCCGGATTCAGCGAGATCGTCCCGTTCCCGTGATCATGCTGACCGCGCGCGGCTCTGAGACCGACCTGGTTGTTGGCCTAGAGGTGGGCGCTGACGACTACCTGGCCAAGCCATTCAGCATGCGCGAGCTGACCGCGAGGGTCCGGGCTCTACTGCGCCGCGCGGAGCGCTCGGCGGTACATCAGGTGCTGCGCGCAGGAGAGGTCGAGATCGACGTGCCACGGCGCAGGGTCAGGATCGATGACCGGCTCGTCGCGCTCACCGCGACGGAATTCGACCTGCTTACATACCTGCTGCAGTCGCCGGGAGTGGTCCGAAGCAGAGACGAGATCCTGGCCGAGGTCTGGGGTTACCGCGACGGCTCCGGTCAGCGCACCGTCGACTCGCACGTACGGTCGGTGCGCAGAAAGGTCGGACCCGAGGTCATCAGGACGGTCCACGGCATTGGTTACGCCAGCGCGGACGGCCAAGGCTGATGGCTATAACCCGGCCGCTCGATCGGGTTCGGTCAATCAAGGTCAAGCTCGGCCTCGTCGTCGTAGCCACTGTCGCGCTTACCGTAGGCGCGATCTACGCCTCCGTGGCCTTCGGCATGCACGCGCGATTCGCTTTCATCGGCGGGCTGATCTTCTCTCTGGCAGTCATACAGCTCCTGGCCCACGGGATGGTCTTGCCGCTGCGACAGATGGTCGTCGCCACCCGCGCGATGGCGAGCGGCGACTACAGCCAGCGCGTCACCGCCACCGCGCAAGACGAGGTCGGCAGCTTGGCCACATCCTTCAACGCGATGGCGGCGCAACTCGAGGAGACCGAGTTGCAGCGCAGAGAACTCGTCGCCAATGTCAGCCACGAGCTCAGGACGCCGATCGCCGCACTGCGCGCACGGCTGGAGAACCTGGCCGACGGAGTGGAAACGCCGGACGCCGAGGCGGTCGCTGCAATGCTCAAGGCGACCGAGCGGCTCAGCCAGCTGGTCGATCAGCTGCTTGAGCTATCGCAATTCGAATCCGGCGCGATCCGGCTCGACCGCCAGGACTTCCTGGCAGCCGAAGTCGTCGGCGCGGCCGTGGCGGAGATCAGTCCGGTCGGTTCGAATGTGCGTATTGTTGCCGAGCTGGACGAGGGGCTTACCGTCACAGGCGATCCCGAGCAGATCCATGAGGTCCTGACCAACCTGCTCACCAATGCCGTACGGCACAGCCCTGTCGGCGGCGAAGTCAGGGTGCGGGGCGCTCCCTCGGCCCGCGGCGTCCGGTTCGAGGTCAGCGACGAGGGCACCGGCGTTCCGGCCGGTGAGATCGAGCGCATCTTCGACCGCTTCTACCGCGTCGATGCCGCGCGCGGGTCTAATTCTGGCGGGGCCGGGCTCGGACTGGCCATCGCACGATCGATCGTCGAACTGCACGGCGGGTCCATCAGGGCCGAGTCCCGGGGACCCGCCGGCTGCCACGTCATCTTCGAACTCCCCAGCTAGCGGCACTTCACCGCGCTTCGGGCCCAGGGAAGGACATCAGTGGATACACCCATGCCTAAATCCGTGGGCACGCAGCCCGCAGCCGGGCCGGGGGTCACCCATCACCTGCTGCTGCGGGCGAGAGCAGACCGCCGGATCGTTCTCGCGGCAGCGACCGGCGCCGTGGCCTTCGACATCGCCGCCCGCATCGGCATCGCCAGTGGCGCGGCGACGGCCTCGATCGCCGTCATCTCGGCCGGGCTCGTGCTGAGCGGGCGAGTCCGGGGCCTGACCGGCCGTATCCTGATCGGCGCCGCGCCTTTGTTCGGACTGCTGCTCGGCTTCCGGGCAAGTCCGTGGGTCATCGTCCCAACGACGGTCGCGGTTGCGGTAGTCCTGGTGCTCGGCGTCTCGCACGGCGCCGACGACAGCGCCCTGGCCGGCACGTTCGCCGCGCTGGCAACGCGGATGTGGCTGGTACTCGGGCACCTCGTGCTCGCTGCTGGCATGTTCAGGCTGGGACCAGAGCGGCCCGACGCCGCCAAGAGGCACAGCCTGGCCATAGCACGCGGCCTGCTGCTCGGTGTGCCCGTCGCCCTCGCCATCGGGCTGTTGCTCGCCTGGGCCGACCCGATCTTCCGGTCCTGGTTCGACCTGAACGCCATCGTGAGCCATCTGATTCTCGCGGCGGCCGGTGCCTGGCTGGTGATCGGGCTGGCCAGAGCCGCTAGCGCACGGCAGCCATCCCCGACGCTGCCGCCTCCGCCGGCCCTTGGGACCGTTGAGGCGGTGCTCATACTCGGCTCACTGTGCGGTCTGTACCTGGCATTCGTTGCCGCCCAGCTTGTGGCACTGTCCGATGGCGGGCATCATGTCCTCGTCACCGAGGGTTTGACCTGGGCGCAGTACGCAAGAAGCGGGTTCTTTCAGCTGCTCGCATGTGCCGCGATCACGCTGGTGGTCCTGCTAGCCGTGCGCGCCTGCGCCGACCCTGACGTACCGGCAGTAGCGGGCTTGTCCGCGCTCACCGCTGCCCTCACCGTCGCTGTGGTCGTTGTCGCCGTCTGGCGGCTGCAGCTTTATGAAGCCACCTTCGGACTGACACTGCTCCGCCTGGCTTGCCTGGTGGCCGCCGGTTGGATCGGCGCCGTGTTCTTGATGCTCGGAGCCACCATTCCTCGCCGTGGTCTCCCACGCCGACGATTTGCGGCTCTCGTCGTCGCATCCGGGCTCGCCCTCATCGGCGCTTGGGGCATCGCGAATCCGGCCGCGATCGTCGCGCAGACGAACCTGAGCCGCGCCGGGAACGGGCACGCCTTCGACCTCAGCCAGGTTGCGGTCCTCGGGCCCGACGCCGTACCAACGATGCTGGCCAATCTCCACCAAGCCGAAAACCCCAGGCAGATCACCCGTGCGCTCTGTTCGCTCGCCATCGGCAAGACCACGCTCAACCTGTCACGGGCGAGCGCGCATACCGACCTAGCGCGAGCCTGCGCGCCCTACAGCCAGTCCTTGGCCTTGAACACGAAGTACAGCGTGCTCGAGGTGACTAGCATGAGCACGACCGCGACGGCCACGCCCCAGCCTTTGCCGAAGCCCGCATACGGAACGTTCATACCGTAGAAGCCGGTCACGAACGTCGGCACCGCGATGATCGCTGCCCAGCTCGTCACCTTCTTGGTGATCACGTTCATCCGGTTGGCCTGCACCGTCAGGTTGGTCTCCAGGACCGTCGTGAGGAGGTCGCGCAGGCTCTCGGTCCACTCCGTCGCCCGGAGCACGTGGTCGTAAACGTCCTGGTAGTAAGGCTGCAATACGTCAGTCATGATCCCGAGGTCCCTGCGCATTACGGCGTTGACGACCTCGCGCATAGGCAGCACGATGCGGCGCAGCAAGACAAGGCTCTTGCGGAGTTCGAAGCTACGCCGCTGCACCATGCCTTGCTCGCGGGGATTATCTGAGAACAGCTGGTCCTCGATCGCCTCGATCTGGTCATCGAGAGTCTGCACAGCAGAGAAGTAGCCGTCGACGATGTTGTCCAGCAGGCCGTGCAGGAGGTATCCGACGCCCTCCTTCGCCAGGTCCGGGCTGCCGTCCCAGTAATTGACGACCTCGTTGATGTCGAAGGCGTCGTCCTTGCGGATAGTGATCAGCGCTCTCTTGGTGATGAACGCCGACAACTCGCTGGTGCCTAGCTGGCCGGTGTGCTCGTTGAGGCGCACCGCGTAGGCGGTCAGGAACAGGTAGCCGTTGTACCGGTCAAGCTTCGTGCGCTCATGCTCGTGCTCGGCGTCTTCGACGGCCAGCGGGTGCAGGCCGAACTCCTCGCTGAGCACCTCAAGGTCGCGATCATCAGGATCAAGCAAGTCGAGCCAGACCACCGACCCGTCGTCCTTGTCCAGGTAGTCACTGATGTCTGCGACAGGGAAGCCGGATGCGACCAGGTTGCCTGACCGATAGACCCTGGTCCTGGCCTGGCACTTAGTGGGTGTTGACGCCGAAATGGCGGCGGCTGCACCGGACGCGCTTAGTTCTCCGCCGTGATAGGTCACCCGACCTGCGGCACTCACCTCTTCACCTCCTGCGCGAGGAGACGGACTGGTGCGAAGCGTACCGCCAGCCAGCAGGTACCCGTCCGATCGGGAGCTAACGGACCGCGCAGATCAGGTCAGGCGTCGCCTGCTCACCCACCAGTAACAGAACCACACCAGCGCGACGGCGACGACCAGGAAGATCGCGGATTCATACAGCTGGAAGGCCCAGTACCGGCTGGCCGGCTGATATGTAATGACGCTACGCAGGTGCAGCCTGGCTACCGAAGCGTTACATGCACTGACGCCCTGGTTGAGGCATGCTTTAGTAGCCGGTCCCGTGAACGGATGCCCAGACGGGTCGATGGTCTGGTTCGCGAGAACCCAGGCGCCCGGCTTCGACGCCCCAGCCTTTATGTACATGTGCCGTTGCGGATCGATCATCAGCTCGTTGAGTTTCGAAAGATCAAGCGGCGAGGTACTGCGCAGTGGCGTGATGAGATGCGGCCTGATCCACCGTGGCCACGTGACCTGGATCCCAGCGAATACCACCAGCGTCGCGGCCATGGCGGGAATGGTGCGGCGGATCAACACACCGAGGGTCAGACCGACCGCGAACCCGAAGGCCGCGTAGCCTATCGGCGCGATACCGTTTGCACCGAAGACCGCGGGCGTCAATCGGTCGATCCCCGAATCGGAGCCGCTCGCCTTGGCTGATGCCTGGTAGATCGGGTTCATCCACCAACTCGTCATGAGGCTGACCAGACCCGCGCTGGCCAGTGCGACCAGCCCGAGCAGTCCGACCTTGACGGCCAGCCAGCGGCTCCTCATCACGCTCTGGGTCCAGGCGAGCCTGAAGGTGCCGGTCTCGATCTCACGCGTGATAAGGGGTGCTCCCCAGAAAACCCCGATCAGCCCGGGAACGGCGTATGTCAGCGCAATGGCGATCTGACCGATCACACCGTAGCCAGAGCCCCTGAGTGCAATGAGGAATCCGCCCGCGGCCTGGCTACAGGTGCCGTGCGCTTGGCACCCGGCAATGGTTGCATGGAACTTGTCCGCGAACTGCGCGCCGCTCACTGCCAGCACGATCACGACCAGCACGAGCGCGCCAGCCGTCACAATGGCCTGCGCCCTGAACTGACGCCACGTGAGCCACATCATCGTTGAACCTCCAGGGTGCGATCGCGGCTTGGCGCGACACTGGCATTGCTCATGTACGCGAGGACCAAGTCCTCCATGCTGATCTCCGCAATAGTCCAGCCAGATGCCTCGATCGGATCGGAGCTGCGGATCAGCAGCGTGCTCTGCCGGTCGGTGTGGCTGGCGGAGATGACCTGCCAGGTTGGCGGCAGCTCAGCCGTGTCGCACCGCCGCCCAGTGATCAGCCGGTGAGTGGCGAGCAAGCCGTCCACATCGCCCGAGAGCTGAACCCTGGAGTCGTGCAGCACGATCAGGTAGTCGCAAACTCGCTCAAGGTCCGCGACGAGATGGGAGGAGATGAGGACGCTGAGCTCGTGTTCTGCGGCGGCTCCCATCAGGCCTTGCAGGAACTCTCGCCGAGCCAGCGGGTCGAGGCTAGCGACCGGCTCATCGAGGATCAGGAACTCCGGTCGCTTAGCGATAGCCAGCGTCAGGGCGAGCTGAGCGCACTGTCCGCCCGATAGCTTGCCGGCCTTCTGACGAGGATCGAGACCAAGGTCGGAGATCCGGCGCCGGGCAAGCTGGTCATCCCAGCCAGGGTTCATGTGCGCGCCAAGCTTGAGGTGATCGGCAATGCTGAGCCCGCTGTAAACCGGAGTGTCTTGGGCGACGAAGCCCACCCTGGCAAGCTGCTCAGGAGTGCTCGCGGGGCACTCGCCGAGTACCTCGATTGAACCGGACGTCGGCCCGAGCAGGCCGACCGCCAAATGGAGTAGGGTCGTCTTTCCCGCTCCATTCGGTCCGACCAGGCCGGCTATCCGGCCAGCAGGAATGCTTAGCTCGCAATCGGTCAGCGCCTGGCGCCTTCCGTACCGCTTGCTGAGCGCTCGCGACTCAAGTGCGACGGTCATACCGCCTCCTTAGTTGTTGAGCGAAAGGTCGTCAGCAGGATGGCCTCGATGCTCTCGTCATCGAGCCCGGCCTGGCGTGCCTTGGCGAGCCACTTCTCAAGGTCCGACCGCAACCCGGCGTGTGCGGCGATTGAGTCGTCCGTCAGCGTCTTCGTGACGAACGTGCCGACTCCAGGACGGGCACCGACCAGGCCTTGATACTCAAGCTCTCGGTAGGCCTTGAGAACGGTGTTGGGGTTGATCGCCAGGCTGCCCACCACGTCCTTGACCGTCGGAAGCTGATCCCCTTCGGCGAGCATGCCGAGCCTCAGTGCCTGCCTGACCTGCTGAATCAGCTGCAGGTAAGGCGAGACGCCAGAACGGCTGTCCAAATGGAACTCGATCACCGTGGTCCATTCATTCATCTAGGTAACTAGTACTATAGTCTGCTGAAGCTATGGCCTGTCAAGAGTCTTGCACTGGGGGCTTCCGCTGATGGCGGTGCGCTCAGGAGCCATCAGAGTGCCCGCCGCACCCCGACGGACCTGTTGACCGCGGCTCCACGCGGCGCTAGATTCGCGGCAATTGTCGTTGCAGTGGCTATTGAGAAAAGACACCAAGGAACGAGATGACGGCAATGGCAAATACGCGACGGACTCCCGGCCGACTATCTGGAAAGCTCCTCGTCAGGAAGCTCGCTTTCCTTCTCATCCCGCTGCTTGCGCTCGCTACGGGGATGGCCGCCGCCCCGGCGGCCAGCCAGGCTGCCGTCAGCGTCCTACGGCTTGGCTACTGCGGCGGTGACGACTGGGAGCCGACAATGGCGTCTGACAGCTCTCACATCTACGTGCTGATCACGCATTACGCTGGCGACGCGAGTTGCGACTCCGCGGCGGCTCAGAACAACTCGCGGATCATGATCCAGGTATCGTCCGACGGCGGCAGGACGTTCAGCGCTCCAGCGGTTGTGGCGGCCACCCCAGGCGGGATCAGCTACCCGAGCCAGGCTGATCCGTCCATCGCCATCGATAAGGCAACCGGCGCGGTGTACGTGTCATTCCTGGCCTACGGCCTGTCCGGCGGTCACACGGATATCTACGTCGCGAAATCAACGGACTTCGGCCACTCCTTCAGTCAGGCGGTCCAGGCCAACGGGAAAGGCTGCAAGAACTGCGACCACGAAAAGATCCTGGCCAGCAACAATGTGGTCTACGACGCCTATACCCAGGCCCAGTATCACTTTGTCTCTGTCTCGACAGACGGCGGCGCGACCTTCACGCAGTATCGGACCGACTCCACCTTTGTCGTCGGTTTCGCGGAAGGCGGCGTGCTGGACGCGCAAGGCAACGCCTGGTTCGCATGGGGCGACTGCGAGTCGAGCAACTGCACGGGCACACCGGGTGTGGACTACCGCGTATCGGAGACACTGGCCGGAACCGGGACCACCACTTTCAGCCCGGTTCTCGCTCAATCGCCCCAAGGGCCTGACTGCCCGTACAGCAGCTGCGGGTTCGCTTATTACGGCGGTCAAGACGCGATCGCCCTGGACTCGGCGGGGACGGTGTACCTCGCCTGGCAGGACGGACAGGTACAGACACAACGCAAGAGTCCGACGATCATCAACCTGTCGCGGTGCTCGTCCAGCTGCACGAGCGCCGCTGGCTGGTCGCTCGTCGGCAGGGTCGACGACAAGACCGCCGCCAACTGCCCGAACGCGGCGTGCTACGCGCTGTTCCCGAACATCGTCGCGGCTGGGCCAGGCCAGCTGTTCGCGACCTGGATCGACGATAGGAACGACTCGCTCGACGGCACCGTTGACCACGTCGACGGCTACAACCTGTGGTACCGCGCATCCACCAACGGCGGGACCACGTGGACGACGGCGGGCCAGCAGATCTCGCAGTTCGATCCGGCTCAGTCGCAGTCCACGCCGAACGGATTCCTGTTCCCCTACGGCGACTACACGGGCCTGATCATGAACACGACGTGCCGCAGTCCGGCCCCGGCCATGACCTGGGGCGAGGGGCACAACTGGACGGGCGGAGCGACCGCGCCCGGTCACATCGAGTTTGCCTCGCTCTGCTAGGCCGCCGTGACTGATCGGCACGGAACTGGGTAGCGGATGCCGATGGCTGAAGAACCCAGCGCCCCGCGGTCCGAGGTCGGCGGCGAGACCAAGCGCACCGTGCTGGTCGCCGGAGCGGCCAACCTGATCGTGGCAGTGATCAAGGCGATCGCCGGTGTGCTGACCGGCTCGAGCGCCATGCTCGCGGAGTCGGCGCACTCGGTGGCGGACACACTCAACCAGGTATTCCTGCTGACCTCGATCAAGAAGGCCAGCAAGCCCGCCGACGAGGAGCACCCGTTCGGTTACGGACAGGACCGTTACTTCTGGTCGTTGCTCGCCGCCTTCGGGATCTTCGTGCTCGGTGCCGGATTCTCGATCTTCGAAGGGATCCTCGCTCTGGGCCGGTCGAGCGAACAAGGCAGCCCGCTGATCGCGTACATCGTCCTGCTTCTCGCGGGCATAGCCGAATCGATCTCGTTCATCAAGGCTTACCGCCAGATGCACGCGGAAGCGAGGCAAGAGAAGACCGACCTAATTGAGCATGTCAAGACCTCGGCGGACACCACTGTCAAGGCCGCCCTATTCGAGGACTCCGCGGCCGTCATCGGTCTCGTGCTGGCCGCTATGGGGATCGGGCTTAGTCAGCTGACTGGCTCGAGCGTTTACGACGGCGCCGCCTCGATCGCGATCGGAGTGCTGCTCATCGTGGTCGCCGTACGGCTCGGTATGGACAACAGGGAGTTGCTGATCGGACGCGCAGCGGACGAGCGCGACCTGGCCGCCATCCGCGAGATCATTGAGTCCACCCACGGCATTGACGACCTGCACGAACTCCTCACGATGCACCTTGGCCCCGACAACCTGATCGTGGCGGCGCGAGTCTCGCTCGCCGATGCCTTGTCCGCTGACGATGCCGAGGACCTGGCTGACCGGGTCGATCGGCGGCTATCCGACCAGGTACCCGAGGTGTCACACGTCTTTATCGATCCGACGCCCAGGGAGGCCGAGCGCCGGGAGCGCGCGCACAAGCGAGAACGCATGGCCGAAAGGGAGCAGGATGTCCGGCATGCCTAGCCGTTCGGCAATCATTAAGACGTGACCACGGGCTTGTTCGGCGCCATCTTCGCGCGCGGCGACGTCGACGCGAGCGATACGGCATGGCTGCAGGCAATGCTGGACACCGAAGCTGCGCTCGCCAGGGCGGCCGAGCGGGCTGGGCTCGCACCCGCCGGTTCCGGGGCGGCTGTCACCTCCATATCGAAGGCCGAATTCTTTGAGAACCGGACGCTGGGCGAGGATGCTGCCGCTACGGGCAATCCGGTCCCGGCCCTGGTGCGGGAGCTGACGCGGCTGTCGGGCGCAGTTGTGCATCAGGGCGCAACCAGCCAGGACATCATCGACACGGCAGGCATGCTGATCGCCAGACGGGCGATCGAAGTCATCCTCGCCGACCTGTCGGCGTCCGCAGAGATCTGTGCGGCTCACGCGACAAGCGACGCAGTGATGTCCGGCCGTACGCTGCTGCAGCAGGCCGTCCCGGTGACCTTCGGCCTCGTGGCGGCGGGCTGGCTGACGGCCATCGACGAGGCTCGCCAGAGCCTGCACGCAGTCAAGACGACCAGGCTCGCCATCCAGTTCGGTGGCGCGGCAGGCACCCTGGCATCCCTGGGTGACGCCGGTCCCCAGGTGGCGGCGTTCCTGGCCGAAGAACTCGATCTGGCCCTTCCCGTTCTGCCCTGGCACACGAACCGGCTCCGCATCATCGAGATAGCCGCGACCATGTCCGGCACCTGTGCGGCGCTCGGCAAGATCGCCCGGGACATCACGCTGCTCGCTCAGACCGAGGTAGCCGAGGTCCACGCGGGCACCGGCGGCTCTTCAACGATGCCGCACAAGCAGAACCCGGTCGCAGCGATCACCATCCTCGGCTGCACCAAGCAGGCCCCCGGCCTGCTCTCCACGCTGGCAGCCGCCGCCGAACAAGAACATCAGCGCGCCGCGGGCGCCTGGCACAGCGAGTGGCAGCCCTTCTCGCACCTCATCACCCTCACCGGCTCCGCCGCCAACTGGTCAGTTCAACTACTTTCGGACCTTGAGATCGACCCGCCCCGAATGCATGCCAACCTAAACGCCACCCACGGCCTCCCCCTGGCGGAAAGTGTGACGAGGCTCCTGACGCCTGCGTTGGGCGCGCTCCAGGCCCACGACCTGGTCGCCCAAGCGAGCAAGCAAGCCACCGCCGAAAACACAAACCTCGCCGACGCGCTCCTCTCAGACGACGCGACCGCGGCAGCGCTAGCCGACGCGGGCATCACCGGTGCGCAGCTCGAGTCAACTTTGGAGCCCGAGTCTTACCTTGGCGCTACCGCTGAGTTCATCAAGCGCGCCCTCGCCTTCCACGCTGCCACCGAAACGGTTCTCCGTGCGTAGCGGCTATTCGTCCCTATCGTCCCCCGCACTACATTCCCAGAGCGGACGATCCGCCGCCGCATTGCTTTGAGGAGACCATGGAAAACGACACCCGCTACGACCAAGGCATGACGAACCGCCGCGAAGTCCTAGGGAACGATCACGTCGACCGCGCCATAGCTAACACGACCCCCTTTACCGCCCCGTTCCAGGACTTCATCACCCGTTACGCCTGGGGCGAGATCTGGTCCCGTCCCGGCCTGTCTCGCGCCGAACGCAGCATGATCACCTTGACCGCCCTCGCCGTCCTGCGCCAGGACGAAGAACTGGCGATGCACGTCCGCGCGGCCCTGGCCAATGGCCTTTCACCCGGCCAGATCCAGGAGGTCTTGCTGCAGGTCGCCGTCTACGCAGGCGTTCCGGCCGCGAACCGGGCGTTCGCCATCGCCGCGGAAGTGCTGGAGAATGCTACGTAGTCCGCACAGTTGTTCACTTAGCGGCCGATGGATATCGTTCCGGTACATGCGGCAGTGTTGGCCCGGAGGGCGAGTACGGCGTGGCTGAAATCTTGTCGCTTGCCGAGGCCATCTCCGCAGCCGTCCACGACGGCGACGTTGTGGCGATGGAGGGCTTCACCCACCTGATCCCGCACGCGGCAGGACACGAGGTCATCAGGCAGGGACGCAAGGACCTGACGCTGATCAGGATGACGCCGGACATCATCTACGACCAGCTGATCGGAGCGGGTTGCGCCCGCAAGCTGATCTTCTCCTGGGCCGGCAACCCGGGCGTCGGATCGCTGCACAGGTTCAGGGACGCCGTCGAGCACGGCTGGCCAGTGCCACTCGAAATCGAAGAACACAGCCACGCCGGCATGGCCAACCGGTACGTCGCGGGTGCGTCTGGCCTGCCGTTCGCCATCCTCCGGGGCTACCGGGGCACCAGCCTGCCGGCTAAGACGACAGGAGTCGCCGAGGTCACGTGCCCGTTCACCGGCGAACGGCTGACCGCGGTCTCGGCGCTGCGGCCAGATGTCGCCGTGATCCACGCGCAGCGTGCGGACCGGGTGGGAAATGTCCAGTACTGGGGCATCACCGGCGTGCAGAAGGAGTGCGTTCTCGCCGCATCCAGATCGGTGATCACGGTCGAGGAGATCGTGGACGAGCTCGATCCGCGGCCCAGCGCGGTCGTCCTGCCGTCATGGGTTGTCAGCTACGTCGCTCTGGCACCCGGTGGCGCTCACCCGTCTTACGCCCTCGACTACTCGGTCAGGGACAACGACTTCTACGTAGCGTGGGACGCTATCAGCAGGGACCGGGCCGCGTTCGAGTCCTGGCTGGACGAGCACGTCTACCAGGACGCGCGATGACCTATACCGCCGACGAGATGATGACGGTCACGGCCGCCAGGGGATTGCGCGATGGGATGACCTGTTTTGTGGGCATCGGCCTGCCCAGCGAGGCAGCCAACCTGGCCAGGAGCACCCACGCGCCGAACCTCGTCCTGATCTACGAGTCGGGCACGATCGGCGCTAAGCCGGGTGCGCTGCCGCTATCGATCGGCGACGGAATCCTGGCCGAGACGGCGGATTCCGTGGTCAGTGTCCCGGAGATCTTTAATTACTGGCTGCAGTCGGGCAGGATCGACGTCGGCTTCCTCGGCGCGGGGCAGATTGACAAGTTCGGCAACATCAACACCACGGTGATCGGCGCCGACTACGCCGACCCTGGCGTCAGGCTGCCTGGCGCAGGCGGCGCGCCCGAGATCGCAGCCGCCTGCAAGGAAGTGATCGTCGTTGTCAGGCAGTCCCGCCGAACCTTCGTCGAACGGGTCGACTTCGTGACGTCGGTCGGGTTCGGCGAAGGAACGGGCAGCAGGCAGCGTCTCGGTCTGACGGGCGCCGGCCCGAGCCGAATCATCACCGATCTCGGCGTTCTCCAGCCCGACCCGGAAACAAGCGAGCTGGTGCTGACGGGGATCTACCCCGGGAGATCTGTTCAGCAAATCAATGACAGAACGGGCTGGGAGCTTCGAGTCTCCGCCGACCTCAGGGAGCTCGTGCCCCCATCGGAAGCCGAGTTGACCGCGCTGCGCCGACTGCTCGCGACCATGCCGGCCAGTAAGCCCGCCGACGGCGACGCGGCGGTCGCCCAGGAGCCGGCGCCGAGGGGAGCGTCCCGATGACCGCAGCGACTGGTCTCATCTTGCCGCGCTATCAACGGCCAGAGGGCGTGCACCCGCCGCTGGACTATCCCGAGTACCGGTCGTCTCAGCTACGCGCGCCGACCCGCCCGCTCGTCCCGATGCCGCAGTGGCTGACCGAGGTGACCGGGCCGCTGCTCGGTCCTGAGCGGGTGACGGCGCCGGATGCCGACCTGACCACGCGCCACGCGGGCGAGCCGATCGGCGAGCGGATCATCGTGACGGGCCGGGTGCTGGACTCAGGCGGCAGGCCGGTTCCCGACACTCTGGTCGAGATCTGGCAGGCGAACTCGGCCGGCCGCTACGCGCATGCGATTGACGATCACCCGGCGCCGCTTGATCCGAACTTCGACGGCGGCGGCCGGTGCGTGACCGATTCCGACGGCAGGTACCGGTTCATCACCATCAAGCCAGGACCGTATCCCTGGCGGAACCACCCGAACGCATGGCGACCGGCGCACATCCACTTCTCAGTCTTCGGCCGCGCGTTCACGCAACGGCTGATCACGCAGATGTACTTCCCTGGCGACCCGCTTTTCGCGCAGGACCCGATCTTCAACTCGGTGCCCGACAAAACGGCGCGGAACCGGATGATCGCACGGTTCGACCTCGGCCTGACGATCCCCGATTGGGCGCTCGGCTTCGAGTGGGACATCGTGCTGCGCGGCACGAACGCGACCGTCTTTGAGACGGAGGCACACCAGTGACGCCGCCGATCACGCCATCGCAGACGGTCGGCCCGTTCCTGGCCATCGGCCTGCCGTGGGCGGACGGCCCGTTCGTCGTGCCGGAAGGCACGCCCGGCGCTCTCACGATCACCGGCCGGGTGCTCGACGGTGCTGGTGATCCTGTCCCCGACGCGCTGGTCGAGACGTGGCAGGCGGACCCCGATTCCCGATTCGACCACCCCGATGACCCGCGCGGCGCGGTCACGTCGGCCACGCCGGGCTTCCGCGGCTTCGGCAGGAGCGCGACTGATCCGGACGGCGGATACCGCATTGTCACGGTCCGCCCGGGGCCGCTGCCCTGCCCTGCAGGAGGCACCGAGGCACCGCACCTGGACGTCTCGGTCTTCGCTAGGGGCCTGCTCGACCGGGTCGTCACCAGGATCTACTTCGCCGACGAGGCCCCGGCCAACGCCGCAGACCCGGTTCTGGCCGCGATCGCGGAGCCCGAGCGCAGACAGACGCTGCTCGCCGTACCCGGCGCCCAAGCCGGTGAGTTCCTGTTCGACATCAGGTTGCGCGGCGAACGCGAGACCGTCTTCTTTGATGTCTGAGCAGGCTCGGCCCGGATCAGCACTGCCCCTCGCCAGCTCGCTGGACGGCCCGCCGGGCGCACCCGTCCTTGTTCTCGGCAACTCGCTCGGCACCTCGCGTGCCGTCTGGGACCGGCAGGTGCCGGCGCTGGCCGCGCACTTCAGGCTGCTCAGGTACGAGCTGCCAGGTCACGGCGGTTCGCCCTCCACCGATGGCCCATACACGATCGCTCAACTCGGCGCCGCGGTGCGCTCGCTGATGGACCGGCATGGCGTCAACCGCGCCGCATACTGCGGCATCTCGCTGGGCGGCATGGTCGGAATGTGGCTCGCGGCGACCTCGCCGGAGCGGATCTCCAGACTCGGTCTCATCTGCACGTCCGCCTACCTGCCTCCGGCATCGGGCTGGCTGGCCAGGGCCGATCTGGTGCGAGAAGCTGGAATGGACTCGATCACGCGGGAGTCGATCGGGCGCTGGTTCACGCCGGCCTTCGTCCGGCGCGAACCAGGCATCGCCGCCGCCTTCGCCGCCGATCTCCGGCGCACCGACCCTGAGGGGTACGCCGGCTGCTGCGCGGCGATCGCCGAGATGGATCTGCGCCCCCGCCTCGGCGACATCTACGCGCCGACCTTGGTCATCAGTGGCGCGGAGGATCCTGCCACCCCTCCCGCGCACGGCGCGCTGATCGCGATGCACGCCGGGGGGAGTGCCCGGTTGCGGGTCATCCGCGGTGCGGCGCACCTGGCGAACGTGGCCGCGCCCGGCGAAGCCACCGCGAAACTGCTCGGTCATCTGACGGCAGATGCTGGCCACATCGCTCGATGAGACTTTGCCGCTGGGCGATACGATGCTCATGAGATGAGAACCTCCGGGCGCACAGCGAACGCCTCATCGGCGGACGTTCCAGCCGGGGGCATGACCAAGGGGGCAGAGGCGGATACGAGCGGAGAACTCGCCACCCCAGACGCCGACGCTGCCGCGACGGAGCCCACCGAGGCGATCGGAGCTCCGGATTCCGACGGTGGTGCGCCAGCCAGGGACAGCGACTTCGTCCAGTCGTTGGACCGCGGCCTGGCGGTTATCAGGGCGTTCGGACCCGATCGCGAGCGGCTGAGCCTCAGTGAGGTGGCCAGGGCCACCGGCCTGACCAGGGCCGCCGCACGGCGCTTCCTGCTGACCCTGGTCAAGCTCGGGTACGTCCGGAGCGACGGTAGGGAGTTCTCGCTGCGGCCGAAGGTGCTCGAACTCGGCTATGCGTACTTGTCTGGACTCGCGCTTCCCGAGGTCGCCGAGCCACACCTGGAAGACCTCTCCGCGAGACTGCATGAGTCGTCATCCATCTCGGTGCTGGACGGTCACTACATCGTCTACGTGGCCAGGGTGGCGACGAAGCGAATCATGACGGTCGCGATATCGGTCGGCACCAGGTTCCCCGCCTACGCGGCATCGATGGGCCGGGTGTTGCTCGCGGGCCTGCCACCCGAGGAGCTGGAACGGTACCTGGCCGAGGCCACTTTCGAGGCGTTCACGGAACGGACTATTACCGATCCCGACCGCCTCAGGCAGATCGTGGCGCAGGTCCGCCGCGACGGCTATTCGATCATCGACCAGGAACTCGAGCACGGGCTGCGCGCCATCGCCGTACCGATCCGCGACTCGTCTGGCACCGTGACAGCGGCCGTCAATGTCTCGGCGCACGCAAGCCGCCTCACTACGGATGCAATGCGCACGCAGCTTCTGCCGGCGCTGCTTGAAACGGCGCACAATATCGAGGCGGATCTGAAATCCGTCTCCCCCGGCTAGTCAGTTCCGCTCTGCCCACGTTTAGCGCGGACATTTCGGCGCCCGAGAAGTCGTCGTTATTACGGCGTTCTCAGTGATCACACTGATACGCGAGGGACGTTGACACTAGTCCAGAACGCTGGCTAAGTTCTACATTGCGTATAGTCGTACGCCAAGCGAACATCCTGCGAGTGCCTGTCCTGAAGTGTCGGCTGTCAGTGGCGACGCCGCAGCCTTCAGCTCGTCGGCAACCTGCGGGCGCTGACAATCTGAGGAGACGGAATGGACCGTCACGAAGCAGACATGCCAATGCCTGGGGATCAGCCGATCTCGCGGCGTTCCCTGCTCAAGGGCGTGGGCGCAGGCAGCCTTGCTGTCAGCGCGGGCGGATTCCTCGCCGCCTGCAGCTCAGGACTTAAGGGCGGCGGTTCGTCCGGCGCCAGCGGCACGATCAACATCGGCTTCATCACACCGCTCACTGGCGAGCTCTCTGGCTTCGCCTCCGGTGACCAGTACGTGCTCGACCAGATTAAGCAGAGTTCGACCTACAAGTCCGGCATCAAGATCGGCAGCAAGAAATACAAGATCAACATCAGTGTTGAGGACAGCCAGTCCAGCCCGACAAGGGCCGGTCAGGTTGCCCAGCAGCTGATCACTAAGGACCACGTCGACCTGATCCTGACCACGTCCACGCCGGAGACCACCAATCCAGTGGCGACGACGTGCGAAAAGCTGCACACGCCGTGCCTGTCGACCGTAGTGCCGTGGGAGGCCTGGTATGCCGGCCTCACCGGCAATCCCCTGCAGCCAACCAAGACATTCCAATACTGCACGATGTTCTTTTTCGGGCTGAAGGAGTTCCAGGGCTGTTTCGCGCCTATGTGGAACCGCGTCAAGACCAACAAGATCGTAGCCTGCCAGTACCCGAACGACGCGGACGGCAATGCGTTCCGCGGCGGCTTCGAGCCATTGATCAAGGCCGCCGGCTACAAGGTCGTTGATGGCGGGTCCTACTCCGACGGGACCACCGACTTCACGTCGATGATCTCAACATTCAAGAACAAGCACGCCGAGCTGTTCAGCAACTGCCCGCTGCCGCCGGACTTCAACACATTCTGGAAACAGGCTTCGCAGCAGGGATTTAAGCCCAAGCTGGCCACCGTCGCGAAGGTTCTGCTGTTCCCCGCCGACACAGCTGCCCTCGGTGCACTGGTTAACAACGTCGCCACCGATTCCTGGTGGGGCCCGTACATGCCGAATACCTCGTCGCTGACCGGCCAGTCCGCCAAGGCGCTTGCGGACGCATACCAGGCGAAGACCGGCAACCAGTGGGTTCAATCGATCGGCTCGACGTACTCTCTGTTCGAAGTCGCGCGCGAGGCATTCGCCGCGGTGAGCGACCCCCACGACGCGGCCGAGGTTGCCAGCGCCCTGCACAAGGTCAACTACACCGGAATGTGCGGAGCGCTCAACTTCGCGAACGGACCGGCGCCAGGCGTCGGGATCATCAACCCAGTCGGCGTGCAGTGGAAGAAGTCGACAGGCAAGTTCCCGTTCGAGATGACCGTCGTCGACAACTCGCTGAACACCGCGGTCCCGGTCCAGGCGGACCTGGTTCCCACGAATGCCTGATCCCGCGGGCGTCGCGCCCGAGGCGCGCAGATGAGCACGGCCCTGCTGGAGCTCGCTGGTGTGTCTAAGAGCTTTGGCAGGGTCGTGGTCGCGGACAATTTGTCGCTCACCATCCGCACCGCAGATCTGGTCGGGATTGTCGGTCCGAACGGGGCGGGAAAAAGCAGCCTGTTCGGCTTGATCGCTGGCGACCTGACCCCTGCGGCCGGTCAGATCGTCTTCGAGGGCACACCGGTCACCAAGATCAGTGCGGCCGCCAGGTGCCGGCTCGGCATCGGGCGGACCTTCCAGGTTCCCAAGCCCTTTGGGGCGATGACCGTGTTCGAGAACGTGCTCGTGGCCGCCCAGCAGGGATCGGGCGTTCGCGGCAGGCCAAGCTACGCGGCGGCTGCCGACATCCTGCAGCTGACCGGTCTGGCCGCTGACGCGAACAACCCGGCCGAGCGGCTTGGCCTTCTCTCGCGCAAGCGGCTCGAGGTGGCCAGGGCGCTCGCGACCAGGCCGAAGCTGCTCCTGCTCGACGAGGTCGCCGGCGGGCTGACCGACCCTGAGGTGGCCCAGCTGATCGAGATCGTCAACGCGATCCGCGATGAGGGAGTCGCGATCATCTGGATCGAACACGTCGTCCATGCGCTCACGGCAACTGTCCAGCGGCTGCTTTGCCTGTATGGCGGAGCCTTCATCGGCGATGGCGAGCCCGATGAGGTGCTCGCGTTGCCCGCGATCCGGGAGGTGTTCCTCGGCACTGAGGTGACAGCCTCTCTGCACGATTCGCAGCCGCCCGCCGCGGTCGATCGGGACGCCCGGTGAGCCAGCCCGCGTCAGCCGCGGCTGGCCCGATTCTTGAGGTCAGGGACCTCAGCGTGCACCACGGCCAGCTGCAGGCTCTCCACGGCGTCAGCCTGGCCGTGCCGGCAGGCTCGGTGCACGCGATGATCGGGGCAAATGGCGCCGGCAAGTCAACCCTGCTTCGCACCATCGCCGGCCTGCACAACCCCACGACTGGATCGATCCTGCTAGACGGCACTGACGTCACCGGCCTGCGTCCCGAGCGACGGGTCGCAGCGGGGATCGCGATGGTGCCAGAGGGCCGCAGGCTGTTCCCCACGCTGACCGTCGAGGAGAACCTGCTGGTCGGCCTTGCCAGTGCGAGGCCGGGCCCGTGGACCATCGAGGGCGTCTATGACTTGTTCGAGTGGATGCGGGAACGGCGCGGGCAGCACGCCGCTCAGCTCTCAGGTGGCGAGCAGCAGGCCGTCGCGATCGGCCGCGCGCTGGTGGCCAACCCCAAGGTGCTGCTCCTTGATGAACTCTCGCTCGGGCTCGCCCCCGTCGTGGTGAGGCGGATCTACGGACTGCTGCCGCAACTGCTCGCGTCCGGCGTCACGGTGTTGCTGGTCGAGCAGGACGTGAGCCAGGCCCTTAATGTCGCGGCGGTCGTGCACTGCCTGCTGGAGGGCCGGATCACGCTGGAAGGCGAGCCAACCGCACTGACTCCGGCTCAGATCGAAAGCGCCTACTTCGGCGTCGGACGCGCCAACCGCAACGGCAACGGCCATGCCCCAGTGGTTCCGGACGCAGCGGTTGCGGACTCAGCCGTGCCAGAGTCGGGAGCCGACGCATGAGCTGGATCAACGCGGTCATCCAGGGGATCTTGATCGGCGGCCTGTATGCCCTGTTCGCGTGCGGGCTCTCGCTGCTGTTCGGGGTCATGAACGTGATTAACCTGGCGCATGGCGACCTGGCCGTCGTCGCCGCCTATGTGGCTCTCGGCGTGGTCGCCATCACGCATGTGCCGGCCGTATGGGCCTTCCTGGTTGTCGTCCCGGTCTTCGCGGTACTCGGTTATGTGTTGCAGCGGACCCTCTTCCAGGCGTCCCTTAACCGCAGCGTACTCACCACCCTGCTGGTGACGTTCGGGCTGTCGGTGGTGCTCGAGAACGGTATGCAGCAGTTCCTGTCCGCGAACAGCCACTCAATCGATATCGGCACGCTGGTGTCAGCGTCATTCAGCGTCGGCTCCCAGATCAGGATCGCCTACCTGAACCTGGTCATCCTCCTGGTCGCCGTCATCGTGCTGCTCGGACTGCAGTTCTTCTTGTCGTCAACGAAGAACGGCCGTCTGATCAGGGCGGTGGCCGATGACCGTGAGGCCGCGCAGATCGCGGGCGTCAATTACCGGCACGTCTTCGGAATATCGGCCGCGATCGCCTTCGGCACGGTCGCGCTGGCTGGCATCGCGTTCGGCATGTTCAGCCAGTTCGACCCGACGATCGGCACGGACCAGCTCTTGCTGTTCGCGTTCGAGGCCGTGGTAATCGGCGGCCTCGGATCGCTCTGGGGGACGCTTGGCGGCGGCATCCTGCTCGGCATCGCGCAGGCGATCGGCGCGAACATCAAGGCGGCCGATCAGGTGCTGGCCGGGCAACTGCTGTTCCTACTGATCCTCATCGTCAGGCCACAGGGTCTGACGGGGCGGAGGGAACGAGCGTGAATACCGTCCAGGAGGCCCCTTCCGTCCCGGTGCGCGTCACCAGAGGGAGGCGGTCGACCACGTGGGCCGCGATCGCGGCCGTCATGGCGATCGCCGTGCTCTGCTACCTGCCCTATCTCGTCTACACCGGGACCACGAACCTGCTGGCCAACTTCTTCTACGTGTTGATCATGGCGAGCATGTGGAACCTGCTCGCGGGCTACGCCGGCCTGGTCTCGGTCGGCCAGCAGGGCTTCATTGGCCTCGGCGCCTATTTCGTTCTCATCCTGGCGGACCAGGGCCTCAGCCCGTTCCTAGCGATACCGGTCGTGACCGCGATGACCGCGGTCGTGGGCCTGGTCGTCTGGTGGCTGGTGTCCAGGCTGCGCAGCGGTTACTTCGCGATCACCATGTGGGTGATCGCATCGGTGTGCGAACTGATCATCATCCAGATCTCGGCCCTCGGCGGCGGCACCGGCACGGCCCTGCCCGGCCTGGACCTGAGCCCCACGCTGCTGAACGCCTACACCTATTGGGCCACGCTTGCGGTCGCGGTGATTGTGCTGGCCGCGATCTACTACCTGCTGCGCAGCCCGATCGGGCTGGTGCTCACTGCCATCCGCGACGACGAGGCTGGGGCGCGGAGCATCGGAGCCAGAGTCGGCGCAACGCAGCGGTTGGTGTTCATGGTCGCGGCCGCCGGCTGCGGCGCTGCGGGCGCGCTGTACATCATCAGCCAGCAGTTCGTGGTGCCGACGGCCGCTTTCAGCGTGCAGTGGTCGGCCGAGATGATCTTCATCACGATCATCGGCGGTATCGGGTCGATCGAGGGCCCGATCCTGGGGACGATCGTGTTCTTCGTACTACAGCAGACCCTGTCGCAGTACGGCACCTGGTACTTCATCATTCTCGGCATCGTCGCGATGGTGGTCGCGATCGGGGCGCCACGCGGCCTGTGGGGCCTGATCTCGGACAAGCTCGGCGTCAGGCTCTTCCCAGTTGGCTATTACCTGTGGCCAGCCGGCGCCGCGCCTAGACGATCGCTACTTCCCGCCCGCCGCGATTAGCGATTTCGGACTTGTCGCCGATCTCCCGCCCCTCCTACGATTCGGCTACCAACCGATTCCGGAGGCTGCCCGGTGAGCCTTGATGGCGCAAAAATCGACGAGGGCACGGAGGTCTCGGAAGATGGCGGACGTCCGCCAATTCGCAGCCAGGGTCCGTGGGCGCGTTTCCGGCGGTGGCGATGGCTCACGTGGCTGCTGCTCGCCATCTCGGTGATCATCGCTGCGACTGCATCGATCCTGCTGACCGTCGCCAGTGACTACCGGCCCCTCACCTATGGCCTGGATGGGACCGGCGGTTTGGCATATCCGGGCCTGCGCGCTGGCCATGGCATCCGGGTTGTCAACAACATCGGCCACTTTCGGGAGGACCTTTATATCCCGCCACAGCGCGGAACCTTCTATCTCTTCGTCAGCGTCCTGAACACCGGAACCCGCGCGGTCATCGTCGAGAAGCTGACGTTGCCTAGATTCAGCCATCTGGTGCTGGCTGGTCCCGTCAGGTACTCCAGGCAGGCCCCCCCGGAACGTCAGGCATACTGCCGCCCAAACGCATTCTGCATAACGTGAGCCTGGGCCCGTACGAGCAGATCCACATCGCGATTCCGGTGCATTCTTGGCCATGCGCGAAGATCAGGAACTCAAATTGGTTGGCGGTTCCGTCGTTTAACGTCAGCTACCGGTTCATGTTCTTCCATCACGTCGCGGCGCTGCCTTGGGGACATATGGACCAGATGATCATCATGCGCGGGCCGTTCGGCAAGCCGGGGCAGCCCGGCGTCTTCTGCGCGAAGTGAGCTCAGCCGAGACGTCATCCACTTGTCGGCCATGAGTGCGCGCTCCTACGATTCGGAAAGCTAACCGAAACCGGAGGCCATTCGTGAGCCTTGATGGCGTAAAACTTGGCGAGGAGTGGCCGGTCTTGGGAGATCGGGGCGTCTGGCGATTCCGCAGGCCCGGCCTTTGGCAGCGCTTCCGGTACTGGCGGTTGCGGTGGATAGTGCTCGTCACCATGCTGGCAATTGCCGCCGCGGCATTGGTCCTGCTGAGCCTCGCAAGTGGCTACCGGCCTCTTGCGTACGGCGAGGACGACATGCGCAACCTGAGCTATCCGGGGCTGCCGGCCGGCTATGGCATCCGCAGCGTCAACTCCTTCGGCGGCATCCGCACGGACCACTACATCCCGCCGCAGCGCGGCATCTTCTACCTCGTCGTCAGCGTCACGAACCTGGGATCAAGGGCGGTCACCGTCGAAAAGGCGTTCATGCCTTACGGCAGCGCGCTGAGGTCAGCGGGTCGGGCGCTGTACTCCCGCCCGCGGGCAGGCCACCGAGCGATCGGCGACCCGCGCCCGTCGCACGTCCTGCACGACGTCAAGCTCGGCCCCGGAGATGAGATCTTCGTCGCTGTCCCAGTTCGTTCGGGGCGATGTGCGGAGCGCGACAGCTGGACGTCAGTTCCGTTCTTCTACGTCAAATACCGGTTCCTGTTCTTCCATCACATCGCGGCACTGCCGTGGGGGATGCAGAATGACGTGCTGATCATGCACGCGCCGTTTGGCAAGCCGGGGCAAGGCGGCGTCTTCTGCGCGAGGTGAGGTCAGCCCCAGACGTCCAGGGCGACATCGACGATCAAGCTGAGCTTGGCGGTCTGCTCGTCCGCGGTCAGCACGTTACCTTCCACCGTCGAGGAGAAGCCGCACTGTGGTGACAAGCAGAGCTGATCGAGCGGCACGAACCTGCTGGCCTCATCGATCCTGCGCTTAAGCACGTCAGGATCCTCGAGCTTGCCGCTCTTGGTGGTGACCAGGCCGAGCACGACCATCTTGCCAGGGGGAACGAAACGCAGTGGTTCGAAGCCGCCGGAGCGCTCGTCGTCGTACTCCAGGAAGAAGCCGTCCACGTCGAGCTGGCTGAACAGTGCCTCGGCGACGAAGTCGTAGCCGCCTTCGGCCGCCCAGGATGACCGGAAGTTGCCGCGGCACATGTGCGTGGTCACGGCCATGCCTTCGGGCCGGTCGCGGACCGCGTCGTTGACCTGTTTGATGTAGCGAAGGTGCAGGTGCTCGGCGTCCTCGCCGCGCTCGGCGATCTCCGCGCGCTGCGCCGGGTCGTTCAGGTAGGCCAGGCTGGTGTCGTCGAGCTGCAGGTACTGGCAGCCGAGCGCGGCCAGGCGCCTGACCTGCTCGGCATAGGCGGCCGACAGGTCCGACCAGAACTCCTCCATGTCCGGGTACACCTGCGGATCGATCGCGGCGGGCCCGCCGCGGTAGTGCACCATGTTCGGCGAGGGGATCGTGAGCTTAGGCGTGGCCGAAAGCGCGATCGACTGCAGGTACTTGAAGTCTTCCTCGAAGATCGTGTGGTCCAGCCTGATCTTGCTGCCGACATGCAGCGCGGCCGGGGTGAACTCGATGGTGCCTGACTTGTTGCGGAACTTCACGGCGAGGTGGCCAGGCGCCTTGCCGATCCCGCCAAGCTGGTAGATGAAGTCCATGTGCCAGGACGCGCGCCGGAACTCGCCGTCGGTCGCCGATTGGAGGCCGACCTGCGCCTGCATGTTGACAGCCCTCGCGATCGCAGCGTCTTCGACGGACCGCAGTTGCGCCGCCTCGCTCTGGCCCGAGGCGAGTTCGTCGCGGGCGGCGAGCAGGCTGACCGGGCGAAGCAAGCTGCCGACGTGATCGGCGCGGAACGGCGGTGTCGTGCGCATACAACTCCTTCTTGACTTCAGCTTGCCAGCGCGGCCGTCGCTGGCACCGGCGGGTAGCCGGTGTAGTTCTCTGCCAGCGATGTGGCGGCGGCGCGGGACGAGACGATATACCGCAGCTGCGATAGCTGCAGCTCGGCCTCCATCTCGGCGGCGCCAGGCGTCCGGTGCAGCATGGTAGTCATCCACCAGGAAAAGTGCGTAGACCGCCAGACCCGGCCAAGACAGGTCGCTGAATAGGCGGCCGCTGGTCCGTCGTCACCGTGCAGCAGCGCGTCGAGGGCGGTGGCCAGCACGGCCACGTCGGCAATCGCAAGGTTCAGGCCCTTCGCGCCGGTCGGCGGCACGATGTGCGCGGCGTCCCCGGCGAGGAACAGCCGGCCATACCTCATCGGCGCGCTGACGAAGCTGCGCATCGGCGTGATGCCCTTGTCGAGCACCGGCCCCCGTTTGAGTTCCCAGCCCGTCCCCGGCAGCTCGAACCGGCGTTGCAGTTCAGCCCAGATCCGGTCGTCTGGCCAGTTGTCGATCGACTCATCCGGCTGGACCTGGAGGTACAGCCGACTGACGGTGGGGCTGCGCATGCTGTGCAGGGCGAACCCGTCGCGGTGGTGACTGTAGATCAGCTCGTCGGTCGACGGCGGCACGTCGGCCAGGATGCCGAGCCAGGCGTACGGGTAGTCGCGCTCCCTGACGGTGATCAAGCCGGGCGGTATCGCGGGCCGGCAGATCCCGTGGAATCCGTCACAGCCCGCGATCGCGTCGCACGTGACCTCATGCCCCACGCCGTCCGCGTCGGTGTAGCGCAGCACCGGGTGATCGGACTCCAGCTGATCGATCTGCGTATCGGTCACCTCGAAGGAGAGTGATCCGCCATCAGCGACCCGTTGTGATATGAGATCTTTAACGACTTCGGTCTGCGCGTACACGGTGACGGTGCGCCCGCCGGTGAGCTCGCGGAAATCAATATGGTGCCGCTCGCCAGCGAACTGCAGGTAGATGCCGCCGTGCTCAAGCCCCTGGCGATCCAGCCGGCTGGCCAACCCGGCCTCGCGCAGCAGCCGAACGCTGCCGTCCTCAAGGACGCCGGCCCGTTGCCTCGCCTCGCAGTAGCCACGGCTGCGGATCTCGACAACCACGGAATCGATGCCGCGAAGCGCGAGCAGATGCGACAGCAGCAGCCCGGCCGGGCCTGCCCCGACAATGCCTACCTGCGTGCGCATCTCCTGGTGCTGTCCTCACGGCGGCCCTGCAGGCCGCGGAACTCAGTTTGTACGCTTCACGCACAGCAGTTCCGTAATCGAACATTAGCAACTTAGGTGTGTCCCTGGGCCGGTGTCAACGGCCCCTCCTACCGTTGCTGGATTCACTGGCATTCGCCGATCATCGCCTCGACGCCAGGCGCGGAGATCATCGAACTCGGGCCGCACGGCCTGCGCCGGACTGCCTGGGAAGAGCTGGAGATCGTTGGCCGCTGGCGAATCTACCTGCGCGACCCGCAGTCGTACCTCCACCCCTTCATCACCACGCCCTGAGCCCGCTGGCCCCGGAGGCGTCAACCTAAGTTGACAAGGTGCTTTTCGTCAACATATGTTGACGGCATGAGCCAGGGAATTGGGCTTGCCGAGGCGGCAAGCGGCGCCGATCCAGGCACCGGCCTGCAGGCGGCGCGCGAGCTGCGTGAGCTGGCCGAGCGGCTTGAGGCGCTCCAGGTGCTTAACGCCCGCAGGCACGGCTGGTCATGGCAGGAAATCGCGTTCTTCCTTGGCGTCAGCAAGCAGGCCGTGCACAAGAAGTACGCCAGCCGCAAGAGCTAACAAGGCGAGGAGCGGATATGTTCGAGCGATTCACGGCAGATGCGCGGCAGGCGGTCCACCTCGCGCTTTCCGAGGCACGGGTGCTGCGCGCTAGCCGCATCGGTACCGAGCATCTGCTGCTCGGGCTGGCGCATGGCCGGTCCGGCGCGGCGGCAGAGGCATTGCGCGCGGAAGGGCTCGACCCGCCGACGCTGAGGAAGTTGACGATGACGCAGCCGGGCTCCGCGCCACTGGACGCGGACTCGCTCGCCGTCCTCGGCATCGACCTCGATGAGGTCAGGCGGGCTGCCGAGGCCGCATTCGGCCCTGGCGCGCTCGACCAGCCCGCCAGGCCGGCGGGTTCCCGGACCACCCGCGCGAGGATGACAACGGAAGCCAAGGAGGCGATTTCCCTGGGCCTGCGGATCGCCAGGGCCAGGCACGACTATGCGGTCACCGCAGGTCACCTGCTCGCCGGCTTGATCGACCAAGGCGACAATGAGGCCGTGCGGCTGCTTAGAGCCGCCGACGTCGATCCGGTGGCGGTGCGTGCTGATGTCGTGAACCGGTTGTCCAGGGCCGCTTAAGCGGAACCGGACGCGACAGGCCGGACGACCGCACCATCCCGGTCGACCTCGAGGCTGCGGACGGACCAATCCTTGCCGGTGTCCGCCGCGATGCTGGCTACCGCCTCCGGCTCCGCGGTCACTCCCGGCACGACCAGCGCGAGAACTGCAGGGCCGGCCCCGGACACGACGGCTGGAATCCCGGCCTTCCGCAACTCGGCGACAAGCTCGGCGGTCCCGGGCATCGAATCAGCGCGGTACGGCTGGTGCAGGAAGTCCAGCGTGGCGTCGAGCAGCAGACCGGCGTCGGTTACCTGCCGCGTCAGCGCGGCGACGAGGAGAGCCGCGCGTGCCGCGTTGCGCGCCGCGTCCGCGTGCGGCACGGACGCGGGCAGAACCTTGCGCGCGGCCTCGGTCGCCAGCGGCACGGCTGGCACGCACAGCACGGGCGTCAAGCCAGCGGCCGGATCCAGCCGAAGGCAGCGGACCGATCCGGCGCTCCAGGCGATGGTCAGGCCTCCGGCCAGGCACGCGGCGACGTTATCGGCGTGGCCTTCTATGTCGGTCGCCAGCTGCAGCACTGCCTCATCAGGCAGACGCGCCGCACCACGCGCACCGCACAACGCCCTCGCCGCGAGCAAGCCAGCCACGATCGCGGCTGCCGAGGAGCCGAGACCAAAGCCGTGCGGGATCGCGTTCTGGCAGGACAGTGAGAGCCCGGGCGGCTGATTGCCAAGAGCGTCGAACGCGGCCCGCATGGCGCGCACCACCAGGTGGCCTTCGCCGTACCCGGCCGTCGCCTCGCCGACCCCGCTGACCTTGATCCGCAGGCCACTCTCGATGACCTGGACTCGCACCTCGTCGTGCAGGGCTAGCGCCAGCCCGAGGGCATCGAAGCCGGGTCCAAGATTGGCGCTGGTGGCGGGGGTGCGCACGAGGACGGCGTGGTCCGGCCATATCACGGCCGCGGCGTTCATGAGCTCAGACCGAGCGCTGCCGCAGCCGCTTCGGCGTCCACGGCGACAACGGCCGGCTCTGGCAGCCCAGCCATTACGGTGTCGGGATCCTTGAGGCCGGTACCGGTGATCGTGCAGACGACGACAGAACCCGGCTCGATGTCGCCGTTCTTGCAGGCCTGCAAAAGGCCAGCGACCCCGGCCGCAGAAGCGGGCTCGCCGAAGACGCCCTCCCGGACCGCGAGCAAGCGGTAGGCATCGAGAATCTGCTCGTCTGTCACGGCGGCGAACATGCCGCCGGACTCATCCCGCGCCGCCTCGGCTAGCTGCCAGGATGCGGGGTTGCCGATCCGGATCGCTGAGGCGATCGTGACCGGGCTTGTAACCGGCTGGCCAGTCACCAGCGGCGCGGCGCCGGCCGCCTGAAAGCCGAGCATCCGCGGTGCCCTGGTTGACCGTCCCGCCGCCGCGTACTCCCGGTAGCCCATCCAGTAGGCCGAGATGTTGCCTGCGTTCCCGACCGGCAAGCAGTGCACCTGCGGCGCGTCACCCAGGAGGTCCACGATCTCGAATGCCGCGGTCTTCTGGCCGTCGAGCCGATCCGGGTTGACGGAATTGACGACCGCAACGGGGTGGATGACTGCCAGCTTGCGGACGAGCTCCAGGCAGTCGTCGAAGTTCCCGTCGACCTGTAGGAGGCGGGCGCCGTAGATGAGAGCCTGCGCCAGCTTGCCCAGCGCGATCTTCCCGCGCGGCACGAGAACCACGCAGTCCAGCCCAGCCCGCGCGGCGTAGGCGGCTGCGCTCGCGCTGGTGTTGCCGGTCGAGGCACAGATAACCGTCCTGGCTCCGCGCGCGGCCGCCAGCGAGACGGCGACGGTCATACCGCGGTCCTTGAACGACCCGGTCGGGTTCATCCCCTCAATCTTCAGGTGCACCTCGCACCCGGTCAGTTCAGACAAGGCGGGCGCGGGCAGCAGCGGCGTGCCGCCCTCGCCGAGCGTCACGACGTCATCGTCTGCGATCTCCGGCAGGCGGGCACGGTACTCGCCAATCACCCCCCGCCATACCGACCCGGGGGGAGGGCCCCCCGATTCCCCCCGCGAGACGCTCACTCGCCTTCCTCGCCCTCGACCCGCAGGACGCTGTCCACCGCCTTCACGGCCTCCATGGCCGCGAGGTCGGCGACGGTGTCCGCGAGCGCGGACTCCTTGGCGGTGTGGGTCACGATGATCAGCGACGCGTCCTCGCCGCGGCCCTCCTGGTGCACTGCCTTGATCGACACGCCGCGCCGTGCGAAGCTCTCCGCCACTGGCGCCAGCACGCCGGGCCGGTCGGCAACGTCGAGGCTGACGTAATACCTGGTCAGCGCGTCCGCGATCGGCACGACCGGCAGCTCGGCGTAGGTCGCGGGCTCGGGTCCGCGCATTCCAGCACGAAGGTTCCTGGCCACCGCGACGATGTCGCCGAGAACCGCACTGGCCGTCGGCTGGCCGCCAGCACCAGCCCCGTAGAACATCAGCCTGCCCGCTGCGTCGGCCTCCACGAACACCGCGTTGTAGGCCTCGTGCACTGCGGCCAGCGGATGGACACGCGGCAGCATCGCTGGGTGCACGCGCACGGAGATGCCGCCGTCGCTGCGCTCGCAGATCGCAAGCAACTTGATCACGAAGCCCAGCGCCTTCGCGCTGGCCATGTCCGCGGCCGTGATGTTGGCAATGCCCTCGGTATAGACGTCCGCGGAGGTCACTTCCGTGTGGAAGGCGAGCCCGGCGAGGATGGCCGCCTTCGCGGCCGCGTCGTGGCCCTGCACGTCGGCGGTGGGATCGGCCTCGGCATAGCCGAGTTGTTTGGCCTCTTCCAGGGCTGGGCCGAAGTCCGCACCGAGTGAGTCCATCCGGTCCAGGATGAAGTTCGTAGTGCCGTTGACGATGCCGAGCACGCGCCTGACCGTGTCGCCGGCCAGCGACTCGCGCAGTGCCCGCAGCAGCGGAATAGCTCCGGCAACGGAGGCCTCGTAATACAGGTCGGCTCCGTTCGCGCTGGCGGCCTTGTGCAGCGCCTCGCCGTCGCTGGCAAGCAGGGCCTTGTTCGCGGTCACCGCCGACCGGCCCGCGTCCAGCGCCGCGAGCAGCAGCGACCTGGCCGGCTCGATGCCGCCGATCAGCTCGACCACTATGTCCACATCTGACCGGGTAACGAGCCCCACAGCGTCGCCGGTGATAAGGGAGCCGTCGAGGTCTGCCATCCGTGCGATTTCGGGGCGCCGTACCGCGATCCCGGCGATTTCGAGCGGCCCTCCCGCCCGCGCGGCCAGGTCAGCGGCCTGCTCGGCCAGCAGCCTGGCCACCTGCGATCCGACCGAGCCGCACCCCAGCAACGCGATCCGCAACGGCGCGCCGCGCGACGATTTGCCCGACTCGCGCGCTCCGGTTGGTACAGCCTGATTCGCGCGCACGACAGCCTGCCTCCCCAACGGCAATCGGTCGACGAGATCCGCCGTACCTGATCGCCCAAGCCTACCCAGAACGCCCGCCAGGAACGCCCGGCCTGGGGCGCGACAGCACTCTGAGCAGGGCCGATCGTGTGTTTGCTGACCGCGAACGCGAGCTGGAACAACGACCAGCCCGCCGCTGTTTACACCGAGGTAATTCGCCGCTAGGTGTAATTAAGTAATCTTCTCTGGAAGAAGGCTTATGAGCGAGAACACCACCCTCACCCTGCCCGTGCTGCCGCTCGACGACGACGTTGTGCTGCCGACCATGGTCGTGCCACTCGACGCGTCAGACGCCGAGGTTCGCGCCTCGATCGCGGCCGCGCACGCGGCTGCCGAGGGCGACGCCAAGCCTCAGCTGCTGCTTGTGCCGCGGATCGACGGCAAGTACGCCCCTTTGGGCACCCTTGCCGTTGTCGAGCAGGAGGGGCGGCTGCCCGACGGCAAGCCAGGCGTTGTCCTGCGCGGCATGGCCAGGGTCACCATCGGCGCTGGCACGGTCGGCCCGGGCGCAGCGCTTTGGGTTCACGGCACGATCGCTGAGGAGCCGCCTGCTGGCTCACGCGCGGCTGATCTGGCGCGTGACTATCGCGGGCTCGCGGCAGCCATCCTGCAAAAGCGTGGCGCATGGCAGGTCGTTGACGCCCTTTCGCGGATAACAGATCCTTCGGCGCTGGCCGACTCCGCCGGCTACGCGAGCTACTTGTCGGTCGAGCAGCGTTCTGAGCTGCTGAACACTCTTGACCCCGCGGACCGGCTTGAGAAGCTGGTGGGCTGGGCCAGGGATCACCTGGCAGAGCTGGACGTCGCCGAGACGATCGGCAACGACGTGCGCGAGGGCATGGAGAAGCAGCAGCGCGAGTTCCTGCTGCGCCAGCAGCTAGCCGCCATCCGTAAGGAACTGGCGGCTCTGGACGGCACGCCGGCCTCGGAGGAGGACGACTACCGGGCCAGGATCGAAGACGCCGATCTGCCCGAGAAGGTCAGGGAGGCGGCGCTGCGCGAGGCCGCCAAGCTCGAGCGCGGTGCGGACAACTCGCCAGAGGCGGGCTGGATCAGAACCTGGCTGGACACCATCCTGGACGTGCCGTGGAAAGAGCACACCGACGATGCATATGACATCGGAGGTGCCCGCTCTGTCCTCGATGCCGACCACGCCGGACTCGACGAGGTGAAAGAACGCATCATCGAGTACCTGGCCGTCCGCAAGCGGCTCGCCGCGCGAGGCATGGCGGTGGCCGGCGGTCGCCGCAGCGGCGCTGTGCTGGCCCTGGCTGGCCCTCCCGGCGTCGGCAAGACCTCACTGGGCGAATCCGTCGCACGCGCGATGGGCCGCAAGTTCGCGCGGGTCGCGCTCGGCGGTGTGCGGGACGAGGCTGAGATCCGTGGTCACCGCCGCACCTACGTGGGCGCGCTGCCGGGCCGGATCGTCCGCGCCATCCGCGAGGCCGGCTCCATGAACCCGGTGATCCTGCTCGACGAGGTCGACAAGCTAGGCGCCGACTACCGCGGCGACCCGACCGCGGCACTTCTCGAGGTGCTCGACCCGGCGCAGAACCACACGTTCCGCGACCACTACCTCGAGGTCGAGCTCGACCTTTCCGACGTCCTGTTCATCGCGACAGCTAACGTCGCGGAGCTGATCCCGGAGCCGCTCCTGGACCGGATGGAGCTCATCCGCCTGGACGGCTACACCGAGGACGAGAAGGTTACGATCGCGCGCGATCACCTCCTCCCCCGCCAGCTGGCAAGAGCCGGCATGAGCGATGGAGAGGTGGAGTTCACCGACGACGCCTTCCGCCGCCTGGCGACGGAATACACCCGCGAAGCAGGCGTCCGCAACCTGGAGCGCTCCATCGCCCGGGTGCTGCGCAAGATCGCGGCGAAGCAGGCGCAAGAGACGCAGGGCGCTGAGCAGGATTATGAATCGGAGCCGGTCATCACCCTGCCGACTGACCTGCCTGCGGACGGCACTGGCGCGATGCCAGGCGTTGCGCAGCCAGCCGGCATCGCGTCTGAGCCGCCCGCTGGCCGCGAGCACGTCCAGACAGTCACGGTCAACGACGCCGACCTGACCGACTATCTAGGTCATCCACGGTTCACGCCAGAATCGGCAGAGCGAACTGCGGTGCCTGGCGTCGCAGCCGGCCTGGCTGTCACCGGCACCGGCGGCGACCTGCTGTTCATCGAGGCGTCGCTGGCGGATGCGGCAAGTGGCAGCACCGGCCTCACGCTTACCGGCCAGCTCGGTGACGTGATGAAGGAGTCCGCTCAGATCGCGCTGTCCTACCTGCAGTCGAACGGCCCAGCGCTGGGGCTGCCGGTCGGCCAGCTGGCCGAGCGGGCCGTGCACCTGCACGTCCCGGCGGGCGCGGTGCCGAAGGACGGTCCGAGCGCCGGCATCACGATGACGACGGCGCTGGCATCGCTGCTGTCCGGGCGACTGGTCCGTGCCGACGTCGCGATGACCGGTGAGGTCTCCCTGACTGGCCGGGTGCTGCCGATCGGCGGGCTGAAGCAGAAGCTGCTCGCTGCCCACCGGGCCGGCATCACGACCGTGCTGATCCCGGCGCGGAACGAGCCCGACCTGGACGATGTGCCGGAGAAGGTGCGCGAGGCGCTGGAGGTCCACCTGGTCAGCGATGTCCGGGAGGTCCTGGACGTGGCGCTCGAGCAGGTCGCCTCGGCGACGGACACGCCGGACGACCTTCCCGCGTTCGTCGCCGCCTAGCGAGACGCTGCTCAACATCGCGGGTGATTCTCAGCAATATTGCTGAGAATCACCCGCGATCATGCTCTGTGCCAGTAGATCGCCCACTACAGCGAGCACTACGAGCAACGCTGGCATCCCGCGCTCGTCTTATGGGCATGAGCAGCATCGGACAGGTGGAGCCCGGTACCAAGCATCGGCGGCTGGCGGGAATCGTGATGGTTACCATCACGGCGGTGGCGGCCGTTCTCGCTGCCGGCTGCGCGACCACTGGATCGCCGGGCGCCGGGCACCGAGCGGCGAGTCCAGTTTCATCTCCAGCGACGAGGGGTGCTGGGCCCGCACCATCTGGCGGCGCTGAAAGCCTGTCGGCGGTCGCGGCTCTGAGCGAGTCTGACGCCTGGGTTGTCGGGACGCACCGACCGCTGCCCAAGGGGATCTACCCCTTGACCGAGCACTGGGACGGCGAGCGCTGGAGGGCGGTGCCGTGCCCGACCCCCGGTGGTTCCGGAGAGCCAACCCGCAGCCCCTTGGCAGCGGTGGCCATCGACGCGCCTGACGATGCCTGGGCGGTGGGCGGCTGGTCGCCGATAGAACACAATGCGCCGTCGTACCCGCTGATTGAGCACTGGAACGGGACTACATGGAGCCTGGTTCCCGCCCCGAGGTCACCCGGTTACGCCACTGAGCTGACGGCAGTCGCGGCGATCTCCCCGACCGCGGCCTGGGCGATCGATATCTGGGTGGTGGGGGAGAACGGTTGCCGAATCGCCGGGCAAGCATCGCACGCTGGCTGAGCACTGGGACGGCTCGAAGTGGACGATCGTGCCGACCCCAAACGCGTTCAAGGACCGGATCAGGAACAGCGGTCTGTTCGCCGTCGCCGGCTCGTCTAGCAGCAACGTCTGGGCCGTGGGCGAATATCAGTCCGGCCCGGATAGCCTCCACACGAGCACGCTGGTCGAGCACTGGGACGGCGCCAGATGGCAACTGCAGCCGAGTCCGAACGGCCCCCCGGGCGCGCAGGGCGAACGCGGTCTCAGTGCGATCGCTGCCCTGAGCCGCACCAGCGCCCTGGCCGTCGGGAGTTACGGAGCGGGAACGGTGCTCCCGCTGACCGAGCGCTGGGATGGCGTCCGCTGGACAACCGTGCCGAACAAGCTCCAGCCGGGTGTGACATTTGCGTACCTAACTTCAGTCGCAGCGGTCGATCGACACTACGCCTGGGCGATCGGCCAAGGCGACCAGTACCAAGACCACATCTCCTTCATTGAGAAATGGAACGGCAGCAGCTGGCAACAGCTAACAAGCCCGAACCACTGAGACGGGAATGTACGTTCCTAGTTGACTCGACGCTCGAAGCCATCCCAGTAGGGACCGCGGAGCTTGAACTTCTGCAGTTTGCCGGTCGCAGTGCGTGCGAGAACGTCGCGCTGCTCGACCGTCGTAGGGCATTTGTAGTGCGCGAGTCTGGAGCGGCAGAACTCGATGACCTCGGCCTCGGTGACTTCGTGGCCGTCACGCACGACGATCAGGGCCTTGACGGTCTCGCCCCACTTCTCGTGCGGGACGCCGATCACCGCGGCCTCGGAGATCGCCGGGTGCTGGTAGAGGCAATCCTCGACCTCGACGGAGCTGACGTTCTCGCCACCCGAAATGATCACGTCCTTCTTGCGGTCGGAGATCACCAGGTACTCGTCCTGGTCGATGTGTCCCTCGTCTCCGGTGTGGAACCAGCCGTCAACCAGCACCTTGGCCGACTCGTCGGGCTGCTCCCAGTAGCCGGCGAACACGTGGTTGGACCTGGCCAGCACCTCGCCAGCGCCATCGGTCGCGACCTGCACGCCAACGGCAGGCGAGCCCGCCCGCGACTGGAGCTTGGCCCGCTCGCTGCTCGGCAGGTCGTCCCATTCGGCAGGCCGCCGGTTCATGGTGAGCAGCGGTGCCGTCTCGGTCAGGCCGTAGATCTGGATGAACTCCCAGCCGAGTTCTTCCTCGACGCGCTCAATCGTCTTCGACGGCGGCGGGGCTCCCGCGACGACGATCCTGGTCTGGTCGCGCCCGGGCACCGTTTCGCCGTTCGCGCGCCGCTTCGATGCCGCGTCCAGGATCGCGGCGACTACCGCGGGCGCGCCGCACATCAGGGTGACGCCATGGGCGTCGATCCGCCGCAGCAGCTCCTCACCTTCGATCTTGCGCACCACCACCTGAGGTGTGCCCATCGCCGTCACGGCGTAGGGCATTCCCCAGCCGTTGCAGTGGAACATCGGCAGCGTGTGCATGTACACGTCGCGATCGGTCACGGTGGTCTGCCAGCCGAAGATCGCCGCGTTGAGCCAGCAGTTGCGGTGCGTGAGCTGCACGCCCTTGGGCCGGGCTGTGGTGCCGCTCGTGTAGTTGATGCTCGCCGTCGCGTCTTCGTCCGGTTCCCAGCTCGCCGGCTCTGCGTCGTCGGGCGCCTCGGCGAACAGCTGCTCATCATCGACCCCGTCGAGCACTATCCGGTGCTTGGCCTTGACGTCCCTGAGCGCCTCATCAGACTCGGGATCGACCAGCAGCACAGACGAGCCGGAATGCTCGACCACGTAACTGACCTCGTCAGCGTTCAGCCGGTAGTTGACTGGCACGAGAACGCGGCCGTAGCCGCTGATCCCGTAGAACGCGATGCCGAACCTGGCCGCGTTGGGGCTGACGATCGCCACCCGCTCGCCCTGGCCCACGCCCATCTGATCAAGCGCGATGGCAAGCCCGCGAGCACGGCGCTCAAGCGAGCGATACGTGATCGTGCCAAGGGATCCCGCTGTTCCCGGCTCGTCGATCAGCGCTGGCCGGTCTGGGTAGACAAGAGCACCTCTGCGCAGGAAGTCGGAAACGGTCAACGGTACCTTCATGATCAGCTCCCAGCGTTAGATGATTTTCCGATACTGCGCCAGAGCGCGCGCCACAAGCAACCTCGCTCCGGAGGCGGCGGGCCGGTCCTTCCATTGCGGGCATATTGGCGGCCCGGCTGTGCAAGCATCGGGCTTTGTGATTATTCGCCGCAGATTTCACACCAGCCCGTTCGTGCTCGTGCTTTCCGCAGGCATCATCGCTGCCTCCGCCGGCGGCGCCGCGGCATCTGTCCCGCAGGGAGTAGGCGCATCGGTCGCCCCGGCCGCGACGCTCGCGGGCTGCCCGATCTTCCCGGTGAACAATGTGTGGAACACAGACATCTCTAAGTTGCCGGTGGATACGCACAGCGCCGCATGGCTGCGGAGCATGAACTCCTCCTCGACGGACTTTCATCCCGATTTCGGCCCCTCAGGCGGCTATCCGTATGGGATCCCGTACAGCGTGGTCACGAGCGCGCATCGCCTGGTCGGCGTGCACTTCCAGTACTCCAGCGAGAGCGACCACTGGCGCTACCCGTTCGGCTACGACACGAGGATCGAGGGCGGCAGGAACGCGGGCGGCGACCGGCACGCCCTGATG
>DATAEH010000037.1:0-59655 GCA_036258115.1 Streptosporangiaceae bacterium
ACCAGCGCCACCTTTGGGCAGCGCTGGATGACTTGCATGTCAGCTTTGCCCGATGCCAGGCGCTGATGGCAGCCGTGAGTGGTGATCCGCACGAGGCCGAACGCTGGGCCGCATCTGTTGCCGCGATGGCCGCTGCCTCACAAGATGACCCAGGCCCGCGGTGGGATGAACTGGAGGCGCGCCGGGCGCTAGGAGTTGCGGCGCTGCTCGCACATCAGCCGGAGCAAGCGGCCGACGCGCTGGGCGCGATCTGGGCACACACACAGCGGGAAGGCATCACTGAACCAGGGGCGTTTCCCGCCGCGCCTGACCTGGTCGAGGCGCTCATAGCGCTGGGCAGGCTCACGGAGGCGGCCGCCGTCACCCATACCTTGCGCGACCTAGCCGAGAGCCAGCAGCATCCGTGGGGTCTCGCAACGGCCGAACGGTGCGCGGCCGCGGTCACGCTCGCGTCCGGTTATGACGAGGCGGCAGCTGATCAGCTTGAGGCGGCCGCGGTCGCACTTGGCGACCTAGGCCTGGCGTTCGACCAGGCGCGGTCGCTGCTGTGGCGCGGGAGGTCCGCCCGGCGGGTCAGGAAACGCTCGGTGGCCCGTCGTCACCTCGAGGCCGCGGCCGCGGCGTTCGCTGAGCTCGGATGCGACGGCTGGGCTGAGCACTCTCGCGCCGAGATGGCCAGGCTCGGCGCCCGCAGGAGCCCGCGAACGTCCGAGCTGACCGCGGCCGAGCACCGGGTTGCCGCACTAGCTGCCGACGGTCTGTCGAACAAGCAGATCGCCGCGCAGCTGTTCATCGCCGTGCACACTGTGGAGGTGCACCTGGCGCGCGTCTACGCCAAGCTCGACGTCCGCTCACGCACCCAGCTCGCCAACCATCTGGCGAGGCCGCCCGGTCCCGACGCAGGCGAGTAAGTCCGCTATCGGTGACTCGGTCTTATCCCGGGCTCGCCGAAGCCGCCGGAGCAGGGCGGATGTTGGCGTTGCGGTGCAAGGCATTGTCGGGGTCATAGTCAGCCTTGATCCTGGCAAGGCGTTCGTACTTGCGCGCGCCGTAGGTATTACGGACCCGATCGCCGGCGTAGTCGGAGTTCGCATTGACGTAGCCGTCTCCGCTGCCGATCGCGTGCGGGCGCAGCGCGTTCCAGAATCCGCGCACCCACTCCCGCTCTGCGGGCAGGGCGTCACCGTCTGACGCGATGCCGTTGAGGAACGCGCCGTATCGAGGCGAGCGTCCGCCGCCGAACGCGGTCTCGTCGTCACCGACCTGGCTGTACGCTCCGTCGAGCCGGTACAGGAGCATGTTTGACATCGCCGACGTCTTGTTCGACACCCTGTCGGTGATCACATTCAGGACGTCATCTGACAGATCCTCGAGGTAGTCAGTCATGTCGTAGGTGTAGAAGCCCCAGGCGTTGGCCTCATCGAACATCTTCTGCAGGTCGACGAAGGGCATCGGCGTGACGATCTCGAACAGCGGCGGCGCGCCCTGCCGGATCTGGCCAGCGAGCTGCGCGTGCTCCTGCTCGGATCCGAATCCCACAAGCAGCAGGGCGTACCCGGGCTCGTCGTGGTGTTCTTCTGGCACGAACGGCGCCGCCGGCGCATTGAGCGCGGCGATGACGGCGTTGATCTCGGACGGCATGTCCCTGACCAGGTCTCTGACCACCCGCAACGGCGCAGTGCCTTGATCCTGATGCCAGAAGAAGAGCCCGAACTGCACCATCGGGTCGACCTCGTGCAGCTGAAAATCGAAGTTGGTGACGATGCCGAAATTGCCGCCGCCACCGCGAATCGCCCAGAACAGGTCAGGATGCTCGTCCGGCGACGTCCGCATGACCTGCCCGTCGGAGCAGACAACCTCAGCCGAGCGCAAGTTGTCGATGGACAGGCCGAACTTCCTGGTCAGCCAGCCCATCCCGCCACCAAGTGTCAGTCCTGCGACACCGGTGTGACTAATCAGCCCGTCAGGTACGGCCAGGCCGTGTTCCTGGGTAGCCGCGTCCAGATCGCCCTGCAGCGCTCCCCCGCCGACTCGGGCTCGCTTGGCGGCCGGGTCTACCGTCACGGCTTTCATGGTGCTCAGGTCGATCATGAGACCGTCATCGCCGACCGCCATCCCGGCGGTGTTGTGCGCACCAGCCCTGATCGAAATCTCGAGCTGATGGTCGCGCGCATATGTCGTCGCGGTGGCGACGTCGGCGGTCGAGGCACAGCGGGCGATGACCGCTGGGCGTCGGTCGATTTGTGCGTTCCACACCCGGCGAGCGTCATCAAAGCCCGGGTCACCCGGCGTGATGACGGCCCCCTGCATCGACTTCCGAAGGTTCGGAATCCCGTTGCCCGCTGCATGCATCATCTTCGCTCCCCCCGTGAGCTTGCGGCGACTGACTGGCGCCCTCGCGCCTACATCTACACAATCACTCCCGACCCAGCAGCCACCCTGCCACCCAAGGCCATGGCCGTGGACCGCAGGTGCATCGGATGTGCACCTGGCGTGCACATCACCCGGCGGGCGAGCTAGCGGTCACCTTGGCTACGAACCAGGCCGCCTGGGCCAGGGCGCTGTCCGCCGTGGCAACCATGCCGGGCTGCAGCATGAAGTCGTGCCACATGCGGGGCCATCTGGAGTACGTGACGTCGACGCCTGCGGCCCCGGCGCTGGCGGCCAGCAGGTCGGCATCGGCAGCCAGGATTTCGTCGGTTCCAGCCTGAACGAGCAGCGGCATCAACCCGCCATGGGGCGCGCACAGCGGCGACACCAGGCCTTCCGGCCAGGAGGACGGGTCAGCGTATGCCCTCGCGCATGCGTCGAGCCAAGCCGGGCTGAGCATCGGGTCCCGGCGCACGAGATCGGGGTCGGCGCCACGATCGCGACCCAGATCGAGCCACGGCGAGAGCAAAATGCAGCCCGCGGGCAGCTCCTGACCGTCATCGCGCATCGACAGGGCGAGCGCAAGCGCCAGGCCGCCGCCTGCCGAGTCACCAGACAGCACGAGCGAACCCGCATCCGGGCCACCCATCAGCGCAGCAACCACCGAGCGAGCATCCTCGAGCGCCGCCGGGTAGCGATGCTCAGGAGCCAGGCGGTATTCGGGCAGCACAACCTTGCAGCCGGCCTCGGCGGACAGGTGCGCGGCCCAGGAGCGAGCCGTGCTAGCCGAGCCCAGGCAGTAGCCGCCGCCATGAAAGTGGATCACGGTGGCAGCGCGGTGCTGCACGCCGGCGGTCACGACCTCGGTGCGTACGCCGCCGATGGTCTGAACGGTGACTTCGGTGCCGCGAGGCAGTCTCGTGGGCCGGTCGAGCATCTCGAGTCGGCTGCGCTGGACCTGCCAGGACAGCGCCGGGTTGAGGCAGCGCCTGCCGAGCTGCCGCACCCCGAGGCGCATCAGCGAGGGCGGCACCCGGAGCCCGCCGCTCACCCCGCTGGCGCTCGCACCACTGACTCGCACGCCACTTACTGGCACGCCGCTGCCGCGGCTCATGCCGCGCTGGCGCCGGCTGTCACCGGCTGCTTCGGCATCACCCGGTACGCCGAAAGGTCGAACCGCCTGACCCGGTACCGGTAGACGAACGTGTGGTCGGGCCAATTGTTCGTGTTGCGTCCCGAGGCCGTCGTGTACCAGCTATGGCAGCCGCTCTCCCACACCGACGTCTCGCTCGCCGACTGCACCCAGGCGTTGAACGCGTCGTGCACGTCGGGCCGCACGTCCAGCCAGGCAAGACGTTCGCTATCGAGGGCCCGGATCGCGCCGAGCGTATAGCCGATCTGGCCCTCGAGCATGTAGATGATCGAGTTGCCGCCAAGGTTGGTATTGGGTCCGTAGAGCATGAAGAAATTCGGGAAGCCCGCGGCGCTGATGCCGAGGTATGCCTGCGCGCCGTTCTGCCAAGCATCGTGCAGCCGCCGGCCGCCCAGGCCGGTGACGGCCATCGGGGTGAGGAATTGAACCGCGTTGAAGCCGGTGCCGTAGACGATCACGTCCGCGGTGCGCTTCGTGCCATTGGCCGTGACGACCCCATCGGGAGCGATCCGCTCGATCGTGTCCGTAACCAGATCGACGTTGGGCCGCGTCAGCGCCGGGTACCAGTCGTTGGAGAACGCCACTCGCTTGCAGCCCATCACGTAGTTGGGGACGCACTTTGCGCGTAGCTGCGGATCGGCGATCTGCTTGTGGAGCTGGCGGCGCCAGAGCCGCATTGGCCCGGCGAGCAGCTTCGGCGACAACACGAAGCCGCTGGTGAGCAGTTCCCCGTACAGGAAGATGCGGAGCCGGTCGGCCTTGCGCACCACAGGCAGCCGGTCAAACAGGAACTGTTCGGCCTCGCGGTATGGGCGGTCGCCCTTCGGTAGCACGTAAGGCGCGGTGCGCTGATAGACGTCGACGTGTCCGGCGACTTTGGCGATCTCGGGCACGAACTGGATCGCGCTTGCGCCGGTGCCGATGACGGCGACGCTGAGCCCCGCCAGGTTGACGTCATGGTTCCAGCGACCAGAATGCCAGGAGGGTCCGCCGAAATCGTCGCGGCCCTGGATGTCAGGCAGGGCCGGACTGCCTAGCTGGCCGACCGCGGACACGACAGCGGTCGCCTCCAGCGTGCCACCGTCGGACAGCGCGAGCTTCCACAGCGCGCTGGGTTCGTCGAAGGTGGCGGCCTCGACTCCGCGGTTGAACCGCAGATGCGGGCCGAGGCCATGCTCGGCCACCAGCCCGTGCAGGTAGGCCAGGATCTCGTCTCGTGCCGGGAAGCGCCGGCTCCAGCGCCACGGACGGAACGAGAACGAGTAGAGCAGCGACGGCACATCGCAGGTCAGTCCCGGATAGCTGTTGTCCCGCCAGGTTCCGCCAAGGTCCTCAGCCCGGTCCAGGATCACGAAGTCGTCGATTCCGGCCTGCTTGAGCTTGATCGCCATGCCGATCCCGCCGAACCCGGCACCGATGATGACCACTCGGCAAGGCATGGGCACTCCCTCCCGGATCACCATTTACCCGGCACGGGCAGCATACTGAACCGCGGTCGCCTGCGGCCGTGACGCTGGTCAGGCGTATGCCTTCGCCTGGATCCTGTACAGCTCGCTGTAGCGGCCGCCCGTCGCCATCAGCTCGTCGTGACTGCCGACCTCTGCCACGCGGGCGCCGTCGAGCACCACGATCAGGTCAGCCATCCGGACCGTGCTGAACCGGTGCGACACGAGAATGGTGATGCTCCCGTTCCGCCGCGCCTGCCGCGCCCGGCCTGCGTACCGCTCAAAGAGCTGATGCTCGGTCTCGGCGTCGAGCGCCGCCGTCGGCTCGTCCAGCGCCACCACCAGCGGCTCGTCGCGCATGAACCCGCGTGCCAGGGCAAGCTTTTGCCACTGGCCATAAGAAATGTCGACGCCTTCGCGCCAGGTCGGCCCGAGCTGGGTATGCAGGCCGGCCGGAAGGGACTCGACGACGTCGCGCGCTCCTGCCCGGTCCATCGCGGTCTCAAGAGCCGGCTCGACATCCAGCCGCGGAACGTCTCCGATGCCGATCGTCTCTCTTGCCTGGAACTCGAAGCGGAAGAAATCCTGGAAAGCCCCGGCGAGCCGTTCCCGCCACTGCGATGAGTCGATGCGCGCCAGGTCAGTGTCATCGACCAGCACCCGCCCCGCGCCCGGCGCGTAGAGCTTGGCGAGCAGCTTGACCAGGGTGGTCTTGCCGGCCCCGTTCTCGCCGACGACAGCGACCACGGCCCCGGCCGGCAGGAACAGGTCGACGTCGTCCAGCGCTGGCCGGTCAGATCCCGGATAGCTGAACGTGACGTGATCGAGCCGGATCCCCTCGCTGATGGCGGCCGGCGCCGGCTGATCGGCGTCATGCGTCACGGCCTTGGCGTACTCCTCCAGCCAGGCCAGCCGACGCGACCCGTCCATCCAGATGCCCCGCAGGAACCCGATCTCGCTCACCGTCGCGCCGACGTAGGACGAGAGCCTGGCCCCCGCGGTGAGCACGAGGATCGCGGCCGCAGGCGAGGCGTTCGGACCGGTCGCGACCAGCACGATGGCGCCGACGTAGGCGAGCGCGAACACCGCCCAGCCGGCGGCATACCAAACAGAGGACTGCGAGCGGGCCCTGGCTACCGGCCCGTACCAGCGTTCCCACGACGCCCGGCGACGCTCTGCGAGGGCCGTACCGATGCCAAGCGCGCGCAGCTCCTTGCCAGAGGACGCGGTGGTCGAAAGCTGGAACAGGTGCCTCGCCAGGCGGTCCGCATGCGCGGCCCGCTCCTGTGCGGTGCGCTCGACGACCGGACGCCAGGAGGTGGCGGCCACCGTCGGGATCGCGAACAGCACCAGCGTCACGAGCACCGGGTTGATGGTGGCCAGCAGCGCCACGGTGATGGCCAGCCGGAGGATCCAGCCCGCCGTCGAGAACACCGACATGTACATGTGGTCGAGCGTGAAGATCTGCTCGCGCAGCACGCTGAGCCGGTCCAGGTACTCAGGCCGCTCCTGATGGGCGATCGTGGAGATCGTGGCCTGCAGCCGCGCCACATGAGATTCAAGCGCAATCGTGACCTTGTCCCTGAACCGTCGTTGCACCCTCGTCGAGACGGTCGCAAGCAGCCAGGTGGCCACCACGGACACTGCGAGCGCCGCGACCGCGAACCGCAGCAGCCCATCCTTGTGCTCGATCAGGCCCTCGCCGAGCAGCTTGAACCAGACGGCCAGCAGGGCATCGGGCAAGGCCGCGACCAGCGAAAGCACGAACGCCACGCCCATCAGCGCTGGTTCATAGTGGAAGCCGAGGCGGCACAACCGCCACATCGACGACAGCGCAGGCGGCAGCCGGTCCAGGTCTGGGGCGGAGGGCTCCGACTTAGAGGACATCGAACCTCACCTCTTCCTCGCCTTCCTCTGGGGTCCCTTCGGCGAACCGCTCCGCCTGGAGCGAGAACATCCGCCAGTACCGGCCGCGCCGCTCCATTAGCTCGTCGTGGCTGCCGGACTCCACGACGCCGCCGTTCTCGACCACCGCGATCCGATCGACATGCCGCACCGTGGAGAACCGGTGCGAGATGAGGATTGTCGTGCACGACCTGGTGGCCGCGAGAATCCGCTCGAAGATCTCGGCCTCCCCGCGAACGTCAAGCTGGGCCGTCGGCTCGTCCAGCAGCACGAGCCCCGCGCCAAGATGCACGGCCGATAGCGCACGGGCCAGGGCGACGCGCTGCCATTGCCCGCCTGACAGATCGGTGCCGCCGGCATAGCCCTTGGCGAGCACCGTGTCCAGGTCGCTCAGCCCTCCGGCTCCTGCTTCGGCGAGCGCCGCTCTCACGCTGTCGTCCAAGGCCGCAGACATCGAGTTCGCATAACCAGACGCATGGCCTGCTGTTGCACGCGGAGCGACGTTTTCTCGCAGAGACAGCTCGAACCGTACGAAGTCCTGGAACACAGCGGTCAGGCGGCCGCGCCACGACTCGAGGTCGAGGTCCTTGAGATCGATCCCGTCGACCTCGATGGCGCCGGACTGAGGGTCATACAGCCGGCACAGCAGCTTGGCCAGCGTGGTCTTGCCCGCTCCGTTCTGGCCGACGATGGCCAGCGAGCTTCCGGCGGGGATCTCCAGGTCAAGGTGCTTCAGCACTGGGCGCGACGGAGCCGCCGGGTAGGCAAAGGTCACATCGCGGAACCTGATCTGCTTCGCGGGCATGCCCTCAGCCGAGTGCTCGCCCGAGCTGATCGTTCCCGACCTGGACATCGCGGATTTCAGGCGGACGACAGCCGCTACCGGGGCGGCGGCTCCGTCCAGAGCCCAGTTCAGCCCTCCGAAAGCGATCATGGAGGTGCCAACAGCCGCCGATGCGTAGGCGACCAGCCCGCCAAGCGCCAGCCTGTGATCCAGGGCCGCTGAGCCGAGCATCCACAGCACGAGCCCGTTAGCGACCAGCACGAGCGCGAGGCTGGCGAGCACAGAGCGTTCGCGCATCCTGGTCGCCTCGTACTGGAGCTTGTGCAGCCGCCGGCGGCTGACGATGAACCGGTCAAGAACCCAGTCGGGCAGCCCGAAGATCCGCAGCTCCTTGGCCGCCGGCGGATCGACGGCGAGGCGGTAGGCGTAGTCGGCGTCCCGCTGAGCCTGGCGCACCTCGTCGGTGTTGCGGTCCTTCCAGACCGCGCTCTCGCGCAGCAGCCAGTGCGTCCCGAGCCACGCTCCGGCCAGGACCAGCGGCGCCCACCAGGCGAACGCGAAGAGCACGCACGCCTGGGCGAGGCCGGCGACCATGTCCACCAGGCCGGCCGCGATGAAGTCCATCGACGTGTTCAGCGGTGGGCCAGTCATGCCGCGGTCGAAGTCCCTGGCAACCTGCAAGTCGGCGGCCAGCTCCGGATCCTCCAGGTGGCCGATTCCGCGGAGGGACGCGCACGCCGTGGTCAGCTCGTCATAAAGCCAGGCCGCCGTGCGGTCGCCCAGGTTGGCACTCAGCGCCGTGTGCAGCGGACCGGTGATCTGCAGGAGGACGAACACGGCGCCGGCAATGGCCAGCGGCACGGCAAGGCTGTAGTGATGCTGAATCGCTCCGACCAGCACGCCGGTGGCAATCGAGAAGCCGGCGGGCAGCAGGCCGCGAACGAACAGCAGCGCCCACCATCCTGCCGCCATGGGCCGGTCGGCCTGCGACAACGCGGCCGCGAGCTGTAGCTCCTGCCGGTTCCTGATTCGGCGCTGCACTGTCATGTGTCAAGAGTGCCAAGGTCTGGCCAGCGTGTATTGGACTTATCGGCGGACAATCAGGTCCATGGCCGGAACTGTCTCCAGCCGCGAGGTAATCCTTCCGGCGATCATCGCCCACGCCGACTGGGGAAAGGACCCGCGGAAGCGCCAGGTGGCAACGGCGCGGATCCGGGTCGGCGCTCGCGGAGAGACCCGCTACGTCGTCGATTCGCTCGGTCCTGCACGTGAGGTCGAGAACGCCGATGGCGGCCTGCTGCATGATCTGCGGGCTGAGGCCCTTCCCGGTCAGCTGATGATTGGATTCGATTTTCCGATCGGGCTCCCGCTGGCGTACGCCAGTGCTGCCGGGATCGCCTCGTTCCCCCAGTTCCTCGGCGTTATCGGTGCGCCGCCGTGGGACGAGTTCGAGGTCGTCGCGCGGCGTCCGGAGGAGATCACGCTGCACAGGCCGTTCTATCCGGGCGCGCCAGGCGGGGCCAGCCGCGAGCACCTGCGGCGCGCACTAGGACTCACCGAAACCGAACTCCGGCGCAGGTGCGAGGGCAACGACGCCGAGACGCTGTTCTGGACGCTGGGCAGCAAGCAGGTCGGCAAGGGTGCCCTGGCCGGCTGGCGGCTGCTCGCCGCCGCGCAACGGGATCCGGGCATCGCCCTCTGGCCGTTCGCCGGGTCCTTGCCCGATCTGCTCGACGGCGGCAGCCGCATGGTCGCGGCGGAGACGTATCCGCGCGAGTACTACCAGTACGCGAGGACGCCCGGCCCCTCTCACACGCGATGGAGCAAGCGGCGGCGGGCCGACCGGCTGGCATTGGTCCCCGGCATCCTCGCCTGGGCCGGAACCCTGGGCGTCGGCTGGGACCGCCGCATCCGCGATCGCGTCGGAGCCGGCTTCTCCGGCGGCCCGAACGGCGAGGATGAGTTCGACGCCGTCATCGGACTGCTCGCGATGATCAGCGTGGTAACCGGGGCGCTGCCGCCAGGTGAGGCTCGTGACGATCCGGCCATCTGCACAGTCGAGGGATGGATACTCGGCCGTCCCGCGTCGTCGGCCAGCAAGCGTGACGCCGGGCTTTACCGCTTATTGCTCCGGTTTGCAAAGATCAGGTCGCACTCGTGCCGACTTGAGTTCATGGCTCGCGTAGTCGGGGTAACATCGCGCAGCGTGCCGTAGTTGTGCTGACGGTGCGGGCTGGGCTCTCGCCGGAGCGGCCAGCGAGACGTATCCGCCTTCGAAGGAGCAACATGTCCGCAGGCAGCCATAGCGGAGAGCCGGCCGAGGCGCACTGGGTCCCCGGGCCAGGGCACAGCTGGGATGAGCTCTGGCCGATCGAAACACTGGACACGTCGCGCTTCGAGGCGGACCTCGCGCTGCCGATGCCTGTGCTGTGCACTCCGGCGGTGGCCGTCCCCGAGCATGTGATCACCCAGGCCGAGACGCTCGCGCTGGCGGCGCGCATGCACGCCGACCATCCCAAGGTGCGCCTGGTTCTGCGCATGATCCAGAACACCGGGGTCGCCAAGCGGCACCTGATCAGGCCCATCGAGGAGACCCTGGTCCACACCGGGTTCGGGCACCGTAACCAGGTCTTCGAGCGCGAGGCAAAGAAGCGCATCCCCGGCGTGGTAGACGATGCACTGGCGAACGCCGGGCTCGCCGCCGAGGACATCGGCGCGATCGTGCTCGTGTCCTGCACCGGCTTCATGATGCCGTCGCTGACCGCATGGATGATCAACGAGCTCGGGTTCCGGACGGACACCGCTCAACTGCCGATCGCGCAGCTTGGCTGCGCGGCGGGGACGGCGGCCATCAACCGGGCGGCAGACTTCTGCCGCGCCAGGCCGGGCGCCAACGCGCTGATCGTGTCGTGCGAGTTCTGCTCGCTCTGCTACCAGCCTGATGACCTCGAGGTGGGCAGCCTACTGTCCAATGGCCTGTTCGGCGATGCCGTGGCCGCCGCCGTGGTGCGCGGCGACGGCAAGGCGACGGGGGTCAGGCTCGAGGCGCAGACCTCGCACGTGATCCCAGGCACCGACACCTGGATCTCCTACGAGGTCAAGGAGACGGGCTTTCACTTCCGCCTGAACAAGGGCGTGCCAGGCACGATGCAGCAAGTCATGCCCGAGCTGGTTCAGTTCGTCCGGAGCCACGGCTGTGACCTGGCCAAACTGGACTTCCACGTCATTCACACCGGCGGGCCCCGCGTCCTGGATGCGTTGCGCTCGCACGGCGGCGTGCCTGCCGAAGCGCTGAACGACAGCTGGGAGACGCTGTCCAGCTACGGCAACATCGCCTCGGCGGCCGTGTTCGATGTGCTCCGCAGGGTCGCGGAGAAGTCGCCTGAAGAATCCGCGAGCGGCATCATCGCGGGCTTCGGGCCCGGGATCACGATGGAACTCGCACTCGGCAGCTGGGTGCGCGGTCCGGCCGACAAGGCGGCTTCGGCGAAGCGAGAGGACGAGTTCGCCCATGGCGTTCGGTAGGTCGTTCGAGGAATTCGAGGTCGGTGACGTCTACCAGCATTGGCCTGGCAAGACCGTGACCGAATACGACCACCATTTGTTCTGCCTGCTCACAATGGCGCGGCATCCCCTGCATATCGACGCTCACTACGCCAAGACCGCGACCAGGTATCAGCAGCCGCTGGTCATCGGCAGCTATGTGTTCTCGCTCCTGCTGGGGCTTTCCGAGGCCGACGTGGCCGGCCAGGCCATCACGCACAAGGGCTTCGAGCGGATCGAGCACCACGCGCCGGTCATGCACGGGGACACGCTCTACGCCGAAAGCGAGGTGCTCGGTAAGTCGCCCGTGCCCGACCGGCCAGAGCGCGGCCTGGTTGAGATCGAGACCCGGGGCCGCAACCAGGACGGCAAGCTGATCATGACCTTCTGCCGGAAGCTGGTCGTCCCGGTCAGGTCGGCTACCCCTACGCCGATTGCATCCACGAACGGCGCCGCCGTCGCCGCGTCCGGGACTAAGGGCAGACGGACCGGTCAATAACGGGCAAACCTTCGCGCGGCGCGACCGTCGCGAGGGCGCGGCACCGTTCTGACCGGAAATCAAACCGGTGTAAGCCGGGCAATTTCGGCACCGCGCGGCCGCTGATCCGCCCGGCGAGATGGCTTACCCCTATTTGTGGTTGGAACAAAGCCGTCATATACACCCAAACAAAAGTGCTGGCACAACCCTAACCCGGGGTAGGTTGCTCTGAGCGGTGCGCCCCGGGTCCGGTTTCCGGTGCCCTCAGGCGAAACGGGCCGGATCGATGAAGGCGGTGGCGCAGAACGCGGTCTCACCGACGACGAATTGTGCCAGCAACTCGCCGATTCCTGCCGCGTGTTTGAAGCCGTGACCGCTGTCTCCGCCAGCCACGACAACGCGAGGCTGACTGCTTAGCCGACCGATGAGGAATTGGCCGTCGGGCGAGTCGTTGATCAGGCACGGGATTACCTTGGCGGGACGTGGATCGAGGCCGGGAAACGCCCGCGCCACCGTGGCGGACAGCCGATCGATGTCGGTGTCCAGGTGAATGTAGCGGTCCATCTCCTCCGGGTCTATGCCGCCAGCTGCCGACTGAGTCTCAGCAGGTTCCAGGCCGATCTTCACGCCATAGTCCTCGGCTGAGCCGTGACCCCACAGGCCCTGGCCGTCGGACCGGTCCCAGATAAAGGCGGGGAAGTTGTCGAGCCCGAAGTCCTTCGACCCCGGATCTGCGGGCCGGAACCAGTACAGCGGCGTCCGGCGCGGAGCCAGCGGCAACCCGGCGACCAGTGAGCCGAGCCAGGCTCCGGTTGCGACTATCACCTGAGACGCACGCCACTCGATCGTCGCGGTGCGGACAGTGACGCCATCGCGATCGACCTCGATGGCGCTGACCATCGTGTGCGGATAGATGTCGGCCCCAAGCCGCTTGGCCGCCGCGACCTGCGCCCTGACATTGCGTTCCGGATAGCAGATCCCCGCGCCCGGGTCCCAGACGCCGACGTCCTCTGGCGCGAGGCCCGCGTATTGCGGCTGCCGCTCGACCAGTTCGGAGTGGGTCACCTGATGCACCGGCACAGATGCAGCGGCGGCTGCGGCGATCGCTCCGCGCACCGACTGGCTGTCCGGTGACCCGACGCTCAGGCAGCCAGTCTGGCTGACTAGCTGCTCTCCCGTCTGATCTCCCAGCTCGCTCCACAACTCAAGCGACTTCAGCGCGATCGCGGCCAGGCCCGGATGCTCCTGGCATGCGATCCTGAACAGCCTCGTAGCGCCGTGCGACGACCCGAGATTGTGACCGATGCCGTGCCGTTCGACTCCGGCGACGTCCACTCCACGCTGTGCGAGGCGCCACAGCGCAGCGCTGCCGAACCCACCGAGACCCACAACGACGACGTCCTTGGACACGACTTCCACAGCCGCTGACCCTACCTTCGCCGCAGTCGGTGCCCTTGCAGCGCGGTGGAAGCCGGCCAGCACCGGCCAGATCCGGATCCGCTGAACAGCCTGCAGCATCTCTTGCACCTGACGTGGGGTGAGGTTCTAGCGTCAGAACATGATCGGGCCCGACACTCAGCACCAACCCGGACAGACCTGGAAGGCTGGCGCGCTGGCAAAAGCGACCGGGCTGACGGTCAGAACGCTGCACCATTGCGACGAGATCCGGCTCCCCGCCATCGAACGCCATCTGGCCGGGGCCCGGCACCGGGCGGAAATGGCCGGCCGGCTCTGCACCCGGCTGGCCGCGCTGGCCGCGGAACTCGCGCAGCATGAGCACCTGTCATATCAGGAGCTGTTCGCCACCGTAGAGGAGATGATCATGGACGGCACCGTCCACGGCACCACCGGGCTATTGATGTATGACGACGTGGCAGCCGCCCACGAATACATCGTCCAGGTGTTCGGCCTGACGTCTGGCCAGGTCTGGAAATCAGACGATAGCTTCACGGAATACGGGGAGGTAAGAGCCGGAGAGCAGGTCATCGGCTTGCACCCCGCTGGTGGCACAACTTACCGGTCCCCCCGATCAGTCAACGCGGTGACGGGCGTCACGGCGATCTCCGTCGACGACGTCGACGCCCACTACGCCCGCACCCTAGCCTCCGGCGCGACCATCGTCTGCGAACCCGTCGACCGGCCATACGGGATCCGCGAATACGGCGCCAGCGACCCCGAGGGACAGATCTGGTGGTTCCAGTCCCCGCTGGGCTAGCCGTAGCACGAAACTGCTAGTCGCGCGGCAGAGCGTTTCGCCGAACCAGTTAGACTTCCGTGCGCGCGCCTCCGCCGACCCGAGTTCCAATCGGCGATTGTCAACCCGCCTCTTGTTGAGCGCGTCGAACTAATGGCGGACGCTTTTGAGCCAGCGACGTGCGGCAGAGGGTTTGGTGGGTGCCATGAGGACGATCCCGGTCGCGGCACGTGTGATCGCGGCCTTCGTAGCTGCATCACTCGGCGGACTGAGCGGAGCTGGCCAGGCGACGGCGATGACGCAGGATGCGGCTCCGACGACGGCTCCCGGCGGGGTTCTGTGGACCAGTATCTACTCAGCCACCACGGGTGGCGCCGGCGCCGCCATCGCGGTCAGTCCGTCCGGCAAAAAGGTCTTCGCAGCCGGATTCGTTCCGGTTGGCGGTAGTACTGGATTCGCTACCGCATTCGCCACCGTCGCCTACAACCCCACGACTGGCTCTCAATTGTGGGCCAGCCAGTACCGCGGCCCCGGGGACTTCACGACGGTGACCGCGGTGGCCGTCAGCCCCGACGGCAGCAAGGTGTTCGTCACCGGATCCAGCGAGGGCAACGGCACCAATCGCGACTACGCGACCGTCGCCTACAACGCCACCACGGGCCAGCAGTTGTGGGTCAGAAGGTACAACGGGCCGGTCAACACCGGCGACGACCCCGCTGCCATCATCGTTGACCCTAATGGCAAGACCGTGTTCGTCACCGGGACCAGCCAGGGCGTGCGCGCGGGCGTCGACTACACCACGATCGCTTACGACGCCGCCACCGGGAAGCAGCTCTGGCTCAGCCGCTACAACAACCCTAGGAGAAACGGCCTCGACTCCGCATCGGCGCTGGCGATCAGCCCTGATGGGAGCCGGCTCTACGTCACCGGCACGAGCCACGGCCGTTCCTCGCAGTTGGACTACGCCACCGTCGCCTACGCCGCGGCGTCTGGCAAGCAAGAGTGGGTGGCCCGCTACAACGGCCATGCCAACCAAGACGACTTCGCGCGGTCGGTAGCTGTCAGCCCCGACGGCAGCAAGGTCTTCGTCACCGGATCCAGCTGGGGCACGTCCCTGTACGACTACGCCACAATCGCCTACCAGGCAGCGACCGGCGATCCGCTCTGGACCAGGCGCTACGACCAGCCTAGCCAGGACATCGCCGTGGCCGTCGTCGCGAACCCGCGCAGGAACGCGGTGTACGTCACCGGTTCCAGCTTCGGCGGCGCGACGCACCGAGACATCGCGACCGTCGCGTACAAGGCGACGACTGGCGCTCCCCTATGGGTCAGCAGGTTCGATGGCAACCACAAGGGCGACGTCCCGGCGTCGCTGGCCGTGAGCCCGAACGGCGTCTCGGTCGTGGTCGCCGGGTACTCGGCGGCCGGCACGACGAACACGCAGAGCTACAGGTTCCTCGTCCTCGGCTACGGCGCCGCCGGCGGCACCAAGCTGTGGAGTACCCGGCTGCTGCAGGACGCGGGCCCCAACGACAATGCCGCCGGGGTCGTTGTCAGCCCGGACAACAGCACGGTGTTCGCGACCGGGCATAAGAACGGCATGATGACGACCGTCGCGATTCGCCAGTAACCATCCGCCGAGCAGGACAGCCTCTTAACGGGCCATGAGCTGATTGAGGAGGGCGGGGATATCCGCGAGTGACCCAAGCGTCGCGATCCGGGCTCCAGCAGCCTTGGCGAACGCCTCAGCTTGCTCGGCATCGTCGCGGGGAGCAAGCACGACCAGCTCAGGCAACGTCCGCGCGGCCGCGACTGGGTCCTCGTCGGTGTGCCGGCAGTCCGAGAGCAGCACCACCACCTGCCGCTGCGCCCTGGCCCCGGCCAGCTGCCGTGATGCTGCCCGCAGTGCGTCCGCCAGGTGGGTGACGCCGTGCCCGCGCAGCGCCAGCACCCGGTTGACCAGGGTCGCAGCCGGCTCGGTCCCGTGCAGGGTGCGCAGCGTGCGCACGTCCCCGGCGAACGCCAGCACCGAGTGCTGAGCCGGAGCACGCAGCGCGCAAGCGGCCGCGACGGTGGCCGCCGCGGCGAGGCGCTCGCCCTTCATCGACCCTGAAGCGTCGACCAGCAAGCACAACGCCATGCCTTGCCGACCCCAGTCACGGGCAGCGAGTTCGTCGAGGTCCGGAGCCCGGCGTTCGCCCCGTGCGGTGAGAATGCCGTCCATCGACGCGTCGACGTCGAGGTCCCCGCCACGGGCGGCGGGAACCTGACGCGGCCGCGCGACGCCTGGCCGCACGGCACGGCCGGCCCTCGAGCGGTCGATGACCAGCCTGGCGGCGATCCGCTTGGCGTGCGCGCGCAGTCGTTCGTCGGTCGCGTGCACCAGGTCGGCCACCATCGCGAGGGCTGCGTCCGGGTCCTCAGCAAGCAGCCGGTCAAGGGCCTCCTCGTCGAGCACGCCGACCTCGGGCGAGATCTCCTCGAACCTTGCGTGCCGCGCCAGCGTCGAGCGGCCGATGGTGCGAGTTCGAGAGGCATCGCTCTTCGGGTTGTGCCGTTGCTGGGGTTCGCCCGCCGCCGAGGACGGGCTCAGGCTTCCCCCAGACCACCTCCGCCAGCTTCGTCAACCCCGCCGGCGACCGGCTCGGCGCCGAAGACTTGCTCGAACAGCTCGCGCACCACGGCGTCAGGCCGGCGCCCTGCGGAGTCGTGCATTCTGATCCGCCCGGACAGCGACACCAGGGCAGCGTCCAAGCCGGCATGCCAGTCGTCTTCCTTCACCGACCGCATCCCCGCCAGCCGACCCGCGATCGCGACCATGTCGATCGCGCCGCGGACCGACGACCCGATGCGCACATCCGGGTGAACTCTGGTTCGCCTGACCAGGTCGACGACCTGTGCGCGCCACCCCAGCGTCCCCATCCCCGGCGCGCGCAGCGCGACGATGTCCGACTCGGTCGCTGCCGACTGATAGTCCATCGCGATCCTGCAGGTGCGGTCATAGATCGCGGAGGAGATCCGCTCGGTGCCGACCGCGTCAAACGGATTCATGGCCGCGACTAGCCGGAAGCCGGGTTCGGCCCGCACCACGCCGAGCCGCGGCACCGACAGTTCGGCCTCGGACATGACCGTGATGAGGACGTTCAGGGTCTCCTCGGGAACCCGGTTGATCTCCTCGACATACAGCAAGCCGCCCTGGCGCAGCGCCGAGACCAGCGGGCCGTCGACGAACACGTCGGGCACGTAGCCCTGGGCCAGCACCTGGGCGGGGTCGAAATGGCCGACGAGCCGCGCCGGGGTCAGCTCGGCGTTGCCCTCGACCAAGTGGAACGGCGCGGCCCGGTCCGAGGCGACCGCGCGGAGCAGTGTCGACTTCCCGGTGCCCGGCGGCCCCTCAAGCAGGACGTGTGCACCCGCGTCGAGCGCCGCGACCAGCAATTCGACTTCGCGGGCGCGGTCGAGGACGGGGGCGGGCCCGTAGGCCCGCTCCGCCCGGACATCAACCAACCCCCGGCTCCCTCGTCTCGGTTGTGTTTACCGCGTCTCTGCTACCTCGAGGGTGCGTCAGTTGTGCGAGTGCACGATGACGCCGCGCACGTTGTTGCCGTTGAGCAGGTCGTCGTAGCCCTCGTTGACCTGCTCGAGCGAGTACGTCTTGGTGATGACCTCGTCGAGCTTGAGGTCGCCGGCCTGGTATAGCCCGAGGATCCGCGGGATGTCCGTGGTCGGGTTGCAGTCGCCGAACAAGCTGCCCTTCAGCGACTTACGGAACAGCGTCAGCATGCTGCCCGGCAGCTGGATCGTTGGTTCGAAGAGTTTGCTCAGCGCGGTGAGGACCACGACGCCGGCCTTGCCGGTGACATTGAACCCGCCCTCGACGATCTTCGCGGTCATCACGCCTGGGGTGAGGATCGCGGCATCGGCCATCTGCCCGCGAGTCAGGTCGACGATCGCCATCGTGGCCTCTTCGATCGACGCGAACGCGTGGGTGGCGCCGAGCTCCATCGCCTTCTCGCGCTTGTTCTCGAGTGGATCGACAGCGACGACGTGCTTGGCGCCGGCGTAACGGGCGCCCTGAACCGCGTTGATGCCGATGCCACCGACGCCGATCACGACAACGGTCTGGCCCGGCCTGACGTTCGCGGTGTTCACCGCCGAGCCCCACCCGGTCGGCACGCCGCACCCGACCAGCACGGCCTTGTCGAGCGGCAGGTCGTCGTCGACCTTGACCGCGGAGTTCTGGTGGATCACGCCATACTGGCTGAACGTGCCGAGAATGCACATCGCGCCGTAGTCGCCCTTAGGACCCGTCAGCGGGAACCGATTGCCCGGCAGGAAGCCGTCGAGGATGTTGGCGCCCATGTCGCAGATTGACTGCTGCCCGCTTGCGCAGTACCGGCAGGTCCCGCAGTTGGGGATGAACGAGCACACCACGTGATCGCCGGCCTTGACCCTGGTCACACCGGGACCGACCTCCTCGACGATCCCCGCGCCTTCGTGCCCGAGCACCATCGGCAGGCGCGCCTCGAGATCGCCGGTCTGAACGTGCAAGTCGGAGTGGCACAGGCCTGCGTGGGTGTAACGGATCAGGACCTCCCCTGCCTCGGGGCCATCCAGATTAAGTTCCTCGATCTCGATCTTCTTGCCAGGCTCGTACACCACAGCGGCAGTCGTCTTCATGCGCCTTCTCCTGATCCTTGCCGGGCCGTTTGCCTTCACGTCATCAGAAAACTGGACAATCCCGCCTACGCGGCGCCCTTTGCTACTTTGACAGGCTCGCCGTCCGGACGGCAAGACCGCGATCGCGGCTGTCGCCTCCGCCGCCTGTCCCGAGCGAGGCGGAGCTTCAGGCAGTCAAGACTGCCCGACCGCAGGGCTCCCCACCACAGCCCGGCCCCGTAGGCAAAGTCGTCGAGTCGGCGGCCAGCGAATGTAGTGACCGGCCTCTGCCAGCCGGCCTCGCGGGCTCCGGCGACCAAGTCAACCGCGATTGCCGAGAGGATCACGCGGCGTGCACTCCGGCTGACGACCGCCGCCCCGAACACGGCAGGCCACCAGTGCCGCAGGACCAGGGCGGACTCCTGACGCAGTGCCCAGCCGAGGCCCCGCAACGAGAGCCGCACCGCCACGCCACGTCGATCAATGCCAGGGCGATCAGTGCCGGCGCGATCAGTGCCGGGCGGGAGCGCGCGGCGCAGCACCTGTACGCCGCGCGCCGTTCCCGCGATCGCGACGGGCATGGACCACGGACGCCTCGCCAGAAGCGCGAGGGCGGCGATTCCCATCGACGGCGAGAGGATCGCCGTCACGATGTTTTCCGGATGCCGCTCGGCCAGCGCCGCGCCGCCGGTGCCGTACACGAACTTCCTGCCTATCCAGGCGCGCAGCGTCGGGCGGGCGTCGTGGCGGGCCTCGTAGGCCGGGTCGTAGCGCACGCGCTGGCCGGCTGTCACCAGCCGCCAGACCAGGTCCACGTCCTCGCCGACCCGCATGGTGCCATCGAATCCGTCGGCGGCGACCAGCCGCTCGGTCCGGCCGACCAGGCATGCGCTCGGCAGCCATGCGACCGCCGCGCCTGGCCGGACGACGCAGGCCCGCTCGCCTAGGCCGAGGGCGGGCGAGTACTCCTCGTAGCGCTCGAACCAGCGCGGCCGCGCGTTGACCGCCTGCCCGCGCACGTGCGGCGCGACCAGTGCGACCAGGGGGTCGGCGAAGTGTGCGGTCAACCCAAGCAACGTCCCGGTCGTGACCCGCACATCGGAATCGACGAACGCGACGTAGGCCGTGTTCACGTGGGCAAGGCCGGCGTTGCGAGCTGCCGCTGGGCCCACGTTGCGGTCCAGGCGTACGAGCTCAGCGCCGTGCCTGCGCACGATCCCGGCGATCGCGCAGGCGTCTTCCGAGGCATCGTCGACGACGATTACCTTCAGGTGGGCGAGTCCGTCCAGCGCCCTGTTCAACTGCTCGATCCTGTCCCTGACCGGGACGATCACGGTTAGCTCTGAGGCCTCGGCGCGGTCGCCGGGCCTCAGCACGGGAACGGCGATGTTCGCATCAAGCAGCCGGTCGGCGAGGATCGCGCTCGCGGCGCCGGCCGCCCGGATCTCGCGGCGGCCGGCCAGCGGCGCCGCGCGCGCGGTGAGCCGCACCGCCCGCAGCGGGGATCCGCCGACCAGCGTCCGGCCGCCGTCCAGCATCGTGACGTCGTCGTGAATCCGCACGGTGAACCCGGCCGGGAGGCTCACCCCGGGAACCCTCCATCGGCGTGCACCACGGTGCCGTTGACCACCGCGCCGGCCGGCGAGCAGCAGAACGCGATCGTCTCGGCGATCTCCTCAGGAGTCAGGATCCGGCGCAGCAGCTGATGCTTGGCGAGTTCGGCGACCGAGCTCAGGCCGTACATCGCGGCGGTCGCGACCAGCATCTGCGTGTCCGTCGATCCAGGCGACACCGCCACCGCGGTCACGCCGGTCCCGACCAGGTCGGCCGCGAGGCCGCGGACGATTCCGACCACCGCATGCTTGGCGGCCGTGTACGCCGACAGCCAGTACAGCCCGTGGCTGCCCGCGGCGGACGCGACCGCCACGAACCGGCAGCCCGACGGGTCGGGCCCTCGCAGCATCGCGGGCACCGTGACAGCCGCCGTGTTCCACACCCCTTTGACGTCGACGTCCCAGAGCAGGTCGAACTCCGCCTCCGGCGTTTCCCATAGCGGCTGGCCGCCGGCGATGACGGCCGCGGCGGCGACGGCGACGTCCAGCCGCCCCCACCGCTGCACCGCCGCCTCGACGGCTGACGCGAGCGCGTCGCGGTCCCGGACATCGGCCATAGCGGGCTCCACCTGGTCGCGATGCTCGGCAGCGAGCGCGTTCAGTTCGGCCCTGCTTGCAAGCGAATAACCGGGCGCTGGCCGCTGGTCGTCTCCCGCAACCGAATCGAGCGCGAGTACGTAAAACCCGTCTGCCACCAGGCGGCGCACCGTGGCGGCGCCAATGCCGCGCGCGGCACCGGTGACCAGGGCAACGCGGGGCTGAGTCGTGGTCACGGCGCTTCAGTGCCGGTCGGCGTCGGCACCGGCGAGCCGGTGAAAGCCCTCGGGGATGAGCAGGTGTTCCGGCGTGAGCTCATGGATCGAGGACAACCCGAGACCGAGCAGCGCCGAGTCGATGCCGCCACGCAGGATGTCCAGGACGTTCTCGACGCCTGCCTGGCCATTGGCCGCCAGCCCCCACAGGTAAGCCCGCCCGATCAGGACAGCGCGCGCGCCGAGGGCCAGCGCCTTGACGACGTCGGAGCCGCGGCGGATGCCGCCGTCCATCACCACCTCGACCTGGCCGCCGACGGCCTGCGCTATCGGGTGCAGCAACCTGATCGTGGCCGGAGTGCCGTCGAGGTTGTTGCCGCCGTGATTGGACACCGAGATCGCGTCGACCCCGGCGTCGACGGCGCGGCGGGCGTCGTCGACCCTGCAGACTCCCTTGAGCAGGAACGGCGTCTGGCTGAGCTGGTGCCACTGGCTGGCCAACCAGGCGACGTCATCCCAGGACGGCGGCGCGGTGGTCATCCATTCGTAGTAGGCGCCGAAGAACGTCGGTGCCCGGCCGCCCGGCGGCGCGAGGTTGGGCACGGTCAGGTCGGGAAGATGGCCGGTCCTTCCGAACTGGTAGAGCCACCGCGGCTTCGTGATCACCTTTGGCGCCAATCGCACGGCGGTCTTCAGGTCGACCTTTTCCGGGATCTCAGGAGAACCCCAGTCACGCCCGACGGCGAACAACCAGTCCAGCGTCGCAATCAGACCGATCACGCCCGCCTCATGCGCGCGCTTCATGCGCTGCACCATCACGTCGCGATCGCCGGTCCAGTACATCTGGAAGAGCGTGGGGGCGCCGGTCGCCGTCACCCCCTCGACGGGTTTGGAGGCGAAGTTCGACAGGCCCATCAACGTTCCGCGAGCAGCGGCCGCCTTGGCGACCGCGACCTCGGCATCAGGATGGACGGCTTGCACGCCGGTGGGCGAGATGACAACGGGCAGCGAGATCTCCTGGCCGAGCAGGGTGGTCGACTGGCTTCGCTTGGCCTGATGACCGGCGACGTGAGGCACCAGTCCGAGCTCGGTGAAGGCGGCCTGGTTGTCGCCGACCGTCTGGCCGCGTTCTGAGCCCGCGAGCAGAGAATCGTAGACCGGGGCGGGCAGGCGCTTGCGGGCGCGCCGTTGCGCGACGGCGACCGACTCGAACCAGGGGTTCTGCTTCCAGGGGTTCTCTAGCTTCACCGCGACATCCCCTCAGCCGCGAATCCGGCAAGCGGGCTCTGGTCGCACGCGCTCACCGGCGGCGCCTTCGGCCGGCGAGTGAGCAGGTTCAGCATCACGGGCTGGTTGCGGGCGGGCGCGGCCCTCGAGTGATCCTGGCTGACCGCCGGGATCGTGCGCGGCGCGGCGAGCGCCTGCTCGCTGTGGCCGAGCACGCACTCCGGGTCGGGTCCGTCCAGCGGCAGGCCGGTGAAGAACTTCGCGGCCATGCAGCCGCCGCGGCAGGTGTCGTAGTGTCCGCAGCTCGCGCAGGCGCCGCCGGTCTGGGGCGAGCGCAACTCAGCGAACAGCGGCGAGTTCTGCCACACGCACTGGAACCCGCCGTCGGTGACCAGGTTCCCGGCCAGAAACTCCTCAGCGATCGCGAACGGGCAGGCGTACACATCGCCGACCGGGTCGATCAGGCAGACCACGCGCCCGGCGCCGCACAGGTTCAGCCCGGGCAGGCTCTCGCCGAAGCCGGCCAGGTGGAAGAACGAGTCGCCGGTCAGAACGTCCTCTCCGCGGGCCACCAGCCAGTTGTAGAGCTCGCGCTGCTGCCCTGGCTGCAGGTGCAGGTCGTCCCATACGTCGGCGCCGCGTCCGCTCGGGCGCAACCTGGTGAGCCGGAGCGTCGCGCCGAATCTGTCGGCGAGCGTTTGGAAGTCGTCGAGCTGACCCACGTTGTGCCTGGTGCAGACGACTGAGATCTTCGCGTCGCGGAAGCCTGCCTCGCTTAGGTTCTCCAGGGCGCGGACGGCCATGTCGAACGAGCCTGGGCCGCGCACATGGTCGTTGACCTCGGCGGTCGCGCCGTCCAGCGAGACCTGTACGTCGACGTAGTCGGTGCCAGCCAGCAACCTGGCACGCTGCGGCGTGATCCGGACCCCGTTAGTCGAGAACTTCACGCCTACCTGATGGTCGACCGCGTACTGCAGCAGATGCCAGAAGTCGGGCCTCGTGGTCGGCTCGCCGCCGCCGACGTTCACGTAGAACACCTGCATCCGCTGCAGCTCGTGGATGACCGCCTCGCACTGCTCGGTGGTCAGCTCGCGCGGGTCACGCCGCCCCGACGACGACAGGCAGTGCGCACACTGCAGGTTGCAGGCGTAGGTGAGTTCCCAAGTTAGACAGATCGGCGCGGCGAGCCCGAGTTCGAACTCCTCTACCAGCTTCACTAGTCCTCGCCGCCATCCACCCGGGGTCTTATGACATCTCGCGCCGCCAGACCCTGCAGTGCCTTCGCGTACGCGTCGTGCTGAGCCTGCGGGACACCGGCCGCCTGGAGCGCCGACCGGGCGTCCGGATGGTCACCGAGCGCCTGAACCACGGCTACCAGTTCATGCCGCCTGAGGAAGATCAGCTTGCGGTTGCCGAAGTGGTAAGCGAGTGCGCCGAACGGCTCTGGCCGTAGCGCCACCGAAGGCGAAAGCGACCAGGCTTGATCGAGTGTCACGGTCACCCCGGCCGGTCAGTAGACACCGCACATGCCGTCGATCGAGACCTCCTCGATCAGGTCCTCGGCGGTTAGGTCCTCCGTGGTCAGGTCGTCCCCCATGGTCGGGTCGTCCTCGGGCCGGGCAATGTCGGTCTCCGGAACCGCGGGCGCATACATCACGTCAGTGTCCATGGCAGCACAGTAACTGCACTGGTGGCAGAAATGAAAGGATGCGAGCATGCGAGGGTGGGCACCGTGACTCGCCGGGTAGGCCGGCCGGAGGCCACCAGCCATGCCGATATCGAGGCGGCTGCCTTCGGCCTGTTCGCCAAGCACGGGTTCGAGCACACGACCCTCGACATGATCGCGGCAGAGGTCGGAGTGAGCCGCAGGACCCTGTTCGGCTACTACGCGTCGAAGAACGACATTCCGTGGGGTCAGTTCGATCGGTCGCTGAAGCGTTTCCACGAGATCCTGGCGGCCATGCCAGACGACGTCCCGCTGTGGGACGCGGTGCACAGGGGAGTGCGTGCGTTTAACGACTTTCCCGCCGATGCACGCCCATCGCACCTGGAGCGCATGCGTCTCATCCTCGGGACGCCCGCCCTTCAGGCGCACTCCGTACTGCGGTATGTGGAATGGCGCCGTGTCATTGCGCGATACGTTGCGCAGCGCAAGGGAACGGACCCAGACGCACCATTGCCGGCGCTGGTTGGCCAGGTCAGCCTGGCCCTAGCGTTGTCCGCGTACGACGAATGGCTCGCCGATCCCAGCCAGCCGCTGCTGGACCTGATCGGCAAGCAGATGACGCTGCTCCGCGAGTATCTCGCGGCAGGCTGAGCGGCCCGTGTGCAGATCGGGCACTACGAGTAGGGTCATGCACGTGGACGGCATCCACGATCTGGGCGGTATGCAGGGGTTCGGAGCGGTGGCTCATTCGCCGGCGGAGCCTGTCTTTCATGAGCCCTGGGAGGCGGTCGCCCGGGCTCTCCTCGTGCTCGTGGCGGACGCGGTGCAGGCGAGCGGTGGCGAGTTCCGGCACTCGATCGAGCGAATGGACCCTGGCCACTACCTCACCTTGGGCTATTACGAGCACTGGCTGACGGCCGCCGCCACGCTAGCGGTCGAGCATGGCCTGATTACCCGGTCCGAGCTGGAAGCTGCCGCGGGCGGACCGTTCCCGTTGAGCGGTGCGGTGACCGCGCCGCCGGTGCCGCACGCCGGTCCCGACGTCAGCCAACCGCGGTTCGCGGCCGGGGACCTGGTTCGGGTTCGCGAGTGGCACCCGCCAGGTCACACTCGCTGCCCGCGATACGTGCGGGGCAAGACCGGGATCGTGACCAGGGTTGACGGGATCTATTCGGTCCCCGATGTGGAGGCGCACGGAACGGCGCGGCGCCACGAGCCGACCTACTCGGTCCGTTTCGACGCCGAGGAGTTGTGGCGCGATGGCCAAAGCGGAGTGTTCGTGCACGTGGACCTGTGGGACAGCTATCTGGAGCGATGATGAGTGAACAGGGCCATGGCCACCATCACCCGGCTCCCCCGTCGGCGATCGAGCGGCGGGTGGCGGCGCTTGAAGCGTTGCTGACGGAGCGAGGGCTGGTGCCTGACGGCTTCATCGAGGACGTCACCCGCCGCTATGAGTCGGAGATCGGCCCGATGAATGGCGCGAAGGTCGTGGCGAGGGCATGGACGGATCCGGAGTACAAGAGGCGATTGCTGGCCGACGGCGCGGCGTCGATCGCCGAACTCGGCTTCGGCGGTGCCGAAGGCAGCCACATGGTGGTGGTCGAGAACACCGCCGCCGTCCATAACGTCGTCGTCTGCACGCTGTGCTCCTGCTATCCGTGGCCGGTGCTCGGGCTGCCGCCGGCTTGGTACAAAGATCCGCCGTACCGCGCCAGAATGGTGCGCGAGCCCCGCAAGCTGCTAGCCGAGATGGGTTGCGAGCTACCCGCGCAGACCGAGATCCAGGTGTGGGACTCCTCGGCCGAGGTTCGCTACCTTGTCCTGCCGCAGCGCCCGGCAGGCACAGACGGCATGGCAGAAGCCGAACTTGCCGGGCTCGTCACCCGCGATTCGATGATCGGGGTGGCCAGGCTGTGAGCGAGCCCCCGGCTGTAGAGGAATCGCTGAGCCTGTCTGCGCTGGACCTGCCGCGCCGCAACGGAGAACTGGTCTTTGAGGCGCCCTGGCAGAGCACAGTCTTCGCGCTGGCGGCCGCCGTTGTCGATCAGGAATTCGGTGGCGACCGTGAGCCATTCCGCCGCGAGCTCATCAAGGCCATCGCCGTCGAACCGGACCGCCCCTACTGGGAGAGCTGGACAGCGGCACTCGAGTCGCTCGTGCAGACCTTGCCCGCGCCCCGCTAAGCAACGCGAAGGATCCCCCTTGCAGTTCTGCTTTCTGCTAGACAACGTCGCGATCCTGGTCAGGCACTGGTACGAAATCGGCCCGGATGACGAAGAGCACGGGACCCGAATCGAGCTGCGGTCCATCGCCCGGCCTGCGCACATCGGCTCGGAGTCAGCTGCGCAGCCAGTCACGCTCGATATGCCGTTGTGGCGCGCGGACATCTTCGACCTGATCGGCGAAACGCCGGGCAACCTGTCCCGGGCGCACTACCACCCGACGTTCGAAGGACGCGAACCATCCAGCCGCGAGTGGGACCCGGCGCTTCAGAAGAACTGGGCCGGATGGCTCGGGGCACAGCTGACGAACGTGCCGGCGGTGCTCGAAGCCGCCGGCGCGCCAGACCTTATTGCCGACGGGCAGGAACTCACCAGCGGGCAGTTCGATCAGATCCTCGCCGCGGCCGGCGGCCTGCTCGGCGTCAACTGCGATGCCGGCCAGCGATGCCTGGCGGCGACCCGGGACACGGGCACGGCGGTCGCCATGATGCTGCAGATGTTCCGCCCGCCCGGCACAGGCGATCCCCGGTTCGCCGCGCAGGCCACACCGCCAGCCAGTTAGCTGCAAGGTGCCACGCCAGGCCGTCACGCTTGGCGCGCCAACGGCTCAGTGTTCGGTGCTGGATGCCAGGAGCGCCTGCGCGGCGGCGTAGGTGGCCATGACCAGACCATCGACTGAGCGCCGGTCTACGACGCCGAATTTGCGCAGGGCAAGCAGTGCGTCTGAAGCCAGGAACAGCAATCCGCCGGAGGCGGCGGCTGGCGAATCCTGGTCCATGGCGGTCAGGGTCATAGCCAGCAGTGCGATGGTGTAAAGCAAAACAGGGATGCGGTCGCGGCCGGTTCGCGGCCAGAGCCGCGCACTCACCACGCCTGCAGCGGCCAGGGGCGGGATGGCCAGGACCGGGTGAGCGCGCAAACGGCCGCCGCCTGGCTGGTTGCGCAGGGCGCTTATCCAGGCGAGGTGACTCGCCAGGAAGCTGACCAGGCCAGCCTGGAAAGCGGCGTCGCCCGACACCAGCAGCGCCACGTCACCGACCCAGCTCAGGGCAAGCGCGCGCTGGGCAGCCTTGGTTCGGCCAGGCATCAGAACCGGCATCAGCAGCGGCTTGGTCAGCCAACGCTCGCCGTCCCGAGCCGCGACCGCCAGGAAGGCATCAGCAGCAGCCAGCGCGGTGAAGGCCGCGCCCTGCGGCGTGATCATTCGCACACCCTAGATCAGACCACACGGGCGGGCGGGCTTCGTTACTCGATCAGGGCCCACACGGTCTTGCCGCTGCTGTCGTCCTCTGAGTCCCAGCCCCACTTGGTGCTGATCGCCTCCACGATCAGCAGACCCCGCCCGGTCTCTTCGGTGTCGCCGACGCCGCCAGTCGGCGCGGGCGGGTAACGGCTGGTGTCGTGCACCTCGATCAGCAGCCGGGATCGGTCAGAGGACAGCCAGAGGATGACAGGCAGGATCGCCTCGTTCGACAGCGACGCATTCGTCGCGTTGGTCATCAGCTCGGAAACGAGCAATTCCGCATTCTCGCTGAGGCCCGACAATCCCCACTCCCAGAGCACGAGCCTTGCATGCAGCCGCGCGCACGCCACCGCTCCTGGCAAGGCGCCCAGCTCGAGTTGGCTGCTGAGCGGCCACTCATCTGTCATTGTCTGTCCTCGCGGCTGCGAAGACATCGAAGGCCAGGAGCGAAAGCCGTCGCTAACCGTGCCGACCCCACCGCCAGGCCACATGCCTGACTGCCCGCCCCGCGCTTCCACCGCGACTGGCGGGCTGAAAGCCGCCGAACTGTAAGCATGGCTGTAGCTTCTGCGCGGCCCTAGGGGCGACTGTGCCATTGTGGCCTACCGCGCTCGCTCCTGGGGTTCAAGATCACGGACACCGTCTACGGTGCCACTGTCCATCCGCGCGGGTGCGAGTTTTTGCCATCGGTCTCCGCAGGTCCGTGAGTCAGGCTGACACCTCCATACTGCTGTGCCGGGCGGGCAATCGCAAGCACAGCTGTAAGAACATTCGCAAGATCGTCCGAATGAACAGAACAAATGCACGTGCAGGCAGTATCGTTCGAGTACTGAAATAGCCAGTTTTGGCCCGCGCCCGTCGCCGCGATGACCATCACGGCGACCGTAACGCCGGTCGACGGTACCCGCAGCTAAGCGAGCACGCACCCAACGCGCAGGCGCTGACCCATCGCGCGGGTGCGACCACACGCACCGGCGCACACCGGAACCTAAGCACCAGCGCACGCCAGAACCGAAGGGGATGAGAAAGGTCTATGGCTGAGGCCTACAACGGCATGCCCGCTTCCCGGCTCACCGGAGTCAGGTGGCGCAAAAGCCCTTACAGCAATCCGAATGGCAGCTGCGTGGAGGTGGCCGAACTGCCCGATGGCGGGATCGCCGTTCGCAATTCGCGGCATCCAGGCGGTCCGGCGCTCATCTACACACCAGCCGAGGTCACCGCGTTCTTCGCGGGAGTGAAGGACGGTCAGTTCGACTATCTGATCGGCTAATGTTCGGCGGCGGATTGGCCGACCCGCGCTGCCACGAGACCGCGGGGTAAACCCTGGCTCACGTGCGCGACTATGCAATGGGGATCGCGGGGTGGGACACTGGGGCCAGTTTTCGGCGGCAAGTAGCCGCAAGGAGCATCGATGATCTCGAATCAGGCGGGAAATGGCGAGGCAGGACACGCCACCCCATACGGGCTCCCCGAGGCCCGCTCCGGGCCGACCATCCTGCGGATGGCGCTAGGCGCGCAACTCCGCAGGCTGCGGGAAGCTAGCAACCTCACCACCGGGCAGGCCGCGGAGGCGATCCGGGCCACCCACTCCAAGATCAGCCGCCTCGAGCGCGGGCGCAGCACCGCACGGCAACGCGATGTCGCCGACCTGCTCACCTTGTACGGCGTCATGGACGAAGTCGAGCGCGAGCGCCTGTTGATGCTGACCCGCCAGTCCGCCGCACCTGGCTGGTGGCAGCAGTACAACGACATCCTGCCGAGGTGGCTTGAGCTCTACATCGGGCTGGAACGGGCCGCCTCGGTCATCCGCACCTACGAAATCCAGTTCGTCCACGGGCTGATGCAGACCGAGGACTACGCCCGCGCCGTCATCCTCATCGCCAACAGCCGCGCCCCGGATGCGGAGATCGACAGGAGGGTCAGCATCCGGTTGAAGCGCCAGCACATGCTTACTCAGCCCGATGCTCCCGAAGTGTGGGCGGTCCTGGACGAGGCAGCGCTGCGCCGGCCTCCGTGCGGCAGCAAGATCATGCGTGCGCAGCTTGAGCATCTGCTGGAGCTGACCGACCTGCCGAACGTCACGCTGCAGATCGTCCCGTTCCGCGTCGGCCCCCACGCCGCGGCAGGCGGGCCATTCACGATCCTGCGCTTCTCCGAGCCCGACGTGCCTGACGTGGTCTATCTCGAGCAGCTCAACAGCGCGGTCTACCTCGACCAACCCGAGGACGTCCTGGACTACATGACTGTCATGAACCAGCTCGTCGTGCAGGCCGAGACCGGAACTGCCAGCAGAGCAATACTCCGTGACCTGCTCAGGCAGGCCTGACGACTGACGCCTGAGCTCGCAACAGGCCCGTGCCGGCTACCCCGCAGGTACAGCGGGCCTGCATGACGCTATATGGAAGGCAGCTGTGACCACCGACTCGCCCACTCCGCTCATCGATACGAGCGTGTCTCACTCGGCAAGGGTCTGGAACTACTGGCTTGGCGGCAAGGATCACTACCCGGTCGACCGTGAGGTCGGTGACCGGGTCGCGCAGATGTACCCGGACATCGTGCTGCTCGCGCGCGCTGCGAGGGGATTCCTCACCCGCGCGGTTACCTACCTGGCCGGTGAGGCGGGGATCAGGCAGTTCCTGGACGTCGGCACCGGTTTGCCCACGGTCAACAACACGCACGAGGTCGCTCAGGCCATCGCGCCGGAATCCCGTGTCGTCTACGCCGACAACGATCCGCTCGTGCTTGCGCATGCGCGCGCCCTGCTCACCAGCAAGCCAGAGGGCGCCACCGACTATGTGGACGCCGACCTGCGGGATCCTGGCAAGATTTTGCAGGAAGCCGCGCGGACGCTGGACTTCAGCAAGCCGGTCGCGATCACCCTCATCGCGATCCTGCACCACATCACGAACTTCGACGAGGCCACCTCCATCGTCGACCGCCTGATGGAGGCCGTGCCGTCAGGGAGCTACCTGGTCGCCTCGCACAGCACCAACGTCATTTACGGCGCGGTGTCCGATGAGGCGGTCGGACGCTGGAACAAGTTCGGTAAGCCGCCAGTCATCCTCCGCAGCCCCGACCAGATCGCCCAGTTCTTCCATGGCCTGGAGATCCTGGAGCCTGGCGTCGTGTCAACGCCTCGGTGGCGCCCGGATGTCGCCGACATCGGCGGCACTACCACCCGCGACGTGGATCAGTTCTGCGCCGTCGGCCGAAAGCCGTAGTATCAGGCGCCATGCAGGCGGAGTTCGTCGTCGTCGGTGCCGGCATCGTGGGAGCCAACATCGCGATGCAGCTTGCCCGGCGCAGCGCAGGCGACGTTGTGCTTGTCGACGCGCAGGGCCCGGCCGTCGGCATGTCGGGTCGCAGCTTCCGCCAGGTGCGGACCCACTACAGCAACGAGGTCACGACCCGGCTCGCCCACCGGGGCATCGAGATCCTGCGCGGGTGGAGCGATCACGTTAGCGTCGGCGACTCTGGCTACGAGCCTGTCGGCTACCTGCTCGCAGTGGCCGAAGATCAAGCGGAGGGCTGCGCGGCCAACGTGGCGCTCGGCCGCAGCGCGGGCGTGCGGACCGAGCTGGTGCCGGCGGACCGGCTGGCTGAGATTGAGCCGCTGCTGGCGACCGATGGGCTGGCATGCGGAGCGTGGGAACCGGACAGCGGCGTGATCGACCCCGTCAAGGTAACGCTCTCGGCGACGATCGCGGCGCAGATGGCTGGCACCAGGACGTTGTTCGGCACCGAAATCCGGGCGCTGCGAATGAACGGTAACCGGGTAACCGGCGTCGTCACCGCCGAGGGCGACATCGGCGCGGGAACCGTCGTGCTTGCCGTCGGGCCCTGGGCCCCTCCGCTCCTGGCCGGCGTCGGCATCGACATTGGCATGAGCCTGCACACTCTCGAGCTGAGCGTGCTGCGCCGGCCGCCCGAACTGCCGGGACTCACGACAGCGGTCACCCACGCTCCCTCTGGCCTGGTCGCCCGCTGCGGATCCGGCCCGTTCGCAGTGGGCGTCGCGTACCCAGCGGAATCTGTTCACCCAACCAATCCGCTGGCCGCCACGGTCGCCGATGACGCCGAGCCAAGGCTGCGCGGCGCGCTGAAGGCCGCCCTGCCGGCCATGGCCTCCGCGGAGGTGGTCAGCACCATCGCCGGGGTGTACGACGTCAGCCAGGACTGGCATCCCGTGCTCGGTCCCTGGCCGGGACTCGACGGTCTCTACCTAGCGGTCGGATTCTCCGGCCACGGGCTCAAGCTCGCACCGGCAGTCGGCGAGGCTGTCGCCGACGAACTCGCCGGTCGCAAACCAGACATCGACATCACGCCGTTGCGCCCTTCGGCGGCACCGCGCCCGCTACGGTTCGCCTATGGACCAGGCGCACGGGCATAGGTGAAACCGATGGATCAGGCCGTACCCAAGCACCGACCGGCAGCACGTGTCCTGTGCCTTGATCAAGAGGGCCGGGTGCTGTTGCTGCTCTGGCGCGACCCGGTCGAGCACACCGTGTTCTGGGAGCCCCCGGGCGGCGGCATCGAGCCCGGCGAATCGGCGGTCATGGCCGCGCGCAGGGAACTGATGGAGGAGACCGGGCTGCCGCCCGAGTCCGTGCAAGAGCACAGCATCGTGGTACAGCGCGACTTCCGCTGGAGCGGCGGGCATTTCAACGGTCCTGAGACGTTCTTTCTTGGTCGTGTGACGGACGACCGGGTCCCCGGCGCAGTGGGCCTGACCGAGGAAGAGTACGGCGCGATGATGGGCTTTCGCTGGTTCACCCGCGAGGAACTTGCCGCGCCCCGCGAGCCGATCGAGCCGCCCGACCTGGGCGAGATCCTCGATAAGTTGTGCAGCCAGCTGCCGTGACGTTTCTTGAGCTCGCCGATCCGGCTTTCTCAGTTACTTCGGCCCAGGTACATCAGGCCAGAGAAGAGTGCTGGTACGCCCGCACCAGTTACGGCCTCGCCGTGCTGCGCCACGACCAGGCCACCCGGCTGATCAGTCATCCCGGCCTGCGGCAGGGAAGTTCGGCGTGGCCGGCCCACCATGGCATCACCTCGGGGCCGTTCGCCGACTGGTTCGCGAACTGGGTCCTGAACAAGGAGGGAACCGATCACCGGCGGCTGCGCAAGCTGCTGAACCCGGCGTTTTCCCGGCGGCACATCGAAGGCCTGCGGCCCCGGTTCCGGTCGCTTGCCGCCGAACTCACCGCCAGCTTTGCCGCACTTGGCAGCTGCGAGTTCATGGCCGACTTCGCCGAGCCGTACGCGGCCAGGGTGATCGCGCAGATGCTGGGCATCGACGAGCAAGAGTGGCCGTTCATCGCCAGGCACTCCGCCACCATCGGCCTGGCGATGGGGGTCAGGATCCGCCAAAATCTTGACCAGATCGAGGCCGCGCTCGGCCGCCTCTACGGCTACGCGGACACGCTGATCGCCGACCGCCGGGCCATGCCGCGGGATGACTGCGTGACCAGCCTGGTCACGGCGCACGCGCAGAACGACCAGCTCTCAGGCGCCGAGCTGCGGGACACGCTCGTGCTGCTGATGTTCGGCGGCTTTGACACCACTCGCAACCAGCTCGGCCTCGCGATGCAGACCTTCATCGACCATCCGGCGCAGTGGCGGCTGCTGGGCGAGCGGCCCGACCTGGCGCCGTCAGCCGTCGAGGAGGTCATGCGGGTCAGCCCCACCACGACGTGGGTCACCAGGGAGGCCGTCGCGGACTTCACCTTCGACGGACTCGCCATTGCGGCGGGCACGACCATCCACCTGCTCTGCGAGTCAGCTGGCACCGATGAGCGGACCGGCCATGCGACGGAATTCGACATCGCCGCCAGCGACCGCGCGCCGCACCTGGCGTTCGGCGGCGGCGTGCACTACTGCCTTGGTCACCTCGTCGCGCGCGCGGACATGAGCGAGGCCCTGGCCGTGCTCGCCGGCAGTCTCCGCGAGCCGCGGGTGGACGGCGCAGCCATCTGGCTACCCTGCAGCGGCAATACCGGACCGGTGCGGCTGCCGCTGGCCTTTTCGCCAGGCCACGACTAGTGGCCGGCGGGCGGCTCCCAGTCAGCGAGCTGGCTGGCTTCCCAATGCTCACCGACCGTGGGCGAGTCGCGGCGCCACGGCCCTAGTTCTGGCTGGCCGAACTTGGCGTGCTTGCGCTTGAGCCAGATGCCGTAGGAATTGCCCTGCTGCAAGTGGGTGATGAGCACCTTGCGGGCGAACTCATCCTCGCGCCCGGCGGGGATCTCGAAATGAATCTTGAGGAAGGCGTTGGTGTAGCGGTCGAAAACCGCAGGAACGCCGTCCTCGTACATCAGGTTGATGTCCTCGAGCCAGTTGATGTCCTGGCCGGGGGTGGCGGCGTTCAGATCGACGTCCTCCACCAAAGACCGGTCGAACTGGTAAGGGAACGTGCGGCCGGTCAGCTCTTCGGTGTCGATGCCGATCCTGGTGGTGAGCCGGCGGACGCCGTCCCCAGCCGACTGACCGTTGGCGGGCACGCCAGGAATCTCGTCAGCCATTGCGACCTCCGCCCGCGCCGTTGTCCACGCTCTTCTCCAGCAGCGCCTTGATCTCCGCGAGCGCGCGTTCCTCGGTCTGACCAGGTATGTAGGTCGTGCCGGCCAGCGGCACCTTGGCCATCGCGGCTGCTTCGACGGTCAGCGCGCACAGGTCCTCAGGCTCGAGGCTGTGGACGTCCGTCTTGCCGCAGGCCCTGGCGAGCATCTGCGCTTCGATCGTGAGCGTGTGCAGGAAGTTGTACACGCGCTCGGCCGCCTCATCGACTCTGAGCCGCTTTCGCAGTTCAGGGTCCTGGGTGGTGATGCCCACGGGGCAGCGGCCGGTATGGCAGTGATAGCAGCGGCCGGCCGGGACGCCCACGGTCCCCTCGTAGTCGGTGACCCCGGGAATCTCCTTGTTGCAATTCAGTGCCATGAGCGCGGAATGGCCGATGGCAACCGCCTTGGCGCCGAGCGCGAGGCACTTGGCGACGTCGGCGCCGTTGCGAATGCCGCCCGCCACCACCAGGTCGATCTCGTCGACCAGGCCGACGTCCTCCAGCGCCCGCCTGGCCTCCGGGATCGCAGCCATCAGCGGGATGCCGGTCTCTTCTGCGGCGATATGGGGTCCGGCGCCGGTCCCGCCCTCCGCGCCGTCGAGGTAGATGATGTCGGGCCCGCATTTGGCCGCCATCCGGACGTCGTCGTACACCCGCGCCGCGCCGAGCTTGAGCTGGATCGGAACCTGATAGTCGGTGGCCTCGCGGACCTCTTGGACCTTGAGCGACAGGTCATCGGGTCCGAGCCAGTCCGGATGCCGGGCTGGACTGCGCTGGTCGATCCCGGCCGGCAGCGAGCGCATCTCCGCCACCTGCTCGGTGACCTTCTGGCCCATCAGGTGACCGCCGAGCCCCACCTTGCAGCCCTGCCCGATGAAGAACTCGACCCCGTCGGCCAGCATCAGATGGTGCGGGTTGAACCCGTACCTGCTCTGGATCACTTGGTAATACCACTTGGTCGACAGGTCGCGCTCGGGCGGGATCATGCCGCCCTCGCCCGAGCAGGTCGCCGTGCCGGCCATCGAGGCGCCCTTGGCGAGCGCCATCTTGGCTTCGAGCGACAGAGCGCCAAAGCTCATGCCCGTGATGTAGACCGGAATGTCCAGCTCCAGGGGGTGCTTCGCGAATCGCGCCCCGAGGACGGTCTTGGTCTCGCACTTCTCCCTGTAGCCCTCGATGACGAACCTGGTCAGCGTCCCCGGCAGGAACATCAGCTGATCCCAGTGCGGGATCGGCTTGAACATTGAGAACCCGCGCATCCGGTACCGGCCGAGCTCGGCCTTGACGTGGATGTCGTTGATCACCTCGGGCGTGAAAATGCTGCTGTGCCCGAGCACGGCTTTGCCGTCGGCGTCGATCGTGGTCACGTGTTCGCCTTCCAGTCAGAGGACGAGCTTGCGTTCGGCCGGCTCGAGGTTGTCGTAATTCCAGAGCTTGCGCCCGCACACGAACTTGCGGAACGCGCCAGGCGACTCGATTCCGTAGATGCCGAGCTTGCGGGCAAGGAACTCTTCATCGGCGGCCGTCAGCTCGGCCTCGACACAGTCCACCCCGAGTGAGGTGACCTTGCCGCCGACGTAGATCGCGCCGTCGTACATCGAGTCCCCGAGCCCGCCGCCCACATTGCCGCAGATGATCTGCCGGCCGCGCTGCAGCATGAAACCGGTCATGGTGCCCGCGTTGCCGCCGACGATGATCGTCCCGCCCTTCTGGTCAATGCCGGACCTGGCACCGACGTCGCCGCGGACCACGAGGTCGCCGCCCCGAAGCGCGGCCCCGGTCAGCGATCCGGCGTTCTTCTCGATCAGGACCACGCCGGACATCATGTTCTCGGCCGCCGACCAGCCGACCCGGCCGCTGATCCGGATCTCCGGCCCGTCGATCAGACCGCAGCCGAAGTAGCCGAGGCTGCCCTCGATGGCGATCTGGCACCGGGCGAGGATGCCCACGGCGATGGAGTGCTTGGCCCCGGGATTGAGCATCGTCACGTCCTCGATGCCCTCGTCGTAGATCAGCCGCCTGAGCTCGAGATTGATCTGCCGGGTAGTGAGCTCGGCCGCGTCGAACACTGCGCGGCCGCCGTCGATGGTCGCCACCATCGGCGCCCGGGCATCGGGCTCGGCGAGCCCGCGGGCGTCATAGCTGATCTTCACCGGTTCCACACCAGCACTTCGCGCTCGTAGGGGTCGTAGGTGTCGATCTCGCGTCCGATCACAGCCCGGATCGCGACCTCCTCGGAGGCCAGTGCCACGAGTTCGGGGGACTCATAGAGCACGAGCGGCTTGGCTGCCATCTCGTCCTTGGCCACCCCGAGCGAATCGGCGGTCACCACCAGGTAGGTGAAGACGCCATCGAGCTCATCCAGGCTCTGCTTCATCGCCGTCTCCAGCGACAGCCCGTCGTCCATCTTCTGGGCCAGATAGACGGCGATGATCTCGGAGTCGCATTCGGACTGGAACCGGTGACCCATCCGCTCGAGCCTGCGCCTCCACATGTGGTAATTGGTCAGCTGCCCGTTGTGGACCACAGCTATGTCAGAGAACGGGTACGCCCAGTACGGGTGCGCCCCCGAGATGTCCACGTCCGACTCGGTCGCCATCCTGACGTGGCCGATCGCATGGGTTCCGGTGAAGCCGGGAAGCTGGTAGAGCTGCGAGACGCTTTCGGCATCGCTGAGGTCCTTGACGATCTCGAGCGAATGGCCGAGCGAGAGCACCTCGCAGCCAGGCACGTCTTCGATGTAATCGGCCAGCGGCTTGAGGTCGCCGGTGTAGCGGAACGTCACCCGGTACGCGTAATCCTGGTCACCGCGGATCTTGTCGACCATCGCGCCGATCTTGGCGAGCCTGTGCTCGATCTCGTCACGATGGCGTTCCAGCCGCTCGGCCCAGCCGAAATCACGCTTCTCGTTCGGGTCCGCCAGCTTGATCCGCATCACGAGCAGATCGGACGGCGGTCCGTAGAGCGCGAACCCGCTGGAGTCCGGACCTCGGTGTTTCATGGACTGCAGCATCCGCGTCATCTCGGTGCCGATGTCACCAGTCCCGTCCCGGTGAATGATGCCGGCGATCCCGCACATTGCATGCCCCTTTCGGCTACGGCAGGACGTCTAGGTACTCCGCGATATCCCAGTCGGAGACGGTGGCGCAGAACCGCTCCCACTCGTCGGTCTTGTAGTGGCGGAACACCGTGTACATCTCGCCGGGCAGCGCTTCCTTGACCACCGGGTCCTCGTCCAGAGCCTCGAGCGCCGCTCCCAGATTCATCGGCACGCGCTTGACGTTCTTGCCGCCCGCGATGGCGTCGTAGATGTTGCGCTCCTCGGGAGGACCTGGATCCAGGTTGCGCGTAATGCCGTCCTCCATGGCCTTGATGATCGCCGCGAAGGACAGGTACGGGTTCACCGACGAGTCCACCGACCGGTACTCGAACCTGCCTGGCGCGCTTACCCGCAGCGCGGTCGTCCGATTCTGGAATCCCCAGTCGGCGAACAGCGGCGCCCAGAAGCCGGTGTCCCAGAACCTGCGGTAGGAGTTCACGGTCGGAGCGGTGATGCAGGTCAGCGCCGACAGGTGCTCAAGGACTCCGCCGATCGCGTTCAGCCCGAGCTTGCTCGGCATCCTGGGGTTGTCGGTGTCCGGCAGGAACATGTTCTCCTCGCCCTGCCAGAGCGAGATGTTGTGATGGCAGCCGTTGGCGGAGACGCCCATGAATGGCTTGGGCATGAAGCACGGATATGCGCCGAGCTCCCGGCCGACTTGCTTGCAGATCTGGCGGTAGGTGGTGAGCCGGTCGGCGGTGGCCTCGGCCCGGTCGAACATCCAGTTGAGCTCGAGCTGGCCAGGGGCGTCCTCGTGGTCGCCCTGGATCATGTCCAGCCCCATTGCCTTGCCGTATTCCATCACCTTGTGAATGAGCGGCTGCAGCTCCGCGAACTGGTCGATGTGGTAGCAGTACGGCTTGGTCTTGCCATCGACGGACGGGGTGCCGTCCGGCTTGACCTTGAGCCACATCATCTCGGGCTCGGTGCCGACGCGCAGATGCAGACCGGTGTCCCGCTCGAAGGCCTCGTGCAAGCGGCGGAGGTTGCCGCGGCAGTCCGAGGTCAGGTAGCCGCCGGGATCCACCTCTTCCTCGCGGTTGCGGAACAGCGTGCAGAAGACGCGTGCGGTCTTGGGATCCCACGGCAGCTGGCAGAACGTGTCAACGTCGGGCAGCCCGACGAGTTCCCACGCCTCTGGCCCGTAGCCAATGTAGTTGCCGTGCCGGTCGGTGAAGAGGTTGGCGGTCGAACCGTAAACTAGCTGGAAGCCGCGCTGAGCGATGGTCTCCCAATGGTCCGCCGGCACGCCCTTGCCCATGATCCGGCCGGTGACCGAGGCGAACTGATAGTAGACGTAAGTGATTCCCTTGGCATCGATGTCCGCCCTGACGCGCTTGATCTCATCGGCGCGGCCATCGGTCGCCAGGAACCGTTCGAGGTCGGTCGACACGGGGGCCTCCTAACGGTCTGTCCGCCTCGCCCGGAGGCGGCCGCCCTGGTCCGCGCCTGGCGCGGCTCCGCAGGTAGCCTCGTCGGGCGCCGGAGCGAGCTCGCGATTCACGGACAGTAAACCCTGTATCATGACACGATACAAGGCGTTGGTCCGATCGGATCTTGGTGTACCCGCTGGCCGGCCCAACGCTGGGAAGGAAGGGCTGCAGTGACGCAGCTGATGGACCTGACGCATGGCGACGACGGCGATCAGGAGCAGAGCGGAGCGGTCACGAGCGGCACTCTGGAGAGCGCCATCAGCGCGGTCATCGCCGAGCGCGTACGCGAGTTCAGGCTCCAGCTCGGCCTGACGGTCGGGCAGCTTGCCGAGCTCACCAGCCTGTCAAAGGGCATGCTGTCGAAGATCGAGAACGCGCAGGCCTCGCCCAGCCTGGCCACCCTGGCCCGCCTGTCGGAGGCGCTGAAGATTCCGGTGACTGCCTTCTTCCGCGGCCTCAACGAGGAGCAGGACGTGCTGCACGTCAAGGCTGGCCGGGGTCTGGACATCGAGCACAAGGGATCGGGGCCTGGGCACCGTTACCAGCTGCTCGGCACCATGCGGGCGCCGCACAACTCGCTGGAGACCCTGCTCGTCACCCTCACCGAGCGCGCCGACGCCTTCCCGCTGTACCAGCATCCAGGCACCGAGCTGATCTACATGATTGCCGGGCGCCTGGAGTACCTGTGCGGGTCATCGAGGTATCTGCTTGAGCCTGGTGACGCCATGCAGTTCGTCGGAGAAGTGCCGCATGGTCCGTGTACGCTGATCGAGCTGCCGATTCAGTTCCTTTCGGTCAAGTCGATCCAGCCGGCCAGCTAAGAGTCGGGGGGAGATTTGTTTCCTGTAAGTGGACACGGTTTCATCCCTGGCGTAACCTGATCGGCGCAGATATTGCCGCTGCCTCCCATCACCGAGCCCGCGGAGGGCGATGAACCGTGCTGCCACAGGCGATCGGCCATCCGCGCAGCCGCGGCGTAGCCTATCCGGCCAAGTACTCCGCCGCGGGGCTGGTTCGACGGGGACTCAGTCATAAGGAATGGCCGCCAGCGTGGCGCCCGCAGCCGATCAAGCCCAGCTACGACGTGGTCATCGTCGGAGGGGGCGTGCACGGCCTGGCCGCTGCGTACTATCTGGCCGCCAATCACGGGATCACCGACGTGGCCGTGCTGGACAAGGGCTACATCGGGGCCGGCGGGTCAGGGCGGAACACCGCTATTTTGCGGTCGAACTACCTGACGCCCGAGGGGGTCAGGTTCTACGACCGGTCGGTGCAGCTCTACCAGCGGCTCGCGACCGACCTCGACTACAACGTGATGTTCTCTCAGCGCGGGCACCTGACGCTCGCGCACAATGACGCGTCGCTGCGGACCATGCGCTGGCGGGCTGAGGTGAACAAGGTCGAGGGCGTCGACTCCGAGGTGATCGGGCCCGCCGAGATCAAGCGGCTCGCGCCCTTCCTCGACGTCAGCGACGAGGCCAGGTACCCGATCCTCGGCGCGCTGTATCACCCGCCAGGCGGCATCATCAGGCACGACGCGGTGGTCTGGGGTTACGCGCGCGGCGCTGCCGCCCTGGGGGTGCATATCCACCAGCACACCGAGGTCACCGGGATCGACGTGGCCGATGGCAAGGTCCGCGCGGTGAGGACGCCGCAGGGCGACATCGCGACCGGCACGGTGCTCAACGCGACCGCGGGCTGGGCCACGCTGATCGCCGACATGGCTGGGGTCAGGCTGCCGATCACGACCTCTCCGTTGCAAGCCGCCGTCACCGAACCGGTCAAGCCGTTCCTCGGCACCGTGATCGTGTCCGGGTCGCTGCACGTCTACATCAGTCAGACCGATCGCGGCGAGCTGGTCTTCGGGGCCAGCGTTGACCCGTTCACGTCCTATGCCATGCGCGGTTCGCTGGAGTTCATCGAAGGCCTCGCCGGGCACGTGCTCGAGCTGATGCCCGCCCTGTCCAAGCTGCGCGTGCTGCGGCAGTGGGCGGGACTGTGCGACATGACGCCTGACTTCTCGCCGGTCATGGGGATGACGCCGGTGGACGGATTCCTTGTCGACGTTGGCTGGGGAACCTACGGGTTCAAGGCAGGACCGGTGTCCGGAGAGGCGATGGCGGAGTGCATCGCGTCCGGCAAGACGCCGGAGATCATCGCGGCCTTCGGCCTGGACCGGTTCTTGGCCGGTGCGCTCGTCGGCGAGAAAGGCGCGGCCGCTGTCGGCCATTAGTTTGGGGGTGTTTCCGCTGATTCTGCTGCCCTGCCCGTGGTGCGGGCCGCGGGATGCGTCCGAGTTCGGCCACGTCGGCGAGCTGTCGTCGCGGCCCGACCCGGCGGTCGCCACACCCGCCGAGTGGCGCGGATACCTGTACCTGCGGACCAACCCGTGCGGCTGGGTCAAGGAGACCTGGTATCACCGTATGGGCTGCCGGCGGTTCATCAAGATCGAGCGGCACACAGAGACCAACGAGGTCCGACAGCCATGACACGGCCAGCCACGACCCGGCGGGCGATGACACGGCCAGCCGCGAGCGAGCGCGCAGCCCGCGCGATGCGCCTTGGCCCGCAGCCCGGCGAGCTGATCGACCGCAGCAAAACGGTGGAGTTCAGCTGGAACGGGCGCCAGGTCAGCGGCTACGCCGGCGACACGATCGTGTCCGCGCTGGCGGCATCCGGGGAGCGCGTGTTCTCGCGCAGCATGAAGTACCACCGAGCCAGGGGCTTGCTCACCGCGTCGTTCCACGATCCCGGCTGCATGGTCCAGGTCGGGGACGAGCCAAACGTGAGGGCAGCGCACCGGCTGATCTCGGCTGGCATGGTCGTGACCCCGCAGAACACCTGGCCGTCGCTGCGCTTTGACGTCAAGGCGGCCAATCAGCTCGCCGCTCCGGTGCTCACGGCTGGCTTCTATTACAAGACGTTCATGCGACCCCGGTTGCTCTGGCCGGCCTATGAGGGAGTGCTGCGCCGTTTCGTCAACGGCGGGCGGGTGTCGGCCGACACGCCGACCGCCCGCCCGGCCAAGCGTTACGTCCATCCCGACGTCCTTGTCGCCGGCGGCGGGCCTGCCGGGATGGCCGCTGCCGTGGCCGCCGCACGGGCTGGCGCGACCGTCCTGCTCGTCGAGGAGGAGCACCAGCTGGGCGGCCACCTGCGCTGGGGGAACGAGGCTGACCTGGCGGCGCTGGCCGATATAGCAGGCCAGGTTGCCGCCGAGCCGGGCATCGAGGTGCTGACCGACGCGGTAGTGCTCGGTCGGTACGACGGCAACTGGGTCGGCGTGCTCGAACGGCGCGGCGAGCTGGGCGGCGCCGAGCATGAGCGGCTGATCAAGGCGCGGGCCAAGACCCTGGTCGTCGCACCCGGCCTGATCGAGCGGCCCTACGTGTTCGCGGGCAACGACCTGCCCGGCGTGATGCTCTCCACGGCGGTGCGGCGGCTGATCAACCTCTACGCGGTCAAGCCCGGTGAGCGCGCTGTCGTGTTGTCCGCGAATCCGGAAGGGGACGCTGCGGTCGCGGACCTCAAGCGGGCCGGCGTCCAGGTGCTCAGAGTCGAGGACGCGCGGCTGGGCGGCGACATCGTCGCCGCGAGCGGGCGGATGGAGCTCCGCTCCGTCCGGGTCGCCGACGGCAGCCAGATTAGCTGTGACTTGCTCGTGGTCGCGGCCGGATGGACCGCGCCGACATCGTTGCTCAACATGTCGGGCGACCGGCCGGTCTACAACCCGCGCGCGGCGCGCTTCTTGCCTGACCTGTCCCGCCTGCCGCACGACGTCCTGGTCACCGGCGGCATCGCTGGCGACGGAACACTGGACGAGCTGACCGGCCACGCGGCAGCCGTCGGCGCGGAAGCGGCCAGGAGGGCAGTCGGCATCAAGCGGGTATGGTTGCGCGCCATGCCCGGCAATGACGATGACAGCGCGCTGGCAGCGGAGGAGCGCGCGGGCGATGACGCGGCGCTCGCCTTGCCCGAGCTGCCGGTGGACGCGCATCCGGAGTTGTTCGTCGGCCAGACAAATGGATTCGTGGACTTCAGCGAGGACGTGACCGCCAAGGACCTGCGCGCCGCCGTCGCCGAGGGATTCGACTCCGCCGAGCTGGCGAAGCGTTTCACGACCGCCACGATGGGGCCGCTGCAGGGCAAGCTGGAAACGGTCAACGCCGCGGCCGTGGTCGCGGCCGCCACTGGCATCAGCCTCGCCGAGACCGGCACCACCACCTGGCGGCCGCCGTACGTGCCTGTCACGCTTGGCGCACTAGCCGGGCCAGCCTTCGAGCCCGTCCGTTACTCGCCCATGCAGCCCTGGCATGAGGCGCACGGCGCTGTCCCGCTGCTGGCCGGCGCCTGGATCAGGCCCGATAACTACGGCGACCCGGCGGCCGAGGCGCGAAACGTGCGTGAGCGGGTTGGTCTCATCGACGTCACCCCGATCGGCAAGCTCGACCTGCGCGGGCCCGATGTGGCCAAGCTGCTCAATCTGCTCTACGTGAACAAATGGTCCAAGCTGGAGATAGGCCGGGTCCGTTACGGCGTCATGTGCGCCGACGACGGCGTCGTCCTCGACGACGGGGTCACGGGCAGGCTCGGCGAGGACCACTACCTGATGAGCACCACATCATCGGGAGCGGCAACGATCTGGGAGTGGCTGGAGAACTGGCTGCAGACCGAGCATCCTGACTGGGTCGTTCACGTCACCCCGGTTACCACGGCCTACGCCAGCATGAACGTCGCCGGACCTCATGCGCGGACCCTCATCGAGCGGGTCACCGAGGGCGTGGACCTGGCCAACGAGGCGTTCGGGTACATGAACGTGCGAACCGGCAGGATCGCTGGCGTCGACGACTGCGTCCTGTGGCGGATCGGCTTCACCGGCGAGCTCAGCTACGAGCTGCACGTCCCGGCCAGCTATGGCCTGCACGTATGGCAGACCCTGCTCGAGAGCGGGGCAGACCTCGGGGCCGGCCCGTTCGGCGTCGAGGCACAGCGCATCCTGCGACTGGAGAAGGGGCACTTCATCGTCGCTCAGGACACCGATGGCCTGACCAAGGGCTTCAGCGCCGGCCTGGACTGGGCCATCAAGCTCGACAAGGCCGACTTCGCCGGCAAGCCCGAGCTCGCCTGGCAACATGATGAGGGATCGGGCCCGCGGCTGGTCGGGCTGCAGCCGGCGGACGGCGCGATCGTTCCGGACGAGGCGAGCCTGATCGTCGAGGGCAGCCAAATCGCCGGCCGGATCACTTCGAGCAGAATGTCGCCGACGCTCGGCCGGTCCGTCTGCCTGGCCCAGGTCGAGGCCAGGCTCGCGGCGCCCGGCACCGAAGTCACCGTGCGGCTGCCCAGCGGGCGTTTGATCAGCGCGCGGGTCATGCCTCAGCATGCGCACGTCGACCCGGACGGAGGGCGGATGCGTGTCTGAACCGCTGGCCCGCAGCCCGATCCGGCCGCTTGAGCCGCTGGCCGTTCTGGACGGCTGGGAGGTAAGCGGCCGCCGCTCGACCGGCCCGCTGACCCTGACCGACTGCACCCCGCTGACCAAGATCCAGCTCAAGGCGCCGGCTACTGGCCAGGTCGCCGGCGAGATCGGCGCGCCGTTCGGCCGGGCTCACAGGAACGCGGCCGGCGTCCTGGTCGTGGGCTCGGGACCCGGCGAATGGCTGCTGATCGGCCCGCCCGGCCAGGCCGCCCAGATCGCCGCCGGTCTCGCCGATCTGATGGCGGGCGCATCGGATGAGTATGTGAGCAGCACCGACCTGACCCACGGCCGGGCGCTCATCCGGCTGACGGGAGCCAACGCGCCCGATCTCCTGTCCGCCATGTGCGGCATCGACCTATCCGAGTTCACGACGCCAGATGGCGCTGCGTTCCGGTCATCCGTCGCGGCCCTGGCGACGGATGTGATCAGAGACGACGCCGCGGGCGTGCGCTCGTATCTGCTGCACTGCGAGCGGTCATCAGGCCAGTACCTCTTCGACAAGCTGTTGTCAGCCGGCCGTGATCTGGGAATCGAGATCGACGGCTTTACCACCCCGGGGATCTGAGGAGTCCAACATGCCATTCCCGAGTGATCTTGAGATCGCGCGTCAGGCGATGCTGAAGCCGCTCGACGACATTGCAGGCGAAATGGGCATTGGCCCGAATCTGCTCGAGCCATACGGCGAGAGCGTGATGAAAATCAAGCTGGCCGCCATTGACGAGCTGGCCGACGCGCCGGCCGCCAAATATATCGTCGTGACAGCGATCACCCCGACCCCGCTCGGTGAGGGGAAGACCACCACGACCGTCGGCCTAGGCCAGGGCTTCAAGCACATCGGCAAGAGCGCCGTGGTCACTATCCGGCAGCCCTCGATGGGACCGACATTCGGGATCAAGGGCGGGGCGGCCGGCGGCGGCTACAGCCAGGTGGTCCCCATGGAGGTGCTTAACCTGCACCTCACCGGCGACATGCACGCGGTGACGGCGGCGCACAACATGCTGTCCGCGATGGTGGACAACCACCTGTTCCAGGGCAACCAGCTTGGCCTGGACGCGCACAACATCACCTGGCGCCGGGTGCTCGACGTCAACGACCGCGCTCTGCGCAACATCATTATCGGCCTCGGCGGCCGGCTTGACGGAGTGCCGCGGCAGACCGGGTTCGACATCACAGCAGCCTCTGAGGTGATGGCGACCCTGGCGCTCAGCAGGTCGCTGGAGGACCTGCGCGAGCGGCTCGGCCGGATCGTGGTCGGCTACACCACCGGCGGCGAGCCGGTCACCGCCGAACAGCTCAGTACCGCGGGGTCGATGGCCGTCATCCTGCGGGACGCCATCAAGCCGAACCTGCTGCAGACCCTCGAGAACACACCGGTGCTGGTTCACACCGGCCCGTTCGGCAATATCGCGACCGGGAACTCGTCCGTGGTGGCGGACCTGATCGGCATCCACGCCGGTGACTACCTGATCACCGAGGCTGGATTCGGCGCGGACATGGGCGCGGAGCGGTTCTTCAACATCAAGTGCCGCGCCTCGGGACTCACCCCGGACGCCGCCGTCGTGGTGGCGACGGTGCGGGCGCTCAAGGCGCATTCGGGCAAGTACAAGATCATCGCGGGACGGCCGCTGCCCGAAGACCTGCTCGCCGAGAATCCCGACGACGTGCTCGCCGGAGCAGCGAATCTGCGCAAGCAGATCGAGAACGTCAGGATCCACGGGGTCTCGCCGGTCGTCGCGATCAATGCGTTCCCGACCGACCACCCCTCAGAGCACCAGGCGATCCGCGAGGTCGCGGAGCAGATGGGCGCGAGGTCCGCGGTCTGCACGCACTTCGCCGACGGCGGCAGAGGCGCCGCCGAGCTGGCGGAGGCAGTGGCCGAGGCCGCCGACGAGCCGACCGACTTCCGGTTCCTGTATGAGAGCGACGCGAGCCTGCGGGACAAGATCGAGACCGTCGCGCGCCGGGTGTACGGGGCCGACGGGGTCAGCTACACCCCGGTCGCCGCCAGGCAGATCGATACCTACGAGGCAGCCGGTTTCGGCGGGCTGCCCGTGTGCATCGCCAAGACGCACCTGTCGATCTCGTCCGACCCGGCGCTCAAGGGTGCCCCGACCGGGTGGACGCTGCCGGTGCGCGAGGTACGGGCGTCGGCAGGAGCCGGATTCGTGTACCCGATCTGCGGCGACATGCGGACCATGCCGGGCCTGTCGGCGCAGCCCGCCGCGGCGCGGATTGACCTGGATGACGAACGCCAGATCGTGGGCCTGTCGTAACTGCCAACGCCGCGGATCCCCTTCCCTCGTCACGGGCCACGGGATACTCTCGGCAATGTGTAGTACAAGTAAACATTGTCCACTCTGACGGGTACATGCGGAGCAAAGGGGTCCAGCTGTGAGCCAGGAGAAGATGTGGGGACCTGAGCCGTTCTGGGGACTCGGCTATGAATGGGACCCTGACTTCATGCTGACCGAACGGCACAAGGAACTGCGCGCCACGCTGATTGATCTTTGCCAGCGGGAAATGCGCGACAATGCCAAGCGGTCGGACGACGAGCTCAAGTTTCCGCGCCGGAATCTGGAATTGCTCGGCGAGCATGGCTTCCTCGCTCTGACCGTTCCCGAGGAATATGGCGGCCTCGGCGAAAACCACGTCGCGTATTCCATGGTGTGCGAGACGATCGCCAGGTACGGCTGCGCCTCAACGGCAATGTGCTACGTCATGCACCTCGGTGCGGTGAACGCGATCATGCTGAGGGCGACGCCCGCGCTGGTGGACAAGTACATCAGGCCGCTGAATTCCGGCAAGATCGGCACGCTTTCCTACTCCGACCCGGAGACCGGCAGCCATTTCTGGTACCCCATCTCGTCGGGTGCGGAGCGGGTGAATGGCGGCTTCAAGGTGCGCAAGAAGGCATCCTGGACCACCTCGGCGGGATTCGCCGACTTCTATGTCGTGCAGACCACAAGCCCCGACTTCAAGGGGTACGACGACCTGTCGGTCTTCGTGGTGGACGCCGAGGACGCGCACGCCCAGCCAGCGCTGTGGGACGCCCTGGGCCTGCGGGGCAACCAGTCGGGCGGCCTGGACGTGTCCGGGCTGATCCCAGCCGAGCAGATCGTCGGCCCCGTCGGCGACGGCGCGGAGTCGAACGACGAGTCGGTTGACCCGTGGTTCCTGCTCGGCTCATCGTCGGTGTGGAACGGGATCGCGATGGGCGCGCTGGACATCGCCAAGCGGCACACCACCCGCAAGCGGCACGTCGACGTCGGCCTGCGGGTCTGCGACTACCCCACCATCCAGGACTACGTCGGCGAAGCGATCATCGATACGAACGGATGCCGCGTCTTCGCGCTGTCGATCGCCGAGGCATTCGACCGGGCGACCGACAGCAACCGCCGGGTCCTGCAGCCGGGCACGACCGCACGGGCGGAGTTCCTGCACTGGGCCTGGCAGATCAAGTTCGCGGCCGCGAAGAACGTCGCCCACGTTGTCGACAAGATGCTGCACGCCTGCGGCGGCTCGGGTTACAAGCGGGACATGGAACTCGAGCGCTATGTCAGGGACGCCAAGGCCGGCTGGGTCATGGGCCCGACCAACGAGGTGCTGCGCCAGTTCGTGGGCAAGTCGGCACTGCTCGGCTTTGACGTGCTCGACTACTGGAACCAGACGGTCAACGAGCGTGCCATCGCGAACGAGACCAAGAAGCTCGACGCGAAGGGCAAGCGGGCCCTGGCCGAGAAGCTCCTCGCCCAGGCCGCCGAGGATGACGCTAAGGAGCCCATCGGGAGGTAACCACGTGACCGTCGCTCGTAGCGGAGGGCTCGGGGGGTCGTCCCCCCGGCCGGCAGAGCCTGGCCAGTCCGCACCACCTGGCCCGGCGGGACTGGTCCTAGCGCAGCGGCCGCGAGTTCTGCTGCCAGGACTGCTCCCGGCCGACCCCGGCCTTGAACTCTACCGAGTGCGACCCGGCGCCGTCACTGCCCTCCAGCTCGGGACCGCCGACGAGCTCACGGTCATCGATGCCGAGGGACGGCAGCGCGGCGAACTGACGGTTTTCGGCGCCAGCGGCGAGGATTACCGGCCGCTCGGAGCCAGCGCCGACACGACGGCGAGCGTGCTGCGGGCCTTGCAGGCCGGCTTCTCGCCTCCGGCCCTGCAGGCCGGCTTCTCGCCTCGGGCCTTGCAGGTCGGCTTCTCGCCTTCCGTGCAGCCACCCCGGCCCGGAGCAATTTGGACCGGCGATGCCGTCGCGAGCGCGCTCGGCGCACGTGGCCTCGATCCCGCGGAAGCCAGGGCGGTCAGCCTGTTCGGCGAGTGGTCAGCGGCAGGCGCCAGGGTTTCCTTCGTCGCGCAGCAGCCAGTGACCTGCGTGCTTGCCGCGCCAGACGGGCTGATGGCCGTGGATGAGCACAATCCGCCGTCGGACTTGCTCATCGAGATCCGCAGGGCGGACGGCGCTCGGGGCTCGCAGGACGCCGTCGAACTGCCGCCGCCGCTGGCCGAACCGCTGCTGGATCTACGCGTCGATAAGGCGACCGCGCTCGCCTATGAGGTCAAGGCTGGACAATACATCCAGGTCATCGACGTCGAAGGCCGGCAATGCTCGGACTTCCTGGCCTTCAATGCCCGGCGATTGGCCGACGGAGACGAAAGAGGGCTCGACGCCACCACGACTCGAAACTTGACCGGAAATGCCTATCCGCAGCCGGGCTTGTTCGGCAAATTCTATGACCAAGATATGCGCCCGCTGGTCGAGGTGGTCCGGGACACCGTGGGCAGGCACGACACGTTCGCGCTGGCCTGCAACGCGAAATACTACGAGGACATGGGCTACCCGGGGCATGCGAACTGCACCGACAATTTCAACGGCCAGCTCCGGTCCTACGGAGTCGCGGAGCGGCGTGGGTGGCCAGCGCTCAATTTCTTCTACAACACGTTCTTTAACGAAGCCAATCAGCTTTTCTTCGACGAACCGTGGTCGCGGCCCGGCGACTACGTGCTGCTGCGTGCCATGACCGACTTGGTGTGCGCGTCCTCGGCCTGCCCGGATGACATCGACCCAGCCAACGCCTGGATCCCGACCGACATCCACGTCCGCGTCTACCCGGCCGAGCGGAGCTTCTCGATGGCCATCGCGCACCGCGTCACTCCCGACAGTGAGCCGAAGCTCACCCGCGAGACCTCGTTCCAGCCGCGCTGGTCACAGCTGACCAGGCAGCAGACCGAGTACCGCGGCTACTGGCTGCCGACCAGCTTCGACGGCCACGGCGCGGTCGAGGAGTACTGGGCGTGCCGCGAGGCGGCGGCGGTCATGGACCTGTCGCCGCTGCGGAAGTTCGAGGTGGTCGGCCCGGATGCCGAGGCGCTGCTGCAGGCGGCGGTCACGCGCAACATCAGGAAGCTCGCGGTCGGCCAGGTCGTATACACCGCGATGTGCAATGACACCGGCGGCATGCTCGACGATGCCACGATCTTCCGGCTGGGGCAGGACAGGTTCCGGTTCGTGGGCGGCGAGGAGTACGACGGCACCTGGCTGCGATCGCTCGCCGAGCGGCTGAACCTGGATCAGGTCTGGATCAAGCACTCGACCGATCAGCTGCACAACATCGCGGTGCAGGGCCCGAATTCCAGGGAGGTGCTCCGCGAGCTGGTGTGGACGCCGCCGACCCAGCCGGCCTTCGGCGATCTCGGCTGGTTCAGGTTCGCCATCGGCCGGCTCGGCGCGCCTGACGGCCCGCCGATGATCGTGTCCAGGACCGGATACACGGGCGAGCTCGGCTACGAGCTGTGGTGCCACCCGAACGACGCGCCAGCGCTCTGGGATGCCGTCTCGGCGGCCGGCTCCGAGCACGGACTCGTGCCGCTGGGCCTTGACGCGCTCGACATGCTGCGCATCGAGTCCGGACTGATCTTCGCGGGGTATGAGTTCAGCGATCAGACCGACCCGTTCGAGGCCGGCATCGGTTTCACGGTCCCGTTGAAAAGCAAGGAAGACGACTTCGTGGGGCGGCAAGCGCTGGAGCGCCGCAAGGCCGCACCGCAGCGAACCCTGGTCGGGCTGGAACTGGCCGGGAATGAGGCGGCCGGGCACGGCGACTGCGTCCACGTGGGGCGCTCGCAGGTCGGCGTGATCACGAGCGGCACTCGCTCGCCGATCCTGCGGAAGAACATCGCCCTGTGCCGGATCGCCGTCGAGTACTCCGAGTTGGGCACGGAGGTCGACGTCGGCAAGCTGGACGGCCATCGCAAGCGGATTCCGGCCGTCGTGGTCAGGTTCCCGTTCTACGACCCGGACAAGACCCGCCCTCGCTCCTGAGAGCCGTCAGCCGGTTGCGACCTCGGAGACGATGGTGCCGAACTGGCTGCGGTGGAAGGTCAGCGGTTCGCCGGGATACGCCTTGACCCGGTGCACCCGGCCGATAACGATCGCGTGATCACCGCTCGGAAGTGAGTGCTCGAACGTGCACTCTATGTAGGCGATGCAGCGGTCGAGCAGCGGCGCGCCGAAGATACCCACCCGCCAGTTGAGTCCAGCGAACTTGTCCTCAGATCGCCTCGCGAAGCGCTTGGCGATGTCTGCCTGGTCGGCGGCGAGGACATTGATCGCGAAATGCTGGCTCTTGATGAAGCCCTGGAGACTGGGTGCACTGTTATCTACGCAGAACAGCACGAGCGGTGGCTCGAGCGACACCGACGCGAACGAATTGGCGGTCAGGCCGTACCGCTGGCCGCTGTCATCGCAGGTCGTCACCACGGTCACGCCAGTGGTGAAGGCGCCGACGGCCTGCCTGAAGTCCCAGCTGTCGAGCGGCCCAGCGCGAAGCCGAGATGGTCCTGGCATGACCCCTCCACTGGAATTGCCTGAAGGGCAACAGGATTGCCTGGAACTGGTTCCATTCTAGGCCTGAGCGCGCCAGATGGAAGCGTTCTATTCGCAACGCCATTGCCGCTGCGGCAATGAGTGGTTCGTTGTACCCAGGCCCGCGAGCCGGACCGAGCGGTGTCGTGGTTCCCGGTGCCAACCCTGCTCCGTCGGGACGCGTCTAGGTAGTGGTGTCGTGCCGAACAAGTTGACGCGGCCGGGGGCAACTCGGAGGTATGGGTCATGCGAGCAGCTCGGCTGAAGATCGTCCTGGTTGCGGCGTTCACGTCCGCGGCAATGCTCATCGGGCCTGACGTCGCGTCGGCAACCCCTGGCTCGCCGGCGGGCGGCGTTGCTCCTGGAACCGGGCCGGGGTCGGTGCTCTGGACCAGCGAGCATGCTGGAGACGGTCATGCCGTCGCCGCCGATCCGAAAGGCGGGATTGTGTTCGTGGCCGGGTCCAGCGGTCTGGTGGCCTACGATGCCGGCACTGGCGCGCAGCTGTGGGACAACGCCGCGGGTGACGGGCTGTCGGTGGCAGTGGCCCCGGACGGCCGTATCGTGTTCGTCATCGAGCGCCTGAGTACAGGCGGCGGCGGCTCGGATTTCCTCACGTCCGCGTTCGATGCGGCGACAGGCAATCGGGTGTGGGCACGCCGCTACAGCGGGTGCCCGAAGGTCGGTTGCGTCGACATTCCCGTCGCGTTGGCCGTGAGTCCTGGCGGCGGTACCGTGTTCGTCGCCGGAACCAGCAAGGGCCGGACTTCGGGCTTCGATTACGCCACGGTCGCCTATTCGGCGGCCACTGGCAGGCGGTTGTGGGTCAGCCGATACAACGGGCACGGCAGAAGCTACGACCAGGCCATGGCGATCGCCGTGAATCCTCGTGGCGGTGCCGTGTTCGTCACCGGGACCAGCGCCTTCGACTTCGCCACCGTCGCCTACACGGCAGCCACCGGCGCCACGCTGTGGACGAAACGCTATGACCGGGCGGGCGGGCATGACTTCGCGAGCTCGGTGGCGGTGAGCCGGGACGGGCGCCGCGTCTTCGTGACCGGCGCCAGCGAGGGACGAACTAGCGCCTACGACTTTGCCACCCTCGCCTACGCCGCGGCCTCCGGCACCCGGCTGTGGGCCCGGCGGTACGGCCACGCCCGCCCGGCGGCGGTGCTCGTGAGCCCGCTCGGCCATACCGTGCTCGTCGCCGGGACGAGCGAGCGCTCGCGGAGCGATACCTTCTATCTCTCTGTCGCTTACAGCGCGGCGACCGGTCGGACACAACGGGTCAGCGGTTTCGGCGATCCAGATTTCGAGACGGTATCCGCGGACGCGGCGGCGATCAGCCCGGACGGCCGGAGCCTGTACCTGACCGGGACTGCGGCAAGCGTGCCGGGCGCGCCGGCGCAAGCGCTCACGGTCGCCGCGAACATCGCCACCGGCGCCCTGACCTGGCGGCAGGTGACCGAGGCCGAAGAGTTTGGCCGGTCGGTCGCGGTGAGCCCGGACGGCGGCACCGTTTACGTTGTCCTGGAGTACTTCTTCGGCACCACTGCCCAGGACTTCATCATCACGGCCTTCCGGGCCTGATATCTCCCCCGGTTCGTTAACGCATGGCCCGGGCGGCGATGAAGCGTCTACGGCTCCATGTCAGAGGGTGGCGGACATCAGCTCGACTCGTTCGGTGAGCCATTCCGCCGCGCTGCGCATGGCCCGGGGGCTGAACCTGATGGCGGGCCCCTGGACGCCGATGATCGCGGCCAGGCTTCCCACCCGGTCGACCACCGGCGCCGCAACGGCATTGAGGTCGTCCTCTCGCTCCCCCACCGCCTGTGCCCAGCCGCGGTCGGCGATCCGGCCGACCTCGACCGCCAGCGCCTCCCTGTCGGTGATCGTCTGCTCGGTGAACCGCTTGAGCTGACCGCCGGGCAAGGTTCCGCCGTGGGCGAGGAAGACCTTGCCGACCGCGGTCGCGTGCGCGGCGCTCATCCTGCCGACCTCGGCCACGCTGCGGACCGAGAGCGGGCTCTGCACGAAGTCCAGCGTGATCGCCTCGTGCTCGCCAGGCACCGACAGCGTCACGGTCTCCTTGGTCCTCTTCGCGAGTTCCTCCAGGTGCGGCCTGGCGAGGGTGCGGATGTCCATCCGCTGGTGCACGGCCGTCGCGAGCCGCATGACGCCGACGCCCAGCCGGTAGCGCCCCGTGGACGGCACGTGCTCCACCAGCCCGCCGCTGGCGAGGGTCGCGAGGATCCGGGAGATGCTGCTCACGTTGATGCCGGTTCGGCGCGCGATCTCGTTGGTTCCCAGCTCGGAATTGGCCGCCGCGAGGGCGTCGAGAATGGCGATCGCGCGCTGCACAGCGGCGACGTGACGGGTAGCGGGTTGTCCGGTTCTGGCCACGGCGTTATGCTTACCTCCAGGGATGGAAATACTATTTCCCTATGGGCAATTTTGCAAGCACCCGCAACTTTGCAAGCCCTGCGGCCGCGCTGCGCCCCGGAAAGGCGGCACTCATGCTCCCCACTCACAGCCGCTACGTAATCATCGGCGCGGGCATCCACGGCCTGTCGACGGCCTGGCACCTGGCGCGCGAGCTGCGGGCCCGCAGACGCGGCAGCGGTGCGGACGTTCTCGTGATCGACAAGACCGGGGTTGGCGCGGGCGCGTCGGGAATCGCGTGCGGGGTGGTGCGGAACAACTATTTCCAGCCGGCCATGCGCGAGCTGATGGCGCACTCGGTGTCCGTCTGGGAAGCCGATGCCGAGGCGTTCGCTTTCAGCCCGGTCGGCTACATGCAGATCGCCCCGCAGGCCATGGCCGAGGACGTCGCGAAGATCTTCTCCGAGCAGCAGGCGATCGGGTACCCGTCCATGCTCATCCAGGGCGCCGGCGACTGCAGCCGGTACATGAAGGACATGTTCGCCGACTGGCGGGCCGACGGCATCACCGCGATCCTGCACGAGAAGAAAGGCGGGCACGCGAATAACAAGGGCTCACTCGCGGGTCTGGCAGGAAAGGCGGAAGCCGAGGGCGTGCGAATCGCGACCGGCGTGCGCGTGACCGGCTTCGCGGTCGACGGTGGCGCCGTGCGGTCCGTTCAAACTAATCAAGGAGCCGTCGCCTGCGATCAGCTCGTGATCGCGGCAGGTCCGTGGATCCGCGACCTGTGGGCGATGCTCGACCTGCCGGACCGGATCTCGGTCACGTCGCCGGACGGGGCCGGGAGGGCGGAGCGGCCGATGTGGACCTACTGGGCCCTGCAGGAGGGGACGCTCGCCGTCGACCCGAGTGAATTCACCGACAGCGCCGGAGCGCTGCCGCCGGTGCTCCACGTCGACAGCGATGCGCCGCTTCATGACGACCTAACGGGCGAGCTGATCACCGAGGAGATGTGGGGGATCTACTACAAGCCCGATGTCCACTTCGGCGGCGTCCAGGGCGGCACGTCGCCCTACGTGGTTGGCAAGCCGGCCGCCGAAGTGGCCGTGGACCCGTACGGTCCAAAGAGCCCGGAGTACACGGTTCGGGACGACTTCGTGCGGATGTGGACGTCGGCTCTGGCCGCCTGCCACGAACGCTTCGCCGGCAAGCGGCACCTGTACCGGCGCGAGCCGACCGGCGGGATCGGCGCGTTCACCCCGGACAGCTTCCCGGTGTTCGACGTGTTCCATCAGAACGCGTACGTGATCGCGGACTCCAATCACGGCTACAAGATGATCGGCGTCGGGGCGCTCGCCGCCAAGGAACTGCTCGGCGAGCAGCAAGAGCTGCTGCGGCCCTTCAGGTTCGACCGGTACCGGACCGGGCAATTGCACCCGACCAGCAACTCGCCATTCCCTTGGAGCTAACCAAGGTCCAAAGGACGCGACGGGTTCAGTCGACGGCGACCGCCGCCTCCTGAGTGAGGAGGGCCATCTGCTCGGCCGAAGGCTCGGTAGGCACTTCCTCGCGGAATCTCACTGGCTGCTTGTCCTGCAGGATCCGCCGGATGAGGAACAGCACAACGGACCCGACCAGAACCGCCACGCCGATACCCATGTCGGTATAGGTTCCGTACCCCGTCAGTTCAGGTTTGGCGATGCCGAATCCCACCAGCACCGCGTTGAAGAGGCAGAGGACGACGGCAATGCCCACCCAGATCGGCCCGACCTTGATCGGTCGCGGCCAGTTCGGCCGGTCCCGCCGCAGCAGCAGGAAGCCGCTCAGGGCGAACACATGCGACAGCATGTAGCCGATGTTGCTCAAGTACAGGATTCTCAGGTTGTTGGCGATGAACAGCACGAGCAGCACATTGACGGCCAGGTCCACGGTCATCGCCCGGGCCGGGACATGGAATCGGTTCAAATGGTAGAACTGCTTGATCGTCATGTCGTCGCGGGCGATGCCGTACAGCGCGCGCGACCCGTCGGCCGTCGAGGAGATCATTGACAGGAACAGGCTGCCGATCAGCAGAACAAGCATGATGCTACCCGCGCCGCTGCCGACGATCTTGTCGAACGCCGGGACGTAGAACGTGCCCTCCGCGGTGGCCGAGCTTGGCGCGCCGGTCACGCCGCCCAGCCCGAGCGGGAAGAGCAGATACACCAGCAAGGTAAAGGTCGCCGCTGAGCGCAGCGCGATCGTGGTGTCCCGCCTGGTGTCGTGGTATTCGGGCGCGAACGTCGCGCACACTTCGGCGGCGTAAGCCGACCAGCCGAACAGGAACAGGTACACCATCGCGACCTGGAAGCCGCTGAACCCGTGCAGGGCCCAGGTCATATTCGAGCCATGCCAGTTGCCGGAGAAATACGAGCCGATGATGACGATCCCCAGCGGGATCATCAGCCCGGCACCGGTTACGTAAGAGATCCATACCGCCGGGCGGATACCGAAGATGTTGAGCAGCCAGACGACGATAATGCAGCCGATCGCGATGAAGTGCGGCAGTCCCAGCTGCACCGGACCGTCAGAGAAGGTCCAGGTCGAGCCGGGGAACCACTTGGCCGTGATGAGGTCGCCAATGATCTTGCCGAAGATCGACAGCACGACCGACCAGCCGATCCAGTAGCCGAACGCACCGATCGGGCCGACCAGGGAGAAGCGCCCGCGCCAGCCCTCATGCGCGTAGAGCGAGATGCCACCAGGCTTGTCGGGGAACATGGACGCGCTCTCGGCGTAGATCCAGCTTTGCAGCATGCCGACCGCGGCAGAGACGGCCCAGAGGAACACCGCGCCCCAGGTGCCGAGCGCTCCCATCGAGAAGCCGAGGGACGCGACCAGGAAGCCTGGGTTGCACAGGGCTATGACGAAGCCGTCCCACCAGCGGAGCGATTTCAGCAGCTGCCGCTCTTCAATAAAAGCCGATGCCTCTGCCATCTGGGCACCTCCGTTTACCCCAGGTGAACGTTGTTTAGCACGGCTAGCTCACTGGTGTCTATATGTGTCACGGATTAGCAACATTTTCTTTACGTGTGCGCCTGCGCCGCCGGGCCTGTTCAGCGCGTTGGCCAGCACCTAAGATGCGAGCATGCGCGGCGCCCAGATCACCGTTCGCTGCGATTGCGGCGACATCGGCTACGTGGCGTACGGAGAACGCTGGGTCTGCCGTAAGTGCCGACGTTCCTGGAACACCGGGCAGATCCCCGCGGACGAATACTGGGGCATCATGCGGGACATGCGCCAGCTGCGGATCAACGTCATGGCCGTGGCCCTGTGCATGGTGCTGCCGATCGCCGCGCTGATCCCTTTCCTTGGCATCCGCATCCTCATGCTGCTGCCGCTGGTACTGGGATTCTGGTTCATCTTCTATATGCCACGGTGGCGCCGCAAGGTGCGTGAGCAGGCCAGGAGCCTGCGTAAGTGGAAGCTTCGGCCCGAGTGAACTGACATGGCTGTGCTGCAGCGGCACCGGCCTCCGCGCGTGGGCCTGCCCGTATCCAGAGGACGTCCGGTACTGCTGGCCACGCTCGACGTGCCGTTCGATCTCGAGGCCGTGGCCTTCGCGGTCGACACGGCCGCGGAACTGGGCGAACGGCTGATCATTGCCAACGTCGTTGAGCGACCGCCACTGCCTCTGTCGACGATCCTGGGCTACGAGGACCTTCCTGCCCCGCCCGAGATGGCAGCGTCCCTCGCCGAGCCCGTACGGCGCGCGGCTGCACGTGGCGTCGACGTGACGCGCATTCGGGTGAAGAGCTTGCATCCGATCCCGGCCCTGCTGGAAACGGTCGCCGAGCAGGATCCCGGTGTGTTCGTGTTCGGCCCGGACCGGCGCCGCATGATGCGGCTGAGGTACTGGCGAGCGGCCAGGGCGATCAGGGCCAAGGTCACGACGCTCGTCTGGATGGCGGGCTAGACCTGCGTGTTTCAACGCCGTTCATCCTCATGAATCGGCTGTCGCCGTACCGCGGGCCGCGCTGAAAGGCGCTAGCGATGGGCGTCTGCTGCCAGCGCCGCGCCAATGGCGGCAGCGTCCGGGCCTAGACCGGTGCGCAGCATCGTGATGCGGCGAACGGCGTCGGCCCAGATGTGGGTCCGGGCGGCGGCCTCCAGGGACTGCCAGTACGGCCCGTCGACGCAGCCAAGGCCGCCGCCGACGATCACGCCATGCGGGTCAAGCACGTTGACCAGCTGCGCGACGCCTTGCCCGGCGGTGGCTCCGGCTTGCGCGACAACTTGCGCTGCCAGGCGATCGTAGGCGTAGCGATCCAGAACCTCACGCGCGGACTCGGCTCGTCCGCCCCTGGCTCGGTATTCCGCCACCAGGGCCTTGCCCGAAGCCAGTTCCTCGAGCGAGTACGGGCGCCCGTCAGGGCGCAGCAGCAGGCGCCCGTCAGGGTGCAACCGCGGGCCGAAAGGCCCGCTGCCCAACAGGATTGCCGCGCCATGCGCGCCCGGCCAGACGATGCCATGCTGCACGAACGCGGAGCTGATTCCGGTCCCGATCGACACGTACGCGAACGACGGGAACACTCGTCCGGCGCCGACCCTGGCCTCGGCTAGGGCGGCAGCCCTGACGTCGGACTCAACCCGCACGACGCCGATGTCGGTCCACTCTCTCAGGTCGCCGGTGAGCCCGGGCACCACGACGTCGGTGACGACCAGTCCGTCAACATCGACGAGTTCCGGCACGCTCACGCCCACCGGAGGCCGCTCTGCTAGGACCAGTTCGGAACGCAGGCGGCCAAGAGTCGTCACGAGCTGGCCGCGAACGCGCGCCGCTCCAAGCGCGGGCTGCGTCGGGAAAACTTCACGGAACACGACGTCGGCGCCCGGCAGCGCGACCGCGACGACGGCGGTCTTGGTGCCGCCGATGTCGACGCCGACGGCTACGCGCCGCCCCTTGGGCCGGCCCGTGAACTGATCGCTAGTTATTGGTCCCCCCGCGGGCGAGTGTGATCGTGGATCACGGCAGCGGCCGCGTCGAAATCGTACGTGAGATCCAAGGGGGAGAACTCCGAACCCACCGGAACGGGCCTGCCGTCATCGGCGGCCGAGCTGATAGCAGCTCCCAGGACGTCGATGACGTGGATGTCGTGCTCGAGGTCGACCGCGGGCGAGCTTCCCGTTGTCAGCGCCATCACGGCTTCTCGCAGGCCATCGGTCCAGTTCCACGTCCGATCCGGGCTCTCATAGCTGCGCCAGAAACCCCAATCCGGCCGGAAGACCTCGATGCCTGCGGGGTCCCAGTCATCGCCGAGCAAGTTGACGGTTCCCTGCGACCCGTAAAGCTCGACCGCGGTCCTCCGGTATGCCCAGACAGCATGGCTGGCCATGATCGTTGACAAGGCGCCGCTGCGATGCCGCACGATCAGGTGGCTGACATCAGGGTCCGCATCAGCCAGTGGCGCGCCTCCGAACTCGCGGACGATGCCGGAAGTGTGCTGGAGTGCGCGCACTTCGGCCACCGGGCCAAGCAGCGCCGTGAGCGTCTTGATGTTGTAGATGGCGAGGTCGCCAAGCGGCCCGATCCCGCTGGTGTGGTACCACATGGCCCAGGTGGATCCAGCGTTCCCGTACATGGCCCTGGCCGAGTGAACCTGCCCTGCCACTCCCCCGGCGACCAGGGTCCAGAGCAGTCGCATCGCCGGAGACATCTGCACGAATGGCGCTACCAACAGCAGCTTGCCGCGATCGCGGGCCAACCCGGCCAGATCACGGGCAGTTGCCGTATCGAATGTCAGCGGCTTCTCGACAACGACGTGCTTGCCCCGCTCCAGGGCCCGGCGCGTCAGGTCGGCGTGGCTGTCCGGCGGGGTGGTGATGATCACGAGGTCGACGTCCGTGTCGAGCACCCCGGCGGCCTCGGCGACCAAGTGCGCGCCAGGCCGCGCGCGGAGAAAGTCGGCCCGTGCCTCGGGTCGCCGGACGCAGACCGGCCCAGCTGTGGCGAGGCCGCTAGCGACGAGCGAGTCCAGCGTGCGCAGGTACGCGCGCGCGGCGCTGCCGCCGCCAATCAGGCCGACGGCGACCCTGGAGGCAGCCGGTTCGTCCGCTACCCGATCCAGACCGTCCTCCAGTCGTAGTTATTCAGCGGCGCCCCGGTCTTGGTCGGCTTCACGCCATGCACGTCGGCGGCGACGCCGTCAATGACGGGCGGGAAGAACGGAATGATGTAACCGCCTTGCGAATAGTCGATCTGCTGCATTTCGTGAACGAGCGGAACGCGCTTGGCCGGGTCGACGATCTTGAGCGCCTGGTTGAACAGTGACGTGTAATGCGGGTTATTGAAGTGGCACTCGTTGTACGGCCCCGACGGCACGAAGAACTGGGCGACCGAGGGCAGGTAGTACTGATAGAATGAAAAGTCCTGAGCGAATGCCCACTTCAGGTACTGCGGCCCGTAGAACTGGGTGACATTGACCTGGCGCAGGTTGACCGTGACACCACCGGCCTTGGCCTGCTGGACGAAGGCCTGCGCACTTCCTGAGGCGCCCTGGGCGATCGGCGACGACACGAGTTGTACGTGCAGGTTCTCCTGTCCCGC
>DATAEH010000038.1:0-8605 GCA_036258115.1 Streptosporangiaceae bacterium
TCCCGTCGGACAAGCAGCGATATCGCGCTCTAGACGAGGCCATGCGGGTGCTGCGCCCGGGCGGGCAGCTGCTTATTGCGGACATCTCGACCATGGCCAGGAAGTACGCCGCCCATCTCGGCCAGGGCACGCTGCGCCGGCGGGACCCGGGTACTGGTACGGCGGCCCGTGGTTCGGCGTGACGTTGCTGCATGTCGTCAAAGAACGCTAGTTGGCCCGCGCAGCGCTCAGCTAGCACCGGACCCGGCCGTCGACTTGCGCGCAGCCGGAAGCTCCTTTAGTTTGATATCGAACCGTTCGATATCTATGGTTGAACGAAATCGCTCTGGCCGGTCGGGCACAAGGAGGCGGACATGATGACTACGCAAGGTCAGGCGCTGCCGGAAGTGCCGGCTGGCCGGCTTACTGCGCTGCGGGGTAATTGCATGGGCGCGGCGGTTCTGCTGATCGTGCAGTTCGCGATCGGGATGGGAGTGAACCTCTACGTCGAGGTGCCGCCCGGCAAGTCGTTCCTGGCCGCCGTGTTCGGCTCGGCCTTGCTCGCCGCACACGTTATCGTGGCGCTGGCGCTGCTCGGAGCGTCGGTCGCTGCGCTAGTCCGCGCCATCCGCGCCCGAACGGTAGTCGTTCCCGCGGCTGCCGGGACCGCTGCGATCGTCGCGGCCGCGGTCGCCGGCGGAAGCTTCCTGAACAGCGGCAGCGACGGCGCCTCCCTCGTCATGGCGCTCACAGCCGCAGCAGCCATGTTGTGTTACGCCACGGCGATTTTCCGGCTTCGCTGAGCCCGGTGCCACCATGGCGCGAACCTGAGAATCATCCCGAACGACTGTGGTGGGTGTTCGGTCGTTCGCGAGGCTGCAAAGATGGCAGGCATGGACGCCACGCAACTGGAGAAGGTCCGCTCGGGCCGCGGGTTCTTCGCGGCGCTCGACCAAAGCGGCGGCAGCACACCGAAGGCGCTGGGAGAGTACGGCATCGACCAGAGCCGCTACGCCTCCGAGGAGGAGATGTTCGACCTCGTCCACGCGATGCGGACACGGGTGATCACCGACCCGGCATTTGACGGCTCCCGCATCCTGGGGGCGATCTTGTTCGAACAGACCATGGAGCGGGACATGCACGGCGTCCCGACGGCGCGGTACCTGTGGGCCGAGAAGCAGGTCGTCCCGTTCCTCAAGGTTGACAAGGGGCTCGCCGCCGAGCAACACGGCGTCCAGCTGATGAAGCCGATCGACACGCTCGATGGGTTGCTCGAGCGGGCGACCCGGCACCAGATCTTCGGCACGAAGATGCGGTCAGTGATCCACGATGCCGACCAGGACGGGGTCGCTGCGATCGCCGATCAGCAGTTCGAGTACGCCGCGCGGATCTCGGCCGCCGGGCTCGTCCCCATCCTGGAGCCGGAGGTCAGCATTGGCAGCCCGCGCAAGGACGAGGCTGAGATGCTGCTCCAGGACGCATTGCAGTCGCGCATCGCCGCGCTGCCCGGCGACGCCGCCGTCATGCTGAAGCTGACCATCCCGACGCAGCCTGGCCGCTACTCCGCCATCGCCGCCGACCCGCGGGTCGTGCGAGTGCTCGCCCTCTCCGGCGGCTACAGCCGCGAGGAGGCGTGCGCGTTGCTGGCCAGGGACCCGAGCATGATCGCGAGTTTCTCGCGGGCACTGCTGGAGGGACTGTCCGACCAGCAAACCGCCGCGCAGTTCCACGCACAGCTCGACAGCTCGATCGGGCAGATCTTCGAGGCCTCCGTGGACAAGGTCCCGGCCGGCAGCTGAGCGGTATCCCCGTTGGGGTCGCTCCGAGGGGCTGTCGGGACCGACGGGGCTGTCGGGACCGACGCCCAGCGGCTCACGACAACGGGCGAGTCAGTGGCGGTGTTGGTCGCCGGAGATCCAGGGTGCCTGCAGCTCGACCATCCGCCGTGTGGCGTAGTTCATCTCCGCTACCGTCAGGCGGAGCCGGTACCACAGGGACCGGAGCCGTTCGCGGCCTGACAAGGAGACCGACTTCTCGAGCTGCCGTCTGTGGTCGATGTCAGCAGGGCCGCGGCTCGCCTTAGCTGCCACACCCGGAGCGGGCAGGCTGCGGGAGCGATGCTGATCTGGGGTGGGATGACTCCGAGGCATTGTGGTCTCCTGGGCCAGGTGGATGGCGGCCTCTCGGTGCGAGCCGGTGTGAGTTGTCCCGAGGATGCCGCTCAACGGCCCGACCCCGGATCTGCTGGTCGTCTAGACCTCAGGCCCGCGGGGCTTAGATCCGGTCCGGCGGGGTTTAGGGCCGCTGGGTCGCTAGCAGCCCGGCGTGCTCGGCCAAGGCGGCGGCCTGCACCCGGTTGCTCACGTCGAGCTTGCGCAAGATGTTGGTCACGTGAACGGCCGCAGTACCGCGGCTGATGAACAGCTCCGCGCCGATCTGGGAGTTGGTGCGCCCGGCGGCGACCAGCTGCAGCACCGTCAGCTCCCGACCGGTCAGCCCGTAGGGGGCACGCGCTTCGGCCTGGGGGGAGTTGGCTGCCGGGTTGTTGAGTGGGATCCGGGCCCTCTTAGCGAGCGCCTGGACTTGGGCCAGCAGCGGCTGGTGACGGTGCGCGGCGGTCATGGCGGCGCACAGTGCCGCAGCCGATGCGGCGGGCTGCCCGGCGTCCAGCTGCGCCTGGGCCTGCCGCCACCAGGCGTAGCCGGCCCGGTGCGGGCAGCCCAGGTCCTGCCACGCCTTCGCCGCCGCGCTCCAGGCCGCCGGGTCGCTCGGGCCGGCCAGCCGGGTCCGCTCCGCCTCCCAAGAGGCCCGCTCGGCCGCGTTCGTGGCCATGTATGGGTGGTCGGCAAGCGGGGCACCGCCCATCCGGCCCAGCCACAAGGCCAGGCCGTCAGCCGCCGCCACGGCGTCCCTCGCGGCGGGTTCGTCGCGGCGCGCCCGGGCCTGCTCGGCCAGATCGGCGCATGCCCGCATGCCCGCTGCCAGCAGGCTGCTCACGATGACGATGGCCGGGAGATTCCCGGCTACCGTCACCGCTGACGCTATTCAGGGCAGAAACGCAATCACGTCGCCGGATTCACTAGCTCTGCAGGCATCCGCCGCAGCTGCCGAAGAAGCCGTCGCCTTTCTTTAAGCCACTCGATACCGAACGAGACGAGCGCCAGCGAGATGGCCGGCGCTCGTCTGCCGTAAGTAGCCGCTATTGCGACCGGAGCATTTGTTCAAGCCGGATCTTGTTCAACTTCCGTCGCAGTGCCGGCCGGGTCGGGGCACGGCGCCTGACACTGTCCCATAGCGGCTGCCCCGCGGGCGCACGAATACGAAGTATTAGATCAAAGCTGCCGCGAACACACACGCCGTAATGATCAGGTCGGAGGCCTTCTGCTTGGTCAGCGCGATAACGACGCACCCTGCTCACCATGGCGGACACCAACTGGCAGGCAGGAAGATGGCCCGCCCGATGTAGTCCATTCACCGCAATGAAGCATCCCAATGATCTACGCCCAGCGTTCCCTCACGCGGCCCGGCACGAACGCACACCATCAAACGCTTAGCGAACGGTCCGCTTCCTAGTTTCGGCTGTAGACCGACTCTTACCGAGGCAGTTGAGGAGCAATGACTACATCGTCCGACGTCGCTACGGCACGCGGCGGCCAGGCGCCAGCCGTCCGCGGTGAGCTGACCACACCGGCAGATGGCGGACATAATGGACCAGAGCGGGCTCAGCCCGAGACCGGCCGCCGGCGGTGGGCCGTTCTCGCTGTCGTGTCGGCGGCTCAGTTCCTCATCATCCTGGACCTCTGGATCGTCAACATCGCGCTCCCCGTGCTGAGGCACGATTTCGCTCCGGCGACGTTGCCAGACGTGTCATGGATCCTGGACGCGTACGCCATCGTCCTTGCCGCGCTGCTGTTGCCCAGCGGGCGCGCAGCCGACAGCATCGGGCGACGACGGCTCTTCCTGGCCGGGCTCGTGATCTTCGGGCTCGCATCGCTGGGATGCGCAGCCGCGGCTGACTTGCCAGCCTTGATCGCCTTCCGGGCGCTGCAGGCGGTCGGGGCCGCTGTGTTGCTGCCGACGTCACTCGGACTTGCGCTGTCAGCGTTCCCGGCTCGTCAGCGTGGCACCGCCGTGGGAATCTGGGCCGGTGTCGGCGCAGTTGCAGCCGGCAGCGGCCCGGTGATCGGCGGCCTGCTCGTCGAGTCCAGCTGGCGCTGGATCTTCCTGATCAATGTGCCGATCGTTGTGGCCACCTTCGCGGCAGGCGTCCCGATCTTGCCACGGAGCGGCGACCACACACGCCAGCGGATCGGCCGACGCATCGACCCCGTCGGAGCACTGCTCGTGCTGGCCGCAATCGGCCTGGTCTGCACGGCACTGACTGAGGCACCCGGATGGCCGCTCTCGCGAACTCTCCTGCTCCTGGTGGCTGGTCTGGCTGCCGCGGCCGCATTCGCTGTTCACATCCACCGTCACAGCGATCCACTGATTTCGCCCAGGCTATTCGCCGCTCGCAGGTTTACCGCCGGGAGCGCCGGGCTCGTCGCGTACTACGCAGGCTTCGCTGGCATGCTGCTGGGTACGACCACGCTGCTGACGGTGCACTGGCACCTCTCGGTGTTGCAGGCCGCCGCAGCGATCGCGCCCGGCCCTATCACAGCCGGGATCGTGTCGCCGTTCTCCGGTCGGCTGTCGGCCCGCTTCGGCATGCAGGCAACAGTCGCCGCGGGCGCCGCGTTCTTCGCATCGGCCGCTGGGTGGCTGCTGGTAAGCGCCGGCGCCAACCCGGACTACTCGAAGGTCGTGCTGCCGACAATGTTGCTGTGGGGCGTCGCCAACGCTCTCATCCAGCCATCGCTGCTCGCCACCGCCGACACAGCGCCCCGCTCAGAGCTGGCCTCTGGGTCAGCGGTGCTCGCCGCGGCTCGCCAGATCGGTGCTGCTCTGGGTGTCGCGATCTTCGTTGCGGCGGTCGGCGCCGGCCCGGCACGCGACCTGGCGGGGCTCGACCGTGCCTGGATCGTCGTCTTGATCACCGCCGCGTTGACAGGCGCGGCCGGACTCGCCGCGGGCCGCTGGCGGAACCACGGTGCCGAAGTCCCGGCCAGGGGCAAGAAGGTCGTGCTGCGCGACAGGTCAGCTGTGCTGATCCGTCAGATCCAGCGCGATGACGCGCCGCTGCTTGCCGACGCCTTTGACCGGCTGAGCCCTAGATCGCGACAGCTTCGGTTCATGCGACCGAAGCATCATCTGACCCCCGCGGAACTGCGCTACTTCACCGACATCGACCACCACGATCACGAGGCGCTCGGTGCACTAGATAACGAAGACGGCCGCGGCGTGGGGTTTGCCCGATACATCCGGGATGCCGACGACCCGCACGCGGCGGAGATCGCCGTCACAATCATCGATGACTGGCAGGGCAAGGGTCTCGGCACTGAGTTGCTGACCAGGCTCACTGAACGGGCCAGGCAGGAAGGTATCCGCCGATTCACAGCCCTTGTCTCTTCAGACAACGTGGCGATGACGAGGGTGCTGCGGAACATGAGCGCCAAGCGTGTCGGCTACGGTCCAGGCACCGAGGAGTATGAGGTCCCGCTGTCCTTCAGGGAAGGACCAGCACCGACGGCGCGATGACCAACGGCGTACGTGAGGCAAAGCGATTGCTTGGCCAACCCAGCGTCCGCCTCTGCGTCGCCGCGCCCTGAACGATCACCGTTGCATGGCAGTAGGCGACGGGCTTGCCGCTGTCTCGGTCACGTCGCTCTCGCGTCCCTATCGCGTCGCCATCTCCTTACTGACACTTGCCGCAGAGCGGACTGGGCGGTTTGCGGGCGCCCACATTCAGGGTGCCGCGGGGCCTGCATCATCGACGACTCGAAAACCACAGAGAGGTTTCAGTGATGATGCTGAAGGACAAGGTCGCGGTGATCTACGGTGCAGGAGGCGCGATCGGCGGTGCCGTCGCGCGTGCCTTCGCGTCTGAAGGGGCCAGGGTCTTCCTCACCGGCCACCACCGGCTATCGGTCGACGCGGTCGCGGACGACATCGTTTCCGCCGGCGGGTGCGCCGAGCCCGCGACCATCGACGCTCTCGACGAGCGGGCGGTGGACAGACATCTGCAGTACGTGGCTGGCAGAGCGGGCCGCCTCGATATCTCGTTCAACGCTGTCGGCATCCGGAATCCGGAGACCTCGGCGTCGCTCTGGTCGAGCTGGATGCCGAGCAATTCTCCCTGCCGATCACGACGTACACGAAGTCGAACTTCCTGACAGCGCGCCTGGCGGCCCGGCGGATGGTTCCGAACAAGTCCGGCGTGATCATGACCGTCACGACGCTCCACTCGCGGACCGGCCTTCCACTCGTGGAGGCCTCGGTCCGGCAATGGCAGCCGTGGAGGCACTCACCCGGGATCTGTCCGCGGAGCTAGCGCCTCATGGCATTCGCCTGGTCGGCCTCCGCCCGCAAGCCATGCCAGAGACAGTCACGATCAGGGAAGCCTACGAGCGTCGCGCTAGAGCGTCGGGCTTGACCTGGGATCAGTTCCACGGGGCGCTCGCCAGCACGACTCACCCTCGGCGGCTCATGACGCTCGCGGAGATGGCAAACGTGGTTGCCTTCGTGGCATCCGGCAAGGCCAGCGGAATGACGGGAACGACCGTCAACCTCACCATGGGCAGCTTGGATGACTAGCCGCCACACCGCCGGGGCCGTGCGAACGGCAGGCGCGCACCGGCACGCTAACCCTTCGATGTGAGAAATGAGTCCCTTACCCTGGGAATTCACGCGCGTCGGTCGTGACCCGCGCGCCGTTATAAGGAAAGTGCTCCTGACCTGGGAGGATATGGGTGTCGAAGCCTTATCCGGACCAGATCGAGGAGCACGGCGCCATTCCTGTTCCACGCCGCCTATTGGGTGATATTCGCCATCGCAGCCCTCGGTGCCGGAACGGCCAGAGTTGCCTTCCCGCTGCGCGGGAACGAGCAGACCGAGCCCGCTGCGCCGGTCCGGTCGCACGATTCGATCGGCACGGAACTGACCGAACAGCCAGCGCGAGATGCGGCTTAGATTCGCGGCAACACACAACTACCCCGCAAACACCGGTGGCCGGGCCAGCCCGGCCACCGGCACCCGCGGCGAGGCGACTCAGCTCATTGCGTAGCGACTGGTGACGGGCTCGGCGCGGGCGCGATGTCTGGAGCGAAGGCCGTCATACACGAGAAGACGCGCGCGAACGTGTTGTCCGGCATGCGGGTCACCGGCACGGGCGTGTTGCTTGTCGGAATGGGTGATGGAGACGGGCTAGTTGGGGTGAGTATCTGTGTGCCATTGCATGTGACGCTGGCGGTGCCAAGGTTCGCAACGACCCGCAGACCGGCATATCCAGATGGCAGCGGCACATTGAACGAAAGATCGCCGTCGCCCGCGGAATCGGCGCCCGTTTGAGACGAATAGACAACAAGGCCTGCTGTTTCATCCCCCGAATCGCTTGTCGTGACGGCCCGAACGCTGACGTTCAGGGTGTCCGTGACCTTCATGTCGCTGATCCTGACCGTCACCGACAGAACGGGTTGTGCTCCTATCTTCGTCCAAGACGACGTTATTCGCGGCCGGTCGCTGCTCGCGAGCGACTTCTCGAGGTAGAACACGGTGATCAAGGCGGCCAGGGAAAACAAGATGAAGCTGATAGTCGTGGGGTAAACCAGAATCCGGGCGAACCGCCGGGTTCTCTTCCTGAGAGCGCGGGCCCTCTTTCGAGCCTCAACGCCTTCTCCGGTCGACCGCTCCTCAGCGTCCTTCGCGCCGAGGATGTCCGGGTCAAAGTCCCTGGATCCCGCAGGTGCGCGGCTTGACCGGGCGCTCAGATCGGCCATGGCCAGCTGCGAGCCTGCCAGCGAAACGCCTACAGCAGCTACCGACAGTATGAGCGCCGCCAGCAAAGGAATCGGGTTGTTTCGCAGGAAGCGGCTCACCGCGCCAGTGATACCGCCAACGATCGCGATCGACGTTGAAACGACCGTGAATCCCCCGGCTACCAGCTTGCCAATGTCAACTCCGCTACGGGCCGAGGAGGGGTCGGCGGGTGTCGCCGCCGCGGAGAGGGCAGCCGCGGTCAAGGCCGGGGAGGGCGCAGCAGGAACTGAAGCCACCTGTTCAGCAACATTTTCGCTTTCCCTGGGGATCGACAGCTCATCCAAAAAGGCCTCCCCATGCCCATCCCAGCCCTGGCCTAAGCAAGGACGAGAACACCATCAATGCTGCCGTTCGGCCTGCGGGTTGTAAAGCTACAAACGGTCCATTCGGATTGGCTCCGGAGTAACTACCGGGCTGACCAGTTTCTTGCCGTTCCCGCTGACGGCGTGAAGGTCAGGAAGCTGGCCGCCGCAGTTCGAGCGAGTCCCGTTAGCGAGCCGCCGCTGGGCCGCTGGCCGGGGTGAAAAGCCCGGCGTTCCGAGCAGTGCGGCGTAGGCGCCCCCGGGATCGCGACTTCCGTTGTCGCCGATCCCGGGGGCGACCGCCCCCCGGGCCCCGCCGGGTCAATCCGACCGCGGTGACGCGGCGGTGGTGACTGGTCCCTATTAAGACAGAGTCGGCCACATCAATCCAGATACGTCAAAAAACGGGC
>DATAEH010000039.1:0-5125 GCA_036258115.1 Streptosporangiaceae bacterium
GCAACCGCTCGCTTCCCCGCCGGGTCGCCTCGGCCGTCGCCAGCGCACTGCGCGGCGACACAACACTGCGCTGGACCGGCAGGATCGCTGCACTGCTGCCTGCGCTGGCGCTCGTGTTGATCCTGATCACGCTCATCGTCGAGGCGATTCCGGCCATCAAGTTCAACGGCTGGGGGTTCTTCACCAAGAGCGTCTGGTCGGAAGGCTCCTTCTACACGCCGACGGTGACCACCAACGGCGTCACTCACCCGCAGGGCGCTGAGTACGGCGCGGTCCCCGAGATCGTCGGGACGATCTTGACATCGGTCATCGCGTTGATCATCGCGGTGCCAGCGGCGATCGGCGCAGCATTGGTGATCGTCGAGCGGCTCCCGCAGAGGATCTCGAATATCGTGGGTGTCTTCCTCGAGTTGCTCGCGGGAATCCCGAGCGTGGTGATCGGCCTGTGGGGTGCGCTCACGTTCGGTCCCTTCATCGCGCATCACATCGCGCCCTTCATCGCGAGGAACATGCCCGACGTGCCTGTCCTGCGCTACTTCAGGGGCGACACCGGGAACGGCCAGGGGCTGCTGGTCTCGGGGATGGTCCTTGCCGTCATGGTCATTCCGATCGTGGCTGCGACCACGCGCGACCTGATCCGCCAGGTCCCGATCCTGCCGAGGGAAGGCGCTATCGCGCTCGGGATGTCGGACTTCGAGACCGCCAGACGGGTTACGCTGCCATGGGTGGGCGGCGGAATCGTCGGCGCCGTCGTGCTCGGCCTCGCCCGCGCGCTTGGCGAGACCATCGCGGTGGCCATGACCTGCGGCCTCGCTCTCGGCGCCATTCCCTCCAACATTTATGCGGCGACGACCACGATCGCCGCCACCATCGTGCAGACCCTGGAGACCGCGCTGCAGGATTCCACCGGCCTCGCCATCAAGACGCTCGCCGAACTGGGCCTCCTGCTGATGATCATCACGCTGATCACGAACGTTTTCGCCCGGCTGCTCGTCCGCCGGGTGTCAGGAACCGCGCTGCCGGTCGGCCGGGGATTGTGAGGCCAGGATGACTAGTTCAGCGTCGGCCAATCAGGTGCCTGGCAGCCAGACCGGCGAGTTCAGGTGGCCAGAGGTACCAGTACGCCGCAAGGTCGCCAACTGGGTCTTCTGGGTACTGTGCTTCGTCGCTCTTGCGGTCGTGATCGCGCCAACAATCTGGCTGGCCGGCGGCATCATCTACCGCGCGGTTCCGCACTTCAGCTTCAGCGTCCTCACCACCCGGACCAGCGGAACCACCGGCGGCCTGCAGAACGCCGTCCTCGGGACGCTGGCGATCACCTTCGGCGTGCTGATCATAGGTGGCGTTATCAGCGTGCTGACCGGGCTGTACCTGGCCGAATTCGCCGAGGGACGGCACAAGGGGATCTTGCGCGGAGGATACGAGGTGCTCGCCGGGATCCCGTCGATCGTGCTTGGCTATGTCGCGTACGTGACGATCGTGGTCGGGTTCCTGCACTGGGGATTCGGCCTGTTGCCCGCCGTGATCGTGCTGTCGGTGATCTCGATTCCGTACATCGCCAAGGCAACGGAGACCGCGCTGGCCCAGGTGCCGAGCTCGTATCGCGAGGGAGCAGAGGCGCTCGGCATTTCCGCGGGCTGGACACTGCGCAAGATCGTTCTGAAAACGGCCCTGCCCGGCATTGTCACAGGTCTTCTCGTGGCGATCGCCATCACCATCGGCGAGACCGCGCCGCTGCTGTTCACAGCCGGGTGGTCCGATCAGAATCCGACCGGGCAGCTGACGAACTCACCTGTCGGATACCTGACCTATCCCATTTGGTCGTTTTATCAGTACGGGCCGAAATCGCGGGATTTGTCATATGACTCTGCCTTCCTGCTGCTGATACTGGTGCTGATTCTCATCATCCTCGGGAGGATCATCATCTCGCGGTCCAGGCGCAACGCGGAGTGACTGGCATCTCAGGTCGCAGGCCGGCTGCCAACAGCCCGCCCGCGAAGGGGCCGTGTCCGCAGGACCCGAAAATGTCGCCAGTTCGCAGAGCCGCGTTGCGAGACAGATAACCCGCAGTTCAGATTCCAGTTACCTGGGCTACCTAGAACAGATGAAACGCCGCAGTGGTTCATGCGGCCAGGATCAAGGCGAGGGGCAGCAGCGTGGAATACTCCAGCGGCGAGCAGCCAGACGTCGCCGGAGTCCTGGCTGACCGGCTCGCGGCTACCCTGGTTCACCACGAGCCGGGTTGGCGGCTGCCCAGGCCGAGCGCGCTTGCCCGCAGGTACAACGTCAGGCCGGCGCAGGTTGAGCAGGCAGTCAGAGAACTAGCCGCCAGGCACCTGATCAGGCAGCTGCCGGACGGGCAGCTGTACCGGGCAAGTCCCGCCGAGTACCTGATCCCTGTTCAGGGCGTGCCGCGCCTGGGCGCCAATCTGGACCCAATGGGCGGCGAGGTCAGCTGCCGCAAGCGCAAGGTCTCCTGGCGGCGCGTGCCCGAGGACATCGGCTGGGCGCTAGGCATCCCGCCCGCGGATTCGGTGTGCGCGATCAAGTGCCACTGGTCGATCAACGGGGAGCCGGCCGCTATCTCCACGACTTATCTCACGGCCGAGGCGGCAGGCCAGGTCGGTGAACTGAATGCGGACAACCAGAGCATTCTCCCGTCCGACTATGGCCTGTGCGGGTTTAGAGGCGCCGACGGTCATGCGCTCGGGCGGCCACCGCTCGGCGTTCCGGCAGCGCTGCATATGGAGATGCAGCCGCCGCCATCGTCGATCGCGCGGGGACTGCGGCTCGGGTCAGGTCAGCCGGCCGCGACGATCACCGTGCGGTTCGACAATGAGGCGTCGGGCCGGGCCGTGGCGTTGACGGTTGCGGCGCTCAGAGCTGACATGTTCAGGATCGTGGTTGACTGGCCGGCCGACACCGCGCCGGTAAGGAACATCCCTGCGGGGCATGCGCTCCCCGACGATCTCGCCGTCGCGCCGGACGAGGAAGATGGCTTCGCGGCCGACGACCAGGCCGCCGTCCGCTAAACCCTCGCCCCTTGAGGCGCTTACCACTCGTGGAAGGCTCTTACCCCGAATTAGGGTTGCTGAAGGTGCGTGTTTTGGCGGCGATCACCCCATTCAAAGGAACCCCAATCGGGGGGTAGGACAGCATGCGCTAGGTGCGGGGCTGGGCTACCTTCCGTTGTTGCGTCGCCCGGGCCGGGGTTGGGGTGATCGAGGGGCGAGCGACGGGCAAAAGGGCTACCTTGAGCCATTGTGCGGTCCTATCGGAGCAGTTCCGCGTGGCGACGTGCGACGAGGACGTCGGGTTCATGGCGCGCGCTAAGGCCGCCTCGCACCGGCCGCGTAGCTGCGGTCGTTGTGATCGCGGCCATCGTCGTTCAGTTAGCCGTCGCGCAGGTCACGCTGGCGCTCGCGGTCGCCTTCGTTGTCACAGCCGCGTTGAGCCGATGGCGTCCTACGTGGCTGTTCGGTCCCGCCGTTGTCGGTCTGGTCTGGGTAAGCGCGGTCGGCGCTAGCCGGGCGTGGAGCGGGTATGCCGGCGAAGTTGGGCGCCTCGTTGCCTTATCGCATGCACCGGGCTTACTGGCCGGTCACCTGAGCGCAACGGGCCGGGCACTCGGGCATTGGCATCACTGGCTGCCCGGCCAGTTCCCATTCGCGCTGATCGTCGCCTCCGCGGAGGCTGGCGTCGTCGGCCGGTTAGCCAGACTCAACGCCTGCCGGCCTGGATTGATCGTCGCCGTGCGACGTTGCTACGTCAGTGCGTCCTTGCGCCGCAGCGATCTGGCGACCGCTGATGGCGCTTGCCTCGGCGTAGTGACGGATACGGGCAGGCGGGCGGCCGTCTCCTGGCAGGAGTCGGCCGGCGGCGTGCTCGTGACCGGTCAGGATGCGGGAGCAGTCACCCGGACCGGTCTTAGCCTGGCGACCGCCGCAATCCTCCACCGAAAGACCGTGATCATCGTCGACCTGGCCGGCGGACTGGCCTGGGGCAAGATGGGCGACTATGGGGTGGCCGACGTGCATGTGCTCCGCCGGGTCACTTCCGCGAGCGAAAAGGTGAGCGCGCCGCTTGCGGTGTTCGGATCTGACGGTTATAGCTACCAGCCGTTCGCTCGTGCTCACGGGGACGCGGCCGCCGACCTGGTGCTCTCGATGACCGACTGGACGGGGGTGTCTGAGGCGCGGCGCGCGTTCTGCGCGGACTACGTCGCGACGGCGATCGAGGTCGTCGCGACACCGACGACGGCATCCGCACAACAACGCAACATCCTCGATGAGCTGGCCGGACTGCTCCGGCCGGGCGCGCTGGACGCACGTGCCTGTCGCGCAGCCGATGCTCCGTTACGGCGGCGGGCGGCTACGCTCGGCAGCCAACTGTGCGCTGACCCGTCAGCGACGAGCGCCATGACCGAGCAACTCGCCTGGCTGCGACGCTCCCCGGCATGGACTGCGCTGTCCGGGCCGTCGGACGGCGCCGAGGCAGTCGACATCGGCCTGGCGCTCGCCAGGCGGCAAGTTCTGCTGTTCCCGCTTGACCCGCGCAACCACGGCCCTGCGGGACCTATGATCGCGCGGCTGGTCCTCGCCGACCTGGCCCGCGTCCTCGCCGAACGCTCCGGTGCGCCTGCCGACTGCGTGGTCTGGGTCAACGGTTACGAGGTTCTGGGCGGGACGCCGGTTGAGGCCGTGATCGCTCATGGCGTGGAGTCCGGGGTGGCGACGATAGTCGGCACGGCGGCAGGACCTGCCGCGGCCGCGCTGCAGAGCCTGGTCAATGTCGTCGTGGTCTGCGGCCGGCGGCCACCAGGCGTGGGCGATCACCGGACGACAGTCAAGGGGCGCCCGGGACCGGCGGGTGCTGGCGCGGTATGCCATGAGGTTGGGTTAGATGACGACTGCGCCGGCGCGCTCTTGGTGCTGGTTCGCGGCCCAGTCCCGCGACTCTTGCAAGGGTGCCGGGTGGTGTGATGACTGCAGAAATCCCTGCGGTAGTTGGCTGGCAGTACGTCCCGGGGGTGGCCGAGGCCGAGGCGCCGCCATCGCGGCCGGCTCCCGTCTCGGTTGACCGGTTCGATCCGGGCTGGCTCGCAGCGCAGGCGCGGATCTCGGCT
>DATAEH010000040.1:0-2679 GCA_036258115.1 Streptosporangiaceae bacterium
GGCACTGGCCTGATCAGGGCTGGGATATCGCGGTCCGTCCGCGCCTAGCACGACCGCTCACCAGCCCTGCCGGCCGGCTATCGCACTCCTGCGCGAACAACCAGCCGATCCGGATCGGCAAGCTTCAGCAGATTCCTAGGCAATGCCTGGTGCTGCCTTGATACTCCTGCTGTCGCAAAGGTGGCCCTGAGGGTCCGTGGTGATAAGGCATGGCGCGGCCGGCTCAACATTCTGCCTCCCTATCGACTGCCAATTGTCACGTAGCTGGCCGACACCTAGCCGCATAGTGCTTCATGTTCGTTGCCAACGTCAGGGTGCCTTCGCGCCATGTGACCGAGACAGATCCTCTGACCTGTCCAGTCCCACTGGCATCCGACCCGTCACATCGCGGAACATGCGAGCTGGATGTTTATCATGTAGGACCCCTCGATGATGTCCTCATAAGTAGAGTCCACCAATCGTGGACGTGACACAAGTAGATATCCCGACTGACGTCGCGACCGGCCCGACCTCCTCCTATGGGAGAGGCCGGCCTTGTCCAGCCAGTCCCGCAGGCGGCCTGCGGCCGTCACCCTCCAGCCAGGCAACTACACGATGGTTAGCGCGGACTGGCCGCACCTCCACGTCGGGCGCACGAACCACGCCGCCGGATGAAGGATGGTGCTCCCCAGCCGTAGAAGGTGGGCCGCGTCCCCTCCCACTTGTCCTCCGAAGCCTCTCGCTGGTCCCGGAATCTACGGGCCTCGCGCTGATCTTCGTGACGGGTCGGTTCGGCCCAAGCCTGGCCCGCCTCGGCGGCCGGCTGACGAGCGGGTGCGGACCCATGCTTGGCCGATGACCACCATGGGGCCGAGGTTCCCCGGCGACAGGCACAGCTCTTTCATCAGGCTCGCAGCTCCCGCAGAATGAGTTGGCAAGGCCGCTGATGGCGGGTCGCCATGGCCGCCGCCGGCGGCGGGCCGCAATGCGTCCCGCGTCAGCGCCGTTGGAGGAGGCGCGGCAGATGACCGGCAAGATGCACGTCGCCGACCACCAGGGCGACACCACCCACACCTGGGACACCATCGACCCGACGACCGTCTGGCGGATCGAGGAGATCTTCCGGGAAGCGCAGGCGACCGGGCGGCTTGTGTACCGCCAGACCGGGGACGGCACGGGCGAACAGGTGCGCCTTGCCACCTGGAAGCCTGAGGAGGACTCCGAGCTGTTCGTCGCCCCGCGTCTGGCTGGCGGCTAGCACTTCAGCCATGACCGCAGCGACCTGGTGGGTGGCCGGGCTGGCCGCAGCTGTCGTGCTCGTGCCCTGCCTGGTTGGCCCGATCCGCCGCTCCTGGGCTGCGCTCGTGCGCCGGCGCCAGGCCAGGCTGCGGGCCGAGGCGCTGCTGTGGGCCTGGCTATCGCCCGCCCAGCGGAAACAGTACCGCGGGCGGCGCTGGTTTGAGGTCACCACCGCGTCCGGCCGCCGCTACCGGGTGTTGCGAGGGGCGGTCGTGCGGCTGCATCCCCGCGGGTCTGCCTATTGCATCGAGGCGACCTCGCCGGTGCCGGTCGCCGACGAGATGCTGGCCAACAAGCTGCTGCTAGAGACCGACGAGCGCCGCTTCTTGGCGACCGCTCATCGCTTGCCATTATCGCTGACCAGCCGGTACGACATCGGGCAGGCTGGGTGGGGCCTTGCGCAAGTGCGCAGGGCGAACACGGTCGGCCGTGGCCGGAGGACCCAGTAGGTCTGACGTTGCTGACGGCGCCCTCTGCAGACTCCCGTGCCTCCGGTCACCTTGGCTGCCTTGTCGGCAAGCTGGCGATGGGCCCGGCCACGCCCGAGGACATGCTGGCCGCGGCCGGGCCGAGACTGCAGTTCCCGACCAGCGTGTGTTTCGCCGGCGACGACCTACGCACGGGGCATGCCGACCGCCCAAGCCGCCTGACCAGGCCCGGCCGGGGACGGGAGAGCGAAGGTGGGCAGTTGCGGCATCGCCAGTGAGCCCAAGGGGTCGGCTTGCGGTTGTGGTGGTGGCCAGGGCGCACGGTCCTCTAGACCCAGTTGTCGTGCGATGGCCCTTGACAGCCTGCATAGGCCATGTTAAAAACCGATAGGTTATGAAACTAATAGGTTATAGAAGCACCAGCCCGGACCGGCTCGACGCGACGTTCGCGGCGCTGGCCGACCCGACCCGGCGGGCCATCCTGGCCCGGCTGGCGTCGGGCCAGGCCACCGTGACCGAGCTGGCCGCGCCGTTCGACATGAGCCAGCCCGCCATCTCCAAGCACCTCAAAGTGCTGGAGCGCGCCGGGCTCGTCTCGCGCGGCCGCGACGCGCAGCGGCGGCCGTGCCGGCTCGAGGCGCGCCCCCTCAAGGCCGCCACCGACTGGCTTGAGAACTACCGCAGCTACTGGGAAGAGAGCTACCAGCGCCTCGACAGGTTGCTCGACGAGCTCAAGGCCAACGAAGAGCGCCGCGGCCAGAGACGGCCGGGAGGGCACTGATGTCGTCATGAACAACACCGGAACCCTGACGGTGACGACGCCAACGGACAGAGAAATCGTGCTGAGGCGGGTATTCGACGCACCCCGCCGCATGCTGTTCGACGCGCTGACCAAGCCCGAGTTGCTCAAACGCTGGTTCGGTGCCCGCGGCTGGAACCTGGTCGTCTGCGAGGTCGACCTGCGCGTTGGCGG
>DATAEH010000041.1:0-8217 GCA_036258115.1 Streptosporangiaceae bacterium
ACGCGCTCGAGCTGAACCGGCTCATCGAGCTGCAGATGGAAGGAGCGGTCGGCTAATGAGCGGGCTCCCCGGGGCCGCCCGCAACGCCGGCCCCGTCTCCCGGCTGCACGCCGTCGAGTCATTCAACCCCGCCGACTTCCCAGTGCCAGGAGGTCGTGAAGAGGACTGGCGGTTCACGCCGGTGCGTGCCTCCGCAGACCGCGGGGCGATATGGGCGGGCTCCCGGGTTGTTCCGTCGATCACTGTCGAGCGCGGCAATCCGGAGCCGGTCAACTACAGATTTCGCGATGCCAGGCTGATACCGGTGATCGAAATGACCTCGGCCGCTTCCGGCGAGGCCGGGGCCAGGCGCAAGAAATCCGCCCAAGCAGCCCAACTCGGCCATCGGTGCCCACCAGGACCGCTGGGCCGGTCTCATTGGCGTAGCTTGTCGCGGCCTGGTGGGTGATGAACCGGCTGGCGCCCGGTGCGAGCATGGCGCGCTGAAAATCAGGATGCGGGCCGTTGCCTCGCCGGTTCCCTGGCCAGGCCTACTGGTGGCGTGCGGTCCGGCGCATTGCCCGGCGCAGCGGGGTCATCGCCATGCGGGATCTGTCGAGCACGGCTAGCCACCGCGTCCGCATGCCGGGGTTCATGGCAGCTGGTGGCACCGGCGGCGTGGCGGAGCCGCTGGCAGAGGGCTGCGGCGGGGCGGGTGTAGCGATTGGTTGTGATGCGGCATGGTCGGGCATGGCGATTCCTTTCGACGGTGAAGCGACGATGCGTCCTGTCAGCTGGACTGTCAGGCGGTGCTAACGGACGCCAGTCCTCACTGGCGCCGCCGCAGCTGCTAAGCCAGTCACCTGGCCCAGCAGCTTGCATCGGACACCGGCGGAGTCAGCGGGATGCGCGGCGATGCGAGCGTCGCGGGCGCCGGCGGTCACGGTGACCAGGCCAGTGCACATGAGCTCCTCCGGTAACCCCGGGTAGCTGGCCGCCATCTGCGGCTGACTTCCGGTGCCTGGCTTTCACGCTACGCTGGTAATGGAAAACTAGCAAATATTTTCCAGAAATTCACAGCTACTACGCAGTGCGGGCTCAGGCCTTGCTGGTCGATTACGCCCATGCTCTTATCGGCGGGTCACGGAACGTGCGGTCGAGACTGAGGGATTCATTGACTGGCAGTTGCGGCGAGTGCCCCGCGAAGCGCGAAAGAGCTGTACTGCGCGGGGCAGGCGAGCACCAGTCGCGGGCAGTAAACGCGGAACCCCGCCATGGTCGTTCATGTCTGCCTTGGCAGCGGCCGGGGAGTTGAGCCTCGGTCAGGATGGTGGGCGACATCACCGAGCCGCACTGCCCTCAGTCTGCGCTTGATCTGGAAGCTGATGGCGCTGGCCTGCCGATCGAGGGCGAGCGTGCAAATCTGCCAATTATGGTGTGCCGCGCGTCGTCCCGTTCGCCGGAGATGAGAGTACGTCTGGGCGACGCGACTGCGGAATATCGCGCCACTGGCGGGCCCCGCGCCGGACTTAACCGTCCGACGCAATCCCGTCCGGCCGTGGGGACTGTCCGTCGGACTATCGAGATAGCTGCTTGCCAATGCCAGCACACATTTGGCCGCGTTGTCGCTGGTTGCCTGCGTCCCGTGCGGTCTGCCGCAAGGCGAGCGCTACGACAAGCGGGAACAGGGCCTGAATCGCGGACGTCAGCCGCTCGACCGCGCCCAAGGCACCGCCGCCGTCTCCCGCTGCGACCAACAGCCAGCACGACAACCCGGCGAAGATCACGGTCACTGTCGCGCAGCCGTAGACACCGAGGATCCACGACTGCGTGGGCGCGCGCCTGGCGACGAGTACAGGCCAGACCGCAGTCGTGACCACGCAGCTCCCCGCGAAGGCGAGGTGGCTCGCCGTCGGGCCCGTGGCCGGTTCTGGAGTGGCGGCGATGCCAAGAGTCGAGAGGCCAGTCAGCATCAGGACCAGGCGCGCAGGCGTACGCACGCCAATCAGGCCCGCGCCGGTCGCGATCTGACAGCTGCCCACCAGCAACAGGGCCGCGGTCATTACCCACCGCTCGGTTCCCGACTGACCAGCCAGCACACTCATCGTCTGCCGCATCGGGCTGTAAGAGGCCGGCTGAAGCTCGCCGGCAATTAGCCAGCCCCCAACCAGGACAACAGGCGCCATCAAGGCTGTGCCTACCGCCCAGCCAGGGACTGGCCGGCCCGCCCGCACAAGCCCAGAGCGATCGGCTTGCGATGGTTCAGTGGTGGCCGAGGCAGCGCTTGGGCGCAGTGCTAGTCCGGATCGGATGCGCGCGAGGTCTGGACGCGCAAGCTGAGTCATGGCGCCCCCACGGCCACATCGACTCGGGCTGCCAGAAGGAGGCGCTGTTGTTCCTTAGCGGGTTGCCTGGGGCCTCGTTTTGGCAGCAAGCCAGCATTCCCGATAGCACGACGCGGGTCCGGGCTATTCCCCGTGCCGACAGTTCGCTGTGCGGCCGCCTCTCCAAGCTGGAGTCCCACGGCCGGGCACCTCGGCGAACACGGGCAGGATGCCTCATAAGAGGAGATACGCATTGAGGGAGGTGTCGCAGGTCAAAGCGCGCGTCGTCAGGGGCGGGTCGAACCGCCGACCTTCCGCTTTCAGGAACAGGCATCACTGGCCAGCCGTGACGATGCGGGCGATGTGGCATGGTCGGGTCGGGATGGTCTAGGTAGAAGATTTCGATCCACGGGATGTCGGCGTGCACCTGGGACGAGGTATTCCGACAAGCTCGGGTTCAAGATCCGGCCGGGGCGCCGTCAGAACGGCACCCAGCCGAGCGGCGCGAGCGTCGTCAGGTCATTGGCCTGCAGGCCATGGTCGGACAGGGACCACAGGTCGCCGCCGATGATGAGCGAGCGCCGGATCTGGCCGCCTGCGGGGTCGCCGGGCACGGCCGGGTGGGTGATCAGCCCGGCCTCGGTGATCGAGTGATCGCGCACGTGCAGCACGAGAGCGGCGCTGACCGGCGTAGGTACGTTATCCGCAGATGGGGACGCGGTTCCGGCCGGAGTCGCCGCCGGGTCAGGAAGCACCGCTGGGATGACCAGGAGCCCAGCGGCGGGCCAGTACAAGAGCGCGTGCGGGTCGATCTCGGCCTCGGAGTGGCCGAACGGCAGCCGGAACACGGCAGTTCGCACCGGCGCCGCGAGATCGGAGGTGTCGAAGAGCGATATCTGCGTCCCCTCGATGTGGCCTCCGGCGTTCGTTGCCTGCCCGATCCCGATCATGTGCGACACGTCGATCGGATCGAGGTATGCGGAGTAGCCGCTGAGCTGCACTTCGCCGACGACCCTCGGCTGCGTGGGGTCGGATAGGTCCAGCGTGTAGAGCGGATCGACCGCCCGATAAGTGACCACGTAGCCCACCGGGCCGTCGAAGCGCACGGAGTAGATCTGATCGCCGAGGCCGAGCCCTCCGACCTTTCCGACGATCATCAGCCGCGCGCCGACCTGCTCGAGCACGTAGACAGCTGACCGCGGTAGCGGGCCACTCCAGCCGAACAAACCCGTCGTCGTCGCGACCCTGAGCGCTCCGTCCCACTCGGACATGGCGTACTGGGCGGTGCCCGCCGACCCGAGCAGCCAGCCGGGGACGGAGCCCGATGCCTCGTAGACAGGCCTGCCAGGTCCCGCGACGTCGAACTTGTACAGCGCGGCGTACTGCTGCGGCGTAAATGTCGCGGACTCAGCGTCAGGGCCCGCCGGCGTGGTCGGGGTCACCGGGTTCCGCGGCATGCTCCATTGTCGGTCGCTGGCGATGTAGAGGCTGGCGCCGCTGGAGTAGACCGTGTCGCCGTCGGCCACAACGGTCACCGGCAGCCCGTCACCTAGGCTGGCAGCGTTCAGGTCGAAGGTGAGCACGGTGATCATCGAGGTGCCGGAATAGCTGACCGCCGCCGGGTGGTTGACGGCGGCGCAGTCCACCCGGCCCGTTCGACGGATGTGGCCGGCGGTCACCGCGTAGCGCGGCAGCCAGGCGCTGAGCGGGGCATGGCCGATCACGGCCCGGTCCTCGGTGAGGCTGCTCTGCCCGCTTAGCCCCACTCCGGCAGGAAGATACACACGCGGCGCCGAGTGGACAACTACGCGCGCCACCGACCCCACCTGACGTGCGTCCACGAGCGCGCCGTCGATCGTGTACTCGCTCAGGATGTGCGGCGTGGCCGCGGACAGGTCGATAAGCACGAGCTGAGGCCCGGTGATCTGAGCCGACGGGCTCTCAGTGCCGGGCGCAGCCTCAGGCAGGGGCGCTCGGGGCAGCGGGTCGCCCTCGCCTATTAGGACCAGCGCATGATCCCCGGTCAGGAGCAGGTTCAGCGGTGCCGCGCCATAAGATCCCTCCCACGGTGACAGGTCAAGGACGCCGGTGAGCTGCATGGTCTGGGCGTCGACGACCCGCAGGATGCCGCCGATCACCGTCACGATGCGGCGCCCATCGGTCTTGACCAAATCGGGTTCGTCGACACCCGCGGTGGCGGCATTGGTGCCTGAGTACGCGCCGGGCGCCGCTAACCCGTCGGCCGGTGCCGCGCCGGCGGCCGCCTGGCCGGCGGCAGCACCGGTCGGCGCGGCCTGGCCCGCAGCCGGGTCTGGGGCAGCTGGCCCGCCGGCTGCCCCAGATGAGCGCGAGGCGGCGGCGAATTCGGCGGTCAGCGCTTTGCTCGCCGCCGCATGCAGGTTCCGCAGGGCATCGCCGCAGCTGGCGAACGGGACGAGCTGGTCAGCGGCCCCCAGTGCCGAAGTCTTCACCACCGGCAGGAATGGGCCGCTGGCGCAACCGGAAAGGATCACGATGCCAGATGCGAACAGCACGGACAAACGCACGGCGAAGGCGCGTGCCGGCCGACCTGCTCGCGGAACTCGCGCGGGGACTTGTTCGGTCGCCTTCATGGCCAGTTGGACGTGACGCCGCCATTCCCGGTTCCCCCGATCTCGTTGGCACATCGATGTTGCGCATTGGCCGGAAGGCCGGCCACGGCCCGGGTTTCATCGTCTGGTTGCTCCTACCCGACACGAAGCTGTAGCCGCAACCCGACGCCGTTAGAAACCGCCGCCGCCAGGACAATGTCTGCCGAACGCCATGGGACCTGTCAGCCCCCTGCGTCCGATGAGTAGCACTTGAGCCATGCCGGGAGGGCGCGATGAGCAGCTCGCATGTCAGTGCCCTATCAGCACCAGCTGCAGTTCTGCTTGGCGCGATTGCGGTCCTCGTGACCCGATGCGCAGCGGTGCCAGGGGCGAGCAGCCCACCGGCAGACCGAGCCAGGTCCGCCCAAGTCGCCGCCAGGACCACCAGGCCTGGCGGGTCCAGGATCGCGCTGGACCCGTCCTTGTCACGGTCCGCGTATTTGGCAGGCCGTCAAGCTGTGGCCAGGCGCACTTCGTGCGGGCCGACGGTGACCGTTCCGCCCGGCTTGGCCGTCATGCATTGGGCTACCTTCGGCCCGATGCCGGACACATGCATAGCGTAACAATGCGGATTGGCCGAGGCATTGCGCGGCCGCGAGTGTTCGCAGCCGTCGCTGGAGGCCGATTCCTTTCATATGCGGTCTCCGGCGCCAGGAATCCACGCCTGCCGTCCATTAGCGCCTATTAAGATTCATCCAACCGTGAGCCTTATCCCTTGACAAAGTCCTCAACGGCGAGTAGATCGCAGGGTAGCAATTCGTTCGATTGGCGACAGAGTGCGCGGGTCGATCTCGCGCGGCGGACGCTGGTTGCCGCTGGAGCGGCCTTCTGCCGCAACTCCTATGTTGCCATTGGCACAGGGAGGTAATGCAAGTGACTCGCTTAATCCATGGCCGTCGCCGGTCGGTTGTCAGCGTCCTTATCATCGGGCTGGCAGTGCTGTGTTCGGCCGCACTGACCGGCGCCTTTGCCGGAACGTCAAGCGCGCCCGCGCCGAGCGTAGCCAGGCAGCAGTTTGCGCAGCACATCCTGAAGACGAGGGCCGCACAGCTGATGACAGCACCGGCTCAGCTTGCCCTGCACATCCAGGCAACCGGCGACAACCAGCTCACACCGTTGGTTGTCGGCAAGCCGCCGGTGGCTTCGACCAGCGGCGCCGCGGCTGCAGCTGTCCCATCAGCGGGCCTGCGCAATGTCCGGGTTAACAACCCAGCGCTGGATACACACCAGGTCGACCAGACCACGCAGAGCGAGACGACGATCGCGGTCGCCGGGTCGCATGTCGCAGTGGGCTACGACGATAGCCAGCAGACCGGCCTGTTCCTAACTGCGGGAAGTAACCTGACGGGTTACTCGTACTCGACAAACTGAGGCAAAAGCTTCACCGACGGCGGCGATATCCCTAACACCAGGGAATTCGGGAACTTCGGCGACCCGTGGATGGGGAGCGATCGTTCGGGCGCGATGTACTACTCAACTCTCGCCTTCGACATGTTCAACGGAAACCTGGACGTCGCCGTCGCGAAATCGACCAACGGCGGCAAGACGTGGAGCACGCCAGTTCCGGTGTTCCGTCCACCAGTCACAACCTTCTACAGCGGCGACAAGGACGCGCTCGCCGTCGGCCCGGACCCGGCGGTGACGAACCGCGATACCATCTACGTCGCCTATGACGACACCTCCTTCGACATCAACACCAACCAGGCGTTCACCGGCCTGCCGGTCGCACGGTCCATCAACGGCGGCAAGACATGGCAGCTCCACTACGCCGACAAGTTCATCCTGCCCACGACCGGGTGCTCGTTCCAGCAGTACATCGGAGCCACTCCCATCGTGGACCGCGCGACAGGCACCCTGTACGTAACGGCCGAGAAGATTCGCGTCAACGATCCCAATTGCAACGGCGCAGCACCAACGTTCTCCGAGTGGATCTTCAAGTCCGCCGATAGCGGCCAGACGTTCGGGCCCGGCGTGAAGATCTCCAATGTGACGCCTGCGACTCCGAACGGGCTTCTATCACTGGGACCCGGACGATACATGCGGACCATTGAATTCCCCACGATCGCCATTCGGGGCGGAACAATCTACGTCGCATGGAACGACGGCACTCAGGGCCGAAGCCACATTCGGCTCGCCAGGTCGGCGAACGGCGGGTCCACATGGACGGTGTCGTTCGTCACTGGCGGCAGCGGCGACGAGGTACAGCCCGCCCTGTCCGCCGACAGCAGCGGCGTGCACCTGCTCTACTACCACCGCTACCCCAACAACCTCCTGGACGTGCTCGCTGGGAACTCGGTCAACGGCACGTCATTCACAACTAGGCGGATAACCTCGCACTCCTTCAGAGGCAGTCTGACAATCCCGCAATTCGACCCGATCATCGCCTTCGGCTACATGGGTGATTACATCGCCAATGTCAGCGGCGGCTCACACGACTACTTCGCCTGGGGCGACAACCGCGACCACGTGACCGACTTCATGTTCCCGCACGGCCGCAACGACCCTGACGTGTTCTTCGCCAAGAAGTAGGTATGGAGCGAGCATGGCGGCCGCCCGCTAGGCGGCCGCCAATGCTACTTCGTTACCCCGCTAGCACGGTCTAGTCTCGGCCGTTCGCCTGGGTTAATGGCTGAGCCGGGTTGCTGAAGTAAGAATGCCTCTGGCCTGGGAGAATAGGGCTTGCTGAAGGTCCTGGGCGCTAGCCCGGGAAGACGATGCCGCCCATGTGCCCTGAGTGTCGCCTTGCGACGTCGGCCTGCACATGGTGGCATATCGCCAAGGAGACCTGCATAACTTGCTGATTCGGGGCAAGGAAGGGCGCAAGTGACTAGTGCAGTCATCGATCGTCGAGGACGGACCTGGCTCAAGTCGTGCCGGTGGACGCCTTCCAGCGTGAATGAGGCAGCGCTGCCTCTACGGGGCCAGCTCGATCCACGCGGTGAGGGTTGGCAAAGGAGGAGCCTATTCGCCCTTCGATAAAGGAGGAATCAGGGATGAACTCGGGTGAGATTCATTTCCTGGCCGCTTCGGTTATTCACGGCAGCGTAGCGATCCCAATTCTGTGGATCGTCATCGTCATTCTGATCTTCATCGGTTCTGCCCTGTTCAAAGGAGGGAGCAAAGGGCTCGGCTCGATCATGATCATCATCGGCGTCATACTGCTTCTCGGCACAACCGTGGGCCATCACATAAAGGTTGCCCTCAACAGCCTCATTAACGGTTAGTGCCCAGGCCGCACGCCGAGGACAGGCGGTGCCACCGCAAGCGGGTTGTTGGCGAGCGCT
>DATAEH010000042.1:0-7478 GCA_036258115.1 Streptosporangiaceae bacterium
CGGGACACACATCGATCCGTAGCTGCCTCGGCCAGGTGTCGGCTCCGGCTTCGCCGCCGCAATCAGCAACAGTCGTCGGGTCGGGGCCGGGAGCGACTCGAGCCTTCGCACGAAGCTCTGCTCGATGCGGTTCACCAACGGCATAACGTCGGGAAGGGCAAACCCGCCCGCCAGCTCCGCCGGCGCCAATCCAGGCGCCAACACGAGCAGATCATGGGCATCGCTGGCGGCGAGCTTGCCGGGAAACTGGACAGCAACAATCTCCTCGGGTTGCTCCAGTAGCTCGGGATGCTGCCCTGAGAGTGCGACAGAACGCCTGGCTGTTACTAGACGCCCGGCTGTCACTAGCGTGCCATTCGCACGACGCGTACGCCTGACGCCGTGGCCGATATTTGCGGGCATCGCGGCTGCACCTGACCCTTTGTCGCTCGTATACATGAGGATCAGCTCGACGCGATTAACGATACGCGGATACGTGACCGCGATCTATTGCACGATGGTGTTGGTCGATACTTTGGTATCAGGGGTGCGCGACCCGTGGCAGGTCGAGTGCTGCGGCGACTCTCACCAGTTCGGCGAGGGAATCGACTCGCATCTTCCGCATAACCCGGCCTCGGTGGGCCTTCACCGTGATCTCGCTGATACCGAGTTTGGCTGCGATCTGTTTATTCAACAGGCCGGAGACGACCAATGCCATGGTCTGTCGTTCGCGCGGCGTGAGTGACGCGTGGCAATCTCGAAGCGCACGCAATTCGGCCTCGTGAGCAAATGCAGTGCGGCTGCGCTCGATGGCTTGACTGATGGCATTCAGCAGCACGTCATCGCCGAATGGCTTGGTCAGGAACTCCACTGCTCCAGCCTTCATCGCCTGCACGGTGGTCGGCACGTCGCCATAACCGGTGATGAAGATGATAGGCATGTCTGCCCGATCGATGATGCGTTTCTGGAGATCGAGACCACTGAGGTTGGGAAGCGTCACATCGAGAACCAGGCAACTCGGACCGTCTATGCGCGAACGTTCAAGGAACTCCTCCGCCGACTCGAACGTCTCGGGCTGCCAGCCGGCAGAGAGAATCAGCAACTCCAGAGATTCCCGCACTGATACATCGTCGTCGACAACGAACACGACAGGGGTGTCGCGCGAGATCACCGGCGCTGTTGATTCGCTACCTGCCTCGCCTGGTGAACTCATGTCGCCGTCACCGGCCCGGAATACGGCCAGTGAAGCGCGGCCTTGACCGCATCCAGCAGGGCTGCCTCGCTGAACGGCTTGCTTAGGCACTCTACGGCCCCGCGCGCGAGCAGACCCGGACGGACGGACCCGTCACCGAGGCCGGTGATGAACACAATCGGAATCTTCTGGCGGCGCCGGGCCAGTTCCTGCTGAAGGTCGGGGCCCGACATCCCGGGCATCGCGATGTCGAGGAGGAGGCAGCTGGTCTCGCTGACCACGTCCGACGCGAGGAACGCTTCGGCGGATGAAAACGCCTCGGCGGCGAAACCGGACAGCCGCAGCAAGTCTGGCAGCGATTCGCGCACGGATTCGTCGTCGTCGACGATAGACACCAGTGAACGCTTGCCTGTCATGAGCGCCTCATCGCGGCGCCGCGTCTGGAACGCTCGCCGGACCGCTAGGAATAGAAAACGAGAAAGTGGCACCGGGACCATCGTTTGCCTCCGCCCAGAGACGTCCATGATGCCTCTCGATGATGGAGCGACTGATGGAGAGCCCGATACCCATGCCGTCGGGTTTCGTTGTGTAGAAGGCGTCAAGCAGCTTGTCCACGTTATGAGGGGCGACGCCTACGCCGGCATCCCGCACGCTCACGCGCGCACGATCGACGTCCTCGCGTTCGGTTCTGATCAGCAACTGCCGCGGGCGATCGTGCACCTCAGCCATGGCGTCGGAGGCGTTGCGCATCAGGTTCAGGATCACCTGTTGCAGCTGGATTCGGTCACCGGTGATGGTCGGGAGGTCCTCGGCGAGCTCGGACTGAAGGACCACCCGGTTTCTCTGGAGGTCACTCAACGTCAGCGCTATGACCTCGCGCGTGACCTCGTTGAAGTCCAGCGACTCGAGCCTGTACTCGTCCCTGCTGAACAGGGCACGCAGCCGTGTGACCACATCGGAGGCTCGCATGCCATCGCGAATGGTCCGCCTGGCGGTTTCCCGGGCGCCCTCGAGGTTCGGAGGATTGGCATCCAACATCCGAAGGCAGGTGCCGGCGTTGGTGATGATACCCGAGAGGGGCTGGTTGACCTCGTGGGCGATCGACGCCGTAAGCACTCCGAGGCTCGTGACCCTGGCGACGTTCGCAAGTTTCGATCTAGCCGTCGCCAGAGCTTCTTCCGACATTCGGCGCCCGGTGACATCCTGAACGGCTGCGATGTACTCCAGTTGACCATCCTGGTTTCGGGTCGCATGAGCGACTGCATGCAGATACGTGATCGAGCGGTCTGGCATCAGCAAGCGATACTGCCATTCGAGATCGTTCGTGCCCTCTCGTGCCTGTTCGAACATGTTCTCTAGCAAGGTGAGGTCTTCCGGATGGACACGAGCGCGGATCGCATCGAGTGTCACGGGCACGCCGATCTCAACCTCGTAGATGCGATACAGCTGCTCCGACCAGGTGATTTCGTCCGTCGCCACTTTCCAGGAAAAGCTTCCGGTCGAGCTGAGGCGTTGGCCCTCTGCGAGGAACGCCTCGCTGCGCCGTAGCTCCTCCTCGGAACGCAGATCCTTGGCCGCTTCAGCTTGTTTGCGTGCCGTGATGTCCTGGAACCTGACTAGAGCCCTCCGCTCGGAATGGCCGGGAAATGACAGGGGACGGGAGTCAACGATGAGCGTCCGTTCGCCTTTGGCCGTGACGACCTGATCCACTTCAACGGGCTGGAAGGCGTGAGTGCCGGCAAGCACCTCTCTGAGGTTCTCCAGGCTCAATGTCGCGACCGCTGCTTGGAGTTGGGTGCGCACCGGTGCGGAGTCAAAGGCGCCATTCCCGAGCTCGTAGACCGAGGTGGGTTCGGTCGGGTCGGGCGAGACCCCAAACATCGTGTAGAAGGACCGGTTGCCAGACTGGACCCGCTGGTCAGCGCCCACCACCACGAGAGGATCAGCGACCGTGTTGAGGATCGCTGTGGTGCATTCGCGTTCGTAAATGGTCTGATCGATGGCGGCGCGGAAAGCAGTCAGATCTGTGAACGTCAGCACGGTGCCGGCCATTTGGTCACCGCCTCTTGTGTAGGGCGAGATCCGAACAACAAACCGTGCTTCCCCGTCGCGAAAGTCGATCCGCGATTCGACTCCGCCGGTGATGACCTCGGCGCAGTACTGTTCCAGGCGAGGCACGCGGGCGAGGACCGAAATATCGCGCAGCGTTCGCCCAATATCTGGCAGTGAGAGGCCGAGCGCGTCGGCTGCCGCCTGGTTGAAGGCGGCCATTGTCCGGTCGCGTCGTACGACGACGAGGGGAACTTCAATGGTATCGAGGATGCTGATCAGCTCGGTGGTAACCCCATTTGCGGCCGCGCCGTTGCTGCTGACTTGAAGTCCGGTCCAGCCGCCCCTGCAGGTGGCCTGTTGCCCAGTCATTAGGCGGCGCCTGAAGTGGCGTACAGTTCGCCGGTCCGTTGCAGGACGCGATCGGCAACGGCCGGACGAACCTGACGTAGTGCCAGGAGCAACGCCTCCGCTCGGGGCATATCGAATGCTTGCCGATACTCAGAGAGGAGTCGATCTTCAAGGACACGGGCCTCCTCCGCGCCCACTGCATCTCGGAGGGCATCGGCGACGGCGTGGCCTAGGCGAGCGTAGTCCTCCACTGGAATGAGGTGAGAGTGATTCGTCCCGAGCCTGGGCAGCATGCGCGCATGAATGTCGCTGTTGAAGTTGTCCATCAGGAACCCGCAGGCGATCGCGACGCCATCTTTCTTGGCGACATACTGATCGAACAGGTCTTCGAGTTTCATGCTGGCGGCGACGTTCCCGCGCTCCCACAGGACATTGACCATTTCGCCCCACCACCGCACTCTTGGGTAGCGCCCTCCGGCGCGTGCCTGTCCAACGATGTCCGCGGCGAGGCCGAGGAAGGTCGGCGGATGCGGCATCCCGTCGCGCATGAAGCGGGACAGCAGCTCCTCGGCGTCAAGGACCGTCATCTGTCCGCGTTCTCGCGCCGCTTCCACGTCCACGCCCTGGGCCTCGAGGCGTGTGCGCCACGCGTTCCAGTGGGTAAGCGTCGACGCCAGGAGGAAGCCCTCCCCGTTGGCTAAGGCAGCACCGCCGAAGCGGCAGACGGCGCGACCGAGAAAATCCTGATCCTGATACAGCTGCACGATGTGATCCGGTGCGGTGGCGTCCGCCAAGACTTGATCCCAGGGCTCACGGTGCATCATCATTGCCTCCGAAACCGGCGGCTGTGAGCTACATGAGGAGCACCCGCTGGACGACAGGCTAAAACCGGTCACGGCCTTCACATCCAGTCAATTCGTGAGGATACGCCCGCCCTAGGCCGAGGGTCTAGTGCACTTTGGTGTTGGGTCTGGGCTCCGGCGCAACCGACGGCGTGTAGTCGAGGCGCTTCCGACGCCTGAGTTCACGCCGGACCAGCTCGGAGTCGGAGCTCGCGGCCGGATCTCGTAGAAGCTTTTCAGCTACGTCCTCAGCGGGCCATGCGGCGGCGTGGGTGACGCAGCTTAGCGGGGTTGCCGGGGATCGGGTCGGCTTCTGCGGGAGGTCGGGGTACAGGGCTGCGACGCCGCCGGCGAGGCCGGCCTGTACCTGCCGGCTGAGGCCGTCGGCGATGATCTCGTATTCGTCTGCAGCCATGCCGTCGAGGGCGAGTGATGCGATGTCCCCGGGGTCCAGCTTTCGCACGTCCGAAGCCTTTGGTCATGCCGGTGTCCATGTAGGCGACGTACAGGGCGCTGACCCGGATGTTCTTGGGTGCTAGTTCGAGCCGGAGAGCGTTGGTCATCGACCAGCTGCGGCCTACCGAGGGCCGACGGTGCCGCCTGGCCCTGCGGTGCGCCGCAGGGCCAGGGCCACGATGAACGGCCACGTCACCCGGACGGCGGAGACCAGCCGCGCCGCCAGGCCCAAGGCGGTACCGCCCTGGGTTTCGAAGACGACCCAGGCCAGCAGGGCGAGGAAGACGGTGGTCACGGCCCCCGGGCCGCGGGCCCTGAGGATCAGCGGCTGCCACGGTGCCCGGCGGCAGTGAAGGCCGGCCATATGGTGATCGCGACCGTGTTGAGCGAGGTCCAGGCCAGGTGCTGCGGAGTCGAGCCGCGAACCGGCTCCGGCGACACCGCGATGCCGATGCTGGACAGACCCGCGACCATCAGCACGATCCGGCCGGCACCTGGACGCCGGGCAGGCCCGCGGCGGTCGCGAAATAGCCCGCGCCCACCACGAACAGGGCGCTCGTCATGATCCAGCGGCCGGTTCCGCCGAGGCCGGCCAGCCCGCTGATGGTGCTGCGGACTCGGCGGTAGGAAGGCGGCTGGAGCGCCTCCGCCGCCAGCCAGCCGCCGATCATGACCACCGGTGACAGCGCGGCCGATGCCATCGCGCACCTTGGAACCGCTGGGCTGGAACTGGCCGGCCGCGCTCGCCACGGGATCATGGCAATGAGATCTCTCCCATCGCTGGTTTCGGCTGGGCGGGCGCGGCGGGTACCGGTTGCTGGGCGCCGGCGAGGTCGGCGCGCCGGACCCGATCGCGGCAATGTTGATGGCCAGGGTGACCACCGTCTTCTTCATCGGACGATGTGCAGGGCAAGCCGGGGCGGGCAGCCGCGGCGCACCAACGCGGCGACCTGATGCCAGTCGACGTCCGCGGCAACAGCTTCGGCCAGCGGCCTGGGGATTCCCAGCCGGGTGAGCTGTGCTACGCGCCAGTCATGCACGAGCGAGCCGGTGCAGATGACCTCATGCGCTGGGATCGGCTCCATCTTCTGCGCCGCCACTATGTCAAGACCGCCGCGGAGTGTCCCTGCCGGGAATTCACCAGCTTCCAAGTCCGCAAAATCAGCCGGGTCAGACAGCGATGCCGGTCCGTGCTGAGCTGCGGGACAGGCGCCGCATCCAGAACAGGACCCCCGAGGTGCTGCTCCATCTCGCGTGCCACGTCGTCGGCCTCCCCTGCGCGTATCAGCGCGAGCAGCCGACGGCGAGAGCTGAGGATGATGCCATTCGCGGCTGGCCCGACCGTGACCATCAGGTCAGAGATGTGCCCGCGTGCATCTCTGAGCGGCACGGCCAGGACCGGGTCCCCGGCCACATCGGCTAGCAGATTGAAGATCCCGCGTGTGCGGCGACCTTGCGGTCCCAGGCGAACCTTGACGGCATGCGGCGAGCCTGTTCGACGCTGTCGGGCAGGACTTCCAGGTACTGCGGAGTCATCCGCAGGCAGGCTACGCGGGCCGCCTCGCGCACAGCCGGATCAGTTCGTCCATCGGGTCTCTCCAGGCTTGTCTCGACCAGCGATGCGGCGAATTCCAGCGACGCGGCGAATCCGGGCTGCTTTTGCTCGAGCAACCTGCGCACGTATTCCATGTTCTCAATTGCCTGCTTAGTGGACTTCATTGATATCTCCAGTCCAAAGTTGTTTCTTGCCGGTACATCCCCGAGCCAATAATGGCGGGGTTGGCCGGCGGATCTGCGCCGGACATGCCGGCTCGCGCTGTCGCCGTGTGGGCTCGTCGGCGCGGTATCAGCCAGGCGTAATTCGTAGCCGGGTTGGTACTGCCACCAGGGTCGCGCTCCAGGCAGCCTGCCGCGCCCGTAGAAGCCCGGGCCGGTCCCCTGGTCTGCAGGTCCGAGACACCCCCGGGGTACCGGGGTTCCCGGCACTGACGTCGACCGGGCGCTAGGACCAAGCCCGGCCAGGCAGGAACCGGCTCGTCAACCGAGCAGCCCGGCAGCGCGCGCGGGAGCAGGGCCGGGCCTGGCAAACGCTCGGGGCACGCCCGCGGTGCGGGCCGCGCTGACCAAGGGCGGCCTGGCCGCGGCCACCAGGTCGCTGGCGGTCGAGTACGCCTCCCGCGGCATCCGGGTCACCGCCGTCCCCACGCGTCATCCAGATTGATCGTCCTGGCGGTAGCCATTACCGTCCAGCCCTGCCGGCGGTACCCGGCGATCAGGCCGGCGCCGATGCCCTGGGAGCCGCCGGTGATGATGGCTACCTTTTCCGTCTTTCCTGTCATGGGGTAGTCAGCGCCGGGTCGCTCGGGTGTTCGGTCAGTGGCGTGGTCTCCACGGTCATCCAGGCGTCCAGGGGCAGCGACTTCAAGATCGCCAGCATCTCGGCCGCGTCCCGGGCCCGCCACAGGCCCAGCGCCCGCGACTCGCCCGGTAGTATCCACAGCCGCAGCAGGTGTCCCTGCCCCGCCAATTCCTTGGCGCGCTGCGCCTCACGCGCCTCGGTGTTCTCGACGGCCGAGCGGGGCGTGCCCTCGGGAACGCTGATGGTGAAG
>DATAEH010000043.1:0-2764 GCA_036258115.1 Streptosporangiaceae bacterium
ACCAAGATCACAATTGTGGTTGCCACCAGCCGCAGCTGAGTCTTGCGCATCTTCACGGGAACCCCCCGCGCCCCGTCGCCAGATGAGCCTTATCACCACTCCCTACCCACTTCGCGGGTGTTCTCCCAAGCGGAACAGCGAATTGCGAGACGAGGGCAGTTAGCGACTCGTATCGCGTGCCGCCACGGGCCGACGGATCGTTAGCTGGCGGTGCGGATCTGCCCACGCGAGGGCGCTGCTGATCGGCGCACCCACGCCCGCTAACCGGCTGCCGCCGCGCAGTCCCGACACGTTCGGCGGTCGACGGTCGGTTCTCCGTCAAGCCAAAGGTTCATCGCGCTAACGCCACAGACTTGAAGTGAAGTTTGAGGCCGAGCGCCTTGGTGACCTTCATGATCGTGGCAAAGCTTGGGTTGCCTTCGGCCGACAGCGCCTTGTACAGGCCCTCTCGGCTCATGCCGACGCAGCGGGCGAGCTCGCTAACGTTGCCTGAGCGAGCGATCGTGCCAAGTGCTTGGGCGATGTAGGCAGGGTCGTCGTCGGCTTCCGCCAGGGCAGTCTCAAGGTAGGCGGCCGCGTCCTCGATGCTGCCGAGGTAGTCGGCACTGTCGAAGCGGGCGAACGTCTCAGTCTTCTTGCTCACTGCTCTTCCACTCTTTGGCGACCAAGCGGGCTTTCTGGATGTCGCGGTCTTGGCTGGACTTGCTAGCGCCACAGAGCAGCATGATTAGCCGGTCGCCATCTCGCATGTAGTAGACCCGGTGGCCCGGTCCGTAGTCGATCCGTAGTTCCGAGATCTCTGTGCCGATCGCCTTAACATCCCCTGGGTTGCCTGCGGCAAGACGATCGATCCTCACGAGCACCCGCGCAACCGCCTGCCGGTCCTTCAGTTTTCGTAGCCATCGGTCGAATGTTCGCTCCTGACCACCTCGACCGTGTGTCAACTGTAGTTAACAGTCTGGCTCCGGCGCAACGGTTCCGCGCGATGGCTGTTCGCTGTCTACGGCGAGCCGATGGACGAAGACACACAGCGGAACGCTGACGTTAGATTGCATCTGACCTGTGCAAACGGGCCGTCAGTAGTGCCATGGGAAAGGTGTCCAGTCGGGCGGCCGCTTCTCGATGAAGGCGTCACGGCCCTCTTTGGCTTCATCAGACCCGTAGGCGAGCCTGGTCGCCTCGCCAGCAAAGAGCTGCTGGCCGACGAGGCCGTCGTCGACGAGGTTGAAGGCATATTTCAGCATCCGCTGCGCTGTCGGGCTCTTTCCATTGACCTCAGCGGCCCATTCCAGCGCGACTCGCTCCAGGTCGGCGTGCGGCACGACGGCGTTGACCGCGCCCATCTGCCAGGCTTCCTGCGCGGTGTAGGTGCGGCCAAGGAAGAAGATCTCCCTGGCGAACTTCTGCCCGACCTGACGCGCCAGGTACGCCGAGCCGAAGCCGCCGTCAAAGCTGGCCACGTCAGCGTCGGTCTGCTTGAACCTGGCGTGCTCGGCGCTGGCAAGCGTCAGGTCCGACACGACATGCAAGCTGTGGCCGCCTCCAGCGGCCCAGCCGGGCACCACGCAGATCACGACCTTGGGCATGAACCGGATCAGGCGCTGGGCTTCGAGGATGTGCAGCCTTCCGACCCGCGGCGAGTCCTTGCCGCCGCCTTCATACTGGTACCCGTCAGCGCCCCTGATCCGCTGGTCACCGCCGGAGCAGAACGCCCAGCCGCCGTCTTTGGGCGACGGACCGTTGCCGGTTAGCAGCACGCACCCGACGTCGGCTGTCTGCCTGGCGTGGTCGAGAGCGGCACACAGTTCGTCGACCGTGTGCGGGCGGAACGCGTTTCGCACCTCAGGCCGGTTGAACGCGACTCGCACCGTCCCCTGATCTACGGCGCGGTGATAGGTGATGTCGGTGAAATCGAAGTCCTTTACGCGCGTCCAGGCGGCCGGATCGAAGAGCTCGGAGATCATGCTGGCTCAGCCTACGGCAGCCAAACAGGGCCTACCGTGGAGGTTCGGGCGCGCGACGGAGTGCGAGCCAGGCTGACGGAGCCGCACAGGATAAGGGCCGAGCGGGAGAAAGGGTTGACTTGTGACTGCCTTGCTTGCGAGCGCCAATATTGACGCCATCACGCTGTTCACCGAGGACCTGGCGGGAACGAAGGCGTTCTACCAGGAAGCCTTCGGCCTGCCGGTTGTCTTCGAAGATGAGAACTCAGCGGTATTCAAATTCGAGAACACGGTCATCAATCTGCTGGCCGTCACAGCGGCGCCAGCGCTGATCGAGCCCGGCGCCGTCGCGAGTTCCGATGCGGGCTCACGCTTCGTGCTGACCCTTGGCGTAGCTGACGTCGACGCCGTCTGCGCAGAACTGGCCAGACGTGGCGTACAGCTGCTCAACGGCCCGATGAACCGGCCATGGGGAATCCGCACGGCGAGCTTCGCCGACCCGGCCGGCCACATCTGGGAGATAGCACAGGACCTGCCGAGCACTGACGGTCCCGATGAGCACTGACGGTCCCGATGACCGCTGACGAGTCCTAGCAGGCGATGAGCACCTCATGCTGACCGTCGACGTCGATACCGTCCGCCTCTTCTTGCACGTGCTGGCCGCCACGGTCTGGGTCGGGGGCCAGCTAACGCTCGCGGCACTAGTACCGGCGCTCCGCCGGATGGGCCCTGAGGTGCCCCGGGCAGCGGCCCGCCGATTCAATCTGGTCGCCTGGCCCGCCTACGGCGTACTCGTGCTCACCGGCATCTGGAACGTGCTG
>DATAEH010000044.1:0-2089 GCA_036258115.1 Streptosporangiaceae bacterium
ATCACGGCCGGCCCCGCAAGCGCGATCGCAACGAGCGCGAGCCCGGCAATCTGATGCAGCCAGTTGAACGTGCCGAAGCCGAGGGCGCCGTCAATGCCAAGCATGGCGGTCCTGCCGCACGATGCTCACGCCAAGGCCGCAGATCGCGGCGCAGCCCGCGACCCTCAGCAGCCGCACCGAGACGCTGGGACTCGCTGGGCCGAACCAGCTGCGCCGCCACCACGGCCACGGCAGCACCACCAGGGCAACCGCGCCGGCCAGGATCCTGACCCTGTCGGTCACGTTCTCCGGGTCGGCACCGGCGGTGGTACGCCAGCTCAGCCACACCGTCCATGCCGCGACGGCCGTCACTGCGGCCATTCCAAGCCCATACGCGATCCTGCGCGCCATCCCTGCCACCCGCGCGACGAGCCACAACCCCCCGGACAGCCAGAACACGCGCGGCCATCCGCTCATCAGCTCTGCCTCGGCGCTGACCGCCTCCGCCCAGTGCCGCCGTCCAGTCGGCAGCAACGACGCTGACTTGTGCAGCATCGCGGCCAGCGCCCTGGCCAGCCGGTCGTTCATGACTGATCCCCGGCGAGCCGCTGGGGCCTCACGACACTTCGCTGCTGCGCAGCGCGGGCAGGAGCTGAAGACGCCGCTCGCGCCGCGGCGGCGGCAGCGAGCCCAACGGAAGTCAGCCTGTACAGATGGCGCCTCGGACGGCCCTGTGGCTGGTCTTCCTCCCACTGCGCCTCAACGAGCCCCCGGTCAGCGAGCCGTATCAGGATCGGGTACAGCGTCCCCGACTTCAGCCCGGTCTCGCGCGCCAGGTCATATCCGTGCCGGGCTTGCGCGGGCCGGTCAGCCAGCGCTGCCAGGATGGCGAGCGTCTGCGGCGAGAATGTGCGTGACGGCATAGCGCCTAACTCTACCTAGGTAGAAGTCCGTCCGCCACCATGGGGGAGAAGAAGTTTGCTTCGGCGCTAACGCGGTCAGCGTCGGCGGCCGGTCACCTTGGCGAGCGGAGCGTTTTGCGCATGATCGGCCGGTCGGGCTTGCGTCGCGCCACGACCTCGAATCCCCGCGCTGCGAAGGCAGACGCGATCCCCGGGAACAGGTTCCCGGTGTGACCAGGAGCGGTCGTGTCAATGGGATAGGCCTCAAGGGCAGGCGCGCCAGCCGAGGCTGCTGCACGGACGGCGGCATCGATGAGCGCGGGCATGACGCCCTTGCCGCGATGACTGCGGCGCACGAAGAAGCAGGGAACCGACCAGACGGGCAGGTCGTCAACCGGCTGCAGGTACTTGGCATGCGCCAGCCAGGCCAGGTCAGAACGGGGCGCCAGCTCACACCAGCCGATCGCGCTGCCAGCGTCGAAGGCAAGCAACCCGGGCGGCCGGTCCGATGCCGCCAGCCCCTGCAGATCGCGCTTATTGTCCTCCCGCGGCCGGTCCCTGTAGCGGGGACCGAGCCGCCAGTACATGCACCAGCACCCGTTCGACGCGCCCGACGGCCCGAAGAGGCTCTCTAGAGCGGGCCAATGCTCGGCAGTCAGCGGCTCGACCGTGACGTCAATGTCCATGGCGAGCGAGCTTCGTTCCGAAGCTGAACCGAGGCGACTCCGGTGTCAGGACCGTGGCGGACGGCCGGACCGACCACAGCGCCTCGAGCTCAACGGCGATTGTCTCCATCAGCTCGGGGATGTCTGTTGCCGCCGAGGCATGCAGGGCCTCGGCCACGATCAACGCCGCCGTTGTCGCGTCGCGCATCGCGGACAGGGCGCTCTGCCGGTTCGTCCAGCGACGTGCATGCGCCTGCCCGGCCTCGTCGGCGAAGATCACTTCGCCTGCGGCCGGGCGCTCGGTCTCGCCCGAGAAGGTCAGGTACTGCTCATCCCCGGTCGCGTATCGCACCCGGACGTAGCCGGCGATCTTGGCGACGTCGAATACGGCGATGGGCGTGGCGTGGGCGAGCGAGACCGCGTTGCAGATGTCCACCAGGGGATGCAGCCTCGGGAGCTGCCCCTCCTTGCGGAACCTGCGAAGCAGCGATTCGGAGGCGCACCGGTACTGGGTCGGTTTGAGTCCCATCGCCGCGAACGCCC
>DATAEH010000045.1:0-12241 GCA_036258115.1 Streptosporangiaceae bacterium
CGAATACGCCTACTCCTTCGCCGCCACGGCGTGGCTCACGTTCAAGGCACGCCGGTCGGGGCGCTTTGACGTCATGCAGGCTTGCAACCCGCCCGACATCTTCTGGCCGCTGGCGCTGCTGCTGCGGGTCGTCGACCGCACCAAGTTCGTCTTTGACCACCACGACCTGTGTCCAGAGCTGTACGAGTCGCGCTTCCCGACCGGGCACCGGCTGCCCTACCGGCTGCTGCGGGCGCTGGAGCGCCGCACCCACCGCACCGCCGACCACTTCATCTCCACCAACGACTCCTACCGCGCCATTGCGATCGAGCGGAGCGGCAAGCGGCCGGCCGTTGTAACGGTGGTTCGCACCGGCCCGGATCCTGACCGGCTGCAGCGCGGACCCGTTTGCCCTGAGCTGCGCCGCGGCAGGGAGTACCTGGCCGCCTACATCGGCGTCATGGGCCCCCAGGACGGCGTCGACATCGTGGTCAGGGCCGCCGACGTGGTCGTGCACGAGATGGGCAGGGACGACATCGCGTTCACCCTGATCGGCTCTGGCGACTGCTTCGACGATCTAGTGGCTCTGCGGGACGTGCTCGGCCTCGCCGGTCATGTCGAGTTCACCGGCCGCGCGCCTGACGCGGACGTCGCCAGGATCTTGTCGACGGCTGACGTGGGGCTGTCGCCTGATCCGAAGAATCCCCTCAACGACGTATCCACGATGAACAAGACGATGGAGTACATGGCGTTCGAGCTCCCGGTCGTCGCCTTCGATTTGCGCGAAACCCGGGTGTCGGCCGGCGATGCAGCCGTCTACGTCAAACCCAACGACCTGCGCGCCTACGCCCGCGCGATCGTCCAGCTTGTCGACGATCAGTCGAGCAGGGCGTGGGCTGGCAAGCTCGGCCGCGCGCGCGTCGAGGAGGAGCTTGCCTGGAGCCATCAGCTGGGCGCGTACCTGCGGGTGTACGCAGGGCTTACCGGCCACAAAGGACAGCAAGACGATCCGCCTGCCGCGGGCCCCCAGTCTCTCGAGCAGGTCGGGAGCTGATATGTGCGGGATCGCCGGGTGTTACCAGCAGGCCGACGGCCAGAAGCTGGTCGACATCATGACCGACAGGATCGCTCACCGCGGGCCCGACTCGCGCGGCACCTGGAGCCATGAGGACGGCAGGCTGACGATAAACCTGGGTTTCCGCCGACTGTCGATCATCGACCTGAGCGATGCAGCCAATCAGCCGATGACCAAGGACGGTCTCACCCTTGTCTTCAACGGCGAGCTCTACAACTACCGGGCGCTGCGCACCGAGCTAAACTCGCGCGGCGTTGTCTTCCGCACCGAGTCCGATACCGAGGTGGTCCTCGAGGCATGGCGGTGCTGGGGACCGGCAGCTCTGGGCAAGTTCCGCGGCATGTTCGCATTCGCGCTGGCCGACCCGATGTCGGGCGAGCTGATCCTGGCCAGGGACCCGTTCGGGATCAAGCCGCTGTACTACCTGCCGCGCGGCGATGGCCTGGTCTTCGCATCCGAGCTGAAGGCACTGGTGGCTGCGGCAGGTTCTGAGCTGCGGATCGAGCCAGGTGCGCTGGTCGCGTCGATGCTCTACTACTGGCTGCCAGAACAGCGATGCGCGATCGACCGGGTGCGGAAGCTCCCCGGCGGCTCGTGGGCCAGGTGCCGCGCCGACGGGACGGTCATGGTGCAGCAGTATTGGCGGATCGCCGACGTGGCCGCAGAAGCTGCCGCAGGACCGCCCGCTGACCTCGGGCCGGTCATCGAGGATTCGGTGGCCGCGCATCTAGTCGCCGACGTTCCAGTGTCCAGCTTCCTGTCCGGCGGCCTTGACTCCAGCATCGTGACCGTCCTCGCGCACCGCGCGAACACCGAGATCGACGCCTACACCATCGCGTTCCGGCCGGAAGATCAGCGGCTCGAGGCGATGCCCGACGACGCGGTCTACGCCCGCAAGGTCGCCGCGCGGTACGGCATCAAGCTGCACGAGATCGAGGTCTCGCCCGACATCGTCGGCACCCTGCCGAGGATGGTCGACGTCCTGGACGAGCCGATCGGAGACCCGGCCGCGATTAACACGCTGCTGATGTGCGAGGCGGCGCGAGAGCGCGGTGTCAAGGTCGTTCTGTCCGGAATGGGTGCCGACGAATTGTTCGGCGGCTACCGCAAGCATCTGGCTTGCCTGCTTGCGAGCAGGTACGCCTCGCTACCTGCGGGCCTCAGGCACTTTGCCGTGCAGGCCGCCGTCAACCGGCTGCCGGTCACCATGCGCGGGCGCGGGCTGCGCTACGCGCGCTGGGCGAAGCGCTTCATGACGTTCGCCGAACTGCCTGAGGAACCTCGGTTCCGCCGCAGCTACACCCTTTACGACCCTGACGAGCTTGCCGCGCTGATCGATCCCCAGCTCAGGCCGTACGTCGGGCAGATCATCGACGAGCACGCCGAGGTGTATAACGACAACGACCTGCAGGACGAGGTCAACAGGATGTGCCTGGCCGACACGCGCCTGTTCTTGCCGGGGCTGAACCTGGCTTATACCGATCGCGCAAGCATGGCGGCTTCCATCGAGGTCCGGGTGCCGTTCGTCGATCCGGTCGTGGCCGCCGCGGCTTTCTCGCTGGACGGCCACGCCAAGATCAGGCGCCGGGAAGGAAAGGTCGCGCTGAAGCGCGCGGCCGAGCAATGGCTGCCGCGGGAGATCGTGCACCGCCCGAAGGCATCGTTCAGCGCGCCGCTACGGGCGTGGGTGCGCGGCGACCTGCACGAAGTGATCCAGGATGTCCTCGTCACGGGCGAACTGGTGAGCGGCGGGATGATCAGGCGCGACGCGCTGCTACAGCTCATCTCTGACGAGCAGGCAGGCAGAGAGGACCGCTCTAAGCAGATCTGGCAGCTGCTGACGCTCGAGCTCTGGTACCGCAACGTGCAATCGCTTGGCGTGACCGCGTGAGCGTGCAGGCCAAGCATTCAGGCCAGTCCGCCGGCCGCCCCATAGACCCCGCAGTGAATCAAGGGACGCAATGAAGCAGATCGCGCAGAACTACAAGTCGGGAGAACTGATCGTCCTCGATGTGCCGGCCCCGTCCTGCCGTCCGGGCGGCGTGCTTGTGCGGTCGCTGTTCTCTTTGATCTCCACGGGCACCGAGATGATGAAGCTGACTGAGGCCAAGATGTCCATGGTCGGCAAGGCGCGAGCGCGGCCCGACCAGCTCAAGAAGGTCCTGGACTCCGTCACGCAGCAGGGCGCGGTCAGCACCTACAAGAAGGTAATGAACCGGCTGGACTCCTACACTCCGCTCGGCTATTCGCTGTGCGGCATGGTCACCGAGGTCGGCAAGGGAGCCGAAGAGTTCCGGGTGGGTCAGCTGGTTGCGGCGGCCGGCAATGAGCATGCGCTGCATGCCGAGTACAACTGGGTGCCGGTGAACCTCTGCGTTCCCGTGCCTGCCAGCGTCTCGCCCGAGCACGCCGCATTCGCGACCGTCGGGGCTATCGCCATGCAAGGCGTCCGACGTGCCGAGGTGCAGCTCGGCGATGCCGCCTGCGTCATCGGCCTCGGCCTCGTCGGCCAGCTGACCGTCCGGCTGCTGGTCGCGGCCGGCGTGCGGGTCGTCGGGCTGGACGTTATCGAGGACCGCTGCCGGCTGGCCGAGAAGGCCGGCGCGCTGCTCTGCGCCGCTCCGACCGAGGACGGCATGGCGGCGATCCAGCACGTGCTTGGGGAGATCACCGAGGGACGCGGGGCCGACCACATACTGCTGGCGGCCGGCGGCTCCTCGAATGGCCCGGTCGAAGCTGCCGCCCGGCTGGCCCGCGACCGCGGGCGCGTCGTCGACATTGGCAAGACCCGGCTGGACTTGCCGTGGAACGCCTACTACGACAAGGAACTCGACGTACGGTTCTCCCGTTCCTACGGGCCAGGACGGTACGACGACCGATATGAGCTTGAAGGCATCGACTACCCCGCGGGCTACGTGCGCTGGACCGAGCGACGCAACCTCGCGTGCTTCCTCGACCTACTCGCACACTCAGACCTCGAGGTCGATTCGCTCGTTTCTGGCGTGTTCCCGATGGAGAGCGCGACGCAGGTCTACAACGACCTCGCGTCAGGGTCACTGAACGCGGTGGGAGTGTTGCTGGAGTACGCGGCCGACGCCTCCACTGAGCACGCGCCGATGACCAGCCGTTCGCTCGCGCAAGGCGGCTCTGCACAACAGTCGCCAGCACGCCGGCGGCCGGCGAGCGAGCAGCTGGCGGTGGGCTTCATCGGCGCGGGCAATTACGCCTCGTCGATGCTTCTGCCTCACCTGGCCAAGCTGGACACCGTCAGACTGGCACACGTGGCGACGACGCGGTCGCTGTCTGCTGTTAACGCGCAGCGCCGCTTCGGCTTCGGGGTCGCCTCGACCGCCGCCGACGCGGTGCTCGGCGACGACGAGCTCGATGCAATCTTCATCGTGACCAGGCACCACACCCACGCGGATTTGGTGTGCCGAGCACTCGAAACCGGCAAGGCCGTCTTCGTCGAGAAGCCGCTGGCGCTCACCAGGACGGAGGTCGACCGGATCGAAGAGACGATCACGAGCACGGGCAACGACCGGCTGGTGGTTGGCTTCAACCGGCGATTCGCGCCGCTGCTGACAACCTTGAAGTCGCAATTCGCGCAGGTTCAGTCCGGACAAGCGCAGTCCGGACAAGCACAGTCCGGACAGGCTGGCACTGCCTCGGTCAGCCGCTACCTCGTCAATGCAGGCCAGCTGGAATCCGGCAGCTGGTACCGCGATGCCGACCTTGAGGGATCGCGCTTCGCCGGCGAAGGCGGCCATTTCATCGACACGCTTAGCTGGTGGACCGACAGCCTGCCGGAAGAGGTCTTCGCTGTGCCAGGCATGGATCCCGACGAACTACAGGCGACCGTACGTTTCGACAGCGGCTCGAGCGGCGTGATCACCTATGCGACGACCGGCAATTCGCGGTATCCGAAGGAGACACTGGACGCGTCGGGTGGCGGTCGAACCGCGCGCCTTGACAACTTCCGTCAGGCCGCCGTATGGACCGGTCGGCGGCGGTCTGCCACCAAGTCGCGTGGTGGTCAGGACAAGGGACAGCAACGACAGCTCGCGGCGTTTGTGGAGGCCTGCCGCGCGGGGACGCCGATGCCGATCCCGCTTGAGTCGCTGCTGGCGACGACCAGGGCGACGATCGCCGTGGGCGAGAGCCTCGCGAGCGGCAAACCGGAGCAGGTATGACGATGTCCCCGTCTCGCCTGCTCTGGTATACCCGCCGTGCCGCGCGGATGACACCGGCGGAAGTGGCGTGGCGTGCACGCGATCAGGCCGTCCGTGCCGCCTGGTCGCGCCGGCAAAAGACGAGGGGCGAACGCGTCGACGATGCTCCGGTGCTGTCGCCGCACCTGCGGTTTCCTGTCGTGCTGCCGGCGGACGCCGCGGCCCGGGTTCCTGACGAAGCGGGCAAGGCCCTTCTAGCCGCGGCGGACGAGTTGCTCAAGGGCGAATGGGAGGTCCTGGGCGTTACCAGGACCGACATGGTTCTGCCTGATTGGTTCTATGACCCGCTGACCGGTCAGCGCGCACCAGCTGACCGGTATGCGTTCAGGATCAACCATCGGTCGCAGGCTCAGACCGGCAACGTCAAGCAGATCTGGGAGGTCTCCAGGCTCCAGCACCTCACTCTGCTCGCCGCCGCGTGGTTCATCAGCCGCGACGACGTGTACGCAGGTCGGGTCGCGGAGCACCTGCGGTCCTGGTGGCGTGAGAACCCGTTCCTGTCCGGAGTGAACTGGACGAGCGGAATCGAGGTGGGCCTCCGCCTGATCAGCATGGCGTGGATCAGGCGGCTGATGAACGACTGGCCGGATATCGCCGGCCTCTTCGAGAACGATCAGCTCGCGCTGCGGCAGATCCGGTGGCATCAGCAGTACCTGGATGGCTTCGTCAGTCGCGGGTCCTCTGCGAACAATCACGTGATCGCCGAGGCGGCCGGCCAGCTGGTGGCGAGCTGCGCGTTCCCGTGGTTCCCGGAGAGCGACACCTGGCGGCGCAAGTCGGCGGGGCTGCTCGAGGCCGAGCTCATCCGCAACACCTTCCCGTCGGGCATTGACCGCGAGCTGGCGTCCGACTACCAGTCGTTCGTTGCCGAACTTGGCATGCTGGCAGCGATCGAGTCGGGGGCGGCGGGCCACCCGCTCAGCTCCCCGCTGTGGCAGCGCCTGTGCGCGATGGCAGACAGCGGCGCAGCTCTGCTTGACGAGCGGATGCGGCCGCCGCGCCAGGGCGACGGCGACGAAGGGCGGGCGCTGCTCCTCGATGCTCCCGCGGCGAACCGGTGGCCAACCGTGCTCGCGCTCGCCGCGTCGATCGTAGGCCGCCTTGACTGGTGGCCACCCGTCGCTGCCGACGCGTTCAGCGCGCTTGTCGGCTCAATGCCGGAAGCTGCATGGATCATTCCAGGCCGGCCAGGAGAGCGGCCTTGGCACTTCAGCGATGCGGGGACGACGCTGCTGCGCTCGACAAGCGGCCATGATCCGGAGATCTGGTGCCGGTGCGACGGCGGCGCGCACGGCTTTCTCAGTATCGCCGCCCACGCGCACGCCGACGCGCTCTCGGTGGAACTGCGCTATGGGGGAGTTGATATCTTCGCTGACCCCGGCACCTACTGCTATCACGGCGAGCCGGGGTGGCGTTCTTATTTCCGTTCCACAATCGCGCACAACACCGTCGAGGTGGATGGCCAGAATCAGTCAGTCGACGGCGGCGCCTTTTTGTGGCTGAGGCACGCGAACGCCACGGTGATCGGCGTGCAGGATGTCGGTGATGCGGCCGAGTGGACCGCCGAGCACGACGGCTACACGGCGCTGGCGCGTCCGGTCAGGCACCGCCGCTGCGTCCGGCTGGACCGCGCCTCGCGGGGCGTCGACATCGTCGACGAGATCGATTGCGGTGACCACGACCTGCGGCTGGCGTTCCACCTGGGCCCGTACGTCGAGGCGGAACTCGACGGACATCGCGCGGCCTTGCGGTGGCCGGACGCGCCAGAACCAGGGGCGGCGCGGCTCGAATTGCCCGACTGCCTGCGGTGGAGCCTGCACCGCGGCGAAACCGAGCCGATCATGGGCTGGTACTCCGATGGCCTCGGCCGTCGAACGCCATCAGTAACGCTCGTTGGCAGCGGGAGAACCGTTCCCGAGATGCCGCTATGCACGCGGCTTGAGTTTATCGAGGCTGGCAATGCGGCAAATTTCCCAGGGTGAATACCAGCCGTATACTGAGGGGTCGTCGGCACACGCGCGGCAGAGTCACAAGCATGACCATGGAGGCCGGATGAGCCGCGGCGAAGCCGACGAGGAAGGCACCGCGAGAGCGGTGAGCCAGTCCGGCGCGGGCGGAGCACGGACATCGCGCCGCGCAGATAGCGAAGATGGAGGGATGCTGGTCTACGACGACTTCGCCGTGACCAACGATCCGACCTCAGGAATCCCCGGCCGGCCATCGCTGCGTTCCGAACTCCAGCGCCGGAAGCTGCTCTGGGTTACCGCCGCCGTTGTGGGTCTCTTGCTCGGGATCGGCCTGTACAAGGAGATGCCTCCGCCATACAAGGCGATTGCCGTAGCACATATCGCGTCGGTCCCCGGCGTGCAACCTACAGACGAGATCCTGACCGAGCTCTGGACCGCGCAGAGCCGGAAGGTCGCCCTTATGGCGATGCGCACGTTGGGGCTGCCGGATGACCCCAAAAGTGTGCAGAGCTTCATGGGCCGCGAAACGGTCACCTCGCCGAGCCCTCTGTTCGTGCAATACACGATCAAGGCATCATCCGCTCGTGACGCTGTGACGAACGCAACCGCCCTAGTTCGCGCATTTCTGCTGGTACGGAACGAAGGGCTGACGTCGTGGCTGACGAAGACGATCAATTCGCTCGATAAGACGATCGCGACGCAACAGCAGCAACTGGTGCGGCTCTCCGCTCAGATTGCAGCAGTAGAGGCCCAGGCCCCATCCACTGAGCAGGCAGCGAAACTCGCCAGCCTGAAGGCCAAGCAAAGCCAGGTGTCGGGCGGGTTGAAGGCGCTGGGGGGTGCCGTGAAGAGCTACGCCGCGGCTACTCGGGTCAGTAATGACCAAGTAATCAATGGCAGCGGTCAGTTCGGCCCTACCAACGCCGTGCCGCGATCGAAGATCAAGTACCCAGCGCTGTACGCGGTCGGCGGCTTGTTCGGCGGACTCGCCATCGGAATGGGCTGGGTGATCGCATTTGCGCTCATCTCGACGCGTCCGCGACGTCGCTACGACATCGCGAGGGCATTGGGCGGGCCAGTACGGCTCAGCGTCGGTCGGATCCGGGTCAACAAGCTTTCGGCGCGACGTGCACCGGAAAGCGCCGGTGGGCGACGTATTCAGCAAATCGCCACCCACCTGCATGGCGCAATCCGGCGTGAGCAGCGAGAGTCGCTTGCGGTAGTCGCCCTCGACGAGCCGCTCGTGCCTGCGTTGGCCATCATCTCTGCGGCTCTCGCGAGCATCAGGCAGGGCAAGCGGGTCATGCTGGCTGACCTCACCGACGGTGCAGCCGCCGGTCGCCTGCTCCGATGCACGGAGCCAGGGGTGTACCGGCACGCGGCCGGGCAGGCAAACCTGACCGTAGCGATCCCTGAAGACAGCCTCACTCCGCCGACCGGCCCGATCCGTTTCAGCTCGACCGCAGTGTCACTTGCCAGCGCCGATCCCGAAGTCGACCACGCCTACCATTCCGTCGACGTGCTCCTCACACTGCTCACCATCGATCCTGGGCTAGGAGCCGACCACCTCAGCTCCTGGGCCAGTGATGCCGTCGTGGTCCTGACCGCCGGAAAGCGCTCAGCCACGAAGATCCGTACGACTGCCGAGCTCATCCGGCTGTCAGGAGCCACCCTTGCATCCGCGGTCGTCGTCGGTGCCGACAAGTTCGACGAGAGCCTCGGCATGCTGGTGTTGCCAACTGATGACGAGCTAGCTGAGCCCCATGAGGTGTCGGTTGAGCGTGAAGCTCGCGACGCACAGATCGCTCAGCAAAACGGTTCGCCGGAGCGCGGTCATCCCAAGCCCGAGCCGGCAGAACGCGGTCACGTCAGGCCTGAGGCGACAGATCGGCCGCGGGCCGCCACAGAACGGCGTGCCGAAATGCGATCAGAGGCTAAATCGGACAGCAGGTCGGCTCCATGGCCCGAGGTCAAGTCTGCTGAGGTCAAGCCCGCGAGCAAGGCCGAGACGACCATGCCGGATATCAGGTACAAGGCGCCGGCCACGCAACCGAGACCGCGGGTCGACCTTCGCAAGGAAACCGAGAAGCGTCAGCCTGAGGTGCCTGGGGAACCAGAGACCCTGACGCAGCCCCGGGGCACACGGTCGGAGAATGCGCACTCGCCGGAGACCCGGCCGTACGCCGACGCCAATGAGAACGGCGCCGGCGGACAGGGATCGAGGTCAAGTGTTTGGCGAGGCTGAGGGCGCGCGGCTCTGACGCAGCGATCTTAGGGGACCGTCGTCTGCATTGTGCTGTTCGTGTCCTGGTGGTAGTGCTGCCGCCAGGTCTGCCAGCTGACGATCTGGTTCTGCTCGAGCGCCATAAAGCGCCACGGACCCTGGTACGTATTGCCCGCGAGGTGGTTGTGCTGGCCAAAGGTGATGTGGTACTCGACCGATTGGCCCTTGTATGGACTCCAGGATGGATCGCTGCCCCATTCGGAGAACAAGCCGATGAATCCGCAGCCCTTGGCGATATTGCAGGAGGAACCGATCTTGGCCGGCTCGAACCGGAACAGGTTGCTGGTTAGCGAGATGTACTGGGTCTTCCAGCGGCAGAAGTCGTAGTAGTCCGGAGTCGCGGTGCGGGTTGCCTTATACAGATGCGTCTTGTTGCAAGTCGCGACGGTCGCGACGCTCGGCGCTACCTGCGTGCAGACTCCGGTTGAGCTGTTGTCGGGGGAACCGCAGAATCTGTTCGCGTTTTCCCACAGGACCACGCCGCTCCAGTTGTTGATGAAGATATTGCCGGTGATCTCGAAGGTCGCGTTGTACCTGCTGACTACGCGGCTGTCTGATCCGGATTCTGAGATATAAAGCGCTGGAGTCGGGAACCCAGGATCGGTGGAGCCTATGCCGATCGCGTTCCTGACAAAGAGGTTGTCCTTAATCAGTGCGTTGTAGCTGATTTCGTAGATGAGCCCGACGTCGTAGTTGGACTGGAAGTAGTTGTTCTCGATATCGAATCCGCGGTTGTTGGTGTCGGCCCACAATCCGACGCCGTGGTTGTGATGAACCCAGTTGTTCGTGATCACTGCGCCGCGAACGCGCCAGAACTTGCCGCCACCCGTGCAGCCGCACTCGCTCTTGCGAGCCTCCCAGTTGTAGGTGTTGTTGCCTGAGATTTCGTTGTGGTCGAGCAGGAGGCCCGTCGGACCGGATGGGGAGTAGGCGTTGAAGCCGTATTGCTGGTTGTTCGCCAGGCAGTTGTAGGACAGCTTGTCGTGGCTGCCGACCATTACGCCGGCACCAGCATTGTTCCTAATCGTCGTGTGGTCGATCGTCCAACCCGGCGAGGAGTCGATGTTCACGACCCCCTGGTCGAAGTTGCCTCCCCAGGTGCCAAAGTGCTGGATCGTCAGATAACTGATCGTGACGTTGCTCGCGGAGTCCGCGAACGCATAGTAGTTGTCGTGCCGACCGTCGATCACGGCTCCTGGCGCGCCGATGAACGTCGCCCCTGTGCCGGGCGTGATCTGTGTGTAGCGGCCAGATCCGAGGGTGTGCACGCCAGGGGCGAACCAGTACGTCGCGTGCGAACGGCCCCAGTTGACGTGGGCATTGTTACCCGCGCCGACGCGGATCGCGCCCGCGGGAGGCGAGGTCGGGCCGCCACCCAGTACGGCCTTGTTTCCGCAGACGCGTACGTGACCAGAGAAAAGCGCCGCAGCGGGCTTTACACCGGGGCTGGCATGCTGGGCCTCCAGGCTCGGCGCGTTGTGAGCCTGGTGCCCTGAATGGCGTGCGTGAGCCGGATTGGCTCTGCCGGCCGCTGCGGTGGGGTTCGCTTGATGCTGACCGTGCAGCTTGAGCCAAGCCGCGCCACTGATCGCGAGCACCAGAGCAACTGTGATCGTCCAGACGATCGGTGACCGATATGTGCGGGTGCTCTTCCGTCGTTGGGCCGACATGTTGCTACCGCGACCATCCCGTCAGATTGGGTACGCTCGTCCGGAGTTCCTGAGTTGTCAGTAGAGCATCCTAGCGTCACCGAAGGTCGGGATCATGCCGGAAATCGTGAATCTTTCGACTGCCTATGCCGTAAAAGGCTCGATCTTCATGCGGCATTTTCTGGCGCTTGATCGGACGCGATTCGCCTGCCGACTGTCATCCGCGGTGGGCGGACGCGAACGTCGCCCCGTTCTGTCTGACTGGCGGACACGAGCAGGGAGGCGGCGAGCGTGAGGTCGAGCATGTAGAGCGACGGTGCGCTGAGCCCAGTCTCTGTGAATGAAGAGACGAGGCAGTAGACCACGAGGAATAGGGCAAGTGCGCGTGGCGGCCCCAAGGGCTGGAAGTAGGCGTTAACGAGTACGAACAGGAGCAGTACACCGGTTAGGATCGCGCCGATGAGACCGAGGTCGAGGTACGACCCGACCCAGTTGCTATCGATCGACAGGCCGTTAAAGGAAAGGTTGGACAACCCGAAGCCGAACAGCTCCTGGAACCCGTTTCTTGGTTCGGCGAGGATGGCGTGCCAAACATCTGTCCGGCCGGTCAAGGTCGTGAGCTGCTGGCCGCTCTCGCCGCGAATGAGGAACGTCGCGATCACACCAGAGAGCGTGATCGCGCCGATTGAAACGATTACGCCCGCCGCTGCGAACAGCTTGCGCACCCGTGACTTGGCTCGGAACAAGCTCAGCCCCCCGACCAGTATGCCTGCGACCATGGCGAGCAGAGCTGTCCTGGTGTGCGTCAGCAGCACGATGACGCTGCCGAGGGCGGCGACAAAGAGTGCCACACGTCCGGAGAGCAGGCCGCACAGCCACAGCAGGATAATGAGGCCCGTTGTCACGGCTGCAAAATGCGCTACCTGCGTTGGCGGAAACGGCCACAGCGTGCCGGCCAGCCGGCCTTGAGCCAGCGCGGCCGACGGAGACAGCACGAGGCCGAGGAGCACGACGCCCAGGACGACGGTCATTGTTCTCAGGTAGACGCGCACCAGCAG
>DATAEH010000046.1:0-87874 GCA_036258115.1 Streptosporangiaceae bacterium
CAGGTCTTCACGTTTGGTGTTGAGCAGCGCTGATGTGAGCTGGTGGGGTTCGTGCCCACGGGTTAAGCGCGTTCTGGCCACATGATCTTGCGGTTCAGCGGTGCCAGCGGGGGTCGGCTTCGGTGATGGCGAGGCTGAGGGCTTCGAGTTCGGTGATGAGCTCGCGGAGCCGGCGGTGGTTGTCGAACCAGGGCTGGTAGTCGGCGAGCTGGTCGTCGGTGAGGATCCGGGTGGCTGTCTTGCCGTCTTTCTTGCGGGTCCACTGGTGGTAGGGGCCGTGGAGCTGGGGAGGGTCGGCGTGGCAGCGGCAGTTCGGGTGGCCGCAGCGGGTCATCCGGTCGGCTAGGGTGCCGGGCAGGGCGAAGCCCAGGCCGGCTAGCTCGCGGGCGATGCGGCGGGCTTGGGCCCGCTGGGCCGGGGTGGGCGACACGGTCTGATTGTCGCAGCCAGGGTCCCCCGTCTCGCGCATCTCATTAAGTATAAGTGCTGTATGACAGATGCTGATGCTGCTGCTTATATCGGGCGGTGGCTGCCGTCGTCGGTGTCACCGGGGGCCGCGGCGTTCGCCCGGCGGGTCGTGGCAGCGTCCGGGCCGCACGGCCGGGACCGGGCCAAGAACCTGCTGTGGGCCGCCGGCAAGCTCGCCGAGTACGGGACCGGCATCGGGCTCGAGCCGGTCCCGGGCGTGCTGTTGCACCCGTCGGTGATCGAGCGGTTCGCCACCTGCGCGCCGGGCCTGTCCGGGCCGGCCCGCCGGACGCTGCGCACGAACCTGCGGTTCCTGGCCCGGCAGGTGGTGCCGCAGCTGTGCCAGCCCGATGCGCCGCTGCCCCGCGAGCGAGCCAAGGCCCCGTATACCGTCGCCGAGATCAGCGGTTATCTCGCGCTCGCTGCCGCGCAGCCCACGATCCCGCGGCGGATGCGCGCCGCGGGCCTGGTCTGCCTGGGCGCTGGCGCCGGGCTGATCCGCGCCGACCTGCGGCACGTGCGCGGCACCGACATCGCCTGCCGGTCCGGCGGTGTCGTCGTCACCGTGCGCGGCGCCCGGCCGCGGGCCGTCCCGGTGCTGGCCCGCTACCATCAGCCGCTGCTGGCCGCAGCCGGCTTCGCCGGCCGGCAGCCGGTCTGCGGCGGCACCGATCCCGCCCGGCATAACCTGACGAACCCGCTGGCCCGGTCCCTGGCCGGCGGGACCGGGCTGCCGCGGCTGGACACCTCCCGGCTGCGGGCCACCTGGCTGGCCGAGGCCGCCGCCCTGATCGGCCTGCCGGCGTTCCTGCACGCCGCCGGGATCAGCTGCTGCCAGCGGCTCGGCGACATCACCGCCGCCCTTGACCCCGGCAGCGAGGAATACGCGGTCGCGCTGCTCGGCGCGGGCACCCGGTGAGCAGCACCCTGGCCGTGCTCGAGGACATCATCGACGCCTCCGGCATCGCGCCGGCGATCGAGCAGCTGCTGCCGGCCGGCGTGCGCCGCCGGCAGCTGACCGTCCGCACCTCATTGCTGGGCATGCTGCTCGCGCTGGCCGACGGCCGGCCCGCGCAGCTGACCCGGGTGCGCCAGGCGCTGACCGCGCTGCCCGCCCCAGACCAGCAGCGGCTCGGCGTCACCGCGCACTGGCCCGGCGGCCCGCACCAGCTCACCTACCGGCAGGTCGAATACACCTTTAACCTCCTAACCGCCGCACTGAGCAAGGACCAGCCCGACGGCGCGCCCTCCGATGCCCTGGCCCGGACCTGCGATGACTTGCTCGAGGCCAGCATCCCCGCCGCGCGCAAGAACACCTCAGCTGCGCTAGCCGCTGACTGGACCGACGTCGAGTCCTGGTCCCGGCCGCCCCGGCACGGCACCACCGGACGCGCCAACCCCGAAGCCTCCTGGGGGCACCGCACCAGCAACCTGCCCGGGCCCAAGGGCGAGATGTTCTTCGGCTACTACCTCAGCGCAGCCACGATGGTGGCCGCCGAGAACGGCCCGGCCGTCCCCGAGCTGGCCCGCCGGATGACCCTCACCAGCTGCGCGATCGATCCCGTCCGCGCGCTGGCCGCCACGCTACTCGGCATGCCCGGAGCAGGCATCCCGCTCGGCGATGTCCTGGCCGACTCCGGCTACGCCCACCGCGACGCTGCCGCCTGGGCCATCCCGCTCCGCCGCGCCGGAGCCCAGCTGATCCAGGACCTCCACCCGCACGACCGCGGCCCCCGCGGCACCCACCACGGCGCGATCATCGCCAACGGGAACCTGTACTGCCCCGCCACCCCCAGGCCACTGCTGGAACTCAGGCCGCTGCCCCCCGCCGCCACCATCGAGGAAACCGCCGTCCACGACCAGCAGACAGCTGAGCTCGCCAGGCACAAGCTCGGCAGAATCACCGCCGACGACGCCGACGGCTACCACCGTGTCACCTGCCCCTCGGTCGCGGGGAAGATCCGCTGCCCGCTCCGCCCGCAGTCCATGACCCTGGACCGGAACCGGCCCGAGATCCTCTCCCCGCCTCAGCACCCGCCGGCCTGCTGCACCCAGCAGACCCTCACCGTTCCGCCCGCCGTCGCGGCCAAGACCCGGCAAAAACACGACTACCCCTCCGCAGCGCACCGCCGCTCCTACGCACGCCGCACCGGATCAGAGCGGACCTTCGCCACCATCAAGGACCCCGCAACGACCAGCATCAGCCGCGGCTGGTGCCGCCTGACGGGCCTGACCCCGCTCACCCTGTGGATCGCCTGCCTGCTCACCGTCCGCAACCAGCGCATCCTGACCGCCTATGACGCCCGCCAGGCCGACACCGCGAAACGGGCCGCCGCCGGGCTCCCGCCCAGAACCCGCAACCGGCGCCGCCAGACCCTCGCCAGCCTCGCCACCGGCCCGCCATAACACCCGCGACCCGCTACCCGTCCGCGCAGCCGACCGGCTCCGCTTAACACCGCCCGGCCACACCGCGTCAGCACGCACCCAGACAGCGAACAGCCAGCACCACAAGATCAATCCCGGTGCAATGCCGCCGCCGCAGCCCAGTCCTGACAGGACGCCCGAATGTCAGACCCAAACGTGAACATGGAGCCTGGACAAGTGTGAAGACCTCTATGTGGAGCTAAGGGGACTCGAACCCCTGACCCCTTGCATGCCATGCAAGTGCTCTACCAGCTGAGCTATAGCCCCAGGACGCGCCACTCGGCCGCAAAATGTAACGTGCCGCAGCGCCACGCCAGTGTACAAGAAACTAGCGCATCTCCATCCCGGCATAGCTGGCCGCCGGCCGACTGCGACCGACGTCAGACGTCGTCGCCGAGCTCGGCGACCTCGACCGGTTCCGGCAGCGCACCGACGTTGAACTCCAGCAGCCGCCAGCGTCCGCCGTCGACCCTGCGCGACACCACCGACCAGCAGCAGTTGCCCATGCCGCCGGTCACCCTGTCATCCAGGCCGAGCAGTCGCGACATTCCCCACGTCAGGGACGCGCCATGGCCGACGACTACGACCAGGGAACCTGGTTCTGACTGGTCCGCGATCCTGGTGAGAGCGGCGGCGGTCCGTTCCGCGACATACTCCGACGTTTCGCCGCCTGGCGGCTGCCACGCCGCGAGGTCGTCGGGGTAACGCTCCCTGATCTCCTCGGTAGTCAGGCCCTCCCACGCCCCGCCGTGACGCTCGCGCAAGTCCTTGTCCAGGCGAACCTCAAGCCCGGTCAGCTCTGCCAGGTAACCGGCGGTCGCGCTGGCGCGGATCAGGTCGGACGACCAGATCTGTGCCGGAGAGAGCGTGGCCAGGTGCCCCGCCGCACGCTGCGCCTGGGCCCGGCCGACCCCGTTCAGCGGCACATCGAGCTGCCCCTGGAACCTGTGCTCCGCGTTATAGGTCGTCTGGCCGTGGCGCCACAGTACAAGACGGAGGAGTTTCAGCCTGCCGCCGAAGTCCGGCCTGCTTCCCGTAGAACCCGATCGCTCAACGCCGCCGTCTGGCACGGCCACAACGGGCATCACCGGACCAGAATCGGCCGGCTGGCCCGCTTGATCGGTCGCGGGCGGCTCCCCGGCGCTCAGTGCCGGTCCCGGACGGAACGGCCTGCGGTGACGGTCTCCGGCAGCTCGATCTGCGGGCAGTCCTTCCACAGCCGTTCAAGCGCGTAGAACACACGCTCTTCGGCATGCTGAACATGGATGACCACGTCAAGGTAGTCCAGCAGCACCCAGCGGCCCTCGCGCTCGCCTTCGCGCCGCACCGGCTTGGCGCCAGCCTTGGCGAGCTTCTCCTCGATCTCCTCGATAACCGACCGCACCTGCCGGTCGTTTGACGCCGAGCAGAGGAGGAACGCGTCAGTGATGACCAGCTGGTCGCTGACGTCGTAAGCAATGATGTCTGTGGCTAGTTTCTCGGCCGCGGCGGTCGCCGCGATCCTGATGAGCTCGATGGCCCGTTCAGTGGCAGTCACGTGTGCTGCGTGTCCTCCTTGGCTGAAGCTGCGACCTCCCGGACCACCAGGTCTCCCGACCCGGTACTGAACGCCACAGCGGCATGTTCAGGGTATCCCGCCCGGCTGACATTGCCGAACGTCAGCCGTCGCGCCGCGCGGCGACTTGTACCGATATCACCCAGGCAACGGCCACGAGTGCGACAGCCGACATCAATGCGACACCGGCCGGCCAGGTGTGCTCCTCTCCGCCGTAACCGACGCCGCGGACGGCCGCGTTGGCCGGCGATCCGTTCCACGCCAGCGCCAGCACCACAGCGCCGGTCGTGGCGAGCATGGCCGCGGCGGGCCGGCGGACGACAGGAGGATTCAGCAGAGCGGCGACCGCCGAACCGACAAGCAGGCAGGTCAGCGCGGCGGCCAAGCCGCCCCCGATCGCCCCAGCCCGGGCGCCGACGTCGATCGTGTTAGACAGCTTCGACCTCGGCACGCCGAGGCTGGCGAGTTCCCAGAGGACTCCGAGCAGCCCGAGCGCCGCACCGAAGATGGCCGGGGCGATCAAGGCCGCCAGCTGGGCCCGGCGCGGTCCGCCAGCCGCAGCCACGCAGCCACGCGCGGCCGGCGGCTCGGCGGTCAGCATTGACCTGGTCAGCCACGCCTGCACCGGGACAAGCATCAGTGCAGACCAGGCCAGTCCCTCGCTCAGCCCAGCGCCGCGCGGCATCGCACCGCCGCCAAGCCCGATCACGCCAAGCCCGAACAGGACAGTTGGCGGTATCCACCGGTACGACCTGAGCAGCAGCGACAGCTGATACCTGCCCAACGCGATCACGAAGCGCCCTCCGAGCCAGCGCGCTCTCGATCGACCCGCACGATCCGCACCTCGTTGCCGCCGGCCAGAAGGCCGCGCAGCACATCGTCGGCGTCCGCCGCTTGCACACGCACGACCTGAGCCTCGCCATCCCGCCGCACCGAGAGAACGCCAGGTAGCTCCGCCGCGCCGTCCGGCAAGCGGCCACCAACCTCGATCACGACCACCGGCCCCGAGTCCGCCTCCTGGCCGGATCCGGCCATTACAGGCACGGGAGTGCCGGGCTCTGTCATCCGCGTCGCTCGGCTGCCGTCGAGTCGCCAGCGTTCGGCATCCAGGTGCGCTAGCCGGCCGGGCTCATGATCGACATACGCCACCGACCCACCATCGGCCAGCCGCTCGGCAACAGTGCCCGTCCAGCGCGGCCTTGGCCGCCACATCGAGACCCGTCCACGCCTCATCGAGGACCAGAAGCCCCTTGCCGGGCAGCAGCGCCTGAGCGACGGCCACCTTCTGACACATGCCTTTCGACATATGGCGCAACGGGACCTGCCCCAACTCGCGCCCGCCGAGCCGTTGCAGACAGGACTCGATCCTCGATTCCAGACCCTCGCCGGTCAGCCCGTGCACCCGGCCAATATGCGACAAATAGTCCCGAGCCGGAAATGGCAGCGCTGGCGGGAACCGCTCGGGTACGTAACCAGTCACCGGCCGGTCCGCCACGCCACCACGACTAGGCTCACAGACCCCGGCGATGACGCGCAAGATCGTCGACTTGCCGCTTCCGTTCCTGCCCTCGAACCGAACAAGGCTGCCGGGCCGGATCTCCAAGCTGACGTCGCGTACGACCCACGGGCTGCGGATGCCATATCGCTTGGCAACGCTCTCGAGCCGCAAGCCAGCCTCCCGCCGACATCGCATCCGGAGCGACAGGCGACGAACCCGTCTAATCCCGGTACAACCCGCGCTTGGCAATGTACTCGATGACACCGTCAGGCACGAGGTACCTGATGGGCCGCCCCGTCCGCACTCGTTCCCGGCACGCGGTCGATGAGATCTCCAGGGCGGGCAGGTCGATCAGCGTGAAGTCGCCCTCCTCCGGGAGGTCGGCCTTGTCGATCGGGTGACCTGGCCTGGTGCAGCCGACAAAGTGCGCCATGCTGAACAGGTTCTCGGTGTTGTGCCAGGACTTGATGCTGGCCAAGGCGTCCGCCCCGATGATAAAGAAGAACTCAGCGCCCGGCCCTCGCGCGGCCTGCAGGTCGGCCAGCGTTTCCACGGTGTAGGTCTCGCCCTCGCGGTCGATGTCCACGCGGCTGACCGTGAGCAGCGGATCGAACGCGGTCGCGATCACCGTCATGAGGTACCGGTCCTCCGACGGCGAGAGGTGCCTGTCCTCCTTCTGCCATGGCTGGCCGGTCGGCACGAAGATGACCTCCTGGAGGTCGAGCGCGTGCGCAACCTCGCTGGCAGCCACGAGGTGCCCGTTGTGAATGGGATCGAAGGTCCCGCCGAGAACCCCGATCCTTTTTGCCGACCCAACCGTCATGCACAGACTGTAGCGTCGGGCCGAAAGGCCATGATCGCCCGGATCTGCTCGCGAGCCGGGCTCAGACTTCCAGACCGGGAACGGGCGGCTCGCCGGATGACCATCGGCTGACCCGTATTGCCTTGCCGATCTCGGTCCGCGGCACCGTACCGGGCGGCACGATCGCGACCGCGACCCGCAGGCCCAGGGTCTCGCGGAGATCGTGTTCCAGGGCGCCGCGGAGCTGATCGTCGGACGGCGAGTCCGCCGGGCGCCCTGTTCTCCGCTCACAACATGCGATCAGGTCGCGGCCGTCGCCGCGTTCGTCCACGACGAGCAGGTAGTCAGGCGCCACCGCGGGCTCGCCGAGCAAGACCCGCTCAATCTCGCTCGGGTAGACGTTGACGCCCCTGATCACGAGCATGTCGTCTTTGCGCCCCATGACCTTCGACATCCGCACCAGCGTCCGGCCGCACGGGCACGGGTCCGAGAGGAGCGCCGCGATGTCGCCGGTCCGGTAGCGCAGCAGCGGCAACGCCTCCTTGGTGACGGTCGTGAACGTCAGCTCGCCCGGTGTCCCTTCCGGCACCGGCTCGCCAGTGACCGGGTCGAGCGCCTCGACTAGGAAGTGATCCTCGTTCACGTGCAGGCCGTCGGCGGCCACGATGCACTCCGACGCCACGCCAGGGCCTATGACCTCGGACAGGCCATAGATGTCGAGGGCAGTAATCCCGAGCAATTCGTTCAGCCTGGAGCGCATTTCCTGGGTCCACGGCTCCGCGCCGAACACGCCTGCCTGGAGGGACAGCCCGTTCTCCTTCGTTAGCCCGGCCTCGGCCAGTGCCTCCCCCAGCCGGATCGCGTACGACGGCGTGCAGGTCAGGATCTGCGGCTGCAGGTCGGCAATGAGCGTCACCTGGCGCGCGGTCATCCCGCCCGAGACGGGAACCACGGTCGCGCCGAGCTCGATCGCGCCCTGGTGAATCCCGAGCCCTCCGGTAAACAGCCCGTACCCGTAGGCGTTGTGCACGATCGTCCCAGGGCCTGCGCCAGCCGCTGCCAGCGCCCGCGCGCACATCCTGGACCACAGCGCGATGTCACCCTTGGTATAGGCGACAAGGGTGGGCCGGCCGCCGGTCCCGCTCGAGCCGTGAACGGCGACCACTTGGTCGCGCGGAACGGCGAGCAGGCCGAAGGGATAGGTGTCCCACAGATCCTGCTTCGCAGTCGTCGGCAGCCTGGGCAGGTCATCGAGGCCGACATCGGCTCCGGCGGCCACTCCCGCCTCTCGCAGGCGGGTCGCCTGCAGGCCGTCTGCGGCCAGAAGCCTGTCGATCAGCCCGCGCAGACGGCGAATCTGCAGGGCGGAAAGTTCCTCGGCCGGCAGCGCCTCAGCTTCAGGCTCGAACATCGGCAGCGACGAATCATTATCAAATCGCATTGCCAGCATGGGTGTCGGCCTTCCTTGTGACGCATAGCATGACGGCATGAACACTGTGCCCGATCGCTCCCGCGTTCGTCTGCCCGACATCAGCTCCCGCGCGTACGAGCACCCTGCGGACCGTTCCGCGCTGGTCGCCCTGCGCAAGCTGACCGGCTTCGACGTGATCCTGCGCAACCTCGCGGGCCTATTCAGCGACCGGAGCCTGCGGCTGATGTTCCTGGCCAGCTCGGTCCGCGCCTCCGAGCAGCAGTTCCCGCAGCTCTACCAGATGCTGCTGGACGGGGCATACGTGCTCGACATGCCGAACGTCCCGGAGCTGTTCATCAGCCAGAATCCGCTAGTCAACGCGATGGCGCTGGGCACCGACAAGCCGTTCATCGTGATCACGACCGGCCTGGTCGACCTCATGGACGCCGAGGAGAGCCGGTTCGTCATCGGGCATGAGCTCGGGCACGTGCTGTCCGGGCACTCGGTCTACCGCACGATGCTCTATCACCTGGTGAACCTGGCCGCGCGGCTGGCGCTCGTGCCGTTCGCCTGGATCGGCCTCAAGGCCGTCATCTGGGGTCTGGAGGAGTGGTACCGCAAGTCCGAGCTCTCCTGCGACCGGGCTGGCCTGCTGGCCGGCCAGGACGTGGCCGCCGCCCGGCGCGCGCTGATGAAGACCGCCGGCGGGCCGCAGCTCGCCGAGCTCAGCCACGACGCGTTCCTCGAGCAGGCCCGTGAGTACGACGCCGTCCCCGACGTCCGCGAGGGCCTGATCAAGCTGCTGCAGCTGCAAGGCACGACGCACCCCTTCGCGGTCGTGCGCTTCGCCGAGCTGGACCGGTGGGCCGCCGAGGGCGAGTACCGCGACATCCTGGCGGGGAACTATCCACGTCGCGACTCCGACAGTGACACCTCGGTCGGCGACGAGTTCAGGTCGGCGGCCAAGTCGTACCAGGAGTCGTGGAATCGCTCGGCCGACCCTCTGATCGGCGCCGTCCGCGGCATGGCCGGTTCGGCGGTCGGCGCCGGGGAGCGTCTGATGAACAGGTTCGGCAACCGCAGGGACGACGGAGACTCAGACCCGAACGACTAGCGGTGCGTTAGTTCCGGGCGCGGCGGTCCGTCATGCCTTGAGCATGTGCTTGCGTGCGATCAGCCGCGCCGCGCGTAGGCGACGTTGATGACGGCGATCGCGATCCAGATCACAAGGACCCCGGCGAGTCCGGGCGGATTGTTGCCCGCCGCGACGACGATCGCGGTCAGCGGGATGCCGAACACAATTGACACGATGGCCAGCGGCAACGGTGAGTAGTCGCGAGGCTGCTTGGCAGGCTTTTGTGGCACCTGAGCAGCGGCCAGGCGGGCGTCCACGCGCGCGTCGATCTCCCTGCCGACCCGGTCGAGGAACGACTCGATGACGGCCGACTGATACTCGGGGCCTAGGTCACGGTGGGTCTCGGCGGCGGCGCGGATCTCGTCCGGGCTCAGTGACGGGCTATTCACACCAGCACGATATATCGCATTGCAGCACGCCGCCAGAAGTCCGGCCGGACGACTCGCCGGTCCTGCGACTGGTTGGCATGCTGGTAGGCATGGCGTCGTCGCCTGACCGGCCGCTGGAGCTCGAGTTCGGGCCAGAGCTCGGGCTGTTCCTGGCGCCGCGCGACCAGTCGGCCGAGCCCGGTTGCGGAGGAATCGTCCGAGTCCGCGCCGACGGAACGTCCACAATCGGGCACGTTGTCGAGGCGGCTGGAGTCCCGTTGCCCGAGGTCGGATCGCTTCTCGTGAACGGAACACCGGTGCAACCGTCGCACCAGCCCGGTTCCGGCGATCGGATCCGGGTCGGGGCGATCAGCCGACCGCAGTCACTGCCCGAGCCGAGGTTCCTGCTGGATGTCCACCTCGGCGCGCTGGCGCGGCGGATGCGGCTCGTTGGCCTCGACACGGCTTACTCCAACGACCTCGATGACGACACACTCATCGAGCTCGCCAATTCCGGGCGGCGGGTGCTGCTGACCAAGGACCGCGGGCTGCTCAGGCGCAGGAGGCTCTGGCTCGGGGCGTACGTCCGCGGCGACCGCGCTGACGAGCAGCTGAGTGATGTGATCGACCGGTTCGGGCCGGCGCTAGAGCCGTGGACGCGGTGCATGGTGTGCAACGGCAAACTTCGCCCCGCACCAAAGGAGGAGGTCGCCGCGCAGTTGCTGCCGGGCACGAGGCGGACCTACCAGGAGTTCTCCCGGTGCGCCGAGTGCGGGCGTGTGTACTGGCGCGGCGCGCACAGCCGCCGGCTGGCAAGGATCGTGGCCGCAGCGACCGCCATGGCGGCCGGGTAGCTCGCGCCCCGCTCCTCAGAGGCCGAACCGGACCGGCTGGCGCCAGTGCAGCCCGTGCTCACCGAGCGGTCCGACCCGCAGACCCTGCCGCTCGCACTCGTCGAGCAACAGCGGCAGAGCGCCGAGAGCCGCACGCCAGGACCCGGCAGGCGCCGTGCAGTCCGAGTCGTGCAGGAGTACTGTGGCCCCGCCTTCCAGGCCGCCTGACAGCGTCTCGTGCACCGATGCTGGCGTCGCACCGGGTGTCCATTCGCGGCCCCAGGCGCTCCAGAGCGCTGGCGTCAACCCGAGCCGGCGTGCTGAGATCAGGGCCGCGGTGCTGAGCACCCCGTAGGGCGGCCGGAACAGCCACGGATTAACCCCAGCGGTCGCGGTGATGATCTCCTTAGCGGCGACGAGATCGTCATGCGTGGCCATAGGCCCGCGCAACGGCAGGTAACGGTGTCGCCAGCCGTGCACTCCGATCTCGTGACCGTCGTCGGCGATGTCGGCAGCGAGGCGTGGCGCCTTCGATACCTGGGAACCGAGCAAGAAGAAGGTCGCGCGGAGGCCGCGCTCCCTGAGCAACTTCAGGAACAGCGGGGTTGCTTCGAGATCGGGACCATCGTCGAATGTCAGCGCCACGTGGTCGGAGATTGCCTTGCCGGACAGCAGCGGAAACAGCGACATGCGCACCGAGCGCAGCGCGGTGATCCCCGGACCGGCGTGCGCGATGGCGAGCCCGCCCGCAGCCGCGAGAGCCCGGCCGGCGAGCATCCAGCTTGACCGGCTATCGGATGCAAGAGTTGTGTTTGATCGGGCAATTGACGCCCGGCTTGTCTTGTCAGACACGGCCTTTCCAGCACATTAATGGACACCGATGGCAAGGTTCCTCAAGGTATATCCAATTGGGCGCCTGCTGATGTCGGTATACAGCGGCTGATCCATTACTGCAATCATGTCATGTCCAGGATCTGCGACGTGAGCGAGCGGGAACTCTAACCAGAAGCACCTGGATAACGGGGTTCGACGGACGGGGGCGTCAGTGGGAGTTCAGGCCGCGCGCATAGTGTTTCCCGAACCAGACAGAGCCGAGATAGCAGCGGCGATATCAGGAATTCTGGCCACTGGCGCGCTCACTTTGGGACCGTACAACGAGAAATTCGAGAGCGCCTTCGCCGCGGCCCACGAAAACACGCCCAGGCCCGCCGGCGGTGCGCGTCACGGGGTGGCACCCGTACCGGAGCAACCGGCGGGCAGCACCGCGAGTCCGGCGGTCACACCGCTGAGGGCGATCGCCGTGTCCAGCGGGACATCGGCACTGGAGATCGCGCTGCGCGCCGTCGGCGTGACGGGCCGCGACGTCATCGTTCCAGCCAACGCGTTCTACGCCACGGCGGCAGCGGTCATCAGCGCCGGCGCGCGGCCAGTCTTCGCCGACATCGACAAGGACACCTTCGCGCTGAGCCCTCGCACCCTCGCGACCGCACAGACCCCGAACACGGCCGCCACCGTGCTCGCCCACATCGCAGGGCTGATCACCCCGGCCGTCGACGACCTGCGACGGCAGTGCCAGATCAATGACGTCTGCCTGATCGAAGACGCCTCACTTGCCCATGGGTCAAGTTTCGGAGGAAGGTTTGCGGGCTCCTTCGGAGCCGCCGCGGCGTTTTCGTTCTATCCGACGAATCTGGTCACGAGCGGCGAAGGAGGCATGATCGTGACCAGGTCGGCCGACCTGGAGCGGGAGGCCAGGATCTACCGGGACCAGGGCAAGGCCACATTCGTCATCAACCAGCACGTCAGGCCCGGTTACGCGTGGCGGATGGATGAACTCAGCGCCGTCACTGGCCTGGTGCACCTGCGCAGGCTCGGCGAGTTCATTGCCAGGAGGCGCGCCGTGGCGGCCAGGTACGCAGCCGGCCTTGCCAGCATCGGGGTCCTTGAGCCACTGGAGGAACCAGCCGGCTGCATGAGCAACTTCTCCGCGTTCATCGCGCTGCTGCCACCTGGCGTCGACCGTACGTGGTTCAAGGAAATGCTCGCCGACCGGCACGATGTCCACCTGGCACCAGAGGTCTACGACCTGCCGCTGCACTTGCAACCCGTGCTCGCCGAGTACGCCTCGGGCCGGAGCCTGCCGACCGCCGAGGACGTGTGCCGGCGCCATGTTTGCCTGCCCGTGCATTCCGACATGCGTGACGACGAGGTCGACCAGGTACTCGAGGCCATCGCTAAAGTGTCGGCCGATGCGCTGGCCGGCTACGGGGAGCCCGCGTGCGCACCGCGGTAACGGGCGGCTGCGGGTTCATCGGCTCCCACGTTGTCGATCATCTGGTCGCCGCCGGCCACGAAGTCATCGTGGTCGACAAGCAGAAGCGCTGGCTGAACCCCGAGGCCAGTTACGTCATCGCCGACATATTCGACGAGACGGTGCTCCGCGACGCGCTCAAAGGGTGCGACGCCGTGTTCCATCTGGCCGGAGTAGCCGACGTCAACGAGGTCGCCGCGGATCCGGTGTCGGCGGTCCGGCTCGACGTGGAGGGCGCCGCCCGGGTGCTCGACGCCGCGCGCCGCCGCCGGTGCGGCCGTGTCCTGCTGGCCAGCACGGTCTGGGTATACGGCGCGACCGCCGGGACCGGCGAGCGGACCGAGGACGCGCCGGTGGATCTCGCCAGGTCCGGCCACCTCTACGTGTCAACCAAGCTGGCCGCCGAGATGGTCATGCGCAGCTACCTGGAGATGTATGACCAGGAATTCACGATCCTTCGCCTCGGCGTCCCGTACGGCCCGCGGATGCGCGAGGCGCTGGTCATCGCGAAGTTCGTTCAGGCTGCGCAGGACGGGGAGCCGATCATGATCGCGGGGACCGGTGAGCAGCAGCGGAATTTCGTCTATGTCGAGGATCTCGCCGAAGCCCACGTCCGGGCGCTGACGCCGGCGGCCGTGAACCAGACGATCGCGCTCGAGGGCGACACATCGGTCTCGGTCAACGAAATCGCCGAGGCTGTACAGCACCAGGTGCGGCAGGTTCCGATCCGTCATACCGATGGCAGGGCCGCTGACTACGAAGGCGTCAGCAACTCCAATCAGCGCGCCAAGGACATCCTGAGCTGGTCGCCGAGCACTCCGCTCACCGAAGGCATCCGCAGGTACCTGGCCTGGCGCAGCTATCAGCGAGGTGGCCGGTGACCTGGCATTCCTACCCGAGCGGGCAGCGGGCACTGCTCTTGTCCGGTTCGATCGGCAAGGGTCACGACATGATCGCCGACGCGTGCTCTGCTGCGCTTGAGGCCGAGGGCTGGTCGACCAGGACGCTGGATTTGATGCGGCTGCTCGGCCGCGGCGGCGGATCGATGGGCACGGCCGTGTTCCGCTCAATGCTCGCCGTGCCTGGCGTATTTGACGCCTTCCACTTTTCGGCGCTGCGGACGGGCGGAAAGGTCGCGGCACTGACGGACGCGGCCGCGCGGCGGCAGATCGAGCCACGGCTGCGCGCCCTGCTCGACGCCAACCCGGTGGACCTGGCGCTGTCGGTGTTCGCGACGGGCGGTTCAGCGGTGAGCCACCTGGCGCCTTCATATCCGTCGATGAGCCACGTCGTCTTCTGCACTGACGCCACGCCGCACCGGCTCTGGGTGCACCCCAACGTCGCCCTGTATCTGGTCACCTCCGACGTCGCTGAGCGCGCCGTGCGCAGGTTCGAGCCAGATGCCAGGGTCCTCGTCGTGCCGCCGCCGCTGCGCGCGGCGTTCTACGATCCGCCCACGAGGGAGCGGGCGCGCAGGCGCCTCGGCATTCCCGAGCATGAACGGTGCGTGCTGCTGATGAGCGGCGCGTGGGGCATCGGTCCGGTCGCCGAGGCCGCCGAGGCACTCGGTAATGCCTGCGTCCATGTTCTGGCCGTCGCCGGGCAGAACGCCGGGCTTGAGCACAAGCTGCAAGCGGCATCCCGGCGACAGCCGCGGGTACGTCCGATCGGCTACACCGATCGGGTGCCGGAACTGATGGCAGCGAGCGACCTGGTGATCACGAGTTCGGGCGACACCTGCACAGAGGCGCGCACGGTCGGGCGGCCGCTGCTGCTGCTCGACGTGATCCAGGGCCACGGCCGCGACAACCTTCAGCACGAGCTCGAGCTCGGCGATGCCGCCGTCACCTCGGGTCGCCCGGCCGACGTGGTGCGATCCGCGCTGGCCGCGCTCGACGCGTTGAAGCCGCCCGCCGCGAGCCCGACCAGGTCATACGCCCAGTGGCAGCAGGCCTTCGCCACCGCGCTGGACTCGATCGGCAGGTGAGCTAGCGGCGACGCCTGATGCGCAAGTAGGCCGCATCGGAGCTGGGCGACGGGGAGAAGCTCGCCGCTGGCACCCGCCGCACGATCCGCATCTCGTACCTGGCTGCCCAGCTCGCCGTCTCCCGGTCGCGCGGCTCGGGGTTCGCCAGCCATTTCGCTGCGCCCCACTCAAGGACCAGCTCCGCGCCGCTGAGCTGAACGTGCCTGTCGCCAAGCAGCCGCCTGCAGAGCAAGGTGGTGAGGGCGAACGGCGGGCTTGCGACCACGCGGAACGGGCGGCGCGGCAGCGGCACCTGGCGCAGGTCCGCCTCAACGACTCCGACGTGCGGCTCACCGCCGAACCTGCGCCTGAGACGCTCGGCCAGCCTGGGATCGAGCTCGATCGCGATGACCCTGGCGCCGGTACGGACCAGCGGCGCGGTGAGGGCGCCGTACCCGGCGCCAAGATCGAACACCAGGTCACCGATACCAGCTCCGCTGCCGCTGACCAGCTGGTCGATCAGCGTGCGATCAGTGAGGAAGTGCGTACCAGCCGGATTCTGCGACGGCCAGGATCGCGCGCGGTCCCGCGAGCGGTTCCGCCGGCTGGCCGCCCCGTGCGAGCGCTGCGCGGGCACGGAAGACCATGACCATAACCATGGTCGCTCCCTCAGATCGATTTCGAGGCACGCCCGCAGGCGTGCCCAGCCGGAGTCCGGCTCCGGGCACAACCTAAGCCGGTGGCCATGCCGATGGCCAGCGAATTATCCGCGCACCGCGAGTTACGCCACCTCGGTAGCGGGGACGATGCTTCGCCCGGCGCTGAGGCCGAGGCCTTCGGCAAGGCCGTCCACCTCGGCGAGCCCGGCCAGCACCGGTATCGGATGCCCGGTGTAAATGACGCCGGCGCGCTGTGTCGCCCTGGTGAGCGCGACATAGAGATCGCCTAGCCCGCGCGGGGATTCGGCCAGGATCATGCCGGGATCGCTGACCAGCACGGTGTCGAACTCCAGTCCCTTCGCCTGCCGCACGGTTAGCACGACCACGGGCCGCTCCAGGTCGGGCCCGCCGTCCTGGGCGTCCCCAACGCCCGCGTCAGGCACCGCCTTGCGCACCGCGGCGCCGATCTCGGTGAGCCTGCCCTCAGGGACGATCACTGCCAGCGTCCCCTCCCCTGCCTGCGCTGCCAGCCCGGCCGCCGCCTCCGCAGCGACCCGCGCGAGGTCAGCGTCGTCGGCCACCCGCAGCCGCCAGGGCACGGCGCCGGACTCCCTGACCGAGCGGGGCGGTGTCGCCTCAGGATTAATCTGCGCGAGAACGTCAGCGGCCACGTTCATGATCTCGGCGGGCGTGCGGTAGTTGACGGTCAGCGGCGCCAGCCGCCACCGATCACCCACGAACGGTCCGAGCGCGTCGGCCCACGAAGCCGTCCCGGCGACATCCCCGGTCTGCGCCACGTCTCCGACTATCGTCATTGACTTGGCCGGGCACCGGCGCATCACCATCCGCCACGCCATCGGCGAGAGCTCCTGCGCCTCATCGACGATCACGTGCCCGAATGCCCAGGTCCTGTCGCCCGCGGCCCGCTCAGCCGGGGTGAGGTAGCTGTAGTTCTCAAATCGAGCCGCGAGCCTTGCCGCATCGAGCATGTCGGCGCCCATCAGGATCTCCGGGTCATCCTCCTCATCCCGGCCGATGATCTCCAGCACACCCTGGGCGTACGCCTCCTCCTCATCGCGCCGCTGCCGGGCCGACGCCTTGGCGGCCCTGTCGTCCTCGCCGAGCAGTTCCGCAGCCTCGTCGAGCAAGGGGACGTCAGCCGGTGTCCACGGCGATCCGGCTTGCCGGTGCAAAAGCTCGCGTTCATCCCCGGTTAGGCCGCGGCCAGCCGCGGCCAGCAGCCGACGCGACGCGAACAGGTTGCCGATGAGCTGTTGCGGCGTAAGCACCGGCCAGAGGCGGCCGATGGCCGCCCGGATCTCAGCGTCATCGCGTAGCTCATCCCGCAGGTCCTCGATGTCGGTCCGCCCCATCAGGTTCCCGCCGCCCAGCGGGTCAGCCCCGAGCCGCCCGGCGACCACCCGCGCGAGCTCGTCCAGTGCATCCCGGACGAAGACCTGCCTGGCCTGGTTGTGCGCGCGCCGCGACCGGCGCGCTCGCTCTCTTGCCCGAGCCAGTGCTTGCCTGCTGAGCCGGTACCTGACCTTGTCGAAGCTCATCTCCAGGCCCTCATGCGGTACGCGCTGGCGGTCCCGGACCGCGGCGGCAACGACCTTTGCCATGCCGGGCCTGCCCTTGATCTGCGCGACCTCTGCGGGTTCAGAGCCGGTCGCCTCGATCCCGGGCATCAGGTCGCCAATGGTCGCAAGCAGCACGCTCGTCTCGCCCAGCGATGGCAGCACCTGGCCGATATAGCGCAGGAACGTAGCGTTAGGCCCGATCACGAGCACCCCGCGCTTCTCGAGCTGACGCCGGTAGGTGTACAGCAGGTAAGCGGCCCGGTGCAGGGCCACGGCGGTCTTGCCGGTGCCAGGACCGCCCTGGACGACCAGGATCCCGGACATGCCCGCCCTGATGATGCAGTCCTGCTCGGCCTGGATCGTCTCGACGATGTCGCGCATCCGCCCGGTCCGGCCCGTGTTCAGCGCTGCGAGGAGTGCCGACTCGCCGGTCAGCCCTTCGTGCTTGCTCGGGTCCGCTGTCGCCAGGTCGAGCACTTCGTCGTCCAGGCGCTGCACGGTCCTGGACCTCGTCTTGATATGACGCCGAACCCGGACATCTCCGGGTGAAGCGGCGGTAGCCAGGTAGAACGGCCGCGCCGCGTCGGCGCGCCAGTCCATCAGCAGCTGGTCATAGCTGTCGTTGTCCGCGTGCATGCCCAGGCGGCCGATGTAGCTCTTGGTGCCGTCGTTGAACTCGAGCCTGCCAAAGCACAGGCCGTTCTCCGCGGCGTCAAGCTGCGAAAGCTGCTGCCCGTACATGATGCTGAGCGTTTCGCGCTCGTGCCGCGCCGCCGGAGTGCCGCCAACTTGCCGCAACGTCCCGGCCAGGCGGTCCGACGCCCGCTGCCTCAGCTCATCAAGTCGTTCGTAAAGTCCCGTGATGTACGCCTGCTCGCTATCCCGCTCTATTTCTGTACGGTCCTCGCCCGACAAGCGCGTTTCCCTTCGCCGCGAAAAGTGCCCATACAGTTTAGTCGCTTAGTGGCAACCGCTTGACGCCGCATTTGGCGGCGATCATTCCCGGTCAAGGCGTGCGCAATGTGGTCGCAACGGCGACGGCGGCTCGTAGTTAGCGCTCGAGGCGAGGATCGGTGCCGCGCGGGCCGAAGCCGGCTTCTGCGTGCTGTTTCGGATCCCAGTCAAATACCACCGAATTGTCCTCTTCGCCGATCAGGACCTCGGCGCCTGGCTCGGCGCCGGCCTCCGCAAGCGCCTCTTCGATCCCCAGCCTGGCGAGCCTGTCGGCCAGATATCCGACCGCCTCGTCGTTGCTGAAGTCGGTCTGCTGGATCCACCTGCGCGGCTTCGCGCCGCGGACCCGGAAGGCGTTCTCGCCGACCCTGACCAGCTCGAAGTCCGGCCCGGCCACCGGTTCAGGCCGGATCACGAGCCTGGTCGGCGGCGCCTGCGGTGCCGACCGGCGTGTCTGCGCGACGATCGCCGCCAGCGCGAACGCGAGCTCCCGCAATCCCTCGCCAGAAGCGGCGGAGACCTGGTAGATGTCCAGGTCCCTGGCCTGCAAGTCGGGCATGACGATCTCCGCGAGGTCGCGTGCCTCCGGTACGTCGATCTTGTTCAGCACGACAACCTGGGGCCGCTCGGCCAGCCTGGCATCGGTCAGCTCGTCATAGGCCGTGAGCTCAGACTCGATCACGTCGAGGTCGGTGACAGGATCCCGGCCAGGCTCCTGCGTGGCGCAATCGATCACGTGAACCAGCACCGAGCAGCGCTCGACATGCCGGAGGAAGTCCAGGCCCAGGCCCTTGCCCTGGCTGGCCCCGGGAATCAGCCCGGGCACGTCGGCCGCCACGAACTGGGTATCGCCGGCTTCGATGACACCCAGATGCGGGGTCAGCGTGGTAAACGGGTAGTTCGCGATCGTCGGGCGGGCCGCCGACATCGCCGCAATCAATGAGGACTTGCCGGCGTTCGGGAACCCGACGAGCCCGGCATCCGCGATGGTCTTCAGTTCGAGTGTCAGGTCCTTCTTGTCTCCGGGCTCGCCGCGCAGCGCGAACCCCGGCGCCTTGCGCTTGGTCGAGGCGAGCGCAGCGTTTCCGAGTCCGCCATGCCCGCCCTCGGCAGCGACGTACTCCGTCCCTGTGCCAATCAGGTCGACCAGGACTTCGCCATCCGCGCTCTTCACCACTGTTCCGTCCGGCACGCTGACGATCAGGTCGCCGCCGTCGGCACCGCTGCGGTTCGAACCGGCTCCTGGCTTACCGTTGCCGGCCCGGCGCAGCGGGCGTCGGTGGAAGTCCAGCAGCGTCGCCGTGCCAGGATCGACACGGAAGATGACGTCGCCGCCGCGTCCGCCATTGCCGCCGTCGGGCCCGCCGAGCGGCTTGAACTTCTCCCGGTGAATCGAGGCGCAACCGTGGCCGCCACTTCCCGCCTGAACACGGACCTCGGCCCGGTCGGCGAATTCCGCCACCGCTAACCCCCTTCTATGACAGTCCCGCCCGCCCCAGATGGACCGTCATGAGAAATGGGCCACCACTGTTCTGACGACAGTGATGGCCCATCGCATTGGTTCGACGTCGCGTCTGGCCGGACGGCGCACGCAGCCCGGAAGGCCTAGTGCTGGCTAGCTGGCCTCTGCGGTCGCGGTCTGGGCAGCCACGGCTTCTGCAACCGGGATCACGCTGACCGCGCGGCGGCCGCGCCTGGAGCCGAACTCAACCCGGCCGGAGACAAGCGCGAACAAGGTGTCATCGCCGCCGCGGCCGACGCCGATGCCCGGGTGGAAGTGCGTGCCGCGCTGGCGGACCAGGATCTCGCCGGCGTTGACGACCTGGCCGCCGAACCGCTTCACGCCAAGGCGCTGGGCGTTCGAATCACGTCCGTTCCTGCTGGACGAGGCGCCCTTCTTGTGTGCCATTGCAGCGTTACCTCTCAGGCCTTCTTCTTGGCGGAGCTCGCCTTGGCCGAACTGGCCTTGTCGCTACCGATGTCAGTGATCTTCACCTGCGTGTACTTCTGGCGATGACCCTGGCGACGCCGGTAGCCGGTCTTGTTCTTGTAGTGGATCATGTTGATCTTCGGGCCGCTTGCCGGACCGAGGATCTCGGCGGTGACCTCGTAGCCGCCTAGTTCGGCTCTGTCGGTGATCACCTTCTTGCCGTCGACGATGAGCACGGCAGGCAGAGTCACGGTGGAACCGACCTCACCCGCCAGCTTGTCCACCGTCAGGACGTCGTCAACGGAGGCTTTGCTCTGCTTGCCGCCGCAGCGGACGATCGCGTACACGACTGAACTCTCTCTCCCTGGGTCAGCCCGCCGCGTTAATCGCGACCTCGTCAGAATGTCGAGGCGACCGGGCCCGCCGACAGTGCGCGTCCCAGTCAGACACGCCGACCACAAAGAATATCAGACTAGGCGCCTTCATTCGCTCGTAGCCGATGGCGATGTCTCGCTCTCAGCAGCCGGACCCTGACCGTCAGTGCTGACCTGAGCCGGAGCAGCAGCACCCTCAGCCTCACCAGTGGCGGCTTCGCCGTTCCCCTGTGCCGACGCGGGAGTTGCCGCCGCCGGGGATTCGCTCGCCACAGCGCCAGCGGCTCCGTCGGTTGCCGCCGCAGCGCCCTTCTTCGGTCCAGCCGCTTTGGCCACGCCATCCTCCGGCGGGGTGTCCTGGGCCGCGCGCACCGCGTCTGGGGGCCCGGCTTCGCGATGAGCCGAGCGCCGCGGGCGGCGGCGGGGCGCGGACTCTGCCTTGCTGGCGGCTGCTTCACCGTCAGCGGCGCCCTGAGTCTCCACCGAGGCATCCGGCTGCTCAGCCGGGTCGGCCATGGAGGCGGTGCCGTCAGCCGCGACAGCTCCATCTTTGCTGTCAGCGCCGCTTGCCTTGGCAGGAGCTGAACTTGGCTTCTCGGCCGATTGCTCGTCGGCGGCGCTACTAGCAGCTGCCTCAGACTCGATCGTCTTGGCCGCAACCTTGGCGATCGCCTTGCTTCTCGCCGACCTGGACTTGGCAGGTCCTGGCTTCGGCGTTCCGCCCTGGTTGCCATTGCGGCCGTGTGAATGTGGCAGCTCGGTGAGATCCGTAGAGACGAGAATCCCGCGGCCGTTGCAGTGCTCGCACTGGACGGAGAACGCGGCGAGCAGCCCGGACCCGACCCGCTTCCTGGTCATCTGGACCAGGCCGAGCGAGGTCACCTCGGCCACCTGATGCTTCGTCCGGTCTCGGGCCAGGCACTCGATCAAGCGCCGCAGCACCAGATCCCGGTTGCTCTCCAGCACCATGTCGATGAAGTCGATAACGATGATGCCGCCGATGTCGCGGAGCCGCAGCTGGCGCACAATCTCCTCGGCCGCCTCTAGGTTGTTCCTGGTGACCGTCTGCTCGAGATTGCCGCCCTGGCCGGTGAACTTGCCGGTGTTGACGTCGATGACGGTCATCGCTTCGGTTGTGTCGATCACGAGGGATCCGCCGCTGGGCAACCAGACCTTGCGGTCCAGGGCCTTGGTGAGCTGCTCGTCGATGCGGTAGGCCGTGAACAGGTCTTTGTCATCGGCCCAGCGCTCGAGGCGCTCGGCGAGGTTCGGCGCCACGTACCTGACGTAATCGTCGACCAGGTCCCACTCGTTGTCGCTTGCGATGACGAGTTTGGTGAAGTCCTCGTTGAAAATATCCCTGACCACGCGGATCGTGAGGTCAGGCTCGCCGTAGAGCAGGTCAGGGGCGCTGGCCGTCTTGGCCTTGCGCTCGATCGCCTGCCACTGGGCGACCAGCCGCGTCACGTCGTGCTGCAGTTCCTCCTCGGACGCGCCCTCGGCCGCCGTCCTGACGATGATGCCGCCTTCCTCGGGCGCCACCTTCTTGAGAATTTGCTTGAGGCGGTTCCGCTCGGTGTCCGGCAGCTTCCGGCTGATCCCCGTCATGGAGGCCCCTGGCACATAGACCAGGTACCGGCCGGGCAGGCTGATCTGGCTGGTTAGCCTCGCTCCCTTGTGGCCGATCGGATCCTTGGTGACCTGCACCATGATCGACTGGCCGGACTTCAGAGCCGACTCGATCCGCTTAGCGACGCCCTCGAGTCCGCTCGCGTCGAAGTTGACCTCGCCCGCGTACAGGACGGCGTTCCGTCCCTTGCCGATGTCGACGAATGCCGCCTCCATCGAGGGCAGGACGTTCTGCACTTTGCCGAGGTAGACGTTGCCGACGTAGGACTGCTGGGTGGCCCTGTCCACGTAATGCTCGACCAGCACACCGTCCTCGAGGACGGCGATCTGGGTTCTGTCGCCTTGCTGACGCACGGCCATGACGCGCTCGACGGCCTCGCGCCTGGCAAGGAACTCCGACTCGGTGATGACAGGCGGGCGGCGTCTGCCAGTATCGCGGCCTTCGCGCCGACGCTGCCGCTTGGCCTCAAGCCTGGTAGAGCCCTTGACGGCGCGGACGTCGTCCGACTCGGTCACGGCGCGCGGCTCGCGGACGTGGACGACCGTGTCGGCTGGATCATCAGCGGGAACCTCACCGCCCGCGTCGACCGCTCCGCTGCGCTGCCTGCGGCGCCTGCGACGGCGGCTCGACGAGCTGCCTTCGCCGTTTTCCTCGGCGGCCGGCGCGCCCGCGGCATCCTTTCCGTTCCGCGCTCGTTCGTCTTCCTTGGCGCCGCCGTCGGCGGCGCCCTGCGTTTGCTTGTCTGATGCCTTGCCGCCTCCGGACTGCGCAGTGCCCTCACTGCCTTCAGCGGGCTCGTCGCCAGCCTGGCCCGCGCCGGAGTCGCTGGAAGCGCCCTTGCCGCGGCCGCGGCCACCGCGACGGCGCCTCCGCGAACGGCTTCCCGCGCCGTCTTCGTCGCCGCCGTCTTGCTCCGCCTCGCCTGATTCGGCCGGCTGACTGGCTATCTCAGGCGGCTGGAACACGACGACCGGCGGCTGAAACGCCGCGGCAGGCACCCGCTGCGATCCGCCGCCGGCGCCGCGGCCCGAGGTCTGGTCGGCCTCACCGACGGGCACGCCAGGCACCGCAGGTACGTTTTTGGTGGCCGGGCTGGCGCTGGCGGGCATGCCCGATCGGGGCTGAGTCGCGGCACCGGCGTCCGAGCCGGCCTCCTGCGCGCCTGAGCTGAAGGACGGCGCTGTGGCCGGCTTGCTTACGCTCCGCCTGGCACGGCGCAATAGCCCACGCCGCCCGCCTTCACCGGGAAGCTGGGCAGACTGGCTCTGAGCAGCGTTCTCCGATGTCTCATTGGATTCTGACTGTGGATTGGTTGGCTCGGTTTCGAGCATCCGGGCGATCTCTTCCGTAGGGCTCCCGGGCGCGCAGGTCAGCGAGCTGACCGAGCGTGCCGCGCAGGAGCTGTTCGTTCGCACGCAGCTGGCTTGCTGGCGCCGACCCGGCGCTCTTCGCGTCCAACTGCATTGCCTTGTCTTTTGTGCTTCTTGGCAGGTGTTCTTCGTGCCCGGAATCCGGATCCGGCCGTTGCGGCCTCGGTTCGGGCAAGCCTTCTGTACGCGCGCTGGCGGCAGCCGCGGCCTGCGGGTGCGGCGCGGCTTCCGGTTGTCCAGTGCTCGGGACCACCGATGGAACCATGCCTGCTGACTGCTGGTCGGGCCGTCCCGGCCCGGTGCTGTCGCAGGCTGTGGTCATCCCCGGCTGAGCTCCCATCTGAGCCGCGGTCAGCGCGCTGAGCGGCCCTTGCCAGAGCCTGGTCACCAGCGGGGGAGACGCGGGCTCAAGCGCCGACAGCTGGCGGAGCGCGGCCAGGATGTCATCTGGTCGGACGGCAGGTGTCAGCTGCCGAACAATCATTCGAAGTATGGCACACCCGGCGGCGGGCTCTGCCTGGGCTCGCCTCGTGGTGTCCTGGTCGCCGAACGCTGAGTCAGCCACGCTTGGCCCGGTAGCAATGTCCAGGCTCAGCACAGCAGCTCGTGCGTCCAGCGTCCGCGTTCCCTTACTCGTCAAACGTTCTACTTCAACGCGCGGCGAAGCCAGGAACTTCCGCACGGCCGAGGCGGCAGCGGGCGGCGGAGTGCCCGGCAAGATGACCTCCCACTCGGAGGCCTCTAGCTGCGCCCCGCCGGACTTGCCGGCTACCTCGACTACCTCGACCACGTCTATCCCGTCCGGCAGTGCCGCGTTAAGCCGTCGACCAACGTCGCCCGGCTCGCACTGGCTCGTCACAGCAAGCTCGAGGTACTCAGCCTCGCTCGCTGAACCCGTCGGAGCCCCGCCCGAATACGAAATCCTCGGATGCGGCGAAAAACCTGCGGAGTAGGCCACCGGCAGGCCGGCCTTGCGTACCCCGCGCTCGATCGCGCGCGCAACATCTCTGTGGCTCGCGAAACGCATCCTGCCGCGTTTAGCGTACCTGATGGCCAGGCGCTGGACCGTTGGCGCTGGTGGCGGCCCCGTCGGGGCTGGCTTGGCCACTAGGCGTCACTCTCCTGGGCGGCGCCACCTCCCGATGCGGCACCTCCCGATGCGGCACCTCCCGATGCGGCGGCGACGGGTGTTCGGTTCAGCACGGTCAGCGGCAGCAGCCTCGCACCGGTCGGGCCGGTCTCAATCTCCGTGTCCATTGCCGGGCACACCCCGCACTCAAAACACGGGGTCCAGCGACAATCATCAACCTCGGCTGCACCTGCCGGATCGATGGCGGCCAGCCAGTCTTGCCAGAGCCAGTCCCGCTCAAGCCCGGCGTCCAGGTGGTCCCACGGCAAGATCTCGCGGTAGTCGCGCTCGCGCGTGGTGTACCAGTCCAGGTCGATGACGTCGTCGGCGAGCGCGCGGGCCGCGCAGGTCTCCCAGCGCTCGAACGAGAAGTATTCGCTCCAGCCGTCGAACCGCCCGCCGTCCTCCCAGACGGCCTTGATCACCTTCGCCACCCGGCGGTCACCTCGCGAGAGCAGGCCCTCCACAATCGACGGTTTGCCGTCGTGGTAGCGGAAGCCGATCGATGAGCCATAGCCGCGATCGGCACGCATGGCCGCTCCCAGGGCCTTCAGCCGAGCGTCGACGGTCTCGTGACCGCACTGTGATGCCCACTGGAACGGTGTGTGTGGCTTGGGCACGAACCCGCCGATCGACACAGTGCACCTGATGTCGCGGCGGCCGCTCGCCTTCCGTCCGGCCTCGATGACTCGGTGCGCGACCCTGGCGATGGCAAGGACATCCTCGTCCGTCTCGGTAGGCAGGCCGCACATGAAGTACAACTTGACCTGCCGCCAGCCGCTCGCGTAAGCGGTCGACACGGTCGAGATCAGATCGTCCTCGGTGACCATCTTGTTGATCACCCTGCGGATCCGGTCGGTACCGCCCTCGGGTGCGAACGTGAGTCCGGAACGGCGCCCGTTCCTGCTCAGCTCGTTGGCCAGCGTCACGTTGAACGCGTCCACCCTGGTCGACGGCAAAGACAGCCCGGTGTTGGTGCCCTGGTAGCGATCGGCGAGATCCGTCGCGATCTCGTTGATCTCGCTGTGGTCTGCGCTTGAAAGGGAGAGCAGGCCGACCTCGGTGAACCCGCTGTTCGCGAGGCCTGCCTCCGTCATTTCCCCGATCGTCTCGATCGAGCGCTCGCGGACCGGCCTGGTGATCATGCCGGCCTGGCAGAACCGGCATCCTCTTGTGCAGCCGCGGAAGATCTCGACGCTGAACCGTTCGTGCACCGACTCGGCGACCGGCACGAGCGGCTTGCTTGGGTACGGCCAGGCGTCCAGGTCGGAGACCGTGTGCTTGGCGACCGCGCGGGGCACGCCAGGCCGGTTCGGCAACACGCCTGCGATCGTTCCGTCTGGCAGGTAGCTCACGTCATAGAACCGGGGGACGTAGACACCTGCGCGGGCCGCCAGGCGCCGCAGCAGTTCGTCCCGTCCGCCGGGGCGTCCGGCCTGCTTCCAGTCCCTGATCATGTCGGTGATGATCAGCACCGCCTGCTCGCCGTCGCCGAGCACGGCGCCGTCGAGGAACTCCGCGATGGGCTCTGGATTGAATGCCGCATGCCCCCCGGCCAGCACGATCGGGTCGTCAGCGCCGCGGTCAGCTGCATTCAGCGGGATCTGCGCCAGGTCGAGGGCGGTCAGCAGGTTCGTGTAGCCGAGCTCGGTGGCGAAGCTGACGCCCAGCACGTCGAAGGCGCGCACCGGCCGGTGCGCGTCGACCGTGAACTGAGGAACCTCGTGCTCGCGCATCAGAGCTTCAAGATCGGGCCAGACCGAGTAAGTGCGCTCGGCGAGCACGTCGTCGCGCTCGTTCAGCACCTCATAAAGAATTTGAATGCCCTGATTGGGGACGCCTACCTCGTAAGCGTCCGGGTACATCAGCGCCCAGCGGACTGCGGCAGCGTCCCAGTCCTTGACCACGCTGTTAAGCTCCCCGCCCACGTACTGAATAGGTTTGCGAACCAGAGGGAGCAGCGACTCAAGCCGGGGGTAGACCGACTGAACTGGCATCACCCAAGCTTACCGATCGACCTGGGGTGCAGATGAGCCACTGGCCGCCACGTGGGTATTACCTGGAATGCCTATCGATCTATTAGGAAACGTATCTGGCCCGTCTTCGCAGGCATACCGGTTTATGGGTTCCATTTGAAATCGATCGATAATAGAAGATAAAATATATCTACATTCTAGATCAAAAGACTAGGCAACTCCAATCTCCGGCAGGGAAACGGGACCTCCATGCACCTGAACCCCTTCATGATCATCGGCAGCGCCATCGTCGGCCTGCTCGTCGGCCTGACCGGCGCTGGCGGCGGTGCGCTGATGACCCCCATGCTGATCCTGCTTTTCGGAGTGACTCCGTCTTCGGCGATCTCCAGTGACCTGGTCGCAGCGGTGCTGATGCGGCCGTTCGGCGCCGCCGTGCACATGCGCAAGGGCACCGTCAACATGCGGCTCGTGGGTTTCATGGTGCTGGGCTCGGTGCCGATGGCGTTCCTCGGCTCATACCTGCTGCACCTGCTCGGCAACGGCGGAGAGGCCGATCAGACGCACGTCGAGATCGCACTCGGCGCCGCGCTTCTGGTCGGAGCGGCCGCGATGGTGATCCGCTACATCCTCGACAAGCGCTCTGGGCGGCAGCGGCTCGGCACGATCACCTCGGTGACGGTCCGCCCGATCCCCTCGATCGCCATCGGCGCGGTCGGCGGCCTGATCGTCGGGCTAACGTCGGTCGGCTCGGGCTCACTGATGATCGTGCTGCTGTTGTTCGTCTATCCGCTGATCGGCGCGAACCAGCTGGTCGGCACCGACCTGACCCAGGCGGTGCCGCTGACGGCGGCCGCCGCGCTCGGTGCGCTGACCTTCGGACATGTCGTGTTCGCGGTGACCGCCTCGGTTGCGATCGGAAGCGTGCCTGCCGTCCTGGTTGGCTCCTTCCTGTCCTCGCGCGCGCCTGACAAGTACATCAGGCCGGTCATCACGTTCGTCATATTCGCCTCTGGCCTGAAATACGTCGGCGTTCCCACCACGCCGCTCGGCATCACGCTGGGCGCGGTTCTCCTCGTCGGCCTGACCGTCTGGCTGCTGCGGGCCAGGCCGTGGGACCGCCAGGAGACCGCCCCTGCACTGGCGGCCAGCGTCGCCGACGATGCCGACGGCGTCGCTCCGGCGACCAGCCCCAATGGATCAGCGCCTGCCGGGACGCCGGTCCCCGAGGCCAACGGCGGTAGATCGCCCGCCAATGGCGAGGTGACCCCTAACGCCTCCGCGCCGACGTCCGAGCCAAGCCAGAAGCCCGGCGCCCAAGTCGACTAGCAGGCCGCGCCGGTGTCGCCGGAGGCCGGTGGCCCGGTGGCGGGCCTAGAGGGTGCGGGCCGTGTGGCAGGCAGTCCCTCGGCGAGGACGTGGATGAGGCGTTCCAGCGTTGGGCCAAATGGCGGGCATGCCCTGGCCAGCTCAGGTTCGGCGCGGTAGAGCTCGCGGAGCACCGCGGGCGGATGAGCCATCGGCCAGATCATGCCGGCGAAGACCGTCGCGGCCGCCGCCAGCTCGAATCCCTCGCCGGGCTCGAGGCCGGTGTGATCAGCGATGACGATTCCGGCCCGCTCGACCGATGCCAGCGCCGCCGTTTTGTAGCGGCTTGCGGACTCCAGGCCGACGTGGCGTTCCAGGCTCGTCGCCAGGACGCTCTGCAGATCGCAAAACAGCGGCCGGCTCGCGAGCGAGTCGCATAGGGCGGCAGCCAGGGCCGCGGTGCTGGTCGGACTGGCCGGCATGCGCGTGGCGAGCTCGTCTGCCCACTCCCGCCATTGCTCGGCCATCAGCTCCAGGTAAATCTCCTCCCTGGTGCCGAAATAGCGCAGCACGTTCGACTTCGCGAGGCCAACGGCCCGGGCGACCGCCGCGAGCGTGACGCCCTGCACGCCTTCACGCAGCGCCAGGTCGCGGGCGGCGGTCAGGATCGCCTCGCGCCGCTGCTGCTTGTGCTCGGCGCTCCGCGCCCTGGTGAATGACGACTGGCGCCGACCGGACGACGCTGCGGCCGCCATGCTCTCCGCATCCTCCTCCGCATCCATGAGTTGACATCCTACCGAATTAACAGAACACTAGTCTCTAATTAACGGACCTAAAGTCTCTTAACCGGGCGACCCTCCGCGCAACCTGGCGTCCTTGCTGCTGTTCTTTCTTGCGAAGGCAAGGCGCCCGCGTTGATCCGAGGCCGGGGAACAGAGGCGGGGAAGCCAGAGGTGGGGTACATGAGCAAGGTTGCGCTTGTGACGGGGGCGTCGTCGGGCATTGGCGAAGCGGCGGCCAGGGAACTGCACAAGCTGGGAATCGTCGTCTACGCGGCGGCCCGCCGAGCCGACCGCCTCGCAAACTTGGAGCGAGACGGCATCCGCGCGCTGAGCATGGATGTGACCGACGACGCTTCGACATCGGCCGGCATCGAGCAGATCATAGGCGAGCACGGCAGGATCGACGTGCTGGTCAATAATGCCGGCTACGGCTCGTACGGGGCGCTGGAAGACGTCGATTTGGCAGAGGGCAGGTACCAGTTCGAGGTGAATGTATTCGGTCTGGCCAGGCTGATCCAGCTGGTAGCGCCGCATATGCGCGCACAGCGTTCGGGGCGGATCATCAACGTCTCATCCATCGGCGGCAAGATCTACGAGCCGCTCGGCTCCTGGTACCACGCCACCAAGTTCGCCGTCGAAGGTCTGAGCGATTCGCTGCGCCTTGAGCTCAAGCCGTTCGGCGTCGAGGTGGTGATCGTCGAGCCAGGAGCGATCAGGACCGAGTGGGCGGCGATCGCGGCCGACAAGCTGGAGAAGACTTCGGGGTCGACCGCGTATGCGGATCAGGCCAGGACGGTCGGCGCCATTCTGCGCTCGATGGACACCCATCCGCGGCGCGCGACGGAGCCATCGGTCGTCGGCAAGATCATCGCGACGGCCGCGACAGCGAAGCGCCCGCGGACCAGGTACGTGACCGGCTTCGCGGCCAGGCCGCTGCTCATGGCCAGGCGCGTTCTGCCCGACCGCGCCTTCGACCAGGTCATGACCGTCGCCTACCGCACCGCGAGCTAACGCCCCGGCTAGCGCGCCGAGCCCGCCGCGTGCCAGCTCGCCGATTGCTCAGCTTGCCGACTGCTCAGTTCCTGAACACGTTGCGCGGCCTGCGGACCGACTGGAGCAGGCCGATCGCGATCATGTCCGCGAACATCGCCGAGCCGCCATAGGACACGAACGGCAGCGGCAGGCCTGTGACGGGCATGATGCCCATCGTCATGCCGATGTTGACGAACGCCTGCACCGCGAACCAGATCGCGATACCCGAGCCGACGAGCATGCCGAACTGGTCTTCGGCCTTTGTCGCTATTCGCAGCGCGCAGATCAGCAGCAGTGCGAGCAACCCGATGACCAGCATCGCTCCGTACAGGCCGAGCTCGTTGCCGATCACCGCGAAGATGAAGTCCGTGTGCTGCTCGGGCACGAAGTTGCCGGCGATGAGCTGGCTGCGGAACAGCCCGGTGCCGTGCAGTCCGCCGGCACCGATCGCGATTTTGGACTGCGCGGCGCTGTAGCCCGTCCCGCGCGGATCGGCCGACGGGTTCAGGAACGAGGTCAGCCTGCCCACCTGGTAGGCCTTGAGCAGGTGCAGCTTTGCTATCGCGGTGACGACGAGCGCCGCTCCAGCGACCATGGCGAACAGCCACCGCAGCCGCACGCCAGACAGCGCGACCAGCCCGGCGACCAGCAGCACCAGCACGATCATCACGCCGAGGTCAGGCTCGACGGCCACGAGCACGATCGGGATCGCCGCGATGCCCAGTGTCTTCGCCACCGCGCGTCGCCCTGGCCGTGACTCACCCGCTGGTATGTCTGACAGCAGCATCGCGGAGATCACGATGACCGCCAGCTTGGCGAACTCCGACGGCTCTATCTGGAAGCCTGCGCCGATCGAGATCCATGACCTCGCACCGTTCACGATGCTGCCGAGCGGAGTCAGCACCACGACCAGTCCCAGGCACGACAACCCGTACAGGATCGGCGCGTAGAGCTTGAGCTGGCGTGAATCCATCGAGCTCACGATCAGCAGCAGGACAAGGCCGAGCGCGATGTTCAGCAGCTGTTTGAGCAAGAACGCGTGCGGGTTAAGGCCCTGCTGCTGCAGCATCGGCTGGGTCGCGGACCAGATCATTACGGTGCCGAGCAGCGTGAGTGCAAGCACGATGCACAGCAGCAGCCAGTCGGCGTGCCAGAGCGCGGATTCCTTGCCGATCGCCCGGGACAGGAGCCGCCTGACGGCGAGCGAGACCGGGCCTGGCCGGTTGCGTGACTGGCTGCTGACCCAGCTCACGGGTGACGCCCGTGCCTGTGCGCGGCCCTCGCCTTCGCCGCAGCCTTCGCCCTGGCCTTCGCCGCCGCCCGAAGTGCGGCGGGTCCGAACCCCGCGGGCGCCACCATTTGGCCGGCCGCGTTGAGGTGCGGCAGCCCAGGCAGCCGTCCGCCTGGCAATGCGGCCTGGTGCCCTTCCAGGCCGTAGATCCCGTCCCAGATCTGACGGACAGCCGGACCGGCGACCTGGGCGCCGAAACCGGAGTTGGGGACCATCACGACGACCACGAACTTCGGATGGTCACACGGCGCGAATGAGGCAAATACCGAGGTCGCCTGATTTCCCCTGACCTCGGCCGTACCGGTCTTGCCCGCCACGCAGACCTGTCCGAGCGGGAACCCGCCGAACGTGCCGGCCGCCGTGCCGCTGGTCACCACCCCGGCGAGCGCGCGCCTGATGTAGGCCAGCGTCGACTTGGCGACGGGCAGGTGACCGACGACCGGCGGCGCGATCTTCCGCACCCTGCTGCCGTCCGCGCTGATTAGCGCCTCGCCCACGCGCGGGCTGTACAGGGTGCCGCCGTTGGCCAGCGCCGCATATGCCCGTGCGAGCTGCAGCGGCGTCACTGAGACGTAGCCTTGGCCGATCGACGAGATGACGGCCTGGCCCGCCGTCCAGATGTTGCCCGACCGGCAGTCCTCCCACTCGATCTGCTGAACGTAGGTGCCGTTCTGCTTGCCGTTCTTGCACCAGTTCTGGCCCTGGTGCGCGTTGTCCTTCCACAGCCAGTACAGCCATCTTCTGGTCGGCACGCTGCCCGGGCTCTCGGCCGGCACGTCGACGCCGGTTGGCCGCCCGAAACCCCAGGCCAGCTCCATCTTCTGCATCTCCTGCACAGGCGCGTTCGGCGAGGTCACGTCGTTAGCCCGCGGATGGTCCTTCAGGTAGATGTGGTAGGCGAGGTTGTAGAACACCGTGTCGCAGGAGACGACGAGCGCTTGGTACAAGCTCATGGGCCCCAGCGAGGGGTTGCCGTCGTTCAGGTAGGACCTGCCCCCGATCCGCACCGCGCCAGGGCACTGGTAGGTGCCGTGCAGCGGATAGCCGGCGGCGACCGCGGCCGCGACCGAGGTCACCTTCCACGTCGAACCCGGTGCGTACTGCCCCTGCGTGGCCCGGTTGAGCACCGGCTCCCCGCTGCGCTGGTGGAACAGCCGCCGGAACTGCGCCTCCGTGATGCCGCCCGACCAGATCTTCGGGTTGTAGGTGGGATAACTGGCCAGCGCCAGCACCCGCCCCCTCGTCGTCATCACGACGGCGGCGCCGCCCTTGCTGACAGGGTTTCCGGCGAACTGGCTGCGCTGCACGGCGTCCGCCAGCGCCCGTTCGGTGTCCAGCTGGACCTTGGTGTTGATGCTCGTGACCAGGTAGTCGCCCGGCTGCGGCTTCACCGCGCTGACCGTGTCAGTGACCTGACCCTGCGCGTTCACGGCCAGTTTCGTGGTTCCAGGCACGCCGCGCAGCGCACGGTCGTACTGCAGCTCCAGCCCGGCCTGACCGACCAGGTCGACGGCGGAGAAACCGGTGACCGGCAAGCCCTGCTGCTTAAGCTCGCTGGCGGTGATCGGCTGGAGGTATCCGAGCGTCTGCGCCAGGCTGGTCGAGATCGGCTGGTGGTAATGCGTCACCGGCTGGACGGCGGCTGTCACGCCCGGGTAAAGCCGCTGGTTCTCGAGTACCTCAATCCCGATCTTGACCGGAACGCCCTGGGCAACGGGAATCGGCTGATATGGGGACCCCGGCCAGCACGGCTGCTTGACCCCGACAGTGCAGAGCCTGACCAGGCGGAACATCTCGTGCCGCCTGATGTGCAGCAACTTGGCCAGCCGGCGCAGCACCGGAGCCCCCTGATGAGGCTGCTTCCACAGCGCCGGCAGGCTCACCGAGACGACGAGCGCGGACTTGCTGTCTACGAGCGGTGCTCCGGTGTCATCGACGATCGGACCGCGTACCGGGGGCTCAACGACCTCCCTGATCCGCTCGGAGGTGGCTTGTGCCACGTATTTGCTGCCTGTTTTGACTTGGAGGAACCAGACTCTGCCGGCTAGGCCCAGCAGCAGGGCGGCCACCACCACATACAGCACGAAGATCCTGGGACGTGAGGCCCGAATCACCGGAGACCACTCATTCGCCTGCTCCCGATCCGCCACACCGCCGAGCGGTCTCCCGGCCTGCTGAGCCAGCGCGGCACGCGGAACACGCCGTGTCTCTTGCTCATCCGCGCTGTCTTGAGCTGACGAACTTTGGCAGGCCGACGGGCCGTCGCTCGTGCGAAGCGCGGCCGCTTGGGACGGCGCACCTTGGCGGGCTGGCAAGCAACCACCCGCGGGAATCGTGGCTGCTTGGGCCGACGCGCCTTCGCGGGCCGGCTAGGCACGACTCGCGGGAATCGCGGGTGCTTGGGCTTTCTGCCGCCGTGCGCACTCCTGATCGTCGCCCCGCCGACGCCGATCAGGCCGCCGCGGCCCGCGCCGCCCTGGCCGACGCTGATCTGTCCGGGACCGGCGTGACCAGGACCGGCCGCTGCGAACGCGATCTTGGGCAGGGGCCGTCCGGCCGCTCTGCCCTCCCCCGGTAGGCCACCGGTTCCGAATGCGATTCGCTGCTGCCCGCTGCGGGCTGGTCGTCGCGCGAGACTGGTCGGGCCGTGTCCGTGCCTGCGGCCAGCGGTCCCGGCGCCGAACGCGATGTTCGGCACGGCGGGACCCTTCAGCCCGTGCCGGTCAGGCCCGTGCCCGCCCGCTCCATAGGCGACGTGCCCGTTGCGGCGAGTGTGGCCGCTGTCCGCCCGTACTCGCCGCCGCTGCTCGTCAGCCAGGCCCAGCTGCACGGACCGCTCGAACTGAGCGTGGTAAGACTGGCCTGGCAGCGTCGCAGCCGTTCCCGCTGCGCCGGCGCCGGGCCGCAGCCGAGCCAGCCTGCGGGCTTGGCGCGGCACGGCTGGACTGAGCGGGTGTAGTCCAGGCGGGCGCCTGCCCACCCAGACCGCGCCCTTGCGCGGGGTCACCCCGATGGCCGTGGCGGTCAGCTTTGCCTGCTCACGCTTCGCCCGGCGGGATGTGGCCGGACCAGCGAGCCATCCGATGGAACCCATGGCCGGCACGTCGTTGGGCGAGTCTCCTACCAGCCACCTGCTCCGAGGCACTACGGTCACCCCGGTCACGGTGGCCGGCGCCGCGCTTCCGCCAGGCTCGAGCGCGGGTGAGTCATCGCGCGGCTCGAATCGCACGCCGAACGCGACCGCCAGCCGCACCCAGCAGAGCAGGATGAGCGGCGCGAGCGCGATGTCATAGAGCACCGTCGATGGCAGCACGTGCGCCACGGTCGACCGGGTGACCTCTGGAGTGTCAAGAGCGAGCGTCAGCACCGCGGATAGCGCCTCGCCGAGCGCTGCCATGGCCGCCGCCGACGCGACCGCCAGCACGGCGGAATGCCGCAGCACGAATCGCAGGCGTCCTGACCCGTATCCGATCAGGCAGAACACGAGCGCGTACTGACCAACGATCTGGCTGGCCGGAGGGGCAAGGTCAAGAGCGAGCCCGGCGAAAAACCCTACGACAACTCCGCTGGCCGGTCCTCCCGTCATCCCGATCGCGATGACGCAGAGCAGAACCAGATCAGGCGTCCCGCCGCCGGGCAACGCGAGACCGTTGACGATCGTCAGCTGGACCAGGAGTGCCGTCGCGAGGACGGCCAAGGCGAGCAGTCTGCGCGTCATGGCCCACCTACCTGTGGCCCGGCCGCGGCGATCCCGCCCGCCTCTGGCCGGGCCGTGGTCGCCCGGATGGCGATGGCGATGGTGATGGCGATGGCGATTTCGGCGGTGGTGGCGGCAGCACCGAATATCTCGGATTGTGCCGTGGTGGCGATACCACGATCCCCACCACGTCCAGCTGGGTGAACTGCGCGAACGGACGAACCAGGGCCTGGCCGGTCAGCGCGCCAGCCCGGTTCCGCACCGACACGATCGTCCCCACGGGAACGCCAGCCACGAAAGGGCGATTCTTAACCGACGCGGAGGTGACGAGCTGCGTTCCGATCTTCAGCGCTGCGCCGTCAAGCACCTGCAGTTTGAGCAGTGCAGCCCCGCCGTCGGCGTGGAGACCTTCGCCACTCACCCATCCGATCTGGCCGCCTGGAGCCAGCCGGACACCGACTACAGAACTCGCATCGGTTGCCAGCCGCACCGTGCACGTTCGCGCGCTGACGCTGGTGACCTGGCCGACCAATCCGTCTCCGTCAAGGACGGTCTGCTGGGGGCGAACGCCGTCGGCCCGGCCGACGTCGAGCGTGATGGTCTGCTGGTATCCCTGGCCGTAGGCAATCACGGAGGCAGCCAGCACCCGGTAGCCGCCCCTCCCGGAGATCTGCAGCAACCTGCCGAGCTTGCTGTACCGTGCCCGGTCCAGCGTTGCCGCGCTTAGTTCTGCCCGCAGCCTGATCAGCTGCCGTTGCATGACGGCCTGGTTGGTCCTCGTGCCAGCGGCCCCAGAGCCGAAGAAGCGGGTGATCGGCCTGGTCACCACCGATACCGCCCGCTCGGCGCCGCCGAGAGCCGAGCCAGCGCCGTTGCGCAGCGAGCTGATCAGCGACGATGAGCCGTTCTCATAATCGACCGCGATGAGGGCGAGAGCGGCTAGCAGCGCGATCGCCAGGAGCGTCCTGGTGCGTCGGGTGTCGCGCACGTCGAGGCCGTGCTCAGCGGCGGGACTCGGGCACGAGGACCTGGCGAAGCGTCTCGAAGTCCTCCACGCACTTGCCAGTACCGAGCGCAACCGAGTCGAGCGGGTTGTCGGCCACGTGGATCGGCATCCCTGTGTCCTCGCGCAGCCGCTGGTCGAGGCCGCGCAGCAGCGCGCCGCCGCCGGTGACCGCGATGCCGCGATCCATGACGTCGCCTGCCAGTTCCGGGGGGCACTTATCGAGCGTGGTCCTGACCGCATCGACGATCACGGCAAGCGGCTCGGCGATCGCGTTCCGAACCTCGGCAGCAGAGATCACCACGGTCTTCGGCAGGCCGCTGACCAGGTCCCTGCCGCGAATCTCCGCGCTCGGCTCGCCCTCAGACCTGTATGCAGAACCGAGCGCCATCTTGATCTCCTCGGCGGTGCGTTCGCCGAGCGTCAGCGAGTACTCCTTCTTGCCGAAGTTGATGATCGCCTGGTCAAGCTCGTCGCCGCCCACCCTGATCGACTGCGCGGTCACGATTCCGCCGAGCGCGATGACCGCGACCTCGGTGGTGCCACCGCCGATGTCAACGACCATGTTGCCGGTCGGCTCATTCACCGGGAGGCCGGCGCCGATCGCGGCGGCCATCGGCTCCTCGATAATGTAAACGCGCCGCGCACCGGCTTGGTGGCCCGCTTCCTTTACCGCACTCTGCTCTACGCCGGTAATTCCGCTGGGCACGGCGATCACTATTCGCGGCTTAGCGAGCCCGCCGCGACGATGCACTTTCTGGATGAAATAGCGCAGCATGCGCTCGGTAACGTCAAAATCGGCGATCACGCCGTCTTTCAAGGGGCGGACAGCGATGATGTTGCCGGGCGTGCGGCCGATCATTCTCTTGGCTTCCAGGCCGACCGCGACTATCTGTCCTGTATTGGTATTGAGCGCCACAACCGAAGGTTCATTGAGAACAATCCCGCGACCCCTGACGTACACCAGCGTGTTGGCGGTACCCAGGTCTACGGCCATGTCACGGCCCAGAAAGGCCAGCGCGTTGCTCATCTGCTTCCCTATGGTCCAGCGGGTTCTCGTTCTGCGGGGTCCGCATAAACAGGCTCTGCTTTATGGGTATTCTGCCCACCGCATATTACCCATATTCGGTCACCGGCCACCGATTTCGCGGTGTCAGGCCTCAAGGCCTCGAGACCCCCGACTCCCCGAAACGCCACGCAGGACGTGAGCCTACCCGGGCGGCTTCGCGCGTTCCTCATCGGGACGGGAAAATTGGTAGCGAGACGACAGAACTTGCAATTACGTTACGATGAGCTTTCCACCCGATGACCAAGCCAGATTCCGGTCACCCAGAGCAATGCGAAAATTCCGCCGAGAATATACATAACCGAAAGTACGACGCCGGACGCGATGATGAGCGCCTGAAGCAGGCTCCCGCCGACCAAGGTCACCGGCAGCCGCTTCCTGGCCAGCACCGCCAGCGCGATGGCTGCGACAACAGCGACACCAGCTGCCGCTCCGGCGCTCGTCGGCGTCGCATCCTCCAGTTTCACCGCGGGCACGATGGTGAGCGCGATGACGAACGCCTCGAGCAGCAGCACGGTAGCGGTCAGCCTGCTCATGCCAGTCCGCTCATCGGACTGGCTGCCCTGCATCGCCGCCGGTCAGGAGCAACCTGGCGTCTCCTGCGGTGATCACCGAGCCGGTAATGAGCACCACCGTCCCGGCGGCCGCCGGCCCTAGGTCCTGCTCGCCCGTCATCAGCCCGGCCAGAGGGCCGGCGATCGCTGCCGCGGCCTCGTCCGCGAGGCCAACAGCGAGGTCGATCGCGTCGTCCAGCCGGTCGGCCACGTGCACCCGGTCGGGCCCGAATATCGGCCCCGCAAGATCGGCAAGCTCCTGCGGGTCCATCGACCGCGGGGATGAGTTCCTGGTCGCGACGGCCGCGGCCGCGGCCGGCTCGAGTTCATCCAGGATCCCGGCGACGTCCTTGTCTGCGCTGACGGCGAGCACCGCGATGACCTCAGCGGGCCCGAACGACTCGGCCATGGCGTCGGCGGTAGCCGCCATGCCAGCAGGGTTGTGGGCCGCGTCGACCAGCACCACGGGGCTGCGCCGCACGATCTCCAGCCTTCCCGGCGAAGTCATCATCGCGAAGGCCTCGGCGACCAGGTCGGCGTCCAGGGCACCGCTGCCGTGCAGGCGATATGCGCTGCTGGCGCCGTTCGGGTACTCGCCCGCATCGCCATCGGGCGAGCCCGCGCCGCCTGAGAAGGCCTCCACGGCCGCCAGTGCGCATGCGGCGTTGGCGGCCTGGTGCGCCCCGAACAGCGGAAGGAACAGGTCGTGGTACTCCCCCAGCAGGCCCTTGATGGCCAGGCGCTGGCCTCCCACCGCCAGCTCGCGGCTGAGCACGCCGAACTCGATGCCCTCCCTGGCGACGTTCGCTTCGACCTCTGCGGCGCGGCGGAGCAGTTCGGCCGCGGCCTCGACCGGCTGCTGGCCGATCACCGCAATGGCTCCCGGCTTAATGATGCCGGCCTTGTCGGCGGCGATCTTGGCGACGGTATCGCCGAGGTATTCAGCGTGGTCGATCGAGATCGGCGTGATCACACCCACCACGCCGTCGGCGACGTTGGTGTTGTCCCAGGTGCCGCCCATGCCGACCTCGATCACGGCGACGTCGACCGGAGCGTCGGCGAACGCCGCGAAGGCCATCGCCACCAGGACCTCGAAGAACGACAGCGGGACTGGCTGGTGGTCATCGACAAGCTTGATGTACGGCTCGATCTCGCGGTAGATCTCTACGAACCTCTCGGCGGCGAGTGGCTCGCCGTCAATGTTGATCCGTTCCCGCATCGATACCAGGTGCGGGCTGGTGAACAGCCCGGTGCGCAGGCCCCTGGTCCGCAGCAAGGTCTGTGTCATGCGGGCCGTGGAGCTCTTCCCGTTGGTTCCGGTGATGTGGATGACCGGATAGGAGCGCTGCGGATCGCCGAGCAGCCCGGTCAGTTCCCTGATCCTGTCCAGTGACGGGTTGATCGAATGCTCGGGACGGCGCTGCAGGATCTGCTGCTCGATTTCGCGCAGTTCAGCGGTCGTCACTCAGCAAAGTCTAGAGGGCGCCGGGCGATGCCCGTGCGGCAGCAAAGCCCGAGCGTCCCTTCGGACCCGAGCAGATCTAACGGTGCCAGTCCGGGGCATGATGGCCTACAACGCCCCGCGAGCGTGCATTTTTGACCATATGCTTATTTGGCGCGCCATGTTGTTGCCCGCTCCCGCTCAGAGCTGCTCGCTCACGACGACGATGTTGAGGTGATCCGATGGCCGGGCCGTGGACCGTCCTTCGCGAGCGGGACGACGCCGGCACCGACCTGCGGACGACGCTGCGAGGTGTTGGAACTCGGTCCTCACGTGCGCTGCTCACCCGCCTGCCGGGGCTGCGGCCGCCGCGGCCGATCACCTTGCCAGAGCCCGGCAATGCGCCGAGCCCTCAGGCCGGATTTCCGGTTGGCGGCTCGACGTCTCCTCCAGACGGCGTGGCGTTCGCTCCTGGCCCGCCGGCCAAGGCGAAGAGCCAGCGCAGGAGCAGCATCAAGACCCGCTGGGCTGCGACCCTCCTGGTCTTGATGCTGCTAGCAGCAGCGGTGCTGGTCTGGGCCACTGTAAGCATCGCTAAGCGCGGAATCGCCAGCAGTGAGGTGGCAGCCAGGAGAACGGCCGGGCCGCTGGTCATCCCGGCCCCGAAGTCGGTTGCCGGGCTGCCCAGGCGATTCGGCACAATCGGCGAGCCAGGGGCAGCTCCGATCGTCGCCGATTTGCGGCTGCGGTTCGGCGCAATTGGCGCCGGGCTGCTGTCTGACGCAAAGCATGCCGCCGCGGCAGGGAAGCTCCCTGGCAGGACCGCGGCGGACATCACCGCAGCGTGGACCTCGGGCCTCTACGGGCAGCCTGGGCACTTCGACCCGGCCACCAGCAGGCCTGCCTGGGTCATGTACCTGGGTGTGGAAGCGAACGCCGACCTTGGTTCGCCGGCTGACAATATCGGTCGGCTCATGATGGGCATTCTGGGGCGGTACGCCAGGATCGGCCCGTGGCGGGTCAGGGCTGGACACCGAGGCGGCGCCGCCAATTGCACGGTTGCCTGGCTCGCGAACACCATGGTGGGGGTTTGTGGCTGGGCAAGCGATCACACGATCGGCGCCATCGCTTCCCCGATACGGGCAACCACCGTCTCCGAGCTAGCGACACTGATGGTGCGGATGCGTTACGACCTGCAGCGACCGTAGTTACGCGGACTTCTCGCGTGGCGTGCGCCGCGCCACATCGCGCGGGACGAGGGTCGGGTTCACGTTCTCAAGGACGGCCTCGGCGGTGATCACTACCCGTTCGACATCCTTGCGGCTTGGCACCTCGTACATGACTGAGAGCAGAACCTCTTCCAGGATCGCGCGCAGGCCGCGGGCTCCTGTGCCGCGCAGAATGGCCTGATCGGCGACGGCCTCGAGGGCGTCGTCGGTGAACTCAAGGTCAACGCCGTCGAGCTCGAACAGCCGCCGGTACTGGCGGACGAGCGCGTTCTTCGGCTCGGTCAGGATCCTGATCAAGGCTTCGCGGTCCAGGTTGTGGACGCTGGTGATAACGGGCAGCCGTCCCACGAACTCAGGGATCATGCCGAACTTCAGCAGGTCCTCTGGCATGACGTCGGCGAACTGATCGGACGCCGTCCGGTCGGTCTTCACCCTCAGCACGGCACCGAAGCCCATCCCGCTGCGCCCGACGCGCTGCTCGATGATCTTCTCCAGACCGGCGAACGCGCCGCCGCAGATGAACAGCACGTTCGTGGTGTCGATCTGGATGAATTCCTGATGCGGGTGCTTGCGCCCGCCCTGCGGCGGCACCGAGGCCGTGGTGCCCTCGAGGATCTTCAGCAGCGCTTGCTGGACGCCTTCGCCGGACACGTCCCTGGTGATCGACGGGTTCTCGCTCTTGCGGGCGATCTTGTCGATCTCGTCTATGTAGATGATCCCGGTCTCGGCCTTCTTGACGTCGTAGTCGGCGGCCTGGATCAGCTTGAGCAGGATGTTCTCGACGTCCTCGCCGACGTAGCCGGCCTCCGTGAGCGCGGTGGCATCGGCGATCGCGAATGGCACGTTCAGCAGCCTGGCCAGCGTCTGGGCGAGCAGCGTCTTGCCGGATCCGGTCGGGCCGAGCAGCAAGATGTTGGACTTGGCGAGTTCCACGCCGTCCTCGGCTACCCGCTCGCCGCCGGACTGGATCCGCTTGTAGTGGTTATAGACGGCGACCGACAGGCCCTTCTTGGCCTTCTCCTGGCCTATGACGTAGGAGTCGAGGAACTCATAGATCTCGCGCGGCTTGGGCAGGCTGTCCCACTTGATCTCGGAGGGCTCGGCGAGTTCCTCTTCGATGATCTCGTTGCACAGATCAATACACTCGTCGCATATGTACACGCCTGGCCCAGCGATCAGCTTTTTGACCTGCTTCTGGCTTTTGCCACAGAACGAGCACTTCAGCAGGTCAGCGCCCTCGCCAATGCGTGCCACCGCATTACTCCCTCTCCCGCTGTCGCCTTATACAGGACGATTCGAACCAGCTACGACCGTTCCGGTCCGGCTAGGCGGCCGCCGGGACCGGACCGGACGAGACGTCGGCAGAACCTAGACGCTACCTCGTCTGGTGACCGTAGTCGCTTCCTCCGGGCTTTCCTTGCTCGCGCGTCGCGCGACCGCACGTACGCGCTAAGACGACACTACATCGGGCTGGCGCTTCAGCATTGTCAGTACGTCATCAACCAGCCCGTACTCTTTCGCTTCATGTGCCGTGAGGAACTTGTCACGCTCGATGTCCTTGCGGATCTGTTCCTCTTCGCGCCCGGTGTGCTTGGCGAGCACGGCCTCCATGGCCTGCCGCATCCGCTGGATCTCCCTCGCCTGAATCTCCAGGTCACTCGACTGACCGTAGCCGCTCTCGATGGCCGGCTGGTGGATGAGGATGCGGGAGTTGGGCAGAGCCATCCGCTTGCCCTTCGTGCCGGCCGCCAGCAGCACGGCTGCAGCCGACGCTGCCTGGCCCAAGCAGAAGGTCTGAATGTCGGGCTTGACGTACTGCATCGTGTCGTAGATGGCCATCATCGATGTCATCGACCCGCCTGGCGAGTTGATGTATACCAGGATGTCGCGCTCCGGGTCGATCGACTCGAGCGTGATCAGCTGGGCCATGACGTCGTTCGCTGACGCGTCGTCGATCTGCACTCCGAGGAAGATGATCCGCTCTTCGAAGAGCTTGTTGTACGGGTTCATCTCCTTGATCCCGTACGGCGTCCGCTCGACGAACGACGGCAGGACGTACCGCGCCTCGGCCAGGCCGTGCTTTACCGTGCCGGCCGGGCCCGTCGCCCCATAGCGGTTCTCCGCTCTTGGTTCGATGTTCATGAAACCGCGCCCTCCGACGGGACCTCGATGGCGCTGCGCACCACGTGGTCGATGAATCCGTAGTCCTTAGCCTGCTCGGCGGTGAACCACCTGTCCCGGTCCGAGTCGGCCTCGATCTGCTCCACGCTCTGCCCGGTGTGCATCGCGGTACGCTCGGCCAGGATCCGCTTCACGTACAGGATCTGCTCCGCCTGGATGCTGATGTCCGAAGCAGTGCCCCCGATGCCGCCGTGCGGCTGGTGCAGCATGATCTGGGCGTGCGGCATGGCGTACCGCTTTCCTGGCGCCCCCGCGCACAACAGGAACTGGCCCATCGATGCGGCCATGCCCATCGCGTAGGTCGCGACGTCGTTCGGCACGTACTGCATCACGTCATAGATGGCGAGGCCGGCGCTGACCGAGCCGCCGGGCGAGTTGATGTAAATGCTGATGTCGCGCTTGGGATCCTCGGCTGCCAGCAGCACGAGTTCGGCGCTGATCCGGTTCGCGAGGTCGTCGTCGACCTGCTGCCCGAGGAAGATGATCCGGTGCCGCAGCAGCCGCTGGAACAGCGCGTCGCCGAGTGGCAGCATCGCGGCTTCCGCGGCCCGGGCGAGCACCCGTTCCGGCAGCTGATCGTCAGGCGACGTGGTCACTGTGCCTCCTGGATATGTGATCGAGCACGTGGGCCCAGCCGCCGTGCCGACTCCTTCGTCATTGGACTTCGTTTCTCTAATGCAAATGACCCTAACTCGCTGCCGAGAGCGCAGCGTCCACCGCTGCGGCCTGTTCGCTCTAGGCGCAGGCACTACAGCGCCTCAAAGGACATCAGCGGTCCCAGAACGGTGCTGGCAGCCGCGCCGCTGCGGACGTGTCCGCGAGCGCTGTAGCTACCACCCAGGCAGTGGCCTATTCGGCCTCGGCCTCCTCATCGGCCTGCTCGGCATCCTTGCGGCTGCGCCTGGTTCGGCTCCTGGGTTTGGCCGCTGCGTCTTCCTTGGCCGCGGCCCGGGCGCCGCGCCTGGCGGGCCTACTCTTCGGGGGCTCGGCATCGGCGGCCGGTTCCTCGGTCTCGGCCGGCTCCGCATCCGGCTCGGCGTCGTCGGCACCCTCTTCGTCCTGACCTCCGACGGTGATCTTCCGGCCCGACTCGTCGGTGACCTTGACGCGTTCGGCGAGCAGATCTGCCGCCTTGGACCTGAGCACGTCGGAAACGACCGCAGCGAGCTGGCCAGAACTCGTCAGCTGTCGGGCGAATTGGTCGGGCGAGACCCCTGACTGGTAGGCGAGCTGCGTAATATATTGTCCGATTTCGTCCTGCTCGACAGTCAGATCCTCTTGTTCGGCGAATTGGTCAAGGATGAACCGGGCCTTCACCGAACGGCGGACCTCATCGGCGACCTCCTTTTCGATGTCGGCCGGCGAGAGCTGACGGCTCTCCGCGTAGCCCTCCAGCGTCAGTCCGGCCTGATCCAGGTCGCGTTGCAACGACTCCCGCCGGTGCTCGATCTCGTGCTCGACGAGGTTCTCGGGCAATGGCATGTCGATCCTGGTGAGGAGAGCCTCAATGGCACGGTCTCGCGCCTGTCCGGCCTGCCCGGCCTTGCGCATCGTCTCCATCTGCTTGCGAGTGTTCGACCGGAGCTCGCCGACGGTGTTGAACTCGCTGGCGGACTGCGCGAAGTCATCGTCGAGTTCGGGCAGGTCCTTCACCTTGACGCTGCGGACCGTGACGGTGACGTCGGCCTGGCTGCCTTCCAGCTGGCCGCCGGCCAGCTGAGTCTGGAAGGTCGCGGTCTCGTCCGCGGACATGCCCTCGAGCGCCTCATCCAGCCCGTCGAGCATGGTGCCGCTGCCGATCTCATATGAGACGCCCGTCGCCTGCGCGTCCTCGACCGCCTTGCCATCCACCTGCGCGGACAGGTCGATGGAGACGTAGTCGCCAGATTCAGCCGGGCGTGAGGCGGCCCGCAGCGTGGCGAACCGCTCCCGTAGCGCGCCGAGGTATTCCTCAACTTGATCGGGACTGACGTCGGCGTCGTCGACGACGACCGTCACGCCAGCGAGGTCAGGAAGCTCAAAGGTTGGCCGGACATCGACCTCGGCGGTGAAGGCTATCTCCGTGCCATCGTCCAGCTTGGTGATTTCCACGTCGGGCTGGCCGAGAGCACTCACATGAGCGTCCTGAACCGCCTTTGCGTAAAGCTCTGGGACGGCGTCGTTGATCGCGTGCTCAAGCACGGCCCCGCGCCCGACCCGCTGGTCGAGAACCGGTCGTGGCACATGACCCGGCCGGAATCCAGGAATCCTGACCTGCCGGCCAACCTCGCGGTAAGCGTGGTCCAGGCTCTGCTTGAGCTCTTCAAACGGAACTTCGACCGTGAGACGTACCCGGGTCGGGCTCAGTTCCTCGACGTCGGTCTTCACGACGTGGTCACTCCTTGGATGTCCGGCTGATGGCCTTCCGGCTGCTGAAGCCCGGTAGCACTGGGCTTGATGCGCCGGTGATCCGGCACCCAGGTCCCAGGCACCGTGTCCACGGCTGGATAGGGTCAATTGCCGCGGCGCAGGCAATGGCTTGTCGCCAAACGGCTACGGCGCACAAGTCTATGGCCTGCTGGCAACATTCACCCGTCACGGGTGGTGATCGCGTCCTGTAGTTGGCCCAGCATGGTCGCCATGTCGACACCGCAACCGACGCGGCCAGGCGAACCAATCTCGCCACCGGCGATGCCGGAACACCCGGCCGACGCCTTTGGCTACAGGTCTGCCGCCGAGGCCGACGAGGCCGATGAGGCCAGGTTCGGCCCGGACTTTGCCAGAACGGCGTGGGCCGCCTTCATCGCGGCCGGCCTTGGCGCGATCGCCGTCGGGGTGATCCTGCTGGTCTGGCCGAAGGCCACACTCGCGATCGCGGCGGTGCTCATCGGCGCGTCGCTCATCGTGGCCGGGATGCTCAGGCTCATCGATGGCTTCACGGCGCACGAGGCCAGCGGAGGCCGGCGGGTCGCGCATGTCCTGATCGGCCTGCTCGCCATCATCGTCGGGCTCTACTGCATCAGGCATTACCACCTCACGATCGCAGTGCTGGCGATCGTGGTCGGGTTGTTCTGGGTCCTGCATGGCATTGCCGACATAACCGTCAGCCTGTTCTCCGGCCCGTTCCCGGGCCGCGGGCTGACGGTCGTTGCGGGAATCTTCAGCCTGGCGGCCGGAGTAATCGTGCTTTTCTGGCCGACTATCTCACTGACTGTCCTGATTGCCGTGCTTGGCATCTGGCTGATTGTTTATGGCCTTCTGATGGCAATCACTGCGTTCAGCCTTCGCCGCTTCGGCGAAGCCGAGGCAGAAGCCGGGGAGCCGGCATCGGTATAGCGCGATCGCAGGTGAGTTCAGCAGCCGGGACAGGGGTATGACGCAAATGACCGCAGTACTCGCTGGCCGCCGAGGGGATGCAGATAGGCGCCTGCGGGACCAGGGCCGCGAGCACAGAGCGCGCGGTTAGCGAGAGAGGGGGGCGGCTTGAGATGAGTGATCCACAGGAACGGCAAGCCGGCAGGTCAGGCTCATCAACGGGGTACGAGCAGGGTCAGCCTCGCGGCCAGGAGTACGAGCAACGGTCTGGCCGGTACGAGACTGAGCGGGCCGCCGATCGGGACTACGCGCCGTCTGGCCGCCGCGCCGGAGAACACCGTGGCGCTGTTGTAGCCTTCACGGCCGTCGGCGGGACCCTGATGGTCCTCGGGGGCTTGTGGGGCGTGATAGTCGGCCTGGCGGCCCTGTCGAAGAACCACGTCTTTTGGACGAACCCAGGCAACACCTACTACTTCGCTTGGACGAATCATGGATGGGGATGGGTGGAGCTCATCCTCGGGTGCGTCGTCTTCGCGGCCGGTGTCTGCGTCTTCCTAGGCATACCCTGGGCGCGGTACTTCGGTGCCTTTGTGGCAGTAGTCGCTGCGGTCGCCCACTTCATGCTTATCCCGTACTCGCCGATATGGGCGATCGTCATGATCGCCATCGACGCGTTCATCATCTGGGCTCTGCTCAGCCCGCGTCGTACAGCCGGAGAGTTCTAGCGACCGCCGGGCTGGAGGGCAAGGTCGCCCACGAGCCCGGCAGCCTAGCCAAAGCCCCGCCGCAAGCGTGATGCGGCGGGGCTTGTGGGCGCACTCACCCCGCGGGCGCTTTCGAAGGAGGCGACACGGCCAGCCAGTCGGGACAGCAAGGGCCGGCCCGCAGGTACGGATTGCTGCTGATCATCCTCGTGACCTCGTACCTGCTCTCAGCGTTCTTGACGAGCAGGTGGATCGTCGACGTCCAGCTCGCGCTGTTCACGGCGGCGGGGGTTCTTGAGGTCCGAGCCTTCCCGCTCCGCTGGCGCTACGCCCAGGTCGCCTTGGCTGGCGGCTTTCTCGTCTCGGCGCCGGTAATCATCGTCGCCAATCATAACGGCGGCCTAGTCGGCCGCGGCGTCGCATCACTATGGACTGCGCTGTTGCTGCTCGCCATCGTGATAATGATCTTGCGCCAGATACTCGTCGCAGAGGCGGTGACACTGCAGAGCATCCTTGGCGCCATCAGCACATACCTGATCATCGGGCTGATGTTCTCGGCGATCTACGCGGCGATTTACTTCCTGCACGACCAGCACTTCTTTGCCGACCAGGAACTCGGTAATTCGTCAACCTTCCAGTACTTCAGCTTCACGACGCTGACCACGCTGGGATACGGCGACTTCACGGCGGCAGATGGTGGGGGCCGGGCGGTGGCGATGCTGGAAGCTATGACGGGCCAGATCTTCCTCGTGACGCTGGTGGCCAAGCTTGTCTCGACCTTTCGGCCTAAGAGCCAGGCGGCCAAGTAAGGATGAGGCCGCTCAGCCCGGAACATCGCAATCGGCCCGAGCACGTTCCTGCAGCGCGGCGGCTGTCACAGCATCGGAAGGGTAGAAAGCCTCGATCGCCAGCTCCTCGACGGTGACGTCGGTCGCGGTGCTCACGCTCGCATTCACCGAGAAGAACGAGAGTTCCTGGTCGCCGTGCCGGTAACGAAGCGGCAGCACGACGCCGATCCCATGCGCAGCGCAGGAATCGTCGCCAGGGCTCCCGCCCGGATATGCGGCCAGCTCACGGTGTAGATCCAGCAACTGGTCATCGCCAAGTGCACGGGCCCGGTGCTGCAGCTGAGTCAGGAGGTGGGCTCGCCACTCGCCAAGGTTCACAATCCTCGGCGCGAGCCCGTCAGGGTGCAGGCTCAGCCTGAGCACGTTCACCGGCGGCTCAAGCAGCCACGCGGCGCAGCCCTCGGTCAGGAGCATCGCGCCGGTGTTGCTGTCGACCATCTCCCACCACCGGTTGACGACCACAGCAGGGAACGGTTCATGGCCCGTCAGGATCTGACGCAGCGCGGCTCTGACGCTCGAGAGCTCCGGCTCGTCCAGGCCGTGCTCTGCGTAGGCGGGGGCATACCCGGCGGCCAAAAGCAGCGTGTTGCGCTCCCGCAGCGGCACGTCAAGCTGCTCGGTCAGCTTGATGATCATCTTTGGCGTCGGACGCGAGCGGCCGGTCTCCACGAAGCTCAGATGCCTGGTGGAGATGTCGACCTGAATCGACAGGTCAAGCTGGCTCAGTCTGCGCCGCTCCCGCCACTCGCGGAGCAGCTCGCCGACCGGGCGAGCCGCCCTCGCCTGCGCTGTGATCGTGGTCATTGTGCCGACGCTAGCCTGCCGGGCGCCGGTCCGCGATTACCTGCCAGGGTCATGCGACTGGCATTACCTCACCCGTCATCGACAGCCCCCGGGTCGGCTTCGCACGATGGGTCGCGTTCCCGACGATCAAACCGACGCGAAAGGCACTTTCATGAACGACCTGATCGCCCGTTACCTGGCATGCTGGAACGAGACCGATCCCGCGGCGCGGCGCAAGCTGATCGAGGAGACCTGGGCGGAGGATGCGACCTATACATCGACCCGCTCGCCGATGCCCGCGGACGTGACGCCATAGATGCGACCATCGCAGCGGCGCAAGGCCAGTTTCCGGGCTTCGTGTTCGCCTTGGCCGGCCCGGTCGACGCGCATCACCAGCAGGCCAGATTCACCTGGGGCCTTGGCCCGGAAGGCGCCGAGCCGCTGGTGGTCGGCTTCGACGTCGCCGTCACCGACGACGAGAACAAGATCCGCACAGTACTGGGCTTCCTCGACAAGGTACCGGCCTAGTGCCTTCATGATCACGGAGACTTTTCGGCAAATCCGCTGAGAAAAATCCACGCAAACGGCGGCCCGGCCGGAGGCCGGGCTGCCGCTGCCGGAGACGACCTAGCATGTCGATGACTCCAGGAACGGAGGCTCGGCATGACGGTCAGGGCGCCTCGGCGTCTGACGACGGCCACCTGCGTCGTCGCCATCCTCCTTGCAGCAGCGTGCGACTCCCCCGCCGCCTCGCACCCCTTCAAGCTAGTCCCGACCCTCAAGGTGCTGGCCAGCGCGCCAGCGAGCAGGAACGGCGACATCTTCCTGACCCCGCACGGGGGCGGGTATCAGAGCGGGCCAGAGATCATCAGCCCGACTGGCAAGGTGATCTGGTTCCACCCGCTGCCGGCGGGCGATGCGGCTGCCGACTTCCGCACTCAGACCTACCGCGACAGGCCGGTCCTGACCTGGTGCCAGTTCGGCGGCCACGGCAGCGCGCTCAACTGGACCGATTACATCTACAGCGACAGCTATCACCGGATCGCGGCGGTACGGGCAGCAGACGGCTACGCGACCGACTACCACGAATTTCTCATCACACCTGAGGACACCGCGCTCATCACCGCGACGACTACGGCCACGGCCGACCTCTCATCGATCGGCGGACCCGCGGCGCAGACGGTTATCCAGGACGCGGTCCAGGAGATCGACATCCGGACCGGGCAGGTCCTGTTCCAGTGGAACGCGGCCGACCACGTGCCCTACCGGGACAGCCACTTGCCGATTCCGGAGTCGGCAAGTACGCCCTGGGATTGGTTCCATATCAACGCTGCCCACCTGGACACGGATGGGAACCTGCTGATCAATTCCCGTTTCACCTGGGCTACCTACAAGGTCAGCCGGCACACGGGCCATGTCATCTGGCAACTGGGAGGCAAGCACAGCACCTTCAAGCTGAGGGCCGCGCCGGGGCAGGAACTCAACAGCGCACGCGCGATTTTTGCGTACCAGCACGACCCTGAGGCGCTCGGCCAGGGGTTGTACACGGTCTTCGACGACGAGGCATACCTGTCGACAGCGTTGCTCCCGCACAGCCGGGCCGTCGTGATCCGCCTTGACCTGGCGGACCGGACGGCGACCTTGATCCGATCGGATGACCAGCCCGCTGGCCTGCTCTCGCGGGCGCAGGGGAACGCTCAGACCACCGGCAACGGCGACCTTTTTGTCGGGTGGGGGACGCTGCCGTACGTCTCAGAATTCAGCCCGTCCGGCAGGCTCCTGTTTAACGCCACGCTGCCTGCGCACGTCGGTTCCTACCGCGCCTACCGACTGCCCTGGCATCCGGCCGCCAGCTAGCCGGGATTGCTCACTAGCCAGATAGAGTGCTATGGTGATATCACCATGCCAATGAAACCAGGCAGTACCAAGAATCTCCTCCTGCGCCTTGAACCAGGGCTCGCCGAACGGCTGCAGACCGTAGCCGACGTCGAGGGTCGCTCGGTCTCGGACGTGGTTCGCGAGGCCATCACCAATCTCGTGCACGAGCGGCGCAACGACAAGCGTTTCCTCCGACTACTGGAGGACAGCCTTGCCCGTCACGAACAGGCGATCAGCCTGCTCAGGGATGACCACTCATGATCGGACTCGAGGTGGCCGATCTGGTGATCATCGCCGGACGCACGCTTCACATGGACACGGGTGAGGTGCTCGATCTGCTCGATCCCGCCGCCGCCGAGCAGGCACTAGCGCATGCGCGGTCCGTTAGCACACGCGCGGAGCCAGCCACGTGCGCGGCCGCCCTGCTGGAAGCGCTGCTCATCCATCAGCCGCTGCGCCGCGGAGGCCGCCAGGTGGCACTCGCGGTGATGCTGCAGTTCCTCGCGCTGAACGGATGGGAGCTGGATCCCTACCCAGCGAGTCAGCTCGCAGCCGTCGTGACCGGGCTCTCCGACGGCAGCCAGAACGTCAGCGGCGTCTCGCCATGGCTGGCGTCGAGGCTGTACCCCAGCAGCTCTGCGGTATCAGAGGTGAAGGAGACATCGATGCGGTCACGTATACCGCTGTCAGCCAAGCTCAGGAAGGCTACAAACCGGGTCCAGCCCAAGGGAAAGTTCACCCGGTTCACGGGCCAGGCCATTCGTGCCGTCCAGCTGGCCCAGGAAGAGGCGCGGCTGCTGAGGCACAACTACATCGGGACCGAGCACCTGCTGCTAAGCCTGCTCTACCAGGGAGAAGGCATCGCCGCCGAGGCGCTGGAGTCGCTGCGCATCTCGCGTGAGGCCGCGCGCGGTCAGGTCGAGGAGATCATCGGATTCGGCGAATCGGCCCCCGCTCCCGGCCACCTGCCGTTCACGCCTAGGTCCAAGAAGGTGCTCGAGTTGTCGCTGCGTGAAGCAATGCGGCTTGGCCACCATCAGATCGGTACCGAGCACCTGCTGCTTGGCATCATCCGCGAGGGCGAGGGCATGGCCGCCCAGGTACTGGTCACGCTCGGTACTGATCTGCCGGCCGCCAGCGAGCGGGTACTCGCCGTGTTGCGCGCACACGAAGAAGCCGGCTGGCGGGCCCGCACCCCGCATGTTGCCAACGAACTGGAGAACGTCTCCGATCAGCTCACCGAGGTGCGACGACAGAAGCAGGCGGCGTTCGAAGCCGGTGAGCTGGATGTCGCGGCTGGCTACCGCGACCGGGAACGCGATCTTCTCTCCGACCAGGGCAAGCTTGAGCACGAGCTCACCGCCAGTGGCGACCTGACTGCCCTGATAGCCGAGAACCGCCGGCTGCAGGCCGACATCGATCGGCTGCGGGACCTGCTCCGCATATATGGCATCGAGCCGGACGGCGGTTCAGCCCGCAGCGCCTGACCCCGGGCCTGCCGGCAAATCGACGTGATCCGAGCGCGTCTAGTATCGACTCGATGCGGCGCGAGTCTTCAACGGTCGTGGTCCTGATTGGCGCGAGCGACGAGAGTGTGCTCTCTGGTCTGGCGCGGTCACCGAATGTCTCTGTGGCCAGGGCACCCGCGCAGGACGACGGCCAGTCCAACCAGTCTGAGCCGGCCCGGCCCGGCTGGGAGCCTGGTGCGCTCGCCATGCGTTCGGCGACACGCCTGCGGTCGACGTACGTTGTCGTGCCGGACGATCCGCTGGCCGACGTCGCAGCCGGTTGGCAAGCGATGTGGGATGTCCCGGGCGGTCCCGACGCGGCGGTGGGATTCGAGCAGCGCGCGGCTGACGCCCTCTCCGCCTGGCGGGCCAAGCAGTTCGAGCTACCGGACTACTACCTGGTCATGGCAGCCGCGCAAGCGGAGGCTGCCAGCCCCGACCTCTACCTCGGTCCGCTGCGGGCTGTTCGTCCGCGTCGTGTCTCCGTGGCAGCCCTCACCGAGTCGTCCGCGCAGCCTGCTCAGATCATCCGGGCCCTGCGAGAACTCGAGCACGGACCCTGGTGGCCGCCGCTTGACGAATTGCTCGACGCCGCCCGGCGCTTTTACCCAGGCGCGCTCACCGACACGCAGCCGGCCACCGTCGAAATATGAGGTTTCGAAGACAGGCCACCTATAGATCCGGACGCAGAATGTCCGCAATGCGCTCTATGGTGGCGCCATGACTCCAAGCGACTATCCATGGGAACCGCCCCTGGCGGGCAACGAGGTCGAGCAACTCTTCGGTGCGCTTGACCGGCTGCGTACAACATTTCGCTGGAAGGCTGATGACCTTGACGCGGCAGGCCTGCAGGTCCGCATCGGTGCCTCCGCGCTGACCCTGGGCGGCCTGCTCAAGCACCTTGCGCGCGCGGAGGAGTTCCTCTCCACTGAGAGGCTGAGCGGGGGGTCGCCGGCGCCGCCGTGGGACACCTACGACGATGACGGCAGCGATCCGGAGTTCGCTTCGGCCGCCGCTGACTCGCCAGAAGAGCTTTACGAGTTGTGGGACACCGCCGTCGAGCGGTCGCGGGCGAGGATGGATGCGGCGCTGGCCAGCGGCGGACTTGATCAGCCCGTACATATCGCCTGGCCGAACGGCCGCCATGCGAACATGCGGCGGCTCGTGTGCGACCTGATCGAGGAGTACGGCCGGCACACCGGGCACGCCGACCTGCTCAGGGAAGCCGTGGACGGCCTCGTTGGTGAGGATCCTCCGGCTGGCTGGCGGCCCAAGTCGGGCAGGCCACACCCGTGGCGGTGACGACCGACTCCCGGACCGCCAAGCCCGCGGGGCTTGCTCCGCTGGCGGCACGAGCTGGACGCCGACAGCTCCCTCCCAGTGGCCGGAGTGGCCATGGGAAACTCGACCTGCGCTAGGACCAGAACTGAGCTGCGCCAGCCGGATCAGATGAATGGGTCCAGATCTCGGTCGCCTTACCGTTCTGGGCGTGGATGCCCAAATGACGAGTTAGCGACAGGGGGTATAGGGAAGGTCGTAGAGGTTAACGTCCTTGAGGATCGAATTGAAGTTGTAGCTCGAGGAGTTCGCTTGCGGACAGAATTTTGATGTCGCGAGCTTGTACTCGACGTTGAATACAGCCTTGCCGTACGTGGTCGGCCAGGCCTGCAAGCCCGGTGCGGGGAAGTTGCACTCCCGGTACTGCCAGCACTGCTCGTTGATGGCGAAGTCGAAGTATGGCTGCAGATCCCCGGCCTGCCCCAGGTCGTTTTTTAGTCCGACGGCGAACCCTGCAGTGTGAGCCACGTTGGCGATCTCGGCGTCGAATTGCTCCTGCGTGGCGGCGCTGATGGTCAGCCCGGTCTTGTTCTGGTACGCATCGACGTTGTCGAACTCGATCGCGTCAACTCCGGCCGTCCGCGCGGCCGCGAGGCGTGCGGCGAGCTCATCAAGAACGAACTGCTGCGCCGTCTCTGATTGCCCGGTATTCGGATTGGTTCCCGAGACATTGGTGTTGATGTTTAGCCAGAACTCGTCTCTGAATCCTCCGACCGGCTTGCCAAACAAACAGCCGCCGCAGCTCGCGTTGAAGCTCTGATACTGCGGATAATCCGTCCGCCAGGTCTCGGCGGTCCCCGCGTCGATGTAGCCGATCACCTTGGCGCCCTGCGCATGCAGAGCGCTAACGGCTGCGGTGTTCAGGACACCGTAATTGTTAGGCGTATAGCACTTGCCGTCTTGGTAGATGTCGATGTCGAAGACTGAGGGCGCAACCTGTTGCCCGGTCGCGAATGACGTCCCCGTAATGGCCGTATTGATGAAGCCGGTGGACGGGTAAATGCACTGGCCGGACGAGTTCACCGAACCTTGCAATTGGTACTGCCAGCGTGAAACCACTGGCGGCCGCCAGCATGAGCCGGCGGAGGTGTTGCAGGGTACCGGCGCTGGCAGAGCGGCAGCCACTGCGGCAGCCGAACGGCTTGCTTCCTGCGTGCCGGGCGACGCCGCCAGCGCCGGCGCCACTGAGATGGTCAACGCGATGAGCGCTCCCCCGGCCAGCGATCCAAGAATGCGAGTGCGTCGCATCACACGGCCTCCTTTACCGGCATCTGGTGCCGACTGTTTGGCGCCGAGGACGGGCGGAGACCCGATCGGCATGCCGCCTGAACGGATCATAACGACGATGGCATAACCGCACCAGAGCCCGGCCTTGGGACCGTTTTCTTATTGGCGTTGTATGAGCTGCTGTGCTGAAGTTGGCTGGTGGATCCCGTCGAGCTGGCCAGGCGCTTCGATCTTGGCCGCGCCCTGAGGCTGTCGGACGGGCCGCTCGCGCGCGGCAAGCAGGGACTGGTGTGGCGGCTGGACACCACCGAAGGCAGCTGGGCAGTGAAAACGCCATTGGACCTGTCTGATGAGGACGAGGTGAGCGCGGCGACCTCGTTCGAAGAGGCGGCATACGCAGCCGGCGTGCCGACGCCACGGGTGGTCCGCACCACCGAAGGACTCGTGTTCGCGACCATCGCGGGCAAACCGGTCAGGGTCTACACGTGGGTTGATCTAATGCCCCCGGATACAGGGCTCGACCCAGGCAAGGTGGGCGCGGTGGTGGCTGCCATTCACCGCGTTCGGCTCCTGGACGGGGCCCCGCTGGATCCGTGGTATCACGAGCCGGTTGGCCCACGTCGGTGGGACGATCTGATCGCGCGTCTGGTTGAGGCTGGAGCGCCGTTCGCAGGCCAGCTGGCGGATTTGCGTGACGAGCTCGTTGCGCTCGAATCCTGGATCGAGCCTCCTCAGCAGCTTCAGACATGTCACCGAGACCTGTGGGAAGACAACCTACGTCCAACCGCGGACGGCGGAATCTGCGTTATTGACTGGGAGAACAGCGGCCCAGCCGATCCAAGCCAGGAACTCGGCTGCGTGCTGTTCGGGTTCGCCCGCACCGACCCGGGCCGGGCTCGCGCGCTGACCGACGCTTACAGGGAAGCTGGCGGACCGGGAATGGTGAATCGGCGCGGTCACTTCTCGATGCTCATCGCCCAGCTTGGGCACATCTCGGAGCTGGCCGGCACGGACTGGCTGACGCCCAATCCCCGCTCGCCGGAACGGGCCGACGCCGCCGCATGGATTGGTGAGATGCTCAACGAGCCGCACACGCGCGAGCTTCTCGACACCATCCTGGCCGCAGTGTCAAGGCGTGATGAACCGCGCCTCCTGGCTTGACCTGGCACCCCGCCAGGGCGTGGGACTCGAGGGTGTTTCGATTTGCTCGCATGCAGCGCAAGATGGTTCGTGATGTACAGCCAGGTTTGTCCTACTTGCCCTAAGGTTTCGCGGCCTAACTGGCGAGTGACCCTATTTGCATTTTGCGCCCACTGGGGGTTGAGTTCTCCCTGGCGAGGTGCCATCAGAAGTTACCAACCACCGTCTTGGCGCAGGTAATGCACTGAATGGCTGTGATGCTGGTCACCCTTTTCCACCGGACAACACGTCCCGAAGAGGGCGGACTTACCACCAGCTATGGCGTCATGTGAAAGGAATAGCGGGATTCGTATCCGGCGCCTCCTGCTCAGAGAGCAAGAACCGGTGAATGCCTAACTGATCTCGTGGCCGCGCACGATGGTTGACCTCCCGCAGGCAAGCCGGATGGTCACGAGATTTCGATGACGGTCTTTCCCTGGATGCGGTCCTTGTTCAGGAATGCGCTGCGGGTCTCTGCCAGCGGGCGGACCGCGCCAACCGGTGGGGTGAGCCGACCGCGCTGCACCAGGCGGGCCAGACCGGCCAGCTGGTCGCTGTTCGGTTCGACGACGAAGTAAATCGCGCGGCCGTCAGCCGGGCGGATCTTCGGCGGCGCGGCCACGCTGACGAGCGTTCCACCGGGCGCTACCACCGCCACCGAGCGGTCGAGGATCTCGCCGCCGATCAGGTCCAGCACGACGTCGACCTGCCCGGCCACGTCCTCGAAGCGCTCGGTCTCGAGGTCGACGAAAAGCTCGGCGCCGGCCTCCAGCACTCTGGCGCGGTCCCGCTCCCGGCCCGTGCCGATGATCCGGGCGCCCGCGTTGCTGGCCATCTCCACCGCCATGGCGCCCACCGCTCCGCCGGCTCCGTGGATCAGCAGGGTCTGCCCGGGCTGCAGGCGGGCGTGATCGAAAAGCGCCTGCCAGGCCGTCAGCCCGGCCAGCGACAGCGCGGCGGCGGGGACGTGGCCGATCGAGGCGGGAAGCGGTGCCAGGTTGCGCGCCTCGACCGCGACGAACTCGGCCAGGGCGCCGTCGCGGGCCCAGTCGGTGAGGCCGAATACCCGCTGACCCACCGTCAACCCAGTGGTCCCCGGGCCGAGCTCGGCCACCTCGCCGGAGACCTCGTGGCCGGGAATGGTCGGGGTTCTGCCCCGCCCGGACCGGTCGGTCCATGTGCTGGGCCAGTGCAGTTCGGTGTAGGTGAACCCGGCAGCGTGCACCCGTACCATCACATCGTTCTCAGCCAGGTGCGGGTAGGGGGCTTCCTCGACGATCAGGGCATCCGCCCCACCGTGTTCATGTATGCGTACAGCCTTCATCAGCTCGCCCCCTGCTCGGTGCTATTGAGGTCTGTCCAGCCGACAGCGCATCTGGATCTTTCACACCAGCCAGGCCCTACCCGCAAACCGGCAAGGCGCTACCAACAGCCAGGGCTTTCCGTCGGAGCCGTGCTCTCAACGTCAGCCGCATGGGTCACCCCCTAACCCAGCACGACCGGTAAGGCCGGGCAGACGAGATGATCCGGTTCATCGGCACTTACCGGGATCGTTTCGGGGTCGAGGCCATCTGCCGCGTCCTGGGTGCGACGAAGAGTGGGTTCCTGACCGCCCGCGCCTACCGGGCCGCGAAGGCCCGCCCGCCGCCGGCGCGGGCCCTGTCCGACGAGATGTTCGGGGCCGAGATCACCCGGCTGCACGGCGAGAACTACTCGGTTTGCGGGGTCCGCAAGATGCACGCGCTGATGCGCCGGCAGGGCTGGGCGATCGGCCGGGACCAGACCGCCCGGCTGATTGCCGGCCCGCGGACTGCGCGGTGCCCGGCGCAGCAAGCGGGTGTTCACCACCGGGCCGGACCCGGCCGCCGCCAGGCCAGCCGACCTGGTTGAAGCGCCAGTTCACCGCAGACGCTCCCCGCCGGCTCTGGGTCGCCGACATTACCTATGTGCGGACCTGGCAGGGCTTCGCCTATGTCGCATTCGTCACGCGACGCCTGCTCACGGCGGATCACAGGCTCGAACGTCGCCTCGACCCTGCGAGCCGACATCTTGCCGCTGCAGGCCCTGGACATGGCCCCTGCAACGTCGGCGGCGACCTGACCGGCCTGATCCGCCACGCCGACCACGGCTCGAACTACCTGTCCCTGATCTACACCGGCCGGATCGCCGAACTCAGAGCCGAGCCGTCCGCAGGGACCGTCAGCGACTCCTACGACAACGCTCCGAGGCGGCCAACGGGCTCTACAAGACCGAGCTGATCCGCCAGCGCGGCCCGTGGCGCACCATCGAGCAAGTCGAGCTCGCCACGCTCGAATGGGTCTGGTGGCGGAACGACCGCAGGCTCCACGGCGAGCTCGACATGCACACCCCGGCCGAGGTCGAGGACGCCTCCTACGATGACCAAGCAACTCCCGGACTGGCCACCGCCAGCCCCGCAAAACCCTAGGAACAAATTCGAGGACTATTCATAGTGATTCGTGGCGGGAGGATTGCGGGTACGGTGTGGGATTTCCTGGCCGACGAGGCGGTGTCGTTCATCTCAGCGGCGGTCCGCGTTTGGGCCGCGGAGATTCTTGCGGCCGACCACGCGGGCAGCGCTGCTGTCTCCGATCGCGAAGCTGTGGGGCGCGAGTTGCTGCGGCTGTTCTTCGGCGGTCAGCATGATTCTCGCCAGCTTCCGGAACCGCTGGCTGATCTACTTGGCGACCTGGACAGCGACGGCACCGTGGGCCGGTTGGTCGAGCAGGTTGATCAGACCCAGGAAGCTGATCCCGCCCTGGCCGCAGCCGCGGTCGAGGTGATCACTGTTTCTACCGGAGGCAAGCCGAGGCCGGCAACGCCCAGGCGCTGGTCGATCTGGGTGACTTCCTGTACTGGGACGCGCCTGAGAGCGCACGTGCCGCGTATCAGGAAGCCGTCGACGCCGGGCACCGCCACGCCATGCTCGACCTGGCCAAGGTCCTGCACGTCGTCATCGGGGATCACGAAGCCGCCCTACTCGTCTACCGGCAGGCCATCGGCTCCGGTGACGCCGGCCTGGCCGGCGAGGCCATGATCGAGCTCGCGCGGATGTAGCTCGGCCGGGACGATGCGCCGGCCGCGCGGGCCGCGTACCAGCAGGCCATCGGCACCGGTCATCCCGACTGGGCACCCGCAGCGATGGTCGCACTCGCGCGCATGGAGCTTGCCCGCCGGGACGCCTCCGCCGCCCGGGCCGCGTACCAGCAGGCCATCGGGACTGGTCATCCCGACTGGGCGCCCGCCGCGATGGTCAGCCTCGCCGACCTGCACGTGCGGCTCGATGATCCCGCCCCGGCACAGTCCCTCTACCAGCGGGCGATCGAGGCCGGCAACCCTGACCTGTCCGCGCGCGCGTCCCTGGCGCTCAGCCGCCTGCTGAAGAAGAACGGCGAACTCGGCGGGGCAAAGGCGGCCTGGCGGCGTGTCATCGACTCCCCGGACGCGCAGAGCGCGGGACCGGCGTTCACGGACCTCGTCAACCTCCTGCGCGACGACGACGACATCGACGGGCCACGCGCCGCCTACCAGGCCGGGACCGAGCAGCACAACCCGGACGCGCTGTAGGCCCTCGACGCTCTCGGCCAGCACCTCGAGCAACGGGGCGACATCCGGGCCGCGCACGCGGCGTGGCAGCAGGCCATCGACGCCGATTACCAGTACGCCGCCGAGCTGCGCGAGCGCATCTCACCCCCGCCCGAACCTGCCGAAGAACCGCTGGACGAGATCGACCTCACGCCGCCGCCTCCGGAGTTCGACCCGAAGAACATGAGACGCACCGGCATCGACGTGCTCCACCACGGCCTGCCCGCCCTGCCCCAGACCCTGACCCATCAGATGGCGATACCGCTCGCCTACTGGACCGCCAGCCAGAACGCCGTCGTGCTGTTCCTCCAGTCCACCGCGGCCGCAACGAGTGGGACCCGTTCGCGGTCATGGCGACCTTCACCCGCGAACACGGCCAGTGGACGACGGCAAGCGGCCACTGGCACGGCACCGGCTTTCATGATCCCTTCACCGATCCCGGTGATCGCCTCGGCCTCGACGGGCGGCCCATCGTCATCAGCGGCGCAAGCCACAGCGACCAACCCGTCCCCGGTCGGCTCGCCGGCATCTGGCACGGCACCGCAGCCCCCGCCGTCCAGCAGATCGCCCTGATCCAGGACGGGCACGAAGACCGACGGCTCCTGGACTCGCACTTCGGCGCCTGGACCGTCTGCACCGAGCATCCAGCGCCCTGCTACGTCACGCGCTCGACCAGAACGACGCCGTCCTCGGAAGCATCCAGCTCGCCGAGCCGCCGCTGCAGTGGTAGTCCCCGCTCGACCGCTTGCGGGCTATACGTGGGCCAGAGATCCCATCGCCAGGCGGCGCGATCTCAAGCCAAGTAGGTCAAAGCCCTATAAACGCCAAGACTGGGCCCGAGCCGGGAACGTCGGCTGGTCGCCACCAACAGATCTGTAGTGCCTAGGGACTCGCGCCCACACCCGGCAGTCAGAACTCGCAGCGCGCGGCCCGCGTGATGTGGATCACGGTGAGGATGGCCAGGGCAGCGAACCCCAGAGCCCGCTGCATGAGCTCGAACTCCCTGCCGGCATCGCCGGGATGATCCTAATAGGGTCTTGACATCCTAATAGTCGTAGGAAATACTACGGCCATGGCACCCGGGCCTGCCGCCACCGACCGCCGCCACCGCCGGCGGCAGGAGACGATCGAGGAGATCCTCGACATCGCGGTGCAGGTCATGGCTGAGCAGGGGGTGGCGGGGCTGTCGGTCGGCGAGATCGCCCGCCGCATGGGCATCCGCCCGCCGTCGGTGTACGTCTACTTCCCCTCCAAGCACGCGCTCTACGACGCGCTGTTCGCCCGCGGCGCCCAGCTGCTCCTGGAGGCCATGCGGCACGTCCTGGAGGCCATGCAGGACGTGACCGCGGCCCTGCCGGCCCGGCCGGTAACGCTGGAGGAGATCCTGCTCCCGGCCGCACGCGCCTACGTGCGCTGGTCCGTCGAGCATGCCGCCTACTCCCAGCTGCTGTTCTGGCGCCCGGTCCCCGGTTTCACTCCCTCGCCACAGGCCTACCAGCCCGCGATCGAGCTGATCGAGCTCGGCCGCGACCGGCTCACAGCACTGCAGGACGCCGGGCTGCTCCGCGCCGAGGCGCCGACCGAGCAGATCGAGCGCGACTGGACCATCCTGCTGTCCGGCGTCGTCAGCCAGCAGCTTTCCAACGCACCCCAGCAGGCCTTCGACAAAGGCCGCTTCACCGCCGCGATCCCTGGCCTGATAGCCATGTTCGCCAGCCACTACTCCCCGCACACGCCGGCACAGGAAACAAGCCGCCAGCGCCGACAGTGACAGGTTCTGGCACGACAAAAGGAGTCACGATGCGCAGTGCACGCCACGGGGAGGTCCGGGCACACATCGACGCGCCACCACAGAAGGTATGGGCACTGCTGGCAAACCTCGACCAGATGAGCCAGTGGAGCCCCGAATGCTACCGCGTCCAATGGCTCGACGGGGCCAGCTCCCCCGCCACGCCCGGTGCCCGGTTCAAAGGCTGGAACCGATTCGGCTGGATGCGGTGGACCATGACCTGCCAGGTCAAAACCGCCGAACCCGGCCGCGAGCTCGCCTTCTCCACCATCCAGAAAGACCGGGAACTGGTCCGCTGGCGCTACCTCCTGGAACCCGCCAACGGCGGCACCGACCTCATCGAGTCATTCCAGGTCATCTGGCTGCCCTTCACCGCACGGCTAGGTGAGGACGTGCTCATGCGCGACCGCGACCGGCGCCGCGAGGAAGCGATGCGCACGACCCTGAACCGCATCAAAGACCTCGCCGAAGGTGCCCGCACCGCGCCCGGTTATCCACGAACCCCATCAACGCCGCCATCGTATTAAGGCCTGCAAACGCTGGCCCGCCGAGCACCGGGAATAGCGGGCTTTGGCGTCGACATCGTCAGGGATCGATCACGGGCAGCGCGGCCGCCTCGGCGCATCGCGAGTCTGCCGAGGCCCGGGCCGTCGACCATTTACCCGCCCCTAACAGATTGATGTGAACCCAGGGAAGCCGTATAGCCTATCATTCTGATAGGCATCCCGAATCGGCGCGATCTGGCGTTCCGCCCTTGGCAAGCCCGTTCACGCTTCGTGATGCCGCTGCAAGCTCGTGATACGCGCACTGCCGCCGTTTGGAGGCTGGCAGTTACTCCTCCTGGCCGCCGAACCGCGGTGCGAGCCCGGTCAGCAGCCCGTCGCGACGCGGATATCGCCTGACTTCTCGTCGACGATGAGGAACGTCCCATCGGCCCGCATGGCCAGGCCCTGGGCGGCCTTGACGCCGGTGACCAGGGTGTTGACTGTCCCTGACGGCAAGGTGACGGCGCTCATCGTCCCGCCGCCGTTGTCCGCCACATATGCAATGCCGTTACTGACGACGACGTCATCGGTGGACGCGAAGTTCGCCGCCGGAGTCACCGTCCCCGTCATGGGATTTACGCGGTCGAGGCCCGGCGGATTCTCGACGGAGACGAGCAGCGTGCCGTCGCCGACCGGCGTTGCGTCGACAGGACGACCAAGCCCGGTGGCGACCGTCACCGGGCCGCCGGTGAAGGGCGGCAGGGGCACCACGTCCAGGTTGCCCTGGGCCGCATCCGGGAGAAGGAGCATCCCGGGCTCCATGCCGAGGCCGTCGACGCCGAGGCCATTCGGCGTGAGTTGCACCCACAGGTTGCTCTCGCCAGTCGTCATGTCGAAAACGACGACCTGATCGCTCCGCTGGTTGGCCAGCGCCATCGTCGACGAGGACAGCTGGACCATGCCCTCGGGGTTCTGCCGGTCCGCAAACACGTGAACGACCGAGCCTGCCGGGCTCAGCTCGATCACCTCGTGGCCGCCCACGTTACTCACCCAGACGTTGCCATTGCTGTCGACCATGACGTCATCGGCCTTTTGGACGCGGGCGAACAGCGGCAGCGAACTGAAGCTCCGCGGCGCCGGGCAAAGTGTCTGCCCGAGGGGACCGGTGCGGGCCGCCGCTGCGACCCCAGATGCCGAAGAGTTCGCTGACAAGGCGAGCCCCGCCAAAACGAGCAAGACGGCGGCCCTGAGCCGCCCGCGCGTGATCATCCTCACAAAACCGCCCTCCAAGCACCCGCCGATGACCTGAGCGGGCTGGCCATACCTGGGCTCGCGGGGCACGGCAGGGCCGCGCCGAGCGGTCCCCTGCGACAGCAGCCTTAAAAAGAACTTCCCAACACCGCCGGACCCAGCAGAAACAGCCAATCCCACGTTCGATGCTAGACCTCATTCGCCCGCATTCATCTGGAGTTACCGATGCGCCCTACACGGCCAGCGTCCCGATAGCACCCTTTGCCTCGCCCAGGAGGCGATACATCACGCCGGCGCCGGTTCGGATCACCGGGCGCAACTCGTGCCGGTACACGGTTTCGGTGGTGCGGAGATCTGAGTGTCCGGTCAGCCGGGCGATCTTCCACCGGGACGTCTCCGCGGGCCGACATGATGCTCACGAACGTGTGCCTGAGGTCGCGCGCTGCCCAGTCCTCGCCGATCCCGGCGCTGCGAGATATGAGCCGCAGCGACCGCCGGACATAGGAGTGGTCGAGCGGTGTGCCGTCTTTTGATCCAAACACGAGGCCGTGCTCTTGCCAGAACGCCCCAGCGATCTCGCGCTGTTGGCGCTGCCGTTCCTGGTGTTCCCGCAACGCCTTCACGGCAATCTCGGAGAGAACCACGTAGAGCTGCAGCCGGTGCCTGCGAGCTGCCTCCAGCAACGCAGCGGCTTCGCCGAGATGCCGAGCTCTTGACGCCCTGCCCCTAGTGCAGCCCGCCGGAGCGCGAATCAAGGAAGCGACATTCCGGCGCACAAGATCGTTTGCTTCAGGGTGGCGGATCGCCCGGGTCAGCACCTGGGGGCGACCGTCACGGTGCGGCTGGAACGTGTCGTGCCGATCCGAGTGAGCGCGGTCCGGACGTTGGCGGCCGTGAAGTCGCGCAATGGAATGGCACCGATCAGCTGCAACAGGGGCGCTGTCACTTCGCGGTAGGTCGACACCGTCTTCGGCGAGCGGCCATCTAGGCCGTGCTCCAGCCAGTCGGTGAGGGCGTCAGCCATCTTGTAGGAGGCTGACGGCTTGACGCTTTGGTCGATTTCCTAATGCAGAACCTTGAGTTTGCCCATGATCTCGGATTTGGTGCGGCCGGAGACGCTGAGACGGACCCTTTGCCATCTTGAATGCGCGACACCGCCCCCCGCCACCGGCCTGGACAATGCCGATGATGCTCCGGATCGCGGCACAGGCCGCGATGATCGAAGTAGATGGCATCGCCGCCGCGCCGACCACGGCGCTGGACTTCCTCTGGCACATCGGGAGCTAACACTTTGGCTCCTTGTTAGGCTCCCCAACGATGACTAACAGCCACTGGCAAGGCCGTGGCCAGTCGGGATGGCGGGATTCGAACCCGCGGCCTCCTGCTCCCAAAGCAGGCGCGCTAACCAAGCTGCGCCACATCCCGTGCGTCTGACCTGCGGAACTATGAATTATCAGGCGACCAGAACCCGATGTTCCGACCAGTTCACTGCAGCAAAGGCGATCAAGATGATCTTGACCCGCCCTCGCCGCTTGCCTGACTGGACGCCTCATCCTAACTGCTAGCTCGCTACCTCGTGCTCACGCAGGCGGACGGTATCTCGATGTCGAGGCATATCGTCAGCGCGCGACTCGAAGCGCCGGGGGCTTCTGGCCGGAATCGGTAGCAACTTGCTGCCCGATGCCGATCTCCCTGGGTTCGCCACTCACCCACCCGCGTCAGGCATGCTCAAATGGCTTGACGCCCTCTGCGATGCCGTCCGGGGACAGCGTCTGCGCAGGTCGGTTCGCGCAATTTGCGCCACGAGACCCTCGCCGCCACGGTGCTACGGTCATGTCGGACCCGGTACGCTACACCTGGCAGTTGATCCGCTACTCGCGGGCGTAGCTCAATGGCAGAGCCCCAGCCTTCCAAGCTGGTCATGAGGGTTCGATTCCCTTCGCCCGCTCTCATCGCTAATCCTAAGTGCTGGACATCAAGGGGCATTGGATGACGGAGCCATCCACCGGCTGGCAGCTCGACGACATAACGTACTCCGGGGGCACGCAGGACGGGCCGCGCGCCAACGTGAAGCTCTCCGGGGCTGAGCAACAGGTGCACGCTGAGGGTTCTGGCACTGGGCTCATCGACGCGGTGTGCCAATCGATCTCGCAGGCGACCGGCGTGGAGGCGCGCGTCGTCGCGTTCCGGGCTTACTCAGTTGGCCCGGGCAGCGAGGCGGTCGGAGAGGTCGAACTAGAGGTGGAGCTGCCGGGCCGCAGGGTTGCGGTCCGGGCGTCGTCAACGGATGTCGTGGAGGCCGCCGGGCATGCCTTCGTCGCGGCCCTCAACCAGTACAACGCGAAGCGGCGGGCACAGGGCTGAGTTCAGCGAGATAACGGTGGTCTGGTGACCGCGAGCGCCGCCGCGCAGCGGCGGCCTCCGGAGCCGTAAGCGTGGGCCACACACGGGCCATACGCCGGAGCGACTACCGGGCAGCAGAAGTCACTCACGCGCTGGTGTCCGCAGATCCCCAGGGTACCGAGCGCCCTGATGAGGCGTGACGGAGGACCACCGATCTTCCAAGCTGGTCATGAGAGTGGCACGTAAGACGCATCGCCCGTGTTGTGTAGAGTTGCGCCTTCCTCAAATCAAGCCGGCTGCGCGGCGCTTCCGCGTTGCGCCATGGCTTGAGGCCCGCTCGCGCGGGCACGCCGCGCCCGAAGCGACTCGGCCGATTGCCCAGATCGCTCTTCCCATGGCGGCGCAGATTGCCTCGTCCTAGGCCTAAAGGTCTGCGAGCCAGCGATGTCGCGGGTGGGCAATGGCGAGTAGCTCGCCCAGGGTTTTGCGCTGAGGCGAGGTCAGGTGCGGGACCGTAGCGTCGAAATCTGTCTGGTCCTTCTGACGAGAGTGCTTGGCCTTGAACAGCAGGACCAGTTCGGGCGCCAGGTATGGGATACCCTCGCTGGTGCGATGGATGATCTCGCTATACGGGAATCGGATCCTCTCATCGCGGCGGCAGATCCAGGTGTCGCCGTCGTGCGGTTCTCGGAACACGTCGAGCAGGTAGTTGCCCGTCGCCGGATCGCGCAGCCACGTCTGATGCACGGCCGCCAGCACATCCGGTGCGGCGTCCTCCCAGATCCGGCCACCGCCAGCCGCGTCGAAGACGTATCCGGAAAAGCGGCTGCGGACCTCGGGGAAGCCCGCGGCCGGGATGGCGATCTCGATGTCCCCATGAGCGCGCGTCTGCCTCCCTCGGAACAGATCTAGGGCCCAGCCGGCGGCCACGCACCAGGGCGTCGCAATCCCAGCCAGGTGCCGTGCAACTTCGCTCGGAGTCCAGCTCGATGACCACCTGGCGTCCAAGGCTTCGATCTCGCTGGGCGACAGCTCGATGCCGCCGTCGGGCAGTTGCTCGCTCACCGGAGGAATCTATCCCGCGTCGCGATCTCACGCCTTTCGCGCAACTGGTGGAGCAAGATCTCGGGGACCACTTCGCGGGCCAACAAACGGGCCACAAGCAACGTGCCCGCACCATTTCATCGGCGCTCGTCGGCTGCCAGCCTGGTCCGTCAGGTCGGCATCAGCCCGACGTTGTAATCGGAGAAGCGCTTGTCGTGCTTAACGAGTGTCAATCCTTCCGCGAGCGCTTAAGCAATTAGCGGCAGGTCGAACGGATCATCGTGATGCCGGGGCAGCTGACCTGCCGCGAGGCCGTGCGCGATGCTGATTGGCAGAGCGGCGAACCCATTTTCGTCGACCGGTCAAGTCAAGCAAATTACTGCTTTCCTTGTCGATCTATCGCCGTCAGTAGTTCTTCAGCGTGATCGCGTCGGCCTTCTGGAACTGCTTAGCGATGAGCGCGCGCATCGGCCATCGGGTCATCATCGCCATCGACAGGTTGCGCATCCGGATCATCAGCGCGCTGTTCGGCGCGAAGCCCTTCATGCCACCGGCCGGCAGGGTCTGGCACTGCTTCACATAGTCGCGCACCTGATTCTGGTACCGGGCGAACGCCGCCTCGTGGTCGTCCGGCGACCCGGACAGCTCGCCTGCTAGCACGTAGGCGGCGACGAGAGCCATCGCCGTACCGAGCCCGACTAGCGGCGAACCGCAGTACCCGGCATCGCCGAGCAGCACCGTCCGCCCCCGGTACCACCGTTCCATGTGGACCTGACTCAGTGAGTCGAAGTAGAAGTCCCCCGCGCCCGGCATGGCGGCGAGAATCTGTGGCACCAGCCAGCCCGCTCCAGTGAACTTGGCGCGCAGGACCTCCTGCTGGGCAAGCACGTCGCGCCGTTCGTAGTCCAATGGCGGGGAGGTGAAGCTGAGCATCGCTTTGGCCGTGCCGCCGTTCTCCGGCCAGATCCCGGCGACCAGTCCGCCCGGCTCGCCGTGCATGAGGAACCAGTGATCCAGGTTGCCCGGATCCGGGACCGTGAAGTAGGCCATGTACCCGCCAAGGTGCCGCACGAATTCATGCTCCGGCCCGAACTCGAGCCGGCGTACACAGGAGTGCAGCCCATCCGCACCGACCACGATGTCGAATCGCCGAACGGTGCCGCTGGCGAAGCTCACCTTGACGCCGTCGCCATCCTCGGCAAGCTCGGTGATCCGGTCGTCGAACAGGTACTCGGTGCCGTCGCGGGTCGCTTCGTACAGGATGCCGGACAGGTTGCCGCGCATGATCTCGATCTCAGCGACCATCCCCTCGCCACCAAACAGGTCCGCCGGCATCCTGGCGGTCCCACCGGCCGCGACCGTCCACATAGGCGAATCCCCGCTCGTCGACGCGCTCCGCGCGTACCGCTTCGAGAAGCCCCATCCGCTCCACGACTTCGCGCCCGGCGCCGCGCAGGTCCACGGCGTGCCCGCCGGGTCGGGGCGCAGGCGCGACCTCTACGACCGTCGGCGCGAAGCCGTAACGCCGCAGCCAGAACGCGAGTGCCGGGCCGCCGATGCCGGCGCCTGAGATCAGTACTGTCCTGCTGACCATTGCCTTGTCTCCTCGTCGCGTACGATGTACTAAGCTATGCGTACACCGTATATGTACTAGTCAAGCCCTTAGGTGTACTAGTACGGCGAGGAGGAGCGATCGATGACTCAGCCACCGTACCGCCGCATCGCCGACGAGATCCGCACCCGGATCGCCGATCGTGAACTGCGACCTGGAGACCCGGTTCCGTCGGCACGCGGCATCACCCGCGAATGGGGCGTGGCCCTGGCCACCGCGACGAAGGTGCTCGCCACCTTGAACGCCGAGGGGGTGACCCGGTCGCTACCCGGTCGGGGCACGGTGGTCGCCAATCCAGCCCGCCCCAAACAGCCGGAGCGCGCCGTACGCCGAAGCGCGGGCGACCCCGACTTGACCCGTGAGCGGATCGTGACGGCAGCAATCCGGGTCGCCGACACCGAAGGTCTGTCGCAGCTGTCCATGCGGCGCATCGCTACCGAACTGGACGCGGCGCCGATGTCCCTCTACCGTCACGTCAACGGCAAGGATGAGCTGGTGGTGTCCATGATGGACAGCGTGATCGGCGAAGACCCCCTGCCGACCCGACTGCCCAAGGGCTGGCGGGCCCAACTGGAACTGTCGTCCCGCTTGCAGTGGCAGAGCTTCCGGCATCACCCGTGGCTCGCCCAGGCCCTGTCTATCACCCGCCCACAGCTGATCCCCAACGGGATGCGGCACACCGAGTGGGCGCTGCGCGCGCTAGACAGGTCGGGCCTGACGATCCAGGAGATGATGCACGTCCACACGACGCTGTTCAGCCACGTGCGCGGCCTGGCCCTCAACCTTGAGGCTGAGGCCCAAGCCGAGCAGGACTCGGGGCTGACGAGCGACGAGTGGATGGAGACCCAGGAGCACGGCTTCCGCGCAGTCGCGAGCACCGGCGACTTCCCGCTGCTGAGCCGCTTGGTCGACAGTGATATGGAGCTGGACCTTGATCAGTTGTTCGAGTTCGGCCTGGGCCGCCTGCTGGACGGGCTAGAGCGGTACATATCCGGACGGTGATTCAGCTCGGCACGTTCCACGGCTTGGTCGGTCCAGTTCGTGTGCAGCTCATGGTTCGTGGTCTGCGGCACAGGTCGCTCTGAACTCAGTTCAAGTTCTGGAACGAGCCCGCCAAGGAATACTTGAACGCGTGAACGCTTCAGCAAACGACGATTCCATGTCCGCGCGCCTCGATCGCGGCATCGTGCTACGCCCTCAGGAGGACACCTGCGAGATTCTCGCGGGCGGGCGACGCCGCTCCGTCCATTACGCTACGGCGTTTCCGTCGCCACGCACAGAAAGAGTGTCACCCGGTCACCTGGTAGCCGTTGCGGCCGCACCAAACGGCTCGGAAGTCGTGATCTGGCGCTGGTATGACGCTGTCGTGCTGGAACAGGCAACCGACCTGATCCGGCTCTGGGAGCCCGGCCACGGCGAAGTCGTCGCACGGCCCCGCCAGGCGCAGCATCGGCGACCACCTGGAACTCGGGCCTACCTGTCCGCAGGTCTACCCGGCGCTGAATGGTGGGTCGCGGGCGCCGTCGCCAGCAGGGCCGAGGACGCGGATGTCGAGCTAGATGAGGTCGAGCAGTTCTACGACGATCGCGGTCTCTGGAGCACTCTGGTCTGAGACTGCTACGTCTGACACGCCCTTGCTAAACGGTGCAGCCAATCATCGCCGCGCCTGTCTCCCGCCTAATCGGCTGCTACCAGTTAAGGGACTTGGTCTCAGTATGCCGGTCGATTCTGTCCGCAACACCTTCACGCGTCTCGTCGAGCTCTCGTGCGGCAGAACGACCGTCGACGACCGCCGGAAGAGCATTTCACCGCAGCGGCCGGTCCAGGTCATAAGTCGTTGGGCCGCGCGCGCACGGTCACCACTTCGACCAGCCCCTCCGCTCCCTTGAAGTCGTCCGGGTTGGCAGTGTAAAGAGGCAGCGAATTACTCGCGACGATTGCAGCGATCATGAGATCCGTCGCCCTCGTACGCGGTTTACGCCCTGCCGCGCGAACTTCGGCACAAATCTGGCCATACAAGCGAGCAGCACTCTGGTCGTACGGCAGCGGGTCGAACGTAGCCTCGACGTGCTGCAGCAGGGCCACTCGCCCGGCGCGTTTCGCAAGATCCTCCGTCGCATGCGGGCCGTAAGACAACTCGCCTAATGTGACCGCCGTAATCACATTGCCTGGGGGATCAACTGGTGCGCTTGTACTCCTGGATGGCCCACATGTTCCCGTCAGGGTCCTCGAAGAAGCAAAACCGCGAGCCCGGGGAGCCTTCCGGCCCCATTTGCTGCACGTCGCTGATGGCGACGCCACGGCCGGCCAGCTCTCCCCTCAGCGTGTCCAGGTCGTCCACCACCAGCTGAACGCCCTTGACCGAGCCTGGTTCGCCGAGCGGCAGGCCGTTGCCGATTACCACCGAGCATTGCGAGCCGGGTGGCGTCATCTGCACGACGCGCATGCTTTCGCTGGGACTGACATCGTGGTCGAGGCGGAATCCGACCTGTTCGGTATAGAAGTCCTTGGCTGCGTCGACATCACGCACCGGAATCGGAACGACCTCGAGCTTCATGTCCATGTCGTGCCCCTCGTGTCTGGTTTGCGGGCGCAGTCTTACCCTGCGCTCCTGGCAAGGAACTGACGATCGATTAGCTGGCTTAAGTCTCCCGGATTATCGAGTACAGCAGCATGTCCCGCCGGTGGCCGCCGGTCCCCTGGCGGCTGCGGAGCTAGCCCTCCCCCGCCAGCCACCTGCGGCCAGCCTGCACCGCTATCGAACGGTTGCCAGAAGATGCGGTCCGATCCCGATGAGCTCAGGGACCCGCTCCAGGGCACGAGCGGTTTCCAGCACAACCCGTCGTCCATCATCATCCGCTAGCCGTTCAGGCAGGTCATCAAGAAGGTACGCCGGACCTTCGACGCAGACGAGATCAACAACGTGAAAGCCGCTGGCGATGAGTTCGGCACGCAGTTGTCCTGGCCGGTGCGTGTAGCCGCAAAAGGAATCCGGACCGAACGGTGGCAGACGCCCTGTTCGCTCCAGCGCCGGCAACTCGGCTTCGACGCCCGGAGTGGACTTGTCGAGACGCAGACGGAGGATCCCGTCCATCCGGGGTGCCCAGCGAGAGATCGCCGCGGCGAACACAGGCCCGCCAGCGCGGACAATCCGTTGTGCCTCGGCCAGCGCTCGCAGTCGGTCGGCACTGTTCTCGAGGTGGTACAGCGGGCCAAGCAGCAGCACCGCGTCCGCGCTCGCGTCGGCCAGGTCAAGCTGACGCGCATCGGCCACCCCGGACTGGATATGCCGATCGCCAGCTGCAGCCCTTCTCAGCTGCGAGACGTGCAGCGGCATCAGGTCCCGGTGGATAACCTGATATCCCAGTCCGGCAAGCCACAGCGCGTAACGGCCAGGACCGCCGCCCACATCAGCCACGATGGCCGGTGGCGGCGGCAGGTGCCTGAGGACTATCTCCTTTGTCCGCTCGAACTCGAGCTGTCCCCGCGGCTCGTCGAGCCGCCCTTCTTCCTCGCCGCGCTCGTAGTACTCCCTCATCGCGGCATGAACCTGGCGCTCACCCATGCCCTCATGCATACCGGCGGACCGCTGCCCGGCGCATCTGCATTATTCAGCCACGCCACATCCAGCCTGGGCCCGCGCCGAGGCGCCTACGAGCTGGACACGAAGAGTCCCGCGGCCCGGGATCCATCCCGTCGCTTCAGCGGATGCTGGTCCGCGAAGGCACCGCCGAGCGCGCCGCCCACCAGCCCTGCACGCGGGCCGAGAATCAACGCGAGGAAGAGCATCATCGCGAGATTGGTGACGAGGAGTCCGCAGCACGCGCCGGCCACCGCACCTGCCAGCAGGCCCTGCCGGATTCGCGTTTCGCGCAACGCGCCCTGGCCCTCCACCCCATCCAGGTGCCACGCCGATATCGCGCCCGCCGGCACCGCGATGAGCAAGGTGATGATGGGCATGTAAGCCAGCCACAAGATGCCAAGCTCCTCAGGCTGGTTCATGGTTCCGAGGCCATAAACGATCAGGCCCGCGGCGACGCCGGTGATCATCCCGCCAATGAGCGCGGCATCTGCGATAGCCGATCGCCGCGACGTCGCGAGCAGGATGCCCGCGATATAGGCGATCGTCAGCACCTGCAGTGGCAGCGTGGTCCACACGATCACCGCAGCGAGCCCGGTCAGGCTCCACAGCGTGCTGGCTTCGACGAAGGGCGCCTGGCTCTGATGATGAGCGGCACAACTACCAGCGCCGCCAGCATGACGAGACCACCGATTTCCCGGAGCGAGTTGAAGCCGTTCGAGGTCGCTCCGACCTGGATGCCGTTCTTGTCCAGGCGCACGACCCCGAGGCCAATTCCCCAGATCGCCAGGCACCCTGCCAGGCGTGTTAGGCGTGTCGCGATGCTGTTACCCACAGGGCCGAACCAACCGTGCCGGCGCCCGACCCACGGCAAGGCGATCAGTGCGACTGCTCCCACCAGAAGCCGGACCCGGTCCGTTGCGCCCTCCACATCCGTGGCCGGCACATTCGTCCAGCTGCGCCACAGCGCCCAAGCGCCGATCGCAACCAGCCCGCCGATCCCTGCCCAGTACACGAACTTACGCATTACCCGTGCCTCCTTCACGACCAGCCACAATCCGCCGGCGATCCAGTCCAGCCTGGGCCACCCACCAGGCAGCTGGCCTGCCTCGGCTTGCACGGCCTCCGCCCAATCCCGGCGTTCCGGCGGAAGCAACTGCGCCATCACGCGCAGGGCCCAGCTGAGCGAGCGGTTGAGCCGCTCCATCACGTCCCCTCCCCCGCGAGCCGTCGCGGCTGGGAAGACGGTCGGGGAGCCGGAGGCCGCCGCCGTCCCCGCTTCTGTGCTGCCGCAGCTCGCCCAGACTCCGGCCCCGTGGCGGCAAGCGCCGCTGTTGCGGTCGCCAGCCCGTCGCTGGTCAGCCGGTACAGGTGCCGCCGGGGCCGTCCGGCAGGCTGCTCGGCCTCCCAGGTCGCATCGACGACGCCCCGGTCGGCGAGCCTGACCAGGATCGGGTACAAGGTGCCCGACTTCAGTCCGGTTTCGCAAGCCAGGTCGTATCCGTGCCGCCAGGAAGACGGCCGTCCGGCGAGCGCGGCAAGAACCGCCAGGGTCTGGACCGAGAAGTTCACGCGACGTGGCATGCACGGAACTCTACCTAGGTAGATCCGTTGTCCGTAGGAGACTCAGCGAAAATTTCTACATGGTTTGAAATCCGCCTACCGAGCTGCGCCGGACTTAGCAGGGCGCGCCGTCCACCGCTCCGTGCACGCCCGGGTGTCGAGGCAATACCAGCGCAGGTCTGGGCAGGCGTGACCGCCATCGGGAACCATCTGGCTGGTCGGCAGGCGAATGCCGCACATCCAGCACGACTCGAAGGCAGCATCATCGCCGCCATGACGTCCAGCACCGGGCGGCGAAGGAACTCGGCGCGGTCCGGTCGGCACCCGGCTAACCATCTGATCACCGACGTCCGATATGGCCTGGTTCGACGAGGCACTTACGGTCATGAGTCCCCCCGAAGGATAAAACGGCGGACGCCGCCAAGGCCCATTAGAGCCATCTCCTAGCAAAGCCGAGAGCGCTGCTTTTAGCGTACTTTCATAGCAGATCCAGTCGCATCCGGTCCATCGGACAGTCGTTCATCGGACGCCCCTCGCCCTCGTACTCAGCCCGCGCACGCCAGGCAAGCCATCCAGCGTGCCCCGTTTGACCTGCGGCAACGCCGAGGTTCTGGGTTGATTGCCGACCCGAGTTCGACGTCACCCCGAATCCGGAATTGCTAATCTGGTCATGTTCCAGACAAAAGCCTTTATGGATTAATACGGGGCTCGGCTCCTCATGTCGGTCCGACGCTTCAGCCCGACTCGATCTGGTCAGGGCTTTCCGGCGCCGAAGAGGGGCAGGCAGGGCTCGAGACCATCGATGGCAACCTCGCCAATGCCGAGACCAGTCGCGCCGCCCGCCGCCTGCCAGGCAGCCCGCGCAATTCTCAGCCGGCGGGATTCAGCTGCCCGGCCGCGGATGGCCATCCGTTCCATCCCGTCATCGGCGTAACCGAGCTTGCGCGAGACGGCGAGCGAAGCGGGATTGTCGGTGAATGCCTCCGATAGGGCGTAGTCAGCACCGAGCCCATCGAAGGCGAGCGCGAGCACCGCTGCCCGCATCGCGGTGCCAGTGCCTTTGCCCTGGTGCCGCCGGCCAAGCCACGACCCCGTGCCGACCTCCCTGAGAATGCGGTAGTTCTTGGCGCTGATGCCCTGTGTGCCGACCACCGCGCCGTCGCGGACGACGACGAGGTTCAGCGTCCAGTCGTCCGGGCTCCAGTCGCCTAGGCAACGCCAGTGATACTGCAGCACCGACTGGGCGCGGGCGGCTGGCTCGACATCTGTCCACGCCACGCTGAACGGCTGCAGGGCAGGGTCATGAACACCAGCCTCAGCCAGCGCAGCCAGGACGCTCAGGTCCTCGTCGTCCGGCAGACGAAGCTCGATGGTGCTAACCGATCCAGCCGCTGCGCCGACCCTGATGCGGGCGCGAAGCCCGGCGATCGGCCAGTGAGTCGTCAGCTGTGGTATTCCGCACTGACCTGGCATCGAGCACCTCCCTCCGGCCGCGGAGAACCTTTCCTCCCACCCGGCCGCGAAATCATTTGGCCGATTATCGCGGCGAGCCGGTTCAGCCAGAAGCGATTTATCAGCCCAGCCCTGCAATGGCGTGAGTTCTGGTCGTCGCATCATCGGCATCGTGCGCCGGTCTCGCGCCGTACCCCCAACGTGGCCGGCGACCTCTCGGGTGCCTGGTGCGTGCTGGTTGCGCTTAGGGTTAGACCAGGGGTGCGGAGCCGGGCCAGCCCATGCGGTCTGCGTTCAACCAGCGAGCCCTCCCGGCCGTCGTGCGCGAGTTTGCTACCGGCACGGCGGCGCAGGTAAACCGCTAACAAGGAGTGACAGCACGCGTGAGCGATGCCCTTCCGCGGTCGGTGCGCATGCGGCTCGACGACCCGTTCGCCGAGCTGACCGGTTCGCTGGCCGCCGCCAAACGGCTTTCCTTCGAGGTCGTCGAGTCCGAGCGGATCTCGCCGAGCATGCAGCGCGTCGTGCTCACCGCGCCTGAACTGGCGGGCTTTAGATACGAGCCCGGCCAGGACGTCATGTTGCTGGTCGCCGCCGACGGCACGCGGCCGATCAGGCGCCGTTACACGATCCGATCGCTGGACCGGGCAGGCCTCGCGCTGACGCTCAACATCGTCAGGCACGCGGACGGCCCCGGCGAGCGCTGGGTGAGCGAAGTTCGTCCCGCAGACTCGATCGAGGGAATCGGCCCGCGCGGAAAGATCACGACCTCGCCAGCGGCCGACTGGCACCTGTTCATGGGCGACGAGTCAGCGATGCCGGCCATCCTCGCGATGACGGAGTCGCTGCCAGGGGACGCCGAGGCAGCGCTCGTGATCGAGATTCCCGGGCCGGACGACGAGCAAGAGCTGCTCGCTCCCGCGCGCACCAGGCTGAGCTGGCTGCATCGCCTGTCGGGACAGGCCGGTGACCCTGGCCTGCTCAGCGCGGAGGCCGCCGAGATCGAGTTGCCGCCAGGTAACGGTCATGCCTACCTATTCGGTGAGGCTTCTGTGGTGCTCCGGTTGCGGGAAATCCTCACCGCGCGCGGATTGCGCCAGGACCAGATCTCTCCGAAGGCATATTGGGGCCGGGGCCGCGGCAATGCAGGACACGGCGAGCCGGCCAGGGACAGCTAGCCACGCTCAGGCAATTCACGTAGCACCCGTTAGTTAGCGCCAGGGGCCATTGGCGCCCGGCCGATCAGGCTTTCTTCCTCTTTTCGCGGCGCGATGTTTCATACTGGTTCGTACAGTGCTCGCTGGGCGAGGGAGAGAGACCAGGTGGCGTCGGCAATGGCAGCCGAGATGTCTGCCGTGCTGTCCAGCACCTCGGCCCAGACGCTGACCCTCGGCATTAACCGCGAGGGCAAGGTCCTGTTGCACGATCGCAGTGCGGGCGACGTGCTCGCCGACAAGCCAGGATCGCTGCTCGGCACCGACATCGGCGAGCTCATCGCCGGCCCTGGCGATCCCGCGGAGGCGCGGAACGCGCTGATCGAATCGACCCGGGCGGACCGTGAAACCACCACCGTGCTCAGCATCAAAACGGCCAGCCGGTCGGTGGTCGATGCCGTTGTGACCGTGGGGCCGATCAGGTCCAACGATCCTGACCTGCATGCCCAGGTCATCCTCCGCATCCCGCCGCCCGCGGCCGAGCGGTTCATCGACCCCGCCTTGATGCGGCATGCGCTGCTCGACGGCGCCGTCCGCCGGATCGGTGGTGCGCTGGACATCGAGCAGATGGCGCCGGAGCTGGTCAACATCCTGGTGCCGCACCTCTGCAATGCCGCCGGGCTGCTCATGCTCGAGAGCGTCATGGGCGACGGCGAGCACCCCGACCTGGCGCGCGACGGAATGCAGCTCTTCAGGCGGCTGGCCGTCGCGCATGATGACGATGACGGGGGCTGGGAGGCGGCCTTCCCGGTCGGCGAGATCCTGCGCTATCCGCCCGACACCGTGTACACGGACTGCATCCAGACCCGCCAGCCCGTCAGCGTGGTGATGACTGAGGAATCCGCCGAGAAGCTGGCCCAGGCTTGGTTCAGGACGCCGGTCGCCCGGCTCGTTGCCGGAACATCGATGCTGCTCCTCCCCCTGCTGGCCGGTGACACGATGCTCGGATTCTTCGTCTGTGTCAGGCGGAAGGAATTCCACCGCTTCGACGCCTACGACACCGAGATCGGCATGGAGTTCGCCAACCGGGCGGCCCTGTTCATGGACAGCGCGCGCCGCTACAGCAGGGAGCGCGCGACCGCGCTCACGCTGCAGCGCAGCATGCTGCCCACCGGGCTGTCAGCTCCCGCGTCGGTCGAGGTCCGGCACCGCTACCTGCCCGGCAGCAAGCTGATCGAGGTAGGCGGCGACTGGTACGAGTCGATCGCGCTGCCGGGCGGTCGGGTCGCCCTCGTCGTCGGCGACGTCGCTGGTCACGGCGTCCGGGCGGCCGTGACCATGGGCCGGCTGCGGACCGCGATCAAGACGCTGACCATGCTCGAGCTGACTCCGGCCGAGACGTTGCAGCGGCTCGATGACCTCATGCACGAACTCGGCGAGTTCGAGCCGCACTTCGCGACCTGCGTCTACGCCATCTTCGACACGGTCGACGGCACCTGCGAGGTCGCGTCGGCCGGGCACCTTCCGCCGCTGCTGGTCCGTCCCGACGGGAGCAGCGAGTTCCTCGACGTCTCGCCGGCGCCGCCCCTAGGCGTTGGTTCCAGCCCGATCAACAGCCGCACCCTGCGCATCGAAGACGGCAGCCTGCTGATCATGTACACCGACGGGCTGGTCGAAAAGCGAACTGAGGACATCGACCAGGGCCTGGCGGGCCTGCAGAACCTGTTCGGACCCGACTCGCCGAGCACGCCGCTGGACGACTTGTGCAGGCTCGCGCTCGCCGGTGTGTACGACGATCACCAGCGCGATGACATCGCGATCTTGATGGCCAGGCTGCGGCGGATCGGCGCGGACCGGCACGTGACGTGGAACCTCACGCCGAAGCTGACCGCGGCACGGCGAGCTCGGTCGCTGATCAGGCGCCCGCTGCGGCAGTGGGGTCTGACTGAGCTGATCCCGGTCGCGGAACTCGTCGTTTCCGAGCTGGTCACCAACGCCGTTCGCTATGCCCAGAGCAAGATCAGCCTGCGGCTGGTTCTCGAGGGCGCGCTGTTCTGCGAGGTCCTGGACGATTCAGCTGCTCTGCCCAGGCTCCGCCAGGCGTCAGAGGAGGATGAGCGCGGGCGCGGCCTGCAGGTCGTCAGCCAGATGGCGCAGCGCTGGGGCACAAGGCGCACCGGCACCGGCAAGGTGGTGTGGTGCGAGCTTCCGCTGCCTTCCACGCACCAGAACGAGCCGGCGACGCCGCTCGCTGCTGGCGCGGGCGATGAACGGCCAGAAGGCCAGCAGGAGGCGGCGGGCGTCAATGGCCGGACCGGACCAAAGCAGGGCGCGAAACCTGGCAATGGCCAGGCGGGCAGCGGCGCTGTGAATGACAGCAGCACGACTCAGAAGGACGTGCTGAACCCGGCGTAGCAGCCGGACGTGTCATCTCTTCAGATACTTGAAACGACACTGCCCATAATGTCTTCTCAACGGTGCCCTGTTTATGCTTTAATAACCATGATTATGATCGTTCGCTGGATCTTGCCTAGTCCGTGAGCGATCGTGGGGAGGAATCGTTCAATATGAGCACTAGTCGACAGACACCCGAGTTCACCAGACTGCTGACCCCAGCCGAGGTCGCTGCGATGTTCCGGGTGGATCCGAAAACGGTGACCAGGTGGGCGAAAGACGGCAAGCTCACGTCAGTGCGGACTTTGGGCGGCCATCGCCGTTATCCAGAAGCCGAGGTACGGGCCCTGCTGGACCAGATCAGCGGCACGTCCCGACCCTGACAGGCTCAGCCTGACCGGTGCTTCGCTGATTCGTTCAGCTTGACATTCTTGGCCCTGAACCTCTCAGCCCGATCGCCATTCGCTCGCGCCGCGCTTAGGTGCGGGAGTACAGGACGAGGTAGTCGCCGCGCTCTTGCCAGTAGTTGCGGTAGGACAGCGGCGTGCCGTCCATAATGGGGATTTCCGAGCGGGGCAGGCCGTTGAGGCCCAGCAGCAATGGATCGGCGTCCAGGCGGTTGATCTCGACGATCCACACTCGCTTGGCGCGCTGGAGCCGTGACTTGAGCGCGGCCATCGACACCTGGGTGCCGGCCAGCGTGCCAGACGGGACCGGGCCTTGCTTCAGCGCGATGTTGCGCAGCTTGCCGAGGCCGAAGGAGTAGGCCGCCCCGAAGCTCTCGGCGTTCGGGTTGGTGTACAGGACGACGTCGCCAGGACGAGCGTGCGTAGCGACGATCCTGTCGACTGCCAGAATGTCGTCATAGTGGCCGGCTTCCGTGCGCTCGCCAATCTGCGTCGGGACGCCCGCGAGCAGCACGAGGCCCAAGGCGATCGTCCCGATGATCTTGCCGTATGACGCGATCGCCGCACCGCCGATCAGCGCGATCGCCGGGATGCAGAGCAAGATGTACCGCGACGTGTAAACCGGCTGCAATCTCGAAGCGGCAAGCAGCAGCAGCGGCGGCACGATCAGCCACGGCAGGCTCAGCTGGGCAAGCGGCCACGGCCAATCGGCCCGCCGCTTTTCCCTGCTCATCTCGGTGCTGAGCACAAGCGCGACCGCGATCACGATCAGGACCGACGTGGTCACCAGGTACGAGCCGCTCAGCGAGAAGATCGTCCCCACGCCGGAGGACGAGGTATTGACTCCGAGCCAGGCGATCTGGCCGCGTTGCTGGTAGCCGAGCACCAGCAACGGGCTCGCGACGATGACCCCCGCCGCTGCCGCCGTCAGCCATCCGATGGCCAGACGCCGCGGGGCCTGCTCGCGGAGGCCACGCCGGCAATATACGGCCATCGTCACCGCGTGTGCGGGAACGAGCAGCAGCCCGAAGATGTTGAGGATGCCAAGCACGGCGATGCTCACGGCGTAGCCAGCCAGCCAGCGGCGCTGCCGTTGCGGCTCGGAGGTCAGGACGCGCACGAGCAGATAGCTCGAGATCGCCGCGACCGTTATCACCATGGCGTAGGACCTAGCCTCTTGCCCGTACCGGCTGGTCACAGGCAGCACGGCGAAAAGCAGTCCGGCAGCCAGCCCTGCCCATGGTGAGATCAGGCGCCGGCCCAGAGCGGCGACGAACGCGGCACCGATCGCGACGGCAATAGCCGACGGCAGCCTCAGCACCAGCTCTCCCGGCCCCAGTACATGCTCGATCGGCCACATCATCAGGTAGTAGGCGCCATGAACGGCGTCAACATTGCCGAGCATCTTGATCAGGTCGCCGAGCGGCCGTTTGACCGCGGCGATCGTTGCTGCCTCGTCACGCCAGAACGACGGACCGGTGATGCGGAAGAACGCGATCAGAAACGCGGCGACTGGGGGCAGCCACCGGGCCCAGAGCGGGCCAGGCTGATAGCCGCCTGACTGACGAGCCTGCGGACCTGGTTTGTCGGAGGGACTGTCGGGCTGGCTCGGACGTGCGCCTTCGGCGGCCTCGGGCTCAGCATCATCGCGTGTCCGGGTATCCACGGCGCGCGCCTGGCCCGACCGAGCCTCGGCGACCGGCGAAGCTGGTGACCCGGCGCCGGGTTTGCCGGTCACCCCTGTCGCTCCATCATCCGCGGCAGCGTGATCCGCAGCTCCGTTTCCTGTGGCCGCGGCTCCGTCGGCCATCGCGGTGACGTCATCGCCAGCAGCGGCCCGGGAACCGCGGGGTGATGTCATCTAGGTCCCATCCTCCGGAAGGCTAACCAGGCGAATGCCGGGCTCGTGCAGTCCAGGTTCGCTCGTACCCGGACTCACATATGATCACGGACTCATCCGACCACCGACGGTGGCGGGCCGGCGTCCCAAATCGAGCCAGCGACCCCAATCGTAGCCATGGCGCCGCGCGCTCACATCAGCGAGCCGCAAACCCAGGCGGTGGCGGCCACGCCCGGGCCCTCATCGCGGGCACCGGATCATGATCTGCGCAACCATCAGAAACAGATGTTAACCAGCCGTGCTGAAGTGACAGTGCCAGCTAAAGAATTCCGCTGGAATGGATTACGAAAATCAGGCTCAGGCATGGCTGATGCCGCTGTAACGGCGCTAATAGCCGAGTAAGCTCACATATCTCTGCTCATCCCGGGGCAACAACTCCAGCCTGCCATGCTGACCCGATCCTGGAGACCTAGTCATGCTGCGTCGCCGGTCGATCCGCCTGCGAATCATCGTGCTTGTGCTCGTACCCGTGATCGGTCTGATCGGCTTGTACGCCGAGGTTCTCAATCTGACGGTCGGCAAGGTTCTCACGCTGCGGCAGGAGGCCTCGATCCGCGAGCTCGTCGCCCTCCCGGTCGCGGACGTGCAGATGCAGCTCGGCAATGAGCGCGGGCTCGCGCTCCAGTACCTGGCACGGCCGGGACACGACGACCTCACGGCTCTGCTCAGGCAGAAGGCCAAGACCGACGCGGCGATCCGACGCTTCGGCGCCGCCGTGACGAGGGCACTGGACAGCGGGCCAGTTGCCAAAGAGCAGCAGGCTTTCCTTTCCTGGCAAGCGAGCCTGAAGAAGGTCCGTGAGCTACACCGCTCGGTCGTGAACCTTTCGCTTACGAAGATCCAAGCCGCAGGCAGCTACAGCACGATTCTCGAGGGCGGTGACAACGTACTCAACCAGGCCATCATCCCGGTGCTGAGCGGACCGCTCGGGATCCAGGCGGCGGACCTGCTTTCAATGGCGAAGGCGTCGCAAGCTCTTGGTGAGGAAAGCGACTTGGTCAGGGCCGACCTCATCGCCGGGTCGTTCCCGGCCGATGACCTGTCACTCATCAACCAGCTCGCGGTTCAGCACCAAGAGCAGGTTGCACAAACCCTGCCTGACCTTGATCCGGCGCTGCGCACCCTGTTCACGGGGGGCGTCCCGTCCAGGTTCGCGGACATGGAGTCCGCGATCATGGCCGGACCTGCCCAGGCGAACCAGGTCGCGCTCTCGGCGTGGACGCCGGCGGAAATCCATTACCGGCACGCGTTCCGGTCGGCGCTGCTGAAGGCCACCAAGACGCTGGCAGACGAGGCGACAACTCAGGCGAAGCACCTGGTCATCAACTTGCTGATCATCGCGGGCATCGGCCTGATGGCGATCCTGCTGGCGATCGCGGTGGGCATCATTCTCGGCCGGGGCCTGATTCGCCAGCTCAATAACCTGAAGGAATCGGCCGTCAAGCTCTCGGCCGACCAGCTGCCCAGTGCCATCAGGCGGCTCAGGGCAGGCGAGGACGTCAGCGTCGGCGTCGAAGTCCCTCAGCTTGAGCCGGGCAGCGACGAAATCGGGCAGGTTCGGCAGGCGTTCAATGCGGCGGCCAGGACGGCGATCGCCGCAGCCGTAGACGAGATCAAGATCAGGCAGGGGGTCAACGACGTCTTCCGCAGCCTGGCCAGGCGGAACCAATCCCTGCTGACCAGGCAGCTGCAGCTGCTTGACTCGATGGAGCGCAGGGTCCACGACCCAGAAGAACTCGCCGACCTGTTCCGCGTGGACCACATGACCACGCGCATGCGGCGGCACGCCGAGGGCCTGCTCATCGTGGCGGGCGGCTCGTCGGGAAGGACGTGGCGCGAGCCAGTCCCGATCGTCGACGTCATGCGGGCCGCTGCCGCCGAGGTCGAGGACTACACCAGGATCAGGGTCACCGCCCGCACCAGCGCTGCCCTCTCCGGGCACGCGGTCGCCGACGTCATCCACCTGCTGGCCGAACTGCTCGAGAACGCGGCTACGTTCTCCCCGGCCAACACACCAGTGCGCATGGACAGCGAACGGGTCGGGCGCGGCGTCATCGTCGAGATCGAGGACCGGGGTCTCGGCATGAGCGAGGACCAGCTCGCCGCGATTAACAAGACGCTCGTGGACCCGCCGCTGTTCGACCTCTCAGGCAGCGATCAGCTCGGCCTCTTCATCGCAGGCCAGCTTGGCAAGCGGCACGAGGTGCGGGTGACCCTTCGCAGCTCGGCTTATGGAGGCGTGACGGCCGTCGTCCTGATCCCGACAGAGCTGGTCATTGACACCGAGCCCGAGGACAGCCTGACGATCGCCAGGGTGCGCGAACTGGGTGGCCGGCCCATTCCCGAGCTGCCCGGTGCCGTTCTAGAGCCCGCTTTGTCGCTCGCCGCTGCCGCGCCGGCGACGGGCCGGCCAGGAAGCGTCCGCGATCTCGACGCGAGAGCCGTGCCATCCGACGCCGACGCTCGGGAAATCCCCGGGTTGACGGCTACAACCCTTGGCCAGGAGGGCAAGACGCCTGACTCCGCCGGGACGCCTGAGTCGCCGGCCGTGAATGACATACCGTCCTGGATCACCGAGCCGGGTACCGAACACAGCGCGTGGCCGGGCGCTGTCCCGCTGGTGAGCGGGCCGCTGCCAGCTACCAGCACGACCGCGACTGGAGCCGCGGCTGCTAGCGCCACTACGACCGGCGCCACCGCGGGATCGACCACGACAGGGCCCGTAGCGGGCGCACCAGAAGTGGCCGGGCCAGCATCTTCTGGCTCGGCGTCGACCGGGCCGACACTGTTCGTAGCGGGGGCGCCTGCTACCGATGCCGACGGCACGCCGGGCGAGCCCGCTCCATACGACCTCCCGACGCGCAGGCCGGGTCGCACAGGTCTGGCGTGGGGCGAGAACACCCTGGCAGGCGGCCGCTGGGCTGGCTTCCCGCTGACCGGGGCCGGAAGTAGCGGCGAAACTGTGCCGCAAGAGGCAGCCAGGACCGACGCGTGGGCGCCGGCACCCCCGATCCCACTTCGGCCGCGCGCAACCGCCACGCCGCCAGACACCAGCTCGCCGCCGTCCGGCGCAGTCGTTGCGAGTCCGACCGGCGCGGTGCCACCATCTCCCGCCGCGGTGCCCGCATCGCCCGATCTGCCCACATCCCCTGACGCGAAGCCTCCATCTCCCGATGCAGAAGGCTCATCCGCGGCCAGGCAGCCGTCCAAGAGCGGGCCGCCGCTGGCCCAGGCGCAGGCCGGCCCGGCACCCGTGAGCACGACGAAGGCCGAGCAGGTCCGCTCGGCCGGCCCGCGGTCGCCAGAGCTCGAAGGGCTGCCGGTCCGCGTGCGCCAGGCGAATCTGGCCCCGCAGCTGCGGAAGGCAACTCCCGCCGTTCAGCCAGGCGCGGACGAGCCGGCCCCGTCGCCCGAGGCCGCCAGGAGCACGATGGCCGCGTTCCAGCTCGGCTGGCAGCGCGGCCGGTCCGTCACCGAGCCGGCCGAACCCGTCGCACCTCCACCCTGGGAGCCCGCAGGCGACGACACGCCCGCCATCGACACCAAGCCAGCCGACGGCACCGACCCAGCAGCCCACGCCGAACCGGACGGCGGCGCAGGGCAGGCCGCCGAACCAGCGCATGTCGCCGAAACAGCGTCTGCCGGAGACACAGCGCCTACTGGAGACACGGCGCCTGCCGAGGACACAGGGTCAGCCGGCGACACCGAGCCAGCCAGCGGCGAGTTCCGCACGACGCCAACCCCGAAGCGGGGGCGGCGACCACGACCCCGAAGGAGGAACTGAATGAATTCAAGCGGCAGCCTCGACTGGCTGCTCGATGACCTCGTCACCAGGGTCGCGCAGATCGATAAGGCTGTGATCCTGTCGAGGGATGGCCTGGCGATCGGTGCATCAACGGATCTCAGCCGCGAGGACGCCGAGCACCTGGCCGCCGTCGCGGCCGGCTTTCAGAGCCTGGCCCGAGGGTTCGGTCAGCACTTTGACTGCGGAACCCCCCTGCAGACGATTGTCGAGCTAGAGTCGGCCTACCTCTTCGTGACGGCGGCCGGGGAGGGTAGCTGCCTGGCGGTGCTGGCGAGCGCTGGCGCCGATGCGGGCTTGATCGCCTATGAGATGGCTCTGCTCGTCAAGCGCGTCGGCCAGCATCTCGGGGTACGGCCGCGACCCGCGCAGGTTAGCTAGGTGAAGCTACGTGACCAGCGCGGACCCGTGGCCGGTCGTCCTGCGCGCCGACGGCAACGAGCGTGTGGTCAGGCCCTACGCTCTGACCGCCGGGCGCACCAGGCCGAGCGGCGCGAGCATCGACCTGATCGCGCAGGTATCTGTAGTCCGCACGATGGGAGCCGATTTTGCACCTGAGACGTTGTCCGAACTCGGGCCAGAGCATCTGCGCTTGCTCAGGTTCTGCCGCTCGCGGGTCTCCGTTGCCGACGTGGCGACCGAGATCGACCTGCCGCTCGGCGTGGTTCGGATCCTGCTCGCCGACCTCAGGGACCGCGGTCTGGTGAGCATCAATCAGCCCGCTGACGCAGCGCTCAGCGACGTGCGAATCCTGAGGGAGGTGGCCGATGCCCTACGCAAACTCTGAGCAGACCGGCGACCGGCCATCAGTTCCCGTCGCGATCAAGATCCTGGTTGCCGGCGGTTTCGGCGTCGGCAAGACAACGCTGGTCAGCTCGGTTAGCGAGGTTCGCCCGCTGCGCACCGAAGAGGACATGAGCGAGCCAAGCTCGCTGGTCGACCAGCTCGACGGGGTGGAACGCAAGACCACGACCACTGTCGCGATGGACTTCGGCCGCATCTCGATCAGCGACGACCTGGTGGTTTACCTTTTCGGGACGCCGGGCCAGCGGCGGTTCTGGTTCATGTGGGACGAGCTCGCCTACGGCGCACTCGGGGCTGTGGTGATGGCGGACACCCGCAGACTCGCCGATTGCTTCCCTTCGATCGACTATTTCGAGCGCAACGGCATGCCGTTCGTGGTCGCAGTGAATTGCTTCGACGACGCGCGCCGCTACCCCTCGGAAACGATGCGCTCGGCGCTGAACCTGACCGAAGATGTTCCGCTGCTGCTCTGCGACGCCAGGCAGCGGACATCGAGCCGCGATGTTCTTGTTGCCCTTGTCGAGCACGCTGTGGCCAGGCTGAGCAGCACTCCGGTCACGCCCGCCAGATAAGCACCAGCCCGCGATCGTCGGTCGCGCCCGCGTTTTCCTGCAGCGCTCGCATCATCCGTGCCGCGCCTCCGCTGAATCCAGCAGTGACGAGCCGGTCCGCCTCGCCAAGCAGCCGGTCGATTCCCACGTCGATATCCCGGCCCGGCACCTCGACCAGCCCATCCGTGTAGAGCATCAGTGCGTCGCCTTGGCGGAGCAACCCATGCTCGGCGTCCGCCCGCAGATCCGGAACAACGCCAAGGACGATGCCGCGGGCCTGGGCGAGCCGCCACTTGCCGCTTCCGCTGTCGAACTGCGCAGCGGGCGGGTGGCCGGCGGAGCTGATCACATAGCTGCCTGTGGTCAGGTCCAAGGCGATATGGACGGCAGTAACAAAGCCCTCGTAGCGATCTGATCTGCGCAAGTACGCGTTGCAGGCGGACAGGAACTCCGACGCGGGCACCGAGCCCAGTAGCCCTCCGAACGCACCGGACAGCAGCAACGCGCGCGTTCCCGCGTCGACGCCCTTGCCGGAAACGTCAACCACCGCGACTTCCAGCGTTTTGCCATCGCATGTCGAGACCACGAAGTCGCCGCCGAAAGAGGCACCGCCGGCCGGCCGCAACACCGACTCCGCCCCCCAGCCCTCCGGCAGCGACGGCAGCGCGCTTTGCGCTCTGATCCGGTCGCGCAACTCGACGAGCATCTGGTTGCCGCGCATGCCGAGCAGCCCGAGCTTGGCCCGGACCCTGGCGAGCAGGTACGCATAGATGGCGGTGACAACGATGGTCGCAACGAGGCCGAATCCGGTCCGCTGGTCATTCTGAGCGAAGTCATAGCCGAGCATCGCCGCGATGACGACGTACAGGATCAGCAGGGCTCTCGGCCACAGCAACAAACCGCCAGCCAGGATCGGCAAGATCATCAGCCCGGGCGAGAACCATGACGCTGACACCTGCACGGCGCCGAATCCGATGAAGACAACGGTCAGCGCGAGAATTGCTGCGACCCGGCGATTTCGCGTGATGAACTGCCGCCTGATCAGACCACGCAAGGACTGCACAGCGGCGAGCATCGCCGGCCCAGGCCGGCGGCCGGAGCTTGAAACCATGATGGCGAAACTGTACCGGTTCTGGATCTGTCCGCCAGTGGTCGAGCGCGCCACGTTTGCCTTTGCTGGCGGCACGGCCGCCGGCCGGCCGATCGCCGTGCTACTGCTCAGCCGTAAAGAAGTGGCATGGGCCGCGCTGCATGCGGTACGAAGACGACATGAGCGCCAGTTATCCGATCCGGCCCATCGACGACTCTGAGCTGGACGGATTTGCCTACGTTTCTGAGCATGCGTTCAATTCGAACTGGCCGCGCGAGGAAATGCTCCGCATCGACAGAATGGTCATCCAGCCCGAGCGGACGCTCGTGGCCTTCGACCGGGATCAGATGGTCGGCACCACGCTGGCCTTCTCGTTCGGCATGACAGTGCCAGGTGGCGAGGTCCTCGGGACAGCGGGCGTCAGCGGCGTCAGCGTGCTGCCCACCTACCGGCGGCGCGGCATCCTGTCCTCGCTCATGCGTCGTCAGCTCGACGAGATCGCCGCAGGCAGTGAGCCGCTGGCAGCATTGTTCGCCTCGGAATCGGCGATTTACGGCCGCTACGGCTACGGTCAGGCGGCCCCGGACTGCGGCTTTACGTTCCATCGCGGCGACGGCCAGCTTCGCCCGCTGGCCGTCGGCGCGCAGCCTGCGCCGACGCTCCGCCTTGCCGATCCCAAGGACGCGGTCGCCGAGATGAAGGCGGTCTACGAGGCGATGCGTCCGACCAGGCCTGGCATGCTGACCGCGCACGACGGCTGGTGGAACGCTCATGTGACCGACCCCGTGTTCATGCGCGAAGGCAACAGCCCGCAGGTCTGCGTTATCGCTGAAGATGAGACGGGAACCCGTGGTTTCGCGCTGTATGTTGTCAAACCCGAGTGGGCCAACGGATTGCCGGAGCAAGTGCTGACGCTCCGGGACCTGTACTGGACCGATCCTTCGGCGTGCGCTGCGCTGTGGACCGACATGCTCAGCAGGGACCTCGTTGCCGAGGTGCGCGCCAGGGTCCGGCCGGTCGATGATCCGATCCTGCACATGCTGGCCGATCCGCGCCGGGCCAGGACACGTGTCTTTGACGGGCTGTACGTCAGGATTGTCGATCTTCCCGGCGCGCTGATGTCGCGGACATACGCGAGCGCCGTCGACGTTGTCATCGAGGTGACCGATGAGCTGCTGCCGGCCAATGCGGGCCGCTGGCGGCTTCAGGCTGGCGGTCCGCGCGACGGCGGGAAGCCGGTGTGCGAGCGAGCCACGGCCGATGCCGACATTTCCATTCCCGTGACGGCGCTCGGTGCCGCCTATCTCGGCGGCACACGGCTTGGCGGGCTGGCGGCGGCCGGGCAGGTTGCTGAGCACCGGCCAGGTGCGCTAGCCGAGCTGACGACGGCTATGTGGTGGGACCCCGCCCCCTGGTCGCCCATGGCATTCTGACCCGCCGCGCCCGGGAATCGCCGTAAATATTGCTGCGCAGGTTGCATCTTCGCAGGTAGACGGACCAATAACCGGCGGTCAGCCCCGCTGGGCCCACGCATTGTGGTACAACGCTCTCGTTACCTGACGGCAAGGCGACAGTAAGGCGTGAGGGAGCTTCGTGCCGCATCCGGGGCACCACGACGAGCCAGAGGACCGCTGGTCCGATGGCAGCGCATCGCCCGGCGACAACGTTTCCAGGATTACCTGGCTCCACCCGCGCCGCCGCGCCGCGCGCCTTGCCGCCGCGATCGGCGTCGTCCTCGGCGTCCTGTGCATCGTCCTCGGCACGCTGGCACTGGTGGTCGAACTAGGACCACGGAGTCCGGCCAAGCCTCGCCTGACGGCCCACGGGCCTGGCGAACACAGCGGCTCTGGCAACGGGCAGCCACAGAGCTTCCAGGTCCGCGGGCCTGGCCCGCACGACATCGCCTGGAGCTTCAGCTGCCCACGCGGGCAAACTGGCTTCAAGATGGCGGACAGCCGGTCCGCGATTTCTTCGAACCCAGGCGTCAACTGGCCGGGCGCACACGGAAGCGGGCTCTGGCTCGACCTGCGCGACGGCGGACACCGCGTAGTCATCATCACCATGTGCAGCTGGCATGCCAGGGTCTTCGGGCCAACCAGCACGCCAGGGCCTAGCCGTAGCGATCAGCCTCAGCAGGCCACGCCAGCCGCGCACACTCAAGCCAAGCAGCACGGGAACGACAAACACAGGCATAAGAAGAAGGCGCATCACCACAGGCAGAAGCACTCGCCCGCTCGCGCAGGCGGAGATTAGTCGAAGATCGGCGGCGCCAGCCGGCTGCGCTTGAGCTCATAAAAGCCTGGCGTTTCCAGGCACAGGCGCACGCCATCCCACAAC
>DATAEH010000047.1:0-1812 GCA_036258115.1 Streptosporangiaceae bacterium
TGCGGACCACGGCGGTGCGCGACGGCGACGACTATGTGATCAACGGCCAGAAGATGTGGACGTCGCTGATCAGCTACGCGGACTACGTCTGGCTTGCCTGCCGGACCGACCAGGACGCGCCGCGACACAAGGGCCTGTCGATCATCATCGTGCCGACAAGCTCTTCCGGCTTCTCCTGGACTCCGGTGCCGACCGTGGCTGGAGTTTCTACCAGCGCGACGTACTACTCAGATGTGCGTGTCCCCGCCGCGAACCTCGTCGGCGAGGAGAACCAGGGCTGGCCGCTGATCACCAACCAGCTCAATCACGAGCGCGTCGCGCTCACTTCCGCCGCGCCCATGCAGAACGCGCTCCGCGAGGTCCGCGACTGGGCGGCCAAGACGCGGGCAGCCAGCGGCTCGCGCGTGATCGACGCCGAGTGGGTGCAGGTCCACCTGGCTCGCGTGCACGCCAGGACCGAGGTGCTGAAGCTGCTGAACTGGCAGATCGCTGCCCGGCTTGACGCCGGCCAGGCGCTGGGGCCGGCTGCCGCGTCGGCGACCAAGATCTACGGAACCGAGCTGACCATTGAGGCCTGCCGGCTGCTGATGGAGGTGCTCGGCTCGGACGCGGCCGTCCGGGCCGGCTCGCCGGGGGCGCTGCTCGCGGGCCGGATCGAGCGGATGCACCGTTCCGCGCTGATCTTGACGTTCGGCGGCGGCACGAACGAGATCCAGCGCGACATGATCGCGATGCTCGCGCTCGGTCTGCCCTACCGGCGCTGACGAGCGGAGACGACCTGTGGATTTTTCGATAACGCAGACGCAGGACGAACTGTCGTCGCTGGCCCGGCGCATCCTCACCGACAAACAGAGCCCTGAGCGACTCGCCGATCTCGACCGAGCTGGCCTTGGCTTCGATGAAGACCTCTGGTCCGAGCTGGCCACCGCCGGCATCCTGAGCGCCGCCTTGCCCGAGAACGCCAGCGGCGACGGACTCGGCCTGCTCGAGCACTGCTCTGTGCTGATCGAGATCGGGCGTGCCGTAGCACGGGTGCCGTACCTGAGCTCGATCATGCTCGGGGCAGGCGCGTTCGCCAGGTTCGGCTCCGACGAACAGATCGCGCGGTGGGCCTTGCCTGCGGCGGTAGGCGATCTGATCATCGCGACCGCGCTGGAAGAACCGGGCACCCCGGACCCGAGAACGCCGACCACTGTGGCGGAGCCCGCTGGCGCGAACTGGCTGCTGCGCGGGACGAAGACGGCCGTGCCGGCCGGCACCGTCGCTGGCCTGTTCCTCGTTCCCGCCGCAACGCCTGGCGGCACGTTGGTCTTCTGCGTCGACCCGGCCGATCCCGGCGTCACCGCCGAACCCCAGGAACTTACCAGCGGGCCGGGCTTCGCCAGCCTGACCCTGGACGGCACCTCCCTCGGGCCCGACCGACTACTGGCCGACGCCGAGGCGTCGGTCGCCGACTGGCTGGCCGACCGCGCCACGGTCGGAGTCTGCGCCGCTCAGCTCGGCGTCACCGAACGGGCCCTGGAGCTGACGGCGGAACACGCGCGCACCAGGGAGCAATTCGGCCGGCCGATCGGTGCGTTTCAGGCGGTCGCGCAGCGGCTGGCCGACGCGTACATCGACGTAGAGGCGATCAGGCTGACAATGTGGCAGGCGGCGTGGCGGCTCGAGGCAGGTCTGCCAGCCGACGAGGAGATCGCGACGGCCAAGTTCTGTGCGGCCGAAGGCGGCCACCGGATCGCTCACACCGCGGTGCACATTCACGGCGGCGTCGGCGTGGACACGTCGCACCCGTTGCACAGGTACTTCACCGCC
>DATAEH010000048.1:0-42715 GCA_036258115.1 Streptosporangiaceae bacterium
CCGCTTGTCCCGATGATCTCGGTGACCCTGTAAACGCTCATTACGCGCTCCCTCGATTACTTGCGGTCCAGGCATTCGACGTGCGGGCGTTAAATTCTGGCAAACCATCTGGCTTGGCTCAGACTGCGACGCCTGCCCACAGGCTTGAGCCTCGCACTCAGCACGGGTGGCGTCTAGGCATCGTTGCCGCCCGCAGATCCATGGCTGCCGTCATCCCAGCTCAGAGCAGCCAGCCGCTCAAGAGCAGCGCCCCAGGGCCAGACACGAGGCACGCGCGCGGCCGAAGTCGGCCAGGCGCGGCCAAGTCGCCATCACCGCTCGTCCTGGTGGCCGGAGCGGCTGTGCGCGCCGTCTCAGCCTCCGACCCGGCCGACGAAGAGCGCGATCGCGAGGAACTGGCAGCTCGCGGCAGCGCAGACGCAGGCGTGGAAGACCTCGTGGTAACCAAAAACTGCCGGGAACGGATCGGGCCAGCGCCGGTGGTACGACAGCGCTCCGGCTATGTAGAGCAGACCGCCGGCGAGTATTAGCATGCCCGGCCAGACCCCGGCATGCATCCAGACCGCAGGCAGGGCAATGGCGGCCAGCGAGCCAAGGCCGACAAACGTGGCGCCGACGAGAAGCTCTGGCGCGTGCATCCAGGCAAGGTGGATAGCAGCGGCGGCGAGCGTCAGCACCCACATCACGATCAGGCATGTCAGCCCGAATGCGCCACGCACGGCAAGGAGGAAGACCGGAGTCGCCGTGCCGGCGATGAGAAGGAAGATCATCATGTGGTCCAGGCGCTGCAGGCGCCGGCTCCAGGCGGGAGTCCACCTGCCGCGGTGATACAGCGCGCTGACCCCGAACAGCCCGATCACGCTGAGCGCGTAGATAGCGAGGGCTGTACTCGGCGAGACTCCACGAGCGCGGGCCACCAGGAGCGGGCACGCGATCAGCGAGGCCCCGAACCAGAGCACGTGCAGCCATCCACGCAAGACCGGCTTGATGTAGTGAACACTGCGCCGCGCATCGTAAAGCGCGCCTACTGGCAACGCTGATGCTGCGTCCCGGTCAATGGCAGTCACAGCGTGCCGACCTGATCACCGGCAGTGAACCGAACGGACGCGATGGCCGCCGCTCGCGGCTCGTGATCCACGCAGGATCCTAGCTGGAATCCGTACATAGTACCCACTTCCGGTCGCAGTACGACGCTGCCGCCGGGGTCTAGAGTGGGCTCGACAACCTAATGATGGGACATGCCCCGAATCGCCCGGGGCAATCCTGCGAAAATTTACAGCGTAGCGACCGCGGCGGCCCGCTCCGACGGGCCTCCCCCGGACTCGATCAAGAGGCTCCGGTGATGCCTGGATCGGCCGGGCCGATGGCGAGCGGCCACCGGACGCATGTCAACGAGGCTCCGGCCCGCGTAATTGTGTGCCAGACTGTCGCCTGGAGGTCTGGACCTCGCCTGCTCCGATATCGGAAGCGATACATGCATTTCGCGGAAGCGGGAAAAATGAGACTTCCAGGTAAGTTTGCCCGTTCGGCTCCGTCAGCAGTCGCCCCGCTCTTCTCGTCATCGGCCGGGATGGTCCCAGAGGATGCGCCTGCGGCAGTCACTATGGTCCAACGGCGGCAGGAGTATTCAGCCCGCGTCCGCACGCCAGAATCGTTCGACCGCATCGCGCGGCTCGCCGCGTTGGTTCTGGCCAGTCCGCGGGCGTCCGTCACCATCGTGGACGGAAACGACTCCGCCGGGCGGATCTGGACCACGGCGCCGACGTCGGTCGGGCCGCCGAGCGCGATCGAGCGGTCGTTGGGCCAGTTCGTGATCGACTCGGCGAGTGAACTGATCGTCGACGATGCCACGACCGGCCTGCCAGGCGGACTGTCGCGGCCCCGTGATCCGGCGGGCCTGATGGCTTGGGCCGGTTTCCCGATATGTGAACCGGGCGGCCGGGCGGTCGGGGCGCTGTCAGTCGCCGACTTCCGGCCACGGCCATGGAGCGCCGACGACATTCAGGTGCTTGCGGACCTGGCTCAGGTCGCCTCCAGCGAGGTCGCGCTGCGGGCAGCGCTCAGGGAAGGCTCGGACCGCGCCGTTCTAGCCCGGACCCTGCAGCAGATCCTTCTGCCGCCGCGGCTGCCGAAGATCCCGGACCTGCAAGTGGCGGCGCGCTACCTCGCCGGCGGCACCGGGACGGAGATACTCGGGGATTTCTACGACGTTTTTCCCTCGCTGCACGGTAGCTGGGGGCTCGTGGTCGGCGACGTGTGCGGCAAGGGAATTCCTGCGGCCAAGAGCACCGCGCTGGCACGGCACACGCTGCGAGGCGCGGCGCTCAGGCAGACGAGACCGAGCCTGATCCTGGCCGGGCTGAATCAGGCGCTACTGGACTGGCCCGCGCATGACCAGCGATTCTTGACCGCGATCTACGCCACCGTGCGTCCCCGTCTCACAGTGACGTCGGTGCGAATCAGTTCCGCCGGACACCCGCTCGCCCTGATCCGCCGCGCGGACGGCCAAGTGAAGGCAGTCGGACAGCCCGGAACTCTGCTCGGGCTACTCCCGAACCCCGACCTGTCCGACACGCGACAACTGCTGCGGCCCGGCGACAGCATGATCTTGTTCACCGACGGAGTCACCGAGTCACGCAGTCATGTCGACCACGACTTCTACGGCGATGAACGGCTCAGCGACCTGATCGGCGGACTCGACGACCTGACAGCGGCCCGGATGGCCGCGGCAATCATCAAGGCGATCAGGGCCTTCAGCGGCGGAGTCATCAGCGATGACACGGTAGTGCTGGTACTGAAGGTCCCCTAGCCTCGAGCGTGCCGAGGCCACTGGCCAGGCCCTAGATCGGCAAAGCTGACCTCCGCGTGGCGGCGCACGGTGGCGCCAGCCTGAACCTGGTGCGGTACCGTCCATTCGAAAGCACGAGATACTGGCGGCATGGTTGAAGATATCGCGCGGGAGCGAGCCATCTACCAGGCGCTGAAGGCTGGCGATGAAATCGCTGCAGCCCTTCTGACACATCTGATCGAGGAACACGGGGCAGACCCGGAGCGCGCAGCTCCCCGGAGTCCATCTACTAACTCGCTCAAGCTCCTGCGCCAGGCCCGCGAGCGCCTCGGCCAGGGACTCCGAGCGATCGAGGCGGACGACATCGCCAAGTCTGACGAGATCTCGCTGCGCAATCAGTAATCTCGCTACCGCACCATCTAACGAGCGGTTTGCCTACCGCCGACAGGGCTTCGTCGCGTCGGTGAGGTATAGGAGGTGCCATGCCGAGTTTGGCGCACGCTGGGAACGTGACGCGATGCACGGCAGCGATGACGAGACTCAGGAGAACGCGACGAGCGTCACCGAGTACGTGATCGGTGACGCTCGTGCTGAAGGTCTCCTGCTGCCATCGCGGACGATCACGCTGGCAGCAGGAGACGTCTTTATCGGCCTTCGCGGGTTCGGCTGGTGCTTAGCCTCCCCCGCTAGCGTCAGCCGCCGTTCTTAACAGCTGAAGCCGCTACAGGGGCCTTGCCATTGCCCAGGCGCACCGAGATGCGCTTGGCCTGGACTTCCGTCGCTTTGGGCACTCTGACCATCAGAACGCCGTCTTGCACCGATGCGTCGATCGAATCCGTCTTGACGTGGCTGGGCAGCGTGATCGAGCGGTTAAAGGGGCCGAAGCGGCGCTCAACCCGGTGCGTTTTGTCGATCTCGTCGTGCGCGAACGTCCGTTCTCCTTGGATCGTCAGCAGGCCATCTTCGACGGTGATCTCGATGTCTTCGATCTTCACGCCGGGCAGCTCGACATCTACTAGGTAGCCGTCCTGGCGTTCGAAAATGTCGACGGCAGGCGGCCAGGCCCGTGTGCTGGCCATGGCGCCAACCCGCAGGCCATGTGCCCTGGTGATCCGCACCAGATCATCCTGTGCGCTACGAAGGTCGTCGAATACATCGGTCATGGTTGTCATGGCTGTCATGTGGTTCTCCCTCATTGTCCCGCAGGGCCGACGGCCGAGCGGACCCGGGAAAAAATGCAGCTCCAGTGAACGTCATTCGCTTCCGAGGTACTATGTTCACTATACAGTGAATAGTGTTCACAGTCAAAGTGCCGGGAGACGAAGTGGCGATCCCACCGCAGGCAGCGGCCGTGCCTGACGCACGGCAGTTGTGGTTCAGCCCGCCAGATAGCGATGCAAGCCAACGTCGAGCGCTTACCCGCGAGCGGGTGGTGGCTGAAGCCCTCACCGTCATCGGCACGGAGGGTCTGGACGCCCTCAGCATGCGCGGCCTCGCCGCCCGCCTGGGCGTGGTTCCCGGCGCCTTGTACCGGCACGTGCGCAGTAAGGATCAGCTGCGTGACCTCGTGGTAGACGGGGTGCTTGCCGAGGTTGACTGCCAGGTCGCCCGCACGCTCCATTGGAGCGAGCAGGTGATGATGCTCGCCAGCAGGTTGCGGGCGGTCCTGGAACTCCACCCGGGAATCGCCGGGTTGCTGAAGACCCGCGATCCGCTCGGACCACACTCGCTGGCCCTAGCCGAGGCATTCCTTGAAGCCCTGCGGCCAGCCGGCTTGCCTGACCGGCAGACCGCCCTGGCCTTCTCGCTGATCTACGACTACACCGTGGGCTTCGCGCTCAGTGACCGCAGCACGGTCAACGAGCAGCGCGTGCAGGATCCAGCGACCAGGCTCCGCCTTCACGCATTCCTGAGATCGCTGCCGACCGGCCAGTTTCCGGCGCTTGTTGTCATCGGCGAGCACGTCTGGGCCGACAACCGCAACGAGCGATTTACGGCCGGTATCCAGACGCTTCTTGGCGGGATCGAAGCAGCCCAGCGCGCAGGGGGCCAGTGACCTTTGAAGGAACTGTTGCCGACCGGCCGCACGACCATCCCGCAGTTGCCCGGCAATGTACCGTTGAGACAAATCGTCCGACTCGGCTGCGTTAATGGACGCGGCTGGCTTGGCCGGCCGCCGCTCTGGACCCTGGCGCGCATTCGTAGGTCAGCTATCAATGTGCCATCAGGAGTCCTCGGTGCAAATCAGCGACACGGAGACTACCGTGCTCCGGTGCCAGTCAGTATCGGCGCAGTCTGCGCCCGCGCGGATTAGCGGCAGCGAGTACGCCGAGCTATCAAGACTGGTCAGGGAAGCAGGATTGCTTCACCGCCGCACGCGCTACTACGCGTGGAAGATCGTTGTGACTATAGGGGCGCTGGCAGGCGGATGGGCGGCCTTCGTGGTCGTCGGCGACTCGTGGTGGACGCTGGCGGTGGCCGCGTTTCTGGCGGTGTTGTTCACCCAGGTTGGCTTTCTTGGCCATGATGCCGGGCACCGCCAGATATTTGGCTCCCGGCGATCCAGCTACATCGCCGGGGTCCTGCTAGGCAACCTTGGCATCGGACTCAGCTACGGCTGGTGGGTTGCTAAGCATAACCGGCACCATGCTCACCCCAACACCGAAGGCGCGGACCCTGATATCGCCCCTGGCGCAATCATTTTCAGCGCCACTCAGCTGAATGCCCCCCGAGGCGTTGTCCGGCTAGTCCGGCGTTACCAGGCATACCTGTTCTTCCCGATGCTACTGCTCGAGGCTGTTAACCTGCACGCCGCGAGCGTCCGAGCACTGGCCAGGCGGACATCGCGGCACCGCCGGACCGAAGCGGCATTGTTTGCGGCTCATTTCGCCGGTTACCTGGCCCTTGTACTAGTGGTACTGGGACCCGGCCTGAAGGCCGTCGCGTTCATGATGGTGCAGCAAGGCCTCTTCGGCCTTTATCTCGGCTGCTCCTTCGCTCCCAATCACAAGGGCATGCTTGTACTGACCGCGTCCGACCGGAGTGATTTTCTGCGCCGCCAGGTACTCACCTCACGCAATATTCGCGGTGGCTGGCTGACCGACTTGGTGTTGGGCGGCCTGAACTACCAGATCGAGCACCACCTGTTCCCTTCTGCGCCCCGACCGAGCCTGCGTCGCTGCCAACCCCTGATCAGGGAATTCTGCGAGCAGCGCGGACTGCCTTACTGTCAGACCAGCCTGGCGGGCTCGTTCGCTGCCGTCCTGGGCCATCTGAACAGCGTTGGCAGGCCAGGCAACGCCGTTCGGCCGGCCACGGCCACCGGAACCGCGCCCTGATTGCTGGGCCCTCCCGGGGTAGCGGTGCCTATGCTAAGTCGGCCAGTGACATCGGCAGCCCGGCCGGGCAGATGTTGTCAGTAGAGCTGAGCCGAGGGAGGCGAGTCCTGTCAGCCTCGAGAGAAGACCGATCGAGCAGGGCCTGCCGTCCAGCGCGACTCCCAGGGTGGCGGTGCCGATGACAAATGACCGGGCCGCCCGGGTCTGGGGGCTGATCGCTATCCAGGTCCGCCTGCACGGGGGAAGCGTGGCAGCAGCGGATGCGTGCACGGCGGCAGTGGCAGCGGCGGAAGTGACCGGTGCCTGGCTGAGCGCGGCTGCGGGCGTCGAGGCGGGTCACCTCATGAGCGTGACTGACGAGGTCAGCGAGCACCTAGCCGAGCTTGAGCTGACGCTGGGAGAAGGACCGTCGCTAGATGCTTCCGCTTCAGGAGGACCGGTGCTGGTCTCGGATCTGGGCACCGGCGAGGCCGCCAGTCGCTGGCCGATGTACGCCGAGGCGGCAATGCAGGCCGGCGCTGGGGCGATCTTCGTGTTCCCGCTGCGAATCGGCGCCATCCGGGCCGGGGTGCTTGGCCTGTACCGGGCGCGGCCAGGCCCGCTCACCGCATTCCAGCTCGGTGATGCGCTTGTGTTCGCGGACACTGCGACCCTGCTCTTGCTCGAAGCGCAGGACCAGGCTGCGGGTGACCGCGAGGTAGCAGGTAGCCCGGGCGGCCAGCCCGCCGACCTGGCCCTGCATCGCGCCGAGATCGACCAGGCCACCGGGATGCTGACTGAGCAGCTCTGTACTGGCATCGCCGAGGCTCTGCTGCGGTTGCGGGCCTATGCTTATGCCCATGACCGGCGGCTAGCTGATGTGGCCGGCGACATTGTGGCACGCCGCCTGCGGCTCAGCGCTGACGCTGATCTTGCCGGAGATGGCGAGACATAGGGCACTCGCCGTGCGCCTTCGGAGCGGCCGATGTCGCGGGTTCCCGCTACGGATCTTGCCGTAGCTGCTGAGAGGGTGAGCGGGTTGGACCGAGAGCTGCTATCGGAGACGTTCGTCGAGCTGACTGACACGATGGTCGCTGACTTTGACGTGATCGACTTCCTGCATGTGCTGACCGACAGGAGCGTCAAGCTCCTGGACGTCTCCGCGGCCGGCCTGCTGCTGGCTGATCCGCGCGGCGACCTGCGCGTGGTGGCCGCATCGAGTGAGGCTGCCCGGCTGCTGGAGCTGTTCCAGCTGCAGAACGATCAGGGTCCGTGCCTGGACTGCTTCCGGGCCGGCCAGCCTGTCTCGGCCGCGGACCTGAACGCCGAGGCACAGCGCTGGCCGCGGTTCGCGGCCGCTGCTCGGCAAGCCGGGTTCGGGGCCGTGCAGGCGCTGCCGATGCGGCTGCGCGATCAGGTCATCGGCGCGCTGAACCTGTTCCGCGCCAGCGCGGGCGCCTTTGACCCCGCCGACGTGCACCTAGGGCAGGCGCTGGCCGACGTCGCGACGATCAGCCTGCTGCACGAGCGGAGCCTGCGGCACAGTGACATCCTGAACGAGCAGCTGCAGAGCGCGCTGAACAGCCGGGTCGTCATCGAGCAGGCGAAGGGAAAGCTTGCCGAGCGGCTCGGGCTGGACATGGAACAGGCATTCGCTCTGCTGCGCGACTACGCCAGGAACCACAACCTGCGGCTGGCTGGTCTGGCCCAGGCCTTCATCGACGGGACCCAGACCATGGCCGACCAGACCGCGGCAGCCCGGCGACTCATCTCCGCCCCCACCGGCCAGGTACGCCGCCAGCCTCGGCCTGCAGCACCGCACACGCCGCCACGCAACGGGCCGCCTGCGGACAAGCAACCTACCTAGCGCAGTGCCTCGGTCTGCATTCCACGCACTACTGCTGGTGCCCGATGGCACCGGAGCCTCGCCGCGCACAGCCCTCGCCCTCTACCTGCTCAGCATGAGCAAGCTACTCGGCTTTGGTCGGCCTGACGGCGGAGGCGGCGCACCTTGATCACGCGGTCTGCGGAGTAAGTATGGCGCTCAGTCCTTTCAGGAGAATGTCAAGGCCGCGTTCGAGTTCGGCGGCGCCGTCGTATTCGGCGAGGACGGGAGCGAGCCCGCGGAGCAGCGGGAATTCGCCGATTGGCAGGCGGTGCAGGCCGAGGCGCAGCAGGTCGTCGGTCTCGGCCGGGTTGTCAACGAGCTCTTGCGACTCGTTCAGGACGTGGCCGTGCAGGAACCCGAAGAGGGCGCGATAGATGTGCAGGGCGTCGGGCCCGGTAAATCCGGCGTGTGTCAGCAGGGCGAGCACGTCCTCAAGCGGGCGCAGGGTCCCGCGTGGGCGTAGCGCTAGGGGCGTGGCCAGCGGCCGGGTGACCAGCAGCGGCACAACCCTCGGATGAGCGAGCGCTAGCAGGCGGAAGTCGCGGGCCACGGCGCGGAGTTGCTCCGCCCAGTCAGGATCCGCAGGATCGACCTTCAACTGGGCCAGCACGACCTCAGTGACGCCGTCGAGCACGTCTGCCTTGTTCCGGGCATGCCGGTACAGGCTCATTGGGTCGCGGTGGAGTACTGCCGCGAGGCGGCGCATGGACAGCGCGTCGGCCCCGTCTCGGTCGATAAGATCCAGCGCAGCAGCCAGCACCACTTCTCGGGTGATCTTGCCCTCCCTGTTCGCGCCGATATCGGCAACGGTGCGGTCGGCGGGCGGTGAGGTCATGGTTGGCGTCTTCCTCTTAGCGGCCGGGCCGAAGGGTGTGGCCTTTCTTTGCAGGCCCAGGTGCGATGTTAATTCAGGTGTAGGTCTACGGCGTTGACATCGTCTCCACCTAGGCGTCTACTGTAGATCTACAGTGTAGTGAGGAAGGGCGCAGTAGTCATCCTCCTCGGTCTCGTCAGCGTGATCGCCACGGGATCGGCTGATCATCCCGTTCGTCGATGTTTTGCATCGGGTGTCGCTGCGGATCGTCACGATGCCAATCCAGTCACAGGGCATTATCACCCAGGACAATGTCAGCGTAGACGTGTCGGCGGTCGCGTACTTCCGGGTTGTTGACGCGGTGAAGTCGGTCGTCGCCATCGAGAACGTCTATTCCGCCATCGACCAGATCGCGCAGACCACGCTGCGAAAGGTCGTAGGCCAGCACACGCTGGATCAGACCCTGTCGGAGACCGACAAGATCAACCTGGACATCCGCAAAATCCTCGACGTCTCTACCGTCGAGTGGAGCGTCGAGGTGACCCTGGTCGAGCTGAAGGACATTCAGCTTCCGGACAGCATGAAGCGTGCCATGGCCCGCCAGGCAGGCCGAGGCCGAGCGCGAAAAGCGCGCGAAGATCATCAACTCCCAGGGCGAATCCATGGCCGCAGCCGCACTCGGCGACGCCTCGGACATCATGATGGCCCACCCGCTCGCCTTGCAACTGCGAAACCTGCAGAGCCTGGTTGAGATCGGCGTCGATAAGAACACCACCGTGGTATTCCCCGCCCCGCTCATGACCACGATCGCTGAACTCGGCTCCTTCCTCGCCCGCGAGCATGCCGCAGCGAGCCCTCCGGGCCTGCCCGCCAGTCCGGCAGCGACCATCAAGCGAGCGGCAGTCAGCGGAGCAGCTGTCAATGGAGCGGCCGTCAGCGGAGCGGCCGGCCGCAGGGCCACCGGCGGCGACGGTCCCGAACCTGGCTAGGTCCCTCCCAGTCGGCTCGTTCCGGCGTCACTTTCGCCCGCCCCCTGGCCGCCTACGCCCAGCCATGCATATGCGGCGAGATCAAGCGGCACTTCCGGGACAGGCGATGGCAGATTCATGTCAATCGCCCGGCAAAAGACCTGGCACTTGAAGTCCGCGCGGTCACCGGGCAGCTGACCCAAGAGCTCGGCCGCACGCCGGCTGAGCACGACCTGGCCCGGCACTTGGGGGTCAGCGCCGCTCACCTGCGGGAAGCCCAGCTCGCGGAGCTGGCCCTCCGGCCTACTCACTGGACGCGCCGCTGTCCAGCGAGCCCGGCGCAGCGGCCTGGCCGACTGCCTCGGCGGTGAGGACCCGCGGATCGAGCACATGCTCAGCATGCTGGCCCTCGCCACGCACTGGGGCGAGTTGCCGCCGCGCGAGCAGCAGATCCTGGTCCTGCGGTTCCGCGACGGCATGACCCAGGCCCAGATCGGCCAGCAACTCGGCATCTCCCAGATGCACGTCTGCCGGCTGCTCGCCCACGCGCTCGGTTACCTCCGCCCCCTCCTGCTCGGCCCAGGCGATTGCGCAGACGGGGCTGGATCAGTGAGCAAACCAGGAACGTGAACGCCAGTGCGTGCCGGTGGTGACGGCCGCATGGCTCATGGGCGCCGAATCCGCCGATAGGAATAGGTAGCCATCCGGACACGGCCGGAGAGCGGCGCGTCCAGTGACTAGAGCCGTAAGGCCAGCTCCCGCCATCATAGCCAGGCTGATCGTGCCCGAACGAGCCCGGCGAGCCATTCAGGGAGATGAGCGACCGCGATCCGCACGCTCGTGGCCGTGCCGGCAATGCACTTGATGATGCCCGTGGCGGGTTGGCCTACGGCCAATCATCCTGCGGGGGCGGTCACGCCTGTGGGCGCTTCGGGGACGGACGGGCGCGCGGGAGCATCAGGCACGGGCTCGCTGGCCGGCGAGTCTGAATGTGCGGCGGCGGCCTGGACCCGAGCGAATCGGCGCGTAACAGCGCGCAGTCTGCTCCAGCGATCGCCGTCCGCGCTGTGCTGGGGTTGGGGGGCGGTGCCGTTGCCCAGCGTGCTGGCGGTGTCGGCGAGGGCAGTGTCGCGCTGGTCGATCAGGTCGTCGCGCTCCCGGCTGGCCGCTGCGGTCTCGCGCCGGGACAGCCTGAGCCCGCGCCTCGCGGCCCTGCCACGCCGTGCGGTGCGGCGCGCGCCGGCCAGCAGGAGGCTCAGCCCGAGCAGGCCGACCACCCCGACCACGATGCCACAGAGGAACAGCATGCCAGCCGAACCAGTCACGTGGTAGCCGAGTACCGAGAAATGGCCGAGCGCGTGTGCGCTGCCACCGTTGCCGAGAACACCGGCCACCCCTACGACCAGCGCGGCGACCAGGATGATGAGCCCGATAATGATGATCATGAATCGCTCCGAACTACGCTTGCTGATGTGTTATGCAATACGGCGGGTACAGGCGAGCCGGGCCGAAGCCGCCAGGGGTAGCCCGAGAGCCGGAGCGTCCCCTGGCGGCTCACCGCGGCGCGCAGAAGTCGGCCGACCAGTGCCGGGGTCAGTTTCTATCGGATAGATGTTCGAGGCATTTGCAGAAAAGGCGATACTGCTGCAGTGCGATGCGCAGTTCTTCGGTGCCCGCATCGTGGCGCTGCCATCCGGACAGCAGTGAATGCTGCCGTTCCTTGATCGACGAGACGAGCGCCTCGGCGCGGTTCTCAGCGAATGCAGCCGCTTGCTCGACAGAGGAACGCGGATCGTCGACGAACATCGCCAGGATTTCATGCCAGCGAACGCCGGAGTTAATGCCCTCATCATCGGCAGATGATGCGTCGGCCGACCCATGTTCCGAAACGGGTGCCGTGGCCGTGGACGGTTTCTCGGTGTCGGCCCCGGTAGCGGTACCGGGTTCCGCTGCGGCGCTGCGGAGCTCCGGAGTACCCGCAAACTCGGTCGAAGCGACGGCGGCTGGCTCGGAACTGGCTGACGCTGTCGCGCTGGCCTGATCAGCGATCGGGGGCTCAGGCAACGGTTGGACATCGTCCGCTGGCGCCACGATCCGGGGACCCCACGCCGGCTCTTCCGCAGGCGCGCTGGCCGGATCCGGGACGGGAGCATCCGGCATGGCCTGGTCCTCTTGAGCATCCGGCATGGCCTGGTCCTCTTCTGCCACGATGTGGTAATCCCATGACATCTCTGTTGGAGTGGTCATTTCCTCTGCCTCTCTGGGCGTGGTCATTACTTCCAGGTCCCCGGTTAACCGATCGTTTGGGGTGCATAGCTCGCGCCGCCGGCGGGTTCTCCGGCATCCGCGGGCCGGGTGCTGCCGGTCCGCCCGTCCGACCGTCGGCTGGGCTCGTCAGACCTTGGATCCCCAGCCGCTACCGGGACTTGGGCTTCCGCAACCTGTGTCGGGTTTGTGCCGCGCCCCTTGTCTTCGGGCTCGACGGCAAGTGCTGCCGCAGCCGATGAACTGGGCAGGATATCGGACTCGCCGACTAGATCACGGAAGAGAGCACGGTAGTCGATCATCGCTAGCCGCAGGTCTTCCGTGGAGGCCGCAGCCGAAGCTGTGCTCCCGATGATCCTCTCGGCCGATCGGTAGCGGTCAAGGGTGCTCGCGTGCTCGACCGACAGGTCGGCAAGAACCTGATCAGGACGATCCGTCGGGTAGCCTCGCTCACTCATCACCGCGATCACGAGCACCCGAGATGCGGCGACGGTATCGGCGGGCGCGTCCACGAACTGGTCCTGGATAGCTGCCCACCGATCCGCGTAGCTTTCGCGCGCCGCGTTCGTGAGCGGACGGATGTCAAGATCTCGAACTCGTCGCTCGCGTTCTTTCAGCCGAGCTTCTGCCTTGAGCCTGCTGTCGCTCCCGCCGACGACCCGGTCATATTCAGTGCCGAAGCGATGCTGAAGCGCGCGGCGGCGCGCGAGCGCCAGCGTGCAGATCGTCAGGATTCCGACGACGATGACGGCCGCAACGACAGCCACGATGATCATCGCGGTTGACATGGCACAACCTGCTTTCTTAAGAGATGGCCGGGCCGCTGGGCGGACGCCCGCCAAGCGGCACACGCCACCGTGCTCGCGGGACGAACAGAGGTTTGTGTGGTCCTCACGCCGGCCCTAACTCACGGAATGCCAGTGCGGCGCTGACCTCTGTCAGCGGTGCGCAAACCAGCCGGACTTGCGGGACGACCGGCCGGTGACCAGGTGGTAGGCCAGCAACAACACGGCAGCCCCGGCTATGGCCGTCAGCCAGGTGGACACGTTAAAGAATCCCTGCAGGCTGTGGATGTGGAATAGCTTCGTGGCCAGCCAGCCTCCGAGCAACGCGCCGGCGATGCCGATCAGGCAGGTAATGATAAGCCCCTGTGACCTGCGGCCGGGGATGAACATATTGGCGATGAGGCCTGCGGCCAGGCCGAGAACAATCCAGGCAAGAATTCCCATGACCGACTCCTTTAGTCAGCGACGAGGTGACGCACGCGGTAGTTCGGTCATGCTGGAGAGATCGCGGCGGGAGCGTAATTCTCCCTTCGGGCTATCACCGTCCTTTTGCCGAAGCGTCTGGCCTGCACCGTTTCCGTGTACGAAAAAAAAAATCCGGGCCCTAGTCTGCAACCGCTAGTGTTCCGCGCGAATGCAAAGTACCTGGGTCCGGAGCTGTACGATTATGATTGTACCTTATTCGCGCCTTCCTGAAAAGGGCAGCCCGCAGTAAAAGTAAGATCGTCGAGCTGCCTGCGCCACAGGCGATATCGTGACCCGACCGCTCAGCGGCGCCTTCCGGCCGCTAGCTAGGCCAGGAACACTAGAAGATTATTGCTAGTTTCCAGTTTCGGGTGTTAGGCTCGGCTGAGACCCCGGACTCGGCCGCCGACGGCGGCCAGCTGATCTGGAGTCGCCCAGGGGGCGCCTAGCGTCGGCTCCGCCCCCGGAGAGAAGCTACGCCATGCCGGACTCAGAGGCATTGCACCCGACCGCAAGTACTCCGAATGCGACCAGCGTTCGACCGCCACCCTCCGCCAACGGGAACGGCCCGTCCCTGCCCACATCGCCGATACGCGCGCGCCGCACGCTTTAGGTCAAGATCAGCAGCGGCCATGCCCGGCTCATCGCCGCCGTCGGAGTCTCCGCAGTGGCGATCATCTTCGTGATCCAGAACATCCACGCCGCGAATATCAGCTTCCTCGGCATTCACCTGCTGCTCCCGCTGGTGCTGGCGCTGTTCGCCGCCGCTATGGCAGGCTCGCTGCTGACGATCGCCGCCGGACCGGCACGGATCGTGCGGGTCCGCAAGTTCCTCCGCGCGGCCAGCCCGGGCCCGTTGCCAGCTAGCGCCGGGCTGGCTCCTGACGTCGAAGGCCGTATCCCAAGGGCAGCGGAAGTTTCCGTGGTCTCGCGTTCTGCACATCCGGCAGCTGCCGGGATCAGCGCCCCCGGCTAAACGCAGACACACCATGTCTGCAGCCGGGCGTCAAGTAGCTTGGTCGCGGTTTGGCAGGAGAATCAACGGGCGGGGCGCCTGCCCGGGCGTTGCCGCATCCGCAGGGCGGCGAGCAGGAGCGCGCCGAGGAAAACCACAATACCTATGATCAGCAGATAAACCAGGCCTTTCACCACAACGCCGACGATGCCCAGCGTGATTGCCGCAATGACCAGAAGCAGGAAGAGCGCGATCATCGAGCACCCCTTTCGTCGGCTGCTCAGCGGCGGGCGAGCAGGCGCGCACCGTCAGCACCCGGCTGGTACGTGAGGCCGTAGTGCTTGAAGATCGCCTCTTCGTCGCCGGCCGGCAGCTCGCCGTCGGTGTGAATCGCCGGCGCGTTTTTGACCTGCCTCTTGTCGTAGCGGACCTTGAGGTACCCGGGTCCGACGGTCGCTTGGTCCAAGGGTACGAACACGAGCCGGTGCCGGGTCGGCATTCCCACCCGGACCGTGCCAAACGATGGCAGGTCGGTCCCGGTGTCGACGTAGACGGCCTCCAGAGCGCCGATCTTATGACCGCCGGCGTCGACGACGTCATGGCCACGCCACTCCCGGATATCGGCAGCCTCGAACACGCTGATACTCCTCCTCAGCATCGCCGCACTGCACTGCAATCCTACTCGGCGGCGAGGGGGCAGTCACGGACAGCCTTGCCTGCTTAGACCGGTGCGCAATCATCTTGATGATGTTCACTTGGCCATCCTTGCGCGGTCGTTTCGGCGAGGGCGGTGGGCTCCGTGGCGAGGGTCTGCCGACGGCCGCCGATTCGGTACCCCGCGGGAGGCGGGCAAGTGCGGGCGGCCGTATCTCTGGGGCAGTGCAGCTAGCCAGGCGCTCCGATGATCGGTCCGAACAATCCGAATCGGCTGCTGTTTGTGACCGCGCTCGCTGCCCTATCTTCCGCAAGGGTGCAGGCGTATAGTACAGATGTTGCTCCGGTCCCAGGCAGGGTCCGGAGTTTTTTGCTGCAATGCAGCAATCTGGTTCGGCCGCCGGGAAATGGGCGAGCACCACATTCGCCACTGACTCAGGAGTCAGCTATGAGCATTCTCGCTCGGATCGTTCCCGGGATATCCGGCCGGTCCGCCCAAGGGACGGCACTCCAATGCCCCAGTTGATGGTGCCAGACAAGTCCCGTCGCCACAGCCGGCAAGGTGGCGGCAGGCGGACGATGAGCGTCGGAATGGGGACCCTCCCCATCACAGTCGGAGCCATCTTGCTGTTCGCCCTGACCGCAGAATCACCGTCTTGGCTCAACCTGCGCGTCGTGGGCGTCATCTTGATCCTCGCTGGCGTCCTCGGCCTGGTGATTCCCGGAGTGACGCGAGCCCGCGCTGCGCGGTTCCGTCGCTGGGTTGAGCCCATGCCCGCGTCCGACGACGAGTTGCCAGCCGACCTGGAGAAGGACCTGATCCGCAGGCCCGGCCCCAACGGCGACAGCCCGACGCTGGCTGACGCCATCCTCCGCCGCGAACATGACCCGCCGATCTGAAGACGCCATCCGGGTCCGGTGATGAGACTGCCCCGGAGTCGTCTTACCGCTCGCCGGGCCCGGCACCGTCCAGAAGCCGGGACCCTGCCCTTTGCTGCTGAACCAGGAAGGTGCGGACAATATGCAGTGTGGATCTGATATCCGGCGAGGGCGACAGCCGGGTCGTGGTGGGGCTGCGCGGGGAGCTTGACGTAGCGGTCGCCGTGAGACTCGTAGCTGAGCTATCCGTGGTCGCGGCCCGCGAACGCGACATCATCGTCGATCTGACAGGCTTGGAGTTCATTGACTCCAGCGGCCTCGCAGCGCTGGTCCAAGTGCGCAAACAGGTCCGGCACGCCGGCGGTGACGTGTTGCACGCGGCCCCGCAGCGGCAGGTGCTCCGGCTGCTTACCCTGACCCGGCTGATCGACGTCTTCTCCGTCCACGCAAGCGTGGATGAGGCTGCCGGCGATGCCGGACGGTCGCGGCGCGCTGCGGCGACCGTGAGCGGCCTGCCGACCATCCTCGCCGTTACCTGAACTTGGCCGCAGGCACGCTCGCCCGTCCTGGGATTCCGGGTGCCCAGCCCGGTACCGGAGGTCCGGTACCGGGCCTCTGACGCTTGGTCAGGCGCCGAGGAAGTAGTCGTTGATGTACTTCTCCCCCTCGTCGCAGAAGAACGTGACGACGTGCTGCAGGCCCGGGTGCCGCGTCCGCAGCTCCCGGGCAGCGACGAGGTGCGCGCCGGAACTGGGGCCCACGAACAGCCCGAACTCGCAGGCCAGGCGGCGCATCTCAACGATCGCCGCGTCGCTGTCCACCGCGACGATCTCGTCGATGATGTGCCGGTGCCTGGCGAAGATGCCCGGGACGAAGCCGTCGGCAATGCCCTCGATCAGGTGCCGGCCGACCTCACCACACATCAGGGTGCACGACTCGTTGGGCTCAACGGCGACGACGAGGCAGGATGGATTGCGCTCCCGGAAGCACTGACCCACCCCGACGATGGTGCCGCCGGTGCCGACACCGCCCACTGCGGCTTCCGGGACGACGCCACCAGGCAGTTGGGCGAGCGTCTCTGGGCCGAGCCAGGTGCGGTTCTCCTCGACATTCCATTCCGAATCGAATTGCTGCGGCGCGAAGTATCCCCGCTGGCGGCCGAGTTCGGCGACCTTGGCCAGCGCGTCATTGACGTGGAAGTCGCCGAGCGTCATCACCTGCGCGCCGAAGGCCCGCGAGATCGCCAGCCGCTCGCCACTCATCCCGTCCGGCATCACGACGAGCATCCGGTATCCCTTAACCGCCGCGACCATGCTCATCGCGTTTCCCGTATTGCCGCTGCTTGCCTCCACGATGGTGTCACCCGGCCGCAGCAGGCCTTCCCGTTCCGCCCGCTCGATGATGTATTTGGCGATCCGCGCCTTGATCGAGCCGGACGGGTTGAGGAACTCGAGCTTAGCCCATATCCCGTCAACCATGACCAGGGGCGTATTGCCGATCGCGTCCAGAATCGTGCCGCCGCCCCGCTGGACAGTGCCAGGGGCAGGCAACGCGCGCTCCCCGTGCGCCGCCGAAGGCGGAACGCTCTCGGCCGTCATGCCTGCACCCTACGCGTCCTCTCGGCCATGACCGGACTTCCGCTCCGTCCCGGCCTCGGCATCCACTAGTAGGCAGCATCAGCCAACCCTGCAGGTAGTCGCGCTCGTCGGCGGGCGGGCCTGGCTGCTGCCGGAGATCGCAGTCTCGCTGAGGAGTCGAGCGACCAGCCGCCCAGGATCACCGGGGACGACAGGTAACAACCCGGGCTAGCACCGGCCCCGTGGTCGACCGGGTGCCGGCCGCCCAGCGGCCTTCACAGGATGTCAGTTGTTTCTGGAATGAGATTGCTAGTTTCTTGGCTCTAACGTAGCGTTGAAGCCGGGTGCCGGAAGCCAGCCGCCGACGGCGGTCAGCTAGCCGCGGTTAGCGGAGGAGCTCATGCGCATCGGTCTGGTCCTGATGACCGTCCGCGCTCACGGCGCTCACATTGGCGCGCATCCTGCTGACCCTGCCAGAGTCCGATGCAAGCTGCGGGGCCGGACCCTTGGCCTGGCAGCGGAGGCAACGGGGACGACGACACGATGAACGCCTACACCGTCAACGATCTTGAAGCCGCTGAAGTCGAGGCCGCGGATCTGCTGGCACTGGCTCGGCTCGATGATGACGGCGCGCCATGCCCGGGCGGCTCAGCCGACATGAACCTGCCAGCGGCTGCCGTTACGCCAGAAGGCTCGCGGCAGGTCCAGGCTGCGCCAGCGGCTGACGCCCGCCCTATCGGCGTCGATTAGCGCGGACCCTTGCCCGATGACCGGAGGGGATGAACGTCTTCACCTTTAGTCGCGATCTTCCACCCGGACCGAGCGCGGCTTCGCCCATCGCCGCACTCGGTGCGACCCCGAGTTCGCGACTGGTCCCATGCTCGCAGTGAACTCCTCGCCAGGCGCGGTCCGGTCCCCACTGAACCAGCGGGGTCAGCACCCGGCATCAGAAGGAAGCGCCACCGGCGTGCACTGCGGCGGAGGAGACCGGAATACGATTTCCTTCATGGTCTGGTTCTCTCGGTAAGGCGAGCGGACCCGATCTAGGCCCCGCCGGGCGCACTCACGCCTCGGCGGGGCCGCCGTTTAGCGCGGGGCCCAGGTGAGCCGACGGCAGCGGTCAATCAATCTGAGCGCGGCGGAGCGGAATCGCCTCGGGACCGTTTCGCCAGCGCGAACCTCCTGCGCGATCCGCCCGTCGGCGAACGCAGCGAAGGACCTATCTTCACCGCCGCTACCGCGCAGAGACTGGACCAGCACAGCCTAGCCGGATCGTCCGCCGAATCGGCCCCGCGAACGCGCAGGCGCCCGTGCCTGACCAGCCCTCTAACCTGGCCGGTCCAGGCTCGGGAAGCCCGAGAGTCGATGGTCAAGTGGTGCCGGAGGCTTCAGGCAGTAGCGACGCCCTGGTTCCTCGAGATGCTTGTTTCGCGGCGGGTATTCCCGGGGGAGATGAGCGGCCGGGCCATACGCGCTGCGCGGATCGAATGACCCGCGCTAGTACCGGGCGCCGGGCCGAAGGTGATTGGCGGCTGTTATGCGTTTCAGCGTCCTGACCGAGTCAGGGCACTGCCTACAGGCGACCGGCAGTCGTCGTGACCAGATGATCAGGCAGGAAAGGCGGTTGTCACAGCCGCGGCGGCGCTCGGGATCATCGACCATGACCGGTATTCCTTTCATCTGGTCTAACCGCACCGGCCCCCGGCCTGGACGGCTTGTTTCGTCAGCTCCGTTCCGGCTCAGGACGAGGCGAACCACGATCAAATGGACGCCGACCGTGGTCAGGCGTCACGTTCGATCGGGCAGCTCATGCAGCGCGGGCCGCCCCGTCCGCGCCCGAGCTCACCACCCGGGACGGTGATCACTTCGATGCCGTTGTCCCGCAAATAGGCGTTAGTGGTCACGTTCCGGTCGTAGGCGACGACCACGCCCGGCTCGACGGCGAGCACGTTGCAGCCGTCATCCCACTGTTCCCGTTGCGCGGAGCGGACGTCCTGGACGGCTGTCAGGACCTTGATAGCTGGCAGCCCGAGCGCGGCGGCAATGGCACGGTGCATGTCCTGCGGCGGATGTTCGGTGACCTTGAGTTCGCGTGCGGTCGCGCCAGGCTCCACCGTGTAGGACCGCAGCATCCCCATCCCGGCGTACTTGGTGAACACTCCGTAGTCCGCCATCGTCAGCATCGTGTCCAGGTGCATGAAGGCCCGTGTTCTTGGCATGTCGATCGCGACCATGCAGCTAGCCGCCCCCGCCGCGAACAGCCGGCTGGCGAGCACCTCCACCGCCTGCGGTGTCGTCCGCTCACTCATTCCGACCAGCACGGCCCCGTGGCCGAGCACGAGGACGTCGCCGCCCTCGATGGTGGCGGGCGCGGCGTCGGTACCGTGGTACCAGACCTCGAAGGCAGCGCCGCCGAGCATCGGGTGCCAGCGGTAGATCGCTTCGTCGGTAACGGTCTCCCGAATCCGGGCCGACCGGGCCATCGCGTTGATAGACACTCCGCCGTAGATCCAGCACGAGGTGTCACGCTGGTAGAGCAGGTTGGGCAGCGGAGCCAGGACGAAACCGTCGGGATCAAGTGAGTGGAAGGCGATGCTCTTAGGCTCCGGGCCGAGTTCAGCGATCTCGCGCTTGGTGATGCCGCCGGCCAGGAACTCCGCGAGCGGAGCCGACTCAAGCCCGTCCATCACAGTGCGCAACATGTCGGCGGCGAGCGGACCGTGCCAGCGCGGATCGAACACGCGGTCAAGGATGTAGCCGCGCGCGGCCGGGATCTCGAGAGTCTGGGTGAGCAGAAGGCTGTAGTAGTGGACCACCACGCCGCGCGAGCGCAGCGCCTCAGCGAACGCGTCGTGCTCGGCCTGGGCCCTACTCACCCAGAGCATGTCGTCGAAAAGCAAGTCGGCGACATTGTCGGGGGTCAGGCGCTTGAGTTCCAGGCCAGGACGGTGCAGCACCACCTGACGCAGGCGGCCGACTTCGGAATTCACGTGGAACAAGGACGCTCCAGCCCGCAGGCTAGGACTGGCCATGATCAGGGAATCTAGCTGGATCAGGTGAGCCTAACACCGCACGACGTGCCGAGGCGCTCAGGCGGGATGTGATGAAACGCGGTGGCTCAGCCCCAGGCGCTGCCGAAGGTCCGCGCGAGGACGTGCGGCGCAGTCTCGACAGGGGCGCGATCTCCATCCGGCACGGCGATGTAGGAGACCGGGCGACGAATGAGGAACTCAAAGCCTTGTTGCGGCGATGGCGGGAGTGGCGGCAGTGCCGACGTGCCAACCGGCTGGAACACAAGTTCCACGCGCAAGAGAACTTGCGCGACTACAGGCCGTATGGGCGGCGACGGCGGGGCTATCCCCTGTAAATACTGACGCTCAGGCTCTCGAAAGACATCCTCGACCGCCATTAAGACCCGACGGCCTGCGCGTCCTCGTTTATGGCAGCCGGTATGCCATGACCCGGCGCAACGAGCCGCGGATCTTGTGGCTGCCCAGAGGCACGCGCAGCAAGACCGGACAACAGTTATCGCGGCTAAATGACACATCCAGCACCAGCGAGCGACAGTGAGCTACAGGCCAAGCGTCCCTGACACTGAAGAGGTCACTGGTTCAATCCCAGTACCCCAGTACCGCCCACCAGATATCGGCACACGTCAGAGCCGTATCACGACACCGACGGATGAATTCGTTACAGCGGGCGGGAAGTCTAGACGGGCTGTGGTTGCCGGTGCCGGACGGTGCCGTCGGCCATGATGGCGCCGTCGGCGCACCGCCATTGGACCTTGCCGCCCTCGAACTGATCCTGGTATAGCGACGCATACAAGCCGCCCTGGCGCAATAGGGAGCCGTGGGTACCGGATTCGACGACGCGGCCGGCGTCGATCACGTTGATGACGTCGGCGTTGACGATGGTGGACAGGCGATGGGCGATGGCGATGGTGGTCCTGGATCCCATTAGTGCATCGAGAGCCTTCTGGACCTCGCGCTCACTGGCAGTGTCGAGCGCCGAGGTCGCCTCGTCCAGGATCAGGATGCGGGGGTCGTGCAGCAGGACCCGCGCGATGGCCAGGCGCTGTTTCTCGCCGCCGGACAGGCGGTACCCCCGCTCGCCCACGATCGTGTCGTAGCCGTCGGGGAACTCCATGACCCGGTCGTGGATGTACGCCGCGCGGGCGGCTTCTTCGACCTCCGTCATGGAGGCGGCAGGACGGCCGTAGCGGATGTTGGCCACGCCCTTGGCCGATCATCTGCTGGCGGACTTCCAGGTCCGCGAGGCGCTGGTTTTCCTCGTGGTAGCGGGCCGTGTCTCGCGCCTGGTTGCCAAACACCTTCGCCAGCAACACCCCCGAGACGGACAGCGTTTCCTCTGACAGGGCGCTCATCGCGGCCAGCGACTCCTGGGTCGAACGCGCCACCCGGCGCCGCCGCTCGCCGACTTTCTTGGTTAGCCAGAAGAACACCGGCACGGTGAAAACTGCCACGATGGTCAGCTGCCAGCTGAGGATCACCATGGCGACGACCGTGGACGCGAACGTGACGAGGTTGCCGAGGATGGTGGAGGCGGTCGTGGTGACCACGGTCTGAACCCCACCCACGTCGTTGGCCAGCCGGGATTGGATCTCGCCGGTCTTGGTGCCGGTGAAAAACGCAAGCGAAAGAGTCTGCAGGTGAGCGTAGAGCCGGTCGCGCAGGTCCCGCATTACCTGCTGCCCGACCCGGGTGGTCTCGTAAGTCTGCAGGATGCCGATGGCACCGTTGACGATCGGGACGATGGCCATGATGGCGACCAGGATCACGAGCAGCTGAAGATTTGGGCCTCCGGGCACGAACAGGGCTTTATTGAACACCGCCTGGATCAGCAGCGGATTGACGATGCCGATCGTCGACGTCAGCACGATCAGCCCGACGACGGCGGCGACCTGTGCCCGGTAGGGGCGAAACAGCGGCACCACGCGGCGGGCACTGTCCCGGTTGGAGTGGGCTGGCGCGGCCGGATTCCCGCTGGCCGAAAACAGCGGGCCTGGGCCCGTCACGGCACCCGCCAGCAGGCCGCCAGTGTGCCCGGCTCCTGCGTACAACTTCATGCCCGGCCTCCTCCGCGTGATCCCGCAGCCCGAGTCAGCCAAACCGTGTGGCCGCCGAGCTTCCTCTGACGCCGGGCGTCCTCGATCGCGCGGCGTGCGCTCTCTGCTGAGATCCGATTACCGGCACCCGGCCCAGCGACGGGCCACGGACCTGCCTTGACCCACCTCATCATGTCGGCTCGTCCTTTTGGCTAAGTCCTGGAAGGAATGGGTGATCTTAGAACTTAGTCACGAACGCGATGTACTTGACCGGAGAGGCCGTAATGGTGAGCAGCGGTGACCTGGTCCTGGTGATTTGCGGTCCGGCGTGAGCTTTCGGATCTCGAGCAGGTCCAGGCCGAGCGCCTCGATCTCGGCCAGCACGCCGTACAGGGCGGACTGGTCAAGCAGGCCAGTGAGCACGGTGTGCGCGCCGTGGCGCTGCGGCGCCAGCGCCGGGAACGCGGACAGCACAGTGCCGCCGAGGTGCCCGTTAATCCGGATCATGTACGGGACGGGTGCCGGGTCCATGACGCCATGGTCGAGCGCTGGCAGGTGACTGCGCATCACCGGGATCCGGTGGCTGGCAGGCTAGCGAGTGGGGCGAGCAGCCAGGAGCCGCAGTTCCCGGGCACGCTGCACGGCAGAGGACCGGTCACGGACCTGGAGCTTGGCGTAGATGCTGCGCACATGCGTGCTGACCGTGTTCAGCGAGACGGACAGCTCGCCGGCGATCTCGGCCCGGGACATGTTCGTTGGCAGATACCGCAGCACCCTGAGCTCACCGGGGCTGAGCTTCTCCGCCGGCGGCGACGCGGACTGGCCGGTTACCGACGGGGATGAGCCGTGCAGGATGTCGAGGATCTGGGCGAGCAGCGCGCCGTGCGCTGTCTGGTGCCGGGGCAGCGCCTCGAGCAGCTCCCGGGAGCCCATCATCGCGAACGGCAGCATCAGCCGGTCAGATTCGGACAGGGCCAGAGCGCGTTCTGCCGCCTGGTTCGCGGCACGCTGGTCTCCGAGATCGCGGTGGGCGAGGCCGGCGAGCAGGTGCGCCTCGACGACCGTGACGTAACCAAGGACCGGTGCCGTGCCGTCGAGAACATCATGCAACGCGCTCAGGGCTCCGGCCGGATCGCTTTCCGCGAGGCAGATCACCGCGCTGGCATTACGTATCTCACCGGAGCTGGCCCGCTCGTCATCGAGCGCAGCAAGCCGGGCGCGGGCTTCGGCTGTCATCCCGAGGCGGGCTTGCGTGGCGACCAGCCAGCTGGTCATCTGGCTCGCCAGCGCCTGCGATCCCTCCAGCTGCGATCCCAGGTGTTCGGCCGCGCAGAACTCCTCGAGCGCCTCACGGTGGCGGCCGCGGCCGGCGTGCAGCATCCCGGCCGTCTGGTGCAGCAGCAGCCTGATGTCCGGCCCGGTGTCTGTTTGCAGAGCTTGTTCGGTGCGCTGCAACCATCGCTCGCCCTCGTCGAAGTCGCCCAGCAAAACCATGGTGCCGGCGAGAGTCATCAGTGCGGGTGCAACCACCGGCTCCGTGCCCCAGCCATACCGTTCGGCGAGTTCGATCGCCTCGCGGCAGCGCCGCTGGGTGGCGGCGAAGGCTTGGCTCTTCGGCATGGCAGCACTATGGAAGATATACGCGAAACTGAGCTGCGCGAGGCAGCCGACTTCCAGGTATGGGCGGCCGATCTCCCTGGCCAGGTCGGCGCCCTCCCGCAGGTGGCGTTCAGCGTCTGGCAGCCCAAGGGACCACGCCTCGACAGTTCCGAGATTCATCAGCGCCACCGCTCGCAGGTCGCTGTCCAAGGCGATGTCTTCGTCGGACGACCCAGTTACCGGGCCCGTCAGGAATCGGGCCTGCCCGATGACGCCGGCCAAGTGACCGCGCCGCCTGGCTAGCGACAGCTTGAGCGACGCGACCGCCACCTGGAGCCGGCGCCGGCGACCTGGAGGCGTCGTCTCGGCGTACGTCTCGGCGACCGCTAGGTGCGCGGCCGCATGTCCAGGCGTCCCTGGACCAGGTCATTCCCGGCGCGCACGAGGGCCAGCTCTGGGTGGTCCAGGCCCGGCGGGAAGGCCCGCACCAGCGCCTGCATGGTCTGCGTCTGCCCGTCGAGGGCCAGGCTGAACGAATGGTCGGCGAGCAGCCGTGCCGCTTCGGGCCAGTCGCCGGCCGCCTGGGTGTGCCGGATGGCCTCGACCACCTGGCCGTGCTGGATGAACCATCCGGCGGCTCGGCGGTGCAGCACGGGTATTTCCGCAGGCAGTGTGCGGCGCAGCTCCAGCCGGAGAAGATCAGCGAACAGGTGGTGGTAGCGGAACCAGGTGCGTTCCGGGTCGAGCGATTCCACGAACGCGTTCGCGTCCTCGAGGTCCAGCAGGATCTGTTCCGAGCCCGGGCGGCCAGTCAGCAGGTCGGCTAGCTCCCCGTTAACTCGATCCAGCAGCGAGGTGCGCAGCAGCAGATCCTGGACGTCGGGCGGCTGGCGGTCGAGCATCTCGGCGAGCAGGTACTCCGCGACGGTACGGTCGCTGCCGGAGAACTCCGCGACGAACCGCTCCGGGTCGGGGTGGCCTGCCAGGGAGAGCGCCGCAAACCGCAGACCCGCAGCCCATCCCTCGGTCCGCTGGTGCAGGAGGGCCGTCCCAGCCTCCGACAGGACGATGCCCGATGCTTCGAGCAGCTCGCGGGTTTCGCGCTCGGAAAAGCGCAGATCTGTCGCGCGCATCTCGGCCAGCTCGCCCTCCAGACGCAGCTGGTGCAGCCGCAGCGGCACATCGTGGCGCGTGGTCAGGATCGCGTGCACCTTCGGGGGAAGGCCCGTTAGCAGCCGGGTGAGCTGAGCGGAGGCCTCAGGTGAGTGCAACTCGTGGAGATCATCGATGACGAGCGTGACGCCGCCATGAGAGTCTGCGAGCTCTGAGAGCACCCGGTCGACCATCGCCTGCGCGTTGAAGTCGGGTGTTGCCGCTGACGGTTCCGCAGGGCCGGACTTGGCAGATGCGTGACGGATCGCGTCGAGCAGGGCCAACCAGAACTGCTGGGCATCTTGCTGGCCGCGCTGCACCTGCACGACGGCCAGCGAATACGGCTGATCCGGCCGCCCGGCCCAAGCGCGGAGAAGCGACGTCTTCCCGCTGCCAGCCGGCGCCGAGATGACCGTCACCTTGCTCGCCGCCGCGTGATCCAGGGCATCGACAAGATCACCCCGGTCGATCAGCCGGAGAGCTGCTGGAGCCGCCGTCAAAGGTCCGCCCCGATATTGATGCCTGACACCCTGCCGCTGGTCACGCGGCCCCGGCATCTTCCCCTCGGCACCAGACCAGCGAGCGTGCCGTCAACTGCGCGCGAACCCTGGTTCAGCCGCATTATCGTCTCCGCGCCACTGCGATCCGTTCCGTCCGGCGTTGTCCCGACGCGGCGCATCTCCAGGATACGGTGACGGCCTTTACCAGTCCCACTGCAACCCTGGAACCGCCGATCGAATACCTAGGTGAACGGCCTGGTGTTCGATCGCCCGTGCAGCGTCGCACTGACGCATCCGTGCAATCACCGGGATCCGGTGACGGCCTTTCACCTGGCTGGCGGCAAACCTGGGTTCGTCGCGAAAGCATGCACGGCCGCCGAGATGCGATGCAGATACGGGGGTACCGAGATGATGTCAACTGCCACGATAGATCGCCAGGCAGCGCCGCCTGACCGGCGCTGGTTGGTTCTGGTGGTGGTCGCCGTTGCGCAGCTGATGGTGGTGCTGGATGCCACCGTAGTGAACATCGCGCTGCCCTCAGCCCAGCATGCGCTGGGGTTTTCCAACAATGACCGGCAGTGGGTCGTGACGTGCTACGCGCTGGCTTTCGGCAGCCTGCTGCTGCTCGGCGGCCGGATCGGCGACATGTTCAGCCGCAAGTGGGTCCTCATCACCGGCCTGGCCGGGTTCGCGGTCGCCTCGGCCGTCGGCGGCGCCGCGGTCTCATTCCCGATGCTGGCCGTGGCGCGGACGCTGCAGGGCGCGTTTGGCGCCCTCCTCGCGCCGGCCGCGCTGGGCACTCTGACCAGCACCTTCACCGACCAACGCGAACGGGGAAGGCCTTCGCGGTCTACGGCGCGGTGTCCTCCGGTGGCGCCGGTGTAGGCCTGATCCTTGGCGGGGTGCTCACCGAGTACCTGTCCTGGCGCTACACCCTGTATGTCAACCTGATCTTCGCCGCGTTCGCCATCGCCGGCGCTCTGGCTTACATCCGCGCCCGCCGGCCGGCCACTCGACCGCGGCTGGACTGGCCCGGCACGGTGCTGGCATCCGCAGGGTTGTTCCTGATCGTGTTCGGCTTCTCCCGCGCCGAAACCGCCGGATGGGCGGCCCCGCTGACCATCCTCTGCCTGGTCGCAGGCCCGCTGCTGCTGGTCGCGTTCGTGGCGGCCGAGCGGCGGTCGTCTCACCCGCTGATGCCGCTGCGGGTGGTCCTCGATCGGACCCGGGGCGGCTCTTATGCCGTGCTCGGCCTAACCGGGATCGCGCTCTTCGGCGTCTTCTTGTTCCTGGCCTACTACCTGCAGCAAGTTAAGGGATACAGCCCGGTGACCTCCGGGCTGCTGTTCCTGCCGTTCGTGGGCGGCATCCTGGTCAGCTCTACGGTGTCCAGCACCGTGGCACTGCTCCGAGTCGGGCCGCGGGTCCTGATCGCCTCCGGCATGCTGCTCGGCGTCGGCGCCATGGCGTACCTGACCCAGCTCACCGCGACATCCAGCTACGTGGCGGTCATACTGCCCGCCATCATCGTGATGGGCCTGGGTTTCGGCATCATTTTCGCCGTTACCATCAATACGGCCACCGCAGGCGTTCGTCCCCAGGACGCGGGCGTGGCATCGGCGCTGGTGAACACGATGCAGCAAGTCGGCGGGTCGATCGGGCTGTCGGCGCTGAGCACCGTCGCGCTGACCGCGACCGCCAGCTACCTGGCCGCCCACCACACCGGCCCGCTGGCGCCCGCGATCGCGGCCACCCACGGCTACACCACGGCCTTCACCATCGCCGCCGCGATACTGGGCGTGGGAGTGGTCGTCGCCATCGTCCTGTTGCCGTCCCGGCGCCAGTTCGCCGAGCTCACGACCGCCGCTGCCGAACCCACCCAGGCTCCTGAGCCGCAGCCGACACCCCAGGCGATACCCGGCACCCTGTGCGGCTGCTCGCCGGTGATAAATCAGGCCGACGGCCAGGGGAAACGTCGGACCGCGGATCGCAGCTGGTGAAGTCGTGATGAGCCGCCGGATACCGGTAGCAGATCAATGCAGCGGGCAGGAAACTTGTTGCGGATCTGCCCCGAAGTCACAGCAGAGAGGGACAATCCAATGCCAGAAGCAACGGAGCTGCTTCACAGCAACTTGCACGACGTATTTTCCGAGCGAGATCCTGTACGCCGGTGGGCGGCCATCGGGCGAACCTATACCGAAGACGTGACATTCATCGATCCGGACGGAGAATTCGTCGGGTGGCAAGCGCTGAGCGACCGGGCTCAAGAACTGCTCGATCAAGCGTCGGCAGGTGACGTCTTCGAAGAGGACGGCTCTACGAACGTTGGCACCGACTCGGCCGCACTGGCCTGGCGTTTCTGGCCCCCTGGCAAGCCAGTCGCTCGCGGGGTCGATTTCCTCACGATCCAAGACGGTCGCGTGAGCACTGTACAGACTCTGATCGCACCTCCATCGGACGCATGATCAGCTTCCGCCGTTGAGGTCACAGCACCTTGCCTGATCGTCCCGGCCGCGCGGCCGAGCGGCCGGGGCCGCCATACGGGCACTTCGGCTCGACGATGCTTGCCGCCCTCGCCGCGATGGCCTGCAGGCGCCGACCCGGCTTGCTGGAGGTCCGCCGGCTTACCAGGGGCCGGGATCGCCTGAACGAGGTGATGCCCTGTCACCATGAAGCTCCCTAACGTGAGGCCAATCTGGCCGAGGAAGGAAGGTCACATGACCAAGGCTCTGATACGAGTCGTGACATGTACCCGATAAGCGAATCAGGCGATCCCCGTGTCGATGTTTGACTACGATGCCAGGCCGGCAACTGCTCAGGTGGTCCTCGTCGGTACGTCTTCGTCCCGTGGCGCGTACGAGATCAGGGACTTTCTTGCCCGGAACGGCCGCCCGTTCGAGTGGGTGGACGCCCGTCGGCCTGACGCGGTACAAGCCGCCCTGGGCGTCGCCGAGGTTACTCCATCATCACTCCCGGTCTGCGTTCTGCCAGACGGATCACAGCTAGCCTCCGCCACGGTCGAGTCGGTTGCCGCCGGCCTGGGGATGCTCGCACTGCCATCCCGGTCTGAGTACGACTTGATCATCGTCGGCGCGGGGCCCGCAGGGCTCGGCGCGGCGGTGAACGCGGCTTCTGAAGGCCTCAGCACGATCATGATCGAGGCCGTCGCGCCTGGCGGGCAGGCGGGGACCACCTCGATGATCGAGAACTATCTCGGTTTCCCGAGCGGAATCAGCGGCAGTGAGCTAGCGACTAGGGCTGCGGTTCAAGCAGGCCGGTTCGGCGCCGAATTGTTGCTCGCCCGGCCGCTGGTGGACGTCACGCCTGACGGGCCAGGCTACGTCGCCGCGCTGTCTGATGGCACGCGCGTGCGGGGAAGAGCCCTGCTGTTCGCCAGCGGGGTCGAATGGCGCCGCCTGGAGGTAGCGGGCATTGATGACCTCCTGGGCGCGGGCGTTTACTACGGGGCCGGGCCCAGTGAGGCGCTAGCCTGCACTGACTCTCAGGTTCTCGTGGTCGGCGGCGGCAACTCTGCCGGCCAGGCGGTCGTCCGGTTCTCCCGCTACGCGCAGAAGGTCACCCTGCTCGTGCGCGCCGCCGATCTTGCACACTCGATGTCGCAGTACCTTATCGACCGGATCAGCGAGCTTCCGAATGTGGATATCAGGGTGGGATCGCAGGTGACAGGGTTCGATGCCAGCGACCGGCTCCGCGCTGTCAGCGTTAGCTCGGCAGAGCATGCTCAGCCCGTTGCAGTGCCGGCAGACGCCTTGTTTGTCTGCATCGGCGGCACGCCGCGAACGGACGGTGCCGGCGGGATCGGCTTGGCGATGAACCAAGCCGGCTACCTGGTGACTGGCCGCGACTCTGCCGATGAAGCCGCACGAGAGTGGGTCTTGGACAGGGAACCAATGCCGCTGGAGACCAATCTCCCTGGCGTATTCGCCGCGGGCGACGTGCGCTTCGGCTCGGTCAAGCGGTGCGCCGCGGCGATCGGCGAGGGATCCATGGCAGTGGCGCTCGCCCATAGGCGCCTCGCGGAGCTGAACGGTGACTGAACAGAGCGGCGCGATTGACCGGGAGGTCGGCGCGAACGCCGACTTCGGTGAGCTCGCCTCCGACGAGCGCATTACTGCGGCCGCGTCAGCTCTGGAGGCTAACGGCATCCGCGCCATGATCGCCGACTCGAGTGCCGACGCAAGGCGGACGGTCGGATGCCTGCTGCCAGACGGCGCAGAAGTCTTCAACAACACTTCCAGGACACTGGAAGCCATCGGGGTTGCCGAGGATATTGAGCAATCCGGCCGCTTCCAGCCGCTGAGGCCGCGGCTGTGGCGGATGGACAGAAAGATGCAGGAGCGCGAGATGCGAGCGCTCGGCGCTTCGCCTGACTATGTGGTAGGCAGCGCCCATGCGCTGACCGAAGGCGGATCGCTCCTGATCGCCTCGGCTTCGGGCAGCCAGCTTGGCCCGCTTGTGTCAGGTGCTGCGCACGTCATCCTGGTCATCGGCGGCCAAAAGCTCGTCAAGGACGTGCCGACCGGGATGCGGCGGATCTACGAGTACTGCTACCCGCTTGAGGATGCCCGCGCCCGGCAGGCGTACGGCGTGCCCAGTGGGGTCAACAACGTTCTCATCGTCAACAAGGTGATAGCACCTGGGCGCATCACCGCCATCATCGTCAGAGAAAGTCTGGGATTCTGACCGCGGATTGACATTCAGCGAGCTGATTGATCGTGACAGCCGGCATCAACGTGACAGTCCCGCCGAGCGGTACAGGCTGCGTCGAGTGTGACGCCGCCGGAGGCTGGTGGGTGCTGCGGCGCTGCGCCGAATGCGGGCACGTGGGCTGCTGCGACACGTCGCCGTCACAGCACGCCACACTGCACTGGAAGGCAACCGGCCACCCCGTCGTCCAGAGCTTCGAACCAGGCGAAGACTGGTTCTGGAACTACGAGACGAAGGAAGCCCTCGCCGGCCCGGCGCTGGCTCCGCCCACCCATCACCCGCTCTCCCAGCCAGTCCCCGGACCCGCTGGCCGCGTACCAGCTGACTGGCAGAGCCACATCCACTAACGCTGAGGTTCAGCTGAGCCCCGTGACCATCGGCCGGCAACGCGGAGCCACTGCCCAACTATCGGTAGCGGAAGCCGTCGCGGAAACGCCGGAAGAGCCCGCCTTCTCGCGAAAGGGCGGAAGCAGGCGCCGGCGGCTCCGAACGCTGACGGGCGACGGGCTGGTCGTAGTCGGTGCATGCGATGGCGTTAACGATTTCGGACTCGTCAAAGTCCTCAGAGCCTTCGATGCTGGGCACGTAGCCGACCAGCATGCCATCGCGCATTACCTGAGCTTCAAGGCCGGCGGTGCCGTCGGTGTCCCACTCAGCTTCGCGGCCGCCAGGCAGCGGTATGCGAACGCCGAACTTGTCGACGCCGCCACGGAGCAGGTGAGCGTTGACGCCGCGGTCGCGAAGGGCGTCGACGACACGCAGGGCCCGGAATTCGTCCATACCGGGAGAGTAGGCCGCGTTCCTGAGGAGTAGCTGAACGTTTGCCCCGACCACACCGAGTCCGACCTGCGCATTTACCTGGCCCTTGGTCTGGCCGCCGCGCGAGGCACGGACCTGCGGCTGACGATCATCTTCCGCCCATGTGGGCGATCTGGATGAGGTTGCCGCAGGTGTCGTCGAGCACGGCAGTAGTCACTGGCCCCATATCCGCGGGCTCCTGAGTGAACTGCACCCCGAGGCCGCGCAGCCGGTCATACTCCGACTGGACGTCGTCTACGGCGAAGGCGGTGAACGGAATGCCGTCGGCAACCAGCGCCTTCTTGAACGGTTTGGCCGCGGGGTGCTCGTCAGGTTCGAGGACGAGCTCGGTGCCATCCGGATCCTCCGGGGAGACTACGGTGATCCACCGATGCTCACCAAGCGGGACGTTGGCCTTCTCCGTGAAACCAAGGACCTCGGTATAAAACCGCAGCGCCTTCTCCTGGTCGTCTACGAGCAGGCTGGACAGCTTGATTCTCATGTCGATCCCTCTCAGTGAGTACCCGTGCAGGTGTCCGTGCGGTCACCATCGTCTTTCTTGGTCTTCTTGAGCCAGCGCTCGACGATCGGTTCGAGCGGGCCGGTGTTGATGTAGTGAAACTTGTACCGGCCCTCGCGGCTGGTCTCGACGAGACCCGCGTCCTCCAGAACCTCGAGGTGCTGTGAGATCGCCTGCCGCGACGAGCCAAGCCCGTGTTTCGTGGCCAGCCGCGAGCAGATCTCGAAGAGCGTTTGCCCGTTCCGGTCGGTCAGTTCGTCGAGGATCGTGCGGCGCGTAGGATCCGCCAAGGCCTTGAAGACATCACCCACACACCAGAACGTTATGCAAGTAGATACTTGCCTGTCAATACCGCGCCACGGCCGGAGCCCGAAGCTCCCTGCGCCTGGTACGGGCCCCGGAGGTCTGCCAGGTGAAGATGCTGCCCCAGCAGCCAGAGAAACTAGCCTTTCGCAGTTGTGGGGATATTCAGCCGGGGCCGCAAACCAGAGCACCAAGCGGGCGTGGTCTACGTCTTTGACAGGAACAGCGACATGCCGCCTTATTACTGCGCAGTGTGCAAGTGCGGGTGGGGCGCTGAGCCGGTCGATGCCATGTACCCAGATCCTGTCATCGAACAGCAAATGGCCGCAGTGGCCCTATCTCATGATCCGGCCGCTGATACAAGCGTGGCGTTCCCGCTCGATAAGCTGCCGTAACCGGATAGGAGGGATGCCGAATGACTCGGCACCCCTCCTACTGAGCGACCAGCGCGTCGATGGCGGCCAGCTTGCCCGCCAAATCGGCACCGAGATGGTAGCGGGCAGCTATCGCGGAGGGCCGTAGTCCGAGAGCACGTCGGCCCATCGTTTGCCTCCGCTCGGATGCGACCGCGACAAAGTATTCCCAGAACTCGCTCACATGTCACGAGCCGATCGCGGTGCCCGATCGGGCCTGGTCGCGTAGGACCTGTTTCTGGATCTTGCCGGTGGACGTCCTGGGCAAGGGGCCGAATACCACGGCTCTGGGCGCCTTGAAATGCGCCAGGCTCGCCCGGCAATGCTCGATCAACTCGACCTCAGTAGCCTGTGCGCCTGGTTTCAGCTCCACGTACGCCAGCGGCGTCTCGCCCCATTTCGCGTCCGGCCGGGCGACGACGCCAGCCAGGGCAACCGCGGGGTGACGACATAGCACGTCTTCGACCTCGAGCGAGGAAATGTTCTCCCCGCCGGAGATGATGACGTCCTTTGCGCGGTCCTTGATCTTCACGTAACCGTCGGGCTCAAGCACCGCGAGGTCCCCGGAGTGAAACCAGCCATCAGCGAAGGCCTTCAGGCTCGCGTCAGTGTCTTTCAGATATCCCTTCATGGTGATATTTCCCCGGAAGACGATCTCGCCAAGGGTCTCGCCATCCGAGGGGACGCGAGTTCCGGTCTTGTCGTCGATGACCGTCATCTCGTCTTGGAGCAGATACCGCACGCCCTGCCGGCCGTTTCGCCGTGCCCGGTCCGCGACATCCAGGTCGCTCCACTCGTCCTGCTTGGCGCAGACCGCGGCAGGCCCGTAGGTTTCGGTCAGCCCGTACACGTGGGTCAGGTCGAAGCCGAGCCGCTCCATGCCCTCGATCATCGCGGCCGGCGGGGAGGCGGCAGCCACCATGGCGCGAACGCGCCCGACTCCCTGATGCAGCTCAGGCGGAGCGTCGATGAGCAGGTTATGAACGATGGGCGCGCCGCAGTAGTGTGTCACGCCCTCCTCCCGCATCAGCCGGAAGATGTCCGCGGCATCCACCCTGCGCAGGCACACGTTCGTGCCAGCGTTGGCTGCCATCGTCCAGGGGAAGCACCACCCGTTGCAGTGGAACATCGGCAGGGTCCACAAGTAGACGCTGTGCTGTGGCATCCCCCAGGTAAGGATGTTCCCGACCGCGTTGAGGTGCGCTCCTCGGTGGTGGTAGACAACGCCCTTCGGCTTGCCGGTCGTCCCCGACGTGTAGTTCAGCGAGATCGCCTGCCACTCGTCTAGCGGGTCTACCCGCTCATACTCGGGCGCCGCACCGCCGATCAGGTCCTCGTAAGCTTCGTCCCCGACTCGGTCTCCGGGACCCTCATACTCCGGGTCGTCGATGTCGATCACCAGCGGCCGCCCATCGCACAGTCCCAGCGCCTCGGCCACCGCCGACGAGAACTCCCGGTCGGTGATCAGCACCTTGGCCTGCGCGTGATCGAGAATGTACGCAATCGTGGCCGCGTCCAGCCGGGTGTTGATCGTGTTGAGAACCGCGCCGGTCATCGGGACCCCGAAATGCGCTTCGAGCATCTCCGGCGTGTTCGCCCCGACCACTGAGACCGTGTCACCGCGACGCACGCCCCGCGCCGACAACGCCGAGGCCAATCGGCGGGACCGCTCGCGAGTCTGAGCCCACGTGAACTGCCGCGCCCCATGGACGACCGCGATCCGGCCCGGATAGACATCCGCGCTCCAGTCAAGGAACGTCAGCGGTGTCAGCGGCGCATAGTTGGCCGCATTCGTCTCAAGCCCTTGCGCATAGATATCGCCCACAGCGCCTCCCGCGTGAACCGCCACAACACCAGCATGCGATAACAGGGCTCGCCGGCGACGGGCGCCTCATCAGCCAGCCGCCAACCACTGGAGATACGTGGTTGTCCCATGCGAGCGGGTCAGGACATGTACTTCACGCTGCCTCCACTGCGCCTGCAAACGACTGTGGTCAGTGTGGACAACACGGCCGCGCCGCTGACTTAGACCACAGGCCAAGCGAGTCGTACGCGGAACTAGGGGGATGTAATGCATTTCGTCGTACTGGGAAGCCACTCTCCCGAGATTTGCCCTCTCAGCAACGCCAAGACAAATGCGCTGCTGCTCGAGGTAGGTCCACAGATTCCTAACATCGCTAAGCAGCATGGCGTGAACATCGTGGCTGGTCCGTACGTCAACCGCGAGCACATGACGGTCGTGATCGTTGAGGCGGAAAGCGCCGACGACCTGGATGCCTTCCTGGAAACATCCCGGCTCCATCAGTGGAACCAGCTGCGCATCCTGCCCTCGTTTTCCATGGAAGAGGGCATGCGGGATCTCCAAGAGGCAAACACGCTGTTCTGACCGGCTGGACTGAACAAGCTGTACCGGACATACCAGGAAGCAGAACGTCCGGGACCGGCGCTAGCCTGCGGTCCATGACATCATCCAGCGATCAGCAAGCGCAATTCGGGCCGCACCGGTTCTATGCCGGGGAGGGCGGCGGCAGCGAGCAATTTAGGGGAGCCAGGTTCGACGTCGCGGACCTGCGCGGCGCACGGTTCACCGATTGTGACATGACCGGTGTCACCATCCGGGACGGCTGGCTGGTCGACGTGAACATCTCCGGCTACCTCAGCAACTTCACCATCAACGGCGTCGACGTGACCGACTTCGTCAGCGCTGAGCTAGACCGCCGGCACCCCGAGCGCGCGCAGTTCCGCGAAGGTAAGACAGCCGACGACTTCCGTGCGATGTGGGACACCATCGAGGGACTGTGGGCGCAGGCAACGGAGCGGGCCGGACGGCTGCGAGCGGCTGCTCTGACTAAGCATGTCGACGAGGAGTGGTCGTTCGCGCAGACGCTGCGTCATCTGATCTTCATCACCGACGCATGGGCGAGCCGCACGGTGCTAGATGAGGAAAGGCCGTACCACCCGATCGGGCTGCCGCAGAGCTGGTACCCGGCCGCCGAGGCGGCCAAGCTTGGTATCGACCTGGCCGCGGAACCGGGCTTCGACAAAATCCTTGCCGTCAGGCAGGACCGGATGGCCGTAATCCGCCGGATAGTGACCGGGCTGAACGATGACAGCCTCGGCCGACTGTGCCGGCGGTCACCCGCGCCCGGTTACCCGGAGGAAGAGCGCCCCGTGGCCGAGTGCGTCGCCGTGGTGATGGACGAGGAAATCGAGCACTACCGGTTCGCTGTGCGTGACCTCGAGATACTGGAACGCAGGTAGCCGGGCTCAAACAGCCCGTGTTCGGCTTGCTGATGAGGAAGGCATTCATCGGCGCCGCGAAGCAGATCACGTCACCGCATCGTTGCAGCCTTAACAAGCTGCTTTTCACTCTCGCAAGATCAGGGCCGCGACCTGCTCTGGCTGGTCGACCTGGACGTAGTGCCCGCCGTCAGGCAGCAGGTGCAACTCGCAGTTCGGGAAGAGCCTGGCGAAACTCCTGGCGACCTGCGGGTTGAGGTAGCGGTCGCGAGCACCAAAAATGACCCTGACGGGCCTGCCGAAGCGGCGCATATCGCCGATGCGCCGCCGACGTGACGCTACCGCCGTCAGTAGATCGTCATTGAGTCGCCAGAACGCCGGCCGGGCAGGCAGCGATTGCTCATACAGCTGCGGAACGAGCTCCTCCCGGATGGCGGGGTCCTGTATGAATGCGCCGACCTGCCAGGTATAGAAGCGCCGGTCCAGGTCGGGCCAGCGCCGGACCATCGCCCGGGCGGCGGCACTGACAAAGGGCGTGGAGTACACCGCGATCCTGGGCGGGCGCCGCAGGCGAGCGGTCCAGTGGTAATACGTGTTGAGCAGCACCAGCATCGCGACACGGCCCGGATTGGCCAGCGCCCAGTCAATAGCCGGCAACCCAGAAGCGTCGTGCGCTACCAGCACCAGCTCACCGGCGCCGACCTGGTCATCGAGCGCGGCTACGACGGCCGCGAGGTCGCCGGCCTGGTTCGACGCCGTGTACGGATAGCCCGGTGGCTTGTCCGACTGGCCCCAGCCGAGGAAGTCGAAGCGCACCACCGGCCGTCGCCCGGCGAGGTGCGGGAGCAGGCGATCGTACAGGTGGGTGTTATCGGGGAAGCCATGCATCAGCACGAGCGGCGCGCCGTTCCCGGGTGTCAGCTCGGCATACATGCTGTACGCGCCGCGCCGCACGGTCAGCGTGCTTCTGATCATGTCCATCACACGCCTCCCCTCCCCGGTTCTGCCACAGTCTTGTTCGAAGCGTGCGGCTGAGCGGAAGCCCGTTCTGGCCCGTGCGCCGAACCCCCCAGCGTGGGCATCCGCAGCACGCCGTCAGCAGTCGCCTGAAATTTGCTCATCGGTTGCCCCCTCATCCGAGTTGTGCGTCGTGCGGTAATTCCTTCTCTGGCAGTCGCGCCAGATCTGACACCGGCCCAATATGACCAAGCTTGTCCGGATTGACCATCGCGTTGATCGCATCCACCACGCCGTCGGCCGCCTCGAGCTCGAAGACGGTGAACACGCGTCCCTCGGCGTCGTAGCCGACGGCGCCCGGCTGCCCGTTGACCCAAGCCAGTCGCATCGATGTGCCGAGGGACCGCCCCCGGCGGAACAGGCCGACCAGCATCCGGGCGACCTGTCCCCGCCCGTGCACCGGCACCCGGACCGCCTGCGCCTTGCCGCCGCCGTCCGCGTGGAACACCACATCGGGGGCGAGCATGCCCAGCAGCGCGTCCATATCGCCGCCAGCGGCGGCCTCGAAGAACCTGCGGGCGAGCTGCTCGCCTTCGACCCGTCGCGCCGGAGGTGGAGCACTATCCGGCGCCTGACCTCCGTCGGCGATTCGCCGCCTGGCGCGGGCGAAGATCTGCCTGCAGTTCACCTCGGACTTGCCCGTGATCCTCGCCACTTCCGGGTAGCCGTAGCCAAAGACTTCACGCAACATGAACACGGCTCGTTCGACCGGCGAGAGGCTCTCAAGCAGCACAAGGAACGCCATCGACAGCGAATCGGCTAGCTCGGCGTGCTCGGCTGGACCCGGATCCTTCGTGGGCACGACGACGGGTTCGGGGAGCCAGTCCCCCACGTATGTCTCCCGCCGTACCCGCGCCGAACTCAGATAGTTGATACCAAGCCGCGTCACCGCCGTCGACAGGTACGCCTTCGGGTCGGTGATCGTCGTTCCCGCCTTGTGGGCGCGAGTCAGGCCAAGGAATGCGTCCTGAACGATGTCCTCAGCGTCGCTCACTGATCCGGTCATCCCATAGGCGATGGAGAACAGCAGCGGCCGGTACTCTGCCCACCTCGCCTCAGCTGACCCAGGCATTGAATCCCTCTCGCCAGCTTGCGAACCGCGGCTCCCAGCCCAGGGCTTTCCTCGTCTTCACGTTCGACGACCCGCGCGAGGTCGTCATCTGGGCCACGACGAACTCGCCGGCCAGCAGCCGCCCGAGCCAGGCCGGCAGCCGCAGCGGCGGCTTTGCGCCCACTACCTTGGCCAGGTACGGCAGCCACTCGCTGACCGGCGCCGGGTCGTCATCCACGACGTTGTAGACGCCTGGAGCGCCCCGCTCGACTGCTGCGAGCGTCGCGGCCGCGGCGTCGGTGATCTCGATGAATGACCAGACCCCTGCCCCGCCGCCGATCACCGGGATCTGACGTTTCCGCACCATGTCCACCAGGACATCCGAGGCACCTGGTCCGTAAAAGCTGCCATAGCGCAGGACCAGCCCTTCCGGGACTCCCGCCGGAACGGTCGTCTCCACGTGCCTGATGGCTGCCTGCGCGTGCACGGTCGACGGGACTGGCTGCCAGCCAAAAGGATCGTCCTCGGTCTTGAGCTGGCCATCGGACGGCTTGTCAGGTCCCGGCCCCCCGTAGCCCTGCGCGATGAGCCGGCGGGCACCGGACCGCTCAGCCGCCGCCAGCAAGTTGTCGGTGCCGCGGGTCCTGAGGTCGTTGGTGACGGCGAACAGTTTGTCCGGATTGCGGAAGCTCCGCATGCCCGCCAGCGCGGTCATCTCATGCACGATGACCTCGGGCGCTGCGGCTTCCACGGCCGCGATCACACCTTCGCGATCCAGCCCGTCGACCACGACAGATTCTGCGCCCGCTTCGCGCAACTGCGCGATCTTGCCTGCGCTCCTCGTGGTGGCAGTGACCTCATGACCAGCGGCGACTAGCCCAGGAACGAGATGCCGTCCTAGTGCTCCGGTCGCGCCAGTGACGAAGATTCGCATGATCCTGTCCTTCCCCGTGGCGTGCTTTCTCTCTTCAAGACAAGACAGCACCGGGAGCTGTGACAGCTAATCCCGCTAACCGCCCAAGGGCAGGCGAACCGCCCATGCCGAACGCGACTCACGAACGTGAGCCTGACTACGACCTTGCCGTCCAGCGAGGTCGTAGTCAGGCTCTCGATCGGGTCAGAGGCACTGCCGCGCGGGGTGGCGGGCTCTTTCCGATCGCGATGGAGACGGCGGATCCGGGCAGGACGGTGGTACCGGGGCCTGGGTTCTGGTTCATGACCGTTCCGATGTTGGCGCAGGTGTTGTCGACGACCGTGGAAACGGTGCCCAGCACCAGGCCTGCTGCCTGAAAGGCCAGGCTCGCCTGGGACCTCGTATCGCCGATCAGGTTCGGCACGACGGCTGATAGCGAGCCGATGGCCAGGCCATAGGCGCCGCCGTGCAGTCCGCCAGGAGAGTCGTCTCCGAACACGAACTGGCTGACATTCGCGAGATTGCTCACTGCCACGGGAGTAGTGGTGAGCGCGCCGACAGGACCGTGGCCAAGCTGGCCGAATCCGTTGCCACCCCAGGTCCACAAGGAGCCGTCGAAACGTACGGCGGCGCTGGACTGGTGCAGGAGATAGGTCATGCCAACGGCAACCTGCGTGACGCCTACCAGACCGATCTGCTCGGGCGAGGACTTGGAGACCGTCGTCCCATCGCCGAGCTGCCCGCAGATGTTGTCACCCCAAGCCCAGAGTCTCTCATTGGTTTCGGCCACTGCCAGCGTGCTCAGGCCATCGGTGGCCACCTGGGTGACACCAGTTATCCCGGCGACCGCAGCAGCCCTGGTGGTGAAGCCCCCGGTGGTGCCGTTACCGAGCTGGCCGAGCGAGTTGTCGCCCCAGCTAAACACCGTGCCGTCAGAGCGGACTGCGTAGCTGGTACTGCCGGTCGCAATCTGCGTGATTCCGCTGAGGCCCTGTACGACTACTGGGCTCAGACGTGTGGTCGTCGTCCCGTCTCCGAGCTCCCCGTCGTTCTCCCCCCAGGCCCGCACCGTGCCGTTGGACATCAGGGCCAGCACATCGTTGTACGAACCGGCCGTGACCTTCGAGACGCCCGTCAGGCCGGGCACCTTGATCAGGACGGTGCTTGGCGTCGTTGTCCCGTTGCCAAGCTAGCCGTAGTTGTTGGCACCCCAAGCCCACACGCTGCCGTCGGAGCCCACGGCGTAACCGTCACCCCCGTCCCCCGCGGCAATCTGGACGATGCCGGCTAGCCCGGGCACCTGCCGGGGGGTTAGGACATTGCCGGCCGCCGAATATCCAAGCTGGCCCTGGCCGTTATTGCCCCAGGTCCAGACCGTGCCGTCCGACATCAGCGCCGCGCTCATCCGATACCCTGCGGCAATTTGCCGGACCGTTCCTGGCAATCCGGTGGCTGGCACCGGCGTCAAACTCGCCGTCGTTGTCCCGTTGCCGAGTTCGCCGAATGTATTGCCGCCGAATCCGTAGACGCCTGGACCGGTGACGGCCGCGGCCGGTGGCGCGAGCGCGGCGCCTGCCACGATCAATGCCCCGGCCATCGCCAGGATCGCCCGAATACTGCCCGATACTAGCTCTGATGGTCGAAAACCACGGGTCGCTGCCACGGCGTGACACTAGCCGCTGTCTTCAAGCAGGCGCTATAACGGAAAACCTCAATGTTGAATGGACAAGACCCGTTAGTCATTCGGCAAGCTTGCCCTTTTCAAACGGCAATCTAAAGCCTGCCCGCTTCTACAGTTGCGCCTCAAGGGCGTCTAGGTCGCGCTCGGCGTAGAGGCGGTGCTCCCATTCCTCGTTGAGGATGATCAGCAGGATCTCGCGCACGGCGAAACTGCGCGGGGGCGGCCAGCCCGGTCCCTCGACCGCCTCGGTCTCGCTGTCCAGCGACGCGTCCGTCAGGCCCTCGATGACCTGGCGGACGCTAGACATACGATCGCGGCGCAGCTCGAGCACCGCGTCGAGCGACGGGCGCACGTCGCGGTCCCTCGGGACTCCTGGCGTGTCGGGCATCTCGTCCCAGGGCAGGCCCAGAGGGTCCCACGGCGACGGGTTTCCCTGAATCGCCCGCCTGATCCAGGAGTCGGTGGCGAACACCAGATGACGAAGCGTCTCGATGAACGACCACTCGCCGTCCACCGACTCGTGCAGCAACTCCGGCGGAAAGCCGCGAGCCCGTTCGATCGTCTGAGCCCACAGCCGCTCGAGGATGTCCCACGCCTGCGCGAACCCGGCCGCGTCTGCTGGGCGCATCTTGGCACGGTCCGGGTAGCGCCGGTTCAGCTCGGCATCGACTAGCGGCCAGACGTCGACACCGTTCACCGTCATGTTCACGATCTCGCCGTAGATCTCGACATTGACCAGCTCGACGCCCCGCATCACGACCCCGCTCATGTACACGCCGCGGAATTGGGCGCCGCTCAGATCCACGGACCGCAGCTGGGCACCGCTGAGGTCGACGCGCTCGAACCTTGACCCGTGCAGATCAGCGCCAACGAAGTCAGTCATGCACCGACATTAACGGCAGGCACCGACGGTCCGCCGCCAGTGAAGCCTGGCCCGATGTGATCGGCCAGGCTCGACTGTGCGACGTTCGCCCGAATTCGGTCGACTGCCAGTCTGGGCCCTGGCACGCTGGCCAAGTGAATCAGTCGTTGCCTGGAGGGCTGGTGCAGCGCACCACCCGGCCGTCCGATCTCGGCCAGATCGCTGCATTGCTCGCCGAACGCGGAGAGCCCGCTGACGCCGTCGACCATCAGCTGGTGGTCGAGGACGAGGACGCCGGCTGGAACTCTTGCGCGGTCGTGGTTGACGGTGACCGCGTCGTGTCGACCGCGACCTTGCTCGACGAGACATTGTTCCTGGGAGACGTTCTGATCCCCGCTGGTCAGGTCGAGCTGGTCGCCACCGACCGGGAGTACGAAGGTCGCGGTTTGGTGCGGGCGCTGATGCAGTGGGCGCATGATCGCTCGGCGAGCCGGGGCCACCTGGTTCAGGTCATGATCGGGATCCCGTACTTCTACCGGCAGTTCGGCTATCAGTACGCAATCGCGATCCCTCAGGCCCGGGATGTGCGTGCAAACCCGCCGTCAGCAGGCGATCACATGGTGCGCACGGCCGAGGCCGATGACATCGGCGCGATGGCCGAGCTCCAGGATGTTGTTCAGCGCAGATACGACTTGCGCATGCCGCATTCACCGGCATGCTGGCGCTGGCTGCTGGCCAGGGACGGCAGTTCCGAGCTGATCGTTGAGCGTGACGGCGCGGCCGTTGCGACCGGCCGCATCACGCCGCCTGAGGACGGCGAGGTCGTACTGGGTGAGATCGCTGCGGCTGACCCGGCTGCGGCAGGCGCTCTACTCGGATACGCGAGCACAACCGCCGACGCTGCCACGCTCAAGGTCATGGAACGCGGCGGCTACCCGGCAGGGGACGCGCTCGAGAGATACCTTGCGCCGCCGCCTCGGCAAGCCGCCCGCTACTACGTCCGCGTGCCTGCTGTCACGGTCCTGCTGGAGCATCTGCGCCCGGTCCTGTCTGCCCGGCTGGCCGACTCTGATTTCGCCGAGCAATCCGGCGAAATCATTGTGTCCTTTTTCCGCCACCACGTACGGATGACGCTCGCCGACGGCAAGGTGGGTGAACCGCAAAAGGGCGGAGCAATGCAAGCACCGGCCTCCGTGGGCGGCGCCGGAGTAGCCCCCGACCTCACCGGCTCGCTGTTGTTCGGCCGGAAGGCATCACTGGGCTGGCCGAAGCTCACGCCGACGTCTACTGCGGACCGAACGAGGCTCTGATGGGCGTCCTGTTCCCCCCTGTGCATGCCGACCTGCTGACCTTTTATCTCCCGTGAGGGCCGACAGGGCGCGCTCAGCTCGTGTTCCATGCTGCGGCGTGGCAACCGACCCGGCTGAGATGGCGTTCTGATGGGCATGAAGGCTGGCCAGGAATTCGACGATTTCGTGCGCGAACGGTCAGCGGCATTGCTGCGAATGGCCTACGCGC
>DATAEH010000049.1:0-14032 GCA_036258115.1 Streptosporangiaceae bacterium
CATCTGCTTCTCGGTGCTCGCCGGGCTGATGCCGGCGGCCGGTGAGACCAGGTGCGAGATGTAGATCGACAGAACCTGGTAGAGCGGGGTCTTCGGCCGCACGCTGGCGGTCTGGAGTTCCTTGAGGATGTCGGCATGGAACGGGTAATCACCGAAGAGCTTCGGATCGCTGTAGAGGCTGATGATGGTCGGCGGAACGCCGCCCACGGTGGCCCCCTTCAGCTGGTTCGCCCTGTCGCGCAGGCACAGCGCCGCCTGGAAGGCCAGCTTCGGATAGCGCGAGTAGGCGCTGACGCCGAGGTCGATGCCGCCGATCGTGACGTGCGCCGGCTGGCCGGCCACCACTTCCGGATAGGGAGCCCACTTGAAGCTCTTGAACAGCTTGGGATTGTCCGTCTTCATGCCCGGATAGACGAACGGGTAGTTCAGCTGGAAGGCCGCAGTCCCGGCCTCCATCGCGAGGCGGTTATCGTTCTCCAGCTGAACGTCAAGAGACGGGTCAGCGGCCACGGATGAGGCAAGCCTCTTCATGATCGTCAGCGCCTTGACGGCGGGCTTGCCGAGCGCCACATGCGCGGCGTCCGGAGTGAGTACGCTGCCGCCCGCGCTGGCCAGCATCGTGTTGAACCAGACGGTGGCGCCCTCGTACTGCGCGCCCTGGATCTCGATCAGGTGCGGCTTGCCCTGCTTGGCCAGCTTGATCGAGTCGTTGATCATCTCCGTCCAGGTCTTCGGTGGCGTCTTGACCAGGTCGGAGCGGTACCACAGGAGCTGGGTGTTGGTGTTATCAGGGACCGCGTAGAGCTTGCCCTTCCAGGTCGCGGTCTCCAGCATCGGCTTGAGCGTGTCGTGCTCGGCCTGCTGCTTGTTGCTGCCCGTCCACGGCAGCAGCCAGCCGGCCTCGGCGAACTCGGCCTCCCACGTCACGTCCAGGCCCATGATGTCGATCGTGTTGTCGTGCGCGGCCAGCCGGCGGACCAGCTGCTGACGCTGGCCGTCTGCTGAAAGCGGCAGCTGCTGGTAGGAGATCGTGTACTTGCCGTGGCTCTGCTTGCTACACGTGGCGACCGCCTGGTTCGTCACACCCGAGGTGTCGGGATAGAGGTAGTAGGTCAGCGTCACCGGGCCGGAACCACCACTGCTCGTGCCGCACGCCGCCAGCCCGGATGCGGCGAGCACGGCACCGACAAGAACCGCCACACGCTGCCTGACACGGTCGGACTCAGCCCTCATCTTCCCTCCAACGCCTAACTCAGCTCGAATGGCTGCCGGATCGGCAAGATCGCGGCTCGGCCCGGTACGACTGTCCGGAGCTACCCCGCTGAATGAAATCAATGGCGAAATCTTGCTTGAGCGGCAGAACGCGCTCACTGGTGCGGGTCTGGCAAATAACCCGGTGAGACGGCTGCACAGCGGCCTCCCTGGCCGGCTCCGATTCAGGAACCAGTTCCCTTACGGTCCATTCATCGTCACTCGGCCGACATGGACCGTCAAGGGACAACTGTCCGGTTGGCTTCTGGCAGGCTGCCTGCATGAGCAGTCTGAGCAGCGATATCGACACGCCAGGACCTCCCGAACTCATCGAGGTCACCGGCGGCGTCTACGCCTACATCCAGCCAGACGGCACATGGTGGATCAACAACACCGGATTCCTGACCGGCCCGCAGGGCGTGATCAGCATTGACACCTGTGCCACCAGGCGGCGCACCCAGGCTTACCTGGATGCCATAGCCACCGTCACGCCAGCTCCGGTACGTGCGGTGGTCAACACACATCACCACGGCGACCACACGTTCGGCAACTGCTTGTTTCCGGGCGCCGCGATCATCGCTCACGAACGGACGCGTGCTGAGGCGCTGGCGTTCGGTCCGCCCGCCGACCTGCCGTTCTGGGATGGTCCTGAGTGGGGCGAGCTCACGCTCGACCCGCCGTTCATCACCTTCACGGACCAGATTGCAGTGCACGCCGCTGACCTTCGCGCCGAAATCAGGCATGTCGGCGTGGCCGCTCACACAACCAACGACTCAATCGCATGGATCCCCGACCGGTCGGTGCTGTTCTGCGGCGACCTGATCTTCAATGGAGGCACGCCGTTCCTGCTGATGGGCTCGGTCGCCGGCGCGATCCATGTGCTCCAGGACGTGATCTTGCCGCTGGGAGCGAGGACCATCGTGCCGGGGCACGGTCAGGTCTTCGAGGGCAGCGGGCCGATCGAGCAAACGCTGGAATACCTGCGTTTCGTCCAGCGGACGGCGGTAGCCGGCCACGGCGCCGGGCTGACGCCGCTCCAGGCCGCCCGCGAGGCCGACCTGGGTCCCTTCGCGCCGTGGCCGGATGCGGAGAGGATCGTGGGCAACCTGCACCGCGCCTACTCCGAACTGCCGGACGCTCGGCCTGGCGCCACGGTTGACATCATCGCGGCCCTCGCCGACATGGTGGCCTACAACGGCGGCGCCCCGCTCACCTGCCGCGCCTAGGCCGGGGGATCTGACCGACCCAGGCAGCAACGGGCCAGCTCACGCCAGCAAGCCGCCAGCGGCCTTGATGCTCTGGCCAGTTACCCAGCGCCCGTCGTCGCCGGCCAGGAAGGCGACGACGTTGGCGATGTCAGCAGGCTCGCCGATGCGGCCGAGCGCGGTCAGCGACAGCAACGCCTTCCTGCTCTCTTCCGGGTTATTGTCGCGGAAGAGCTCGGTGTCGGTGGCGCCTGGAAGAACCGAGTTGACGGTGATTCCGCGCTCGCCCAGCTCGTACGCGGCCACCCGGCTGAGCAGCTCGAGTGCAGCCTTGCTCGATGCATAGGGAGCCATTCGCGGGCCGACCATCACGGTATTGAGGGTGGAGATATTGATAATGCGGCCGCCGTCGCGCAGCCGCTTGGCGGCTTCCCGCATCAACGCGAACGGGCTCTTCACGTTCACCGCGAACGTCGCGTCGAACGCTTCGTCGCTCGTCTCGGCGATCAGATCGCCCGCCACAGCACCCGCATTGTTCACCAGGATGTCCAGCGGCCCGACCAGCTGCTCCGCCTCCTGGTAGAGCCGGACAGCCGCGGCCGTTTCGCAGAGGTCGGCCTGGATCGCGTGTGCCACGCCGCCCGCCGCGGCGATCTCGGCAACAATCGCGGCCGCAGCGTCTGCGCGGTTCAGGTAGCTGAACACGACCGCTGCCCCGTCCCCGGCCAGCCGCTCGACGATGGCCTTGCCTATGCCGCGCGAGCCTCCGGTCACAAGTGCTGTCTTGTCCCGCAATCCCGTCATAACCGGAGTATCGCAGGGTGGGCAGCCTCGAACGGCGTCGCATTCGTGCTTGGTCTACGGTGTGACCATGTCGCACGATGACCTGAGTGACGGGGCCGGGGGCGGGACGGGCGGCACAGGCGGTTGGTCCAGCACCCCGGAACTTAACGACGCGCTCGCCGGGTTCGCCGAGGAGGTCCGGGTCGGCCGACCAGCCGGACCGATCACTGACGAATTCCTCGAATCGCTCTCTAGCGCCGACCAATGGGAATTGCTGGTCACGCTGACCCGGCGTGAGCTGCTCCGGCGGGCCGGTCACGAGCCCCACTAACCGCTCTTCCCCGACCTAGCGGGCAGAGTCGATAATTGACTCATATCGGCTACGGACAACTGTTCGAATCCTGACTCGGACTAGAGTCCTATCGGAACCGATGTGTGCTCACGGAGGCCGAACGCGATGGTCTATGCGCTAGCAGTTGCTTGCGCGCTGGTCAACGCGCTGACCAGCGTCCTGCAGCGACTCGGCGTGCAGAACGCGCCGGCCGATGCAGCTCTCCGCCTTAGCCTGATCAAGTACGCACTGCGCCGGGGCGTCTGGCTGCTCGGCTTCGCGCTGATGATCGTGTCGTTCGCGCTGCAAGCCGTAGCCCTGCACATCGGGCGGCTGTCTGAAGTCCAGCCGATCCTGACGACCGAGCTGGTATTCCTCGCAGCCATTCTGGCCATCTGGTTCCGGTTCAGGATCGGCTGGCGCGAATGGCTCGGCGCAATCGCGGTGACTGCCGGGCTGTCGTTCTTCCTGTACTTCGCGGCACCGCGGTACGGAATGACCCCGCCGCCGACCTGGCGGTGGGTCGTCGCGGGCGGCATCTGCGTCGGGATCATCGTCGTCACCGTCCTGCTTGCCATGCGCGGGCCGCGCTGGTGGCGTGCGACGATGTTCGGTACAGCAGCGTCGATCAGCTTCGCCTTCACGGCGGCTTGCACGAAGATCGTCTCGGACTTCGCCTCATCGGACTGGACGCAGCTATACAAGCACTGGCAGGTCTACGCGCTGGCGATCTTCGGCGGCCTCGCCGTGTTCCTGACGCAGAACGCGATCCATGCGGGCCCGCTGGTGGCTTCCCAGTCGACCGTCGTACTGATCGACCCGCTGGCGAGCATCTGCATCGGCATCGGGCTGTTCGGCGATGACCTGCAAACCGGCGGCGCGGCCGGGCCGGTGGAAGCCCTCGCGCTGCTCGTGGCGTTCCTCGGCGCGCTCTGGCTCGCCCGGTCTCCGCTGATCGCGGCCATGAATGAAGGCGAGCGGCTGGAAGTTCGCCGCCCACGGCATTCGCGGTCCGAGCCATTGCCAGGAACGGCTCGCTGACGCCGCTATGGACTTTGCGATCCCCGCCGACATCGCCGCCTACCTTGCAGAGCTTGACTCCTTCATCGAGCGCGAGATCCAGCCGCTCGAGCAGACCGACGACAACATCAGGTTCTTCGATCACAGACGCGAGGACGCCCGCACCGACTGGGACCGCGGCGGCCTCCCGAGCAGGGAGTGGGAGGCACTGCTCCGCGAGGCCGTGCGCCGGGCCGACGCGGCTGGGCACTACCGCTATGCGTTTCCCGCCGAGTACGGCGGCAAGGACGGCACCAACCTCGGCATGGCCATCATCCGTGAGCACCTGGCGAGCAAGGGCCTGGGATTGCACTGTGACCTGCAGAATGAGCACGCCGTCGTTGGCAACAACGTCGGCCTGCTCCTGATGCTCCGGTACGGGAGCGCAGAGCAACGAGCCGAGTGGGTCGAGGATCTGGCCGCGGGCCGGCGCGGCTTCGCATTCGGAATAACCGAGCCCGCTCATGGCTCGGACGCCACGTTCATGGAGACCACTGCGGTAAGGGACGGAAACCAGTGGGTGATCAATGGCGAGAAGACCTGGAACACTGGCATACACGCCGCCTCGGCGGATTTGATCTTCGCGCGCACCAGCGGCCAGGCGGGAGACGCCGACGGGATCACCGCGTTCCTCACTCCGGTCAGCTCGCAGGGATTCACGGTGCAGGAGTACCTCTGGACGTTCAACATGCCGACCGATCACGCGCATGTCACGTTCCGCGATATCCGGGTGCCATCCAGCGCGATCTTCGGCGGCGAGGGCCGCGGCCTTCAGGTCGTGCAGCACTTCTTCAACGAGAACCGGATCAGGCAGGCCGCCTCAAGCCTCGGCGCCGCCCAGTACTGCATCAATGAGGCCGTCGCCTACGCCAGGGAGCGCAAGCCATTCGGTAAGCCGCTCGCGGCCAATCAGGCGATCCAGTTCCCCCTTGTCGAGCTGCAGACTCAGTGCGAAATGCTGCGGGCGCTCATTCATAAGACCGCATGGCTGATGGACACCAACGGGCCGTTCTCGGCTTCGGACAAGGTGTCGATGTGCAACTACTGGGCCAACCGCCTGTGCTGTGAGGCAGCGGACCGCGCCATGCAGGAGCACGGCGGGCTCGGCTATTCGCGCCACAAGCCGTTCGAGCACATCTACCGGCATCACCGCAGATACCGCATCACCGAGGGAGCCGAGGAGATCCAGATGCGCCGGGTAGCGGGATACATGTTCGGCTACATGCGCCAGCGCGCGCCAAAAGGAGTGGCAGAGAGCCCATCGGGCGTGGCAGAGAGCCCAACGGGCGTGACGGAGAGCTGATGGCCGACGTCCCGGTGCCGGTGGCCGATCTGGCTCGGGCGCTGGGTCTCTGGATCGGGCGACCGCCGGCCACCGTTGAGGGCTTGACGCGGATGTCCGGCGGCGCTTCCCGCGAGATCTGGGCTTTCGACGCGGTCGACCAGAGCGGCGCCCGTACCGAGCTGGTGCTGCGGCGCGACCCGCCGGGCAGGCCAAGCGAGCCGGGTGCCATCGACCGGGAGGCGCGTGCACTCAGTCTCGCCGCCGACGCGGGTCTCGCAGTCCCCGAACTGCTCCTGACGTCAGACGGCACTGGCCTCGGAACCGCCGGAATGGTGATGCGTCGGGTGGCTGGCGAGACGATCGCCCGCCGCATCCTGCGCGATGAGCGGTACGGCAGCGCGCGCTCGGTGCTCGTAGGCCAGCTTGGCGAGTTCGCAGCCCGGCTGCATGCGGTCGAGCTTCCAGCCGGGTTCCCGAGACCCGATCCGCTGGCGGACCTTCAGGCCACGCTGGAGGACCTTGGTCAGCACAGTGGGGTCTTCCACCTGGCCATCGAGAAGCTGGCGGGCGGCCAGCCGCCGCAGCGCGATCCCGTACTGCTGCACGGCGACCTGCGGCTCGGCAATGTCATCGTCGGCCCCGACGGACTGCGTGCCGTGCTGGACTGGGAGCTGACCCATCTCGGCAACCCAGCCGAGGATCTGGGCTGGCTGTGCGTCAAGGCATGGCGATTCGGCGCCAACCCGCCCGTCGCCGGAATGGGAACGCGCGAGGAGCTGCTCGCGGCCTACCGCGCCGCCGGCGGTGCCGATATCAGTCTCGACGAGCTGCGCTGGTGGGAGATTCTCGGCACGCTCCGGTGGGGCGTGATCTGCATGACCCAGGCGCAGGCCCATCTGTCGGGCGCCCATCGCTCGGTCGAGCTGGCCGCGATTGGTCGCCGGGTATGCGAGCAGGAGTGGGACCTATTGTTGCTACTCGCACCTGATGCGGCGGCCAGGGCTGCCAAGCAACGGCCCCGGCCCAGCGGTAACCCATTGCCGGAACCGGCTCCGCATGGCCGGCCGACCGCAAGCGAGCTTCTCGATGCGGTCCGGTCGTACCTGACCGACCAGGTGATGCCGGCGACCGGCGGCCAGGTTGCGTTCCATGCCCGGGTCGCAGCTAACGTGCTCGGCATCGTCGCTCGCGAACTCGAACTGGGCCCGCTGCCGCCCGATGCCGAACTGGCAGACAGCGTCGCGGCCCGGCTCGCAGTCGCCAACCCGCGCTACTTCGGTTAGTGGCGCCGATCTGCACGAGAGTCGCCAGTCACAGCCGTTCGAGCTGATGCCAGAACGGACTCGCGCGCCGCATCGGACCCTGCAGCGCGACGTCGGTTGCCGGGCGGCTGGAGACCAGCTTCCAGTCCCGGAACAACACCGGAATCTCCGCAGGGTCGATGCCGCGGGGCAATGGCGCCCGCAAGCCAGGAGCGACGGCGAACATGAGCAGCGTGGCTCCGGTCGACGCGGCGCCCGTGATCGTGACCACGGCACTCGCCAGCCTCCCTGCCGACAGCCCGTGCATGCAGCCGATATCGGTCAGGAGCGAGTAGTCAGCGCCGAGATCAGCAGCGGAGACCGTGGAAATATCGGCTTGCAGGAACCGGGCTTGTGCTCCGGCACCGCTGGCGTTGCGCCTTGCATCGCGCAGTGCGCGCGGCACGACATCGATGCCCGTCACGCTCCAGCCATGAAGCGCGCAATAGATGGCGTAGTGGCCGGTACCGCATCCGACATCGAGCATGGCGCCAGGCGTAAGTGCGTCCCGTCCCTCCACCAGAGCCGCGAGACGTTCCGGCGGCTCGGTCCGCTCCCAGGGCGTCAGACCCAGGCGGTACATGATCCGGTAGGCGAGGCTCATAGCGGTTACCTTCGCTGGTGTCGCTGACAGTAGATAAAGCGGACGTCTATCTATAGAGTCCTCCTCTATGATTAGAGTGTTACTCTGAACTATGACTGACGTCAAGGCCCCAGCGTCGGGCGGACGGCGACAACGACGCGCACGGCAGACCAGGCAGCGCATCCTGGAGGCCGCGGCCGACCTGTTCATAGCCCAGGGTTATGCGGCCACCACCATGCAGCAGATCGCCGAGCGCGCCGATGTCGCATGGCAGACGGTTTATGCGGTGTTCGGAACCAAAGCCGGCGTCTTGTCCGCGGTTTTCGATGTGGCCGTGGCCGGCGATGATGAGCCGGTGCCAGTGGCAGAACGGCCGTTCGTGCAGGCAATCAGAGCGGCCGCCGAGCCGAGGGAAAAGGCCGCGATCTTCGCCAGGCATCTTCGCGAGTCGGCGGCCCGCACGGCCGACATCATGTCGGTCATCGATGCAGCCGCGGCAACCGACCCTGACGTTTCCGAACTCTGGCGCACCCTCGTCGGGCAGGGCATGCGCGGAATGACGCTGGCGGCAACCGGATTCAGGGACCAGGGAGTTCTTCGGCCTGACCTGACCGTCGCGCGAGCAGCGGACATCCTGTGGCTGTACGTGGGCCCGTGGGCGTACCGGGTGCTCGTCACCGAACGCGGCTGGACGCTCGATGAATACGAGCAATGGCTAGCGACAACGCTCTATATGCAGCTGATGGCCGACCAGGAGGGCCACGCCGCCCGTTAGCGTGATCCCGAGCCGCTCGCAACGCCGAACGCCGGCTATTCCATGCTTGGACACGACAAAGCCGCGTGGGCCTATCGACCCAGGGAGTCTCCAGTGATCATTGACTGCGCTCATTACCGGGACGGCCGGAGGCAGGAGGCGGGGCCAGTCTCGCTCGAGGACGCGGCCGCCAGGACCAGGCAGGGCGGCTTCGTATGGCTCGGCCTGTTCGAGCCCGACCCGGAGGAATTTGAAGAAGTACGCGCCGCATTCAACCTCCACGAGCTGGCCGTAGAGGATGCTCAGATCGAGCACATGCGACCGAAGGTCGAGTTGTACGGCGGCGAAGTGCGGCTCGTCATCCTGCGCACTGCCCGCTACGACGACGCTAAGGAGGAGGTGGAGTTCGGATTCATCAGCGTCTTTCTCGCGCCGACCTTCGTGATCACCGTGCGGCACGGCGTCGCCAGCGAACTGCGCGAGGCGAGGCAGCGGCTCGAGCAGCGGCCGGAGCTGCTGGGCGCCGGCAGCGCGTCCGCGCTCTGGGCGATCATGGACCAGGTCGTCGATGGCTACGCACCTGTGGTGGCAGGGCTCGAATACGACATCGACCAGATCGAGGCGACCGTCTTCTCGGGAACCGTGGCTCCGACCGAGCGGATATATTCGCTGCGGCGGGAGGCAACCGACTTCTTCCGCGCGGTGCATCCGCTGCTTGGCGTGGTCGGAACCATCGAGCGGCTCGTGACTCCCGAGCTGCAGCCGTACATGCGCGATGTCCGAGATCATGTCCTCTTGGTTGATGAGGAGGTGGCGGCGCAGCGCGATCTGCTCGGCACAGTCCTTGAAGCCAATCTAGCCGTGCTCTCAGCCGAGCAGGCCAAGGTCAGCGTTCAGCAGAATGCCACCATCGAGCAGCTGACGATCCTGGCCACCGTGTTCCTGCCGCTTACCTTCGTCACCGGATTCTTCGGCCAGAACTTCGGCTGGCTCGTGGGCCATATCAATAGCGAGGTCGCCTTCATCATCTACGGCATCGGCGGCCTGATCCTCCCGCTGGTGCTGCTCTACGGATGGCTCAAGTTCAAGCGGCCGCCGCGGGCGGAGCCCTCGCCAGCCCCTGAGGTACCCGTCAGCCGGCCAGCCAGGTAAGGACCGCGTCGGCGAACTGGGCAGGGCACCCGGAGTGCACGAGATGGCCCGCGGGAATTGTCACCAGATCGGCCCGCGGGATCCTGGCTGCCGCCGCGGCGATCTGGTCTTGATCGATATGGCTGGCCGGACCGCCCGCGATCAGCAAGGTAGGCGCAGTGATCGCGGTCAGGCTGTCCCATGCGGCCTGGTCGCCGACCTTGACCTGTGTGACGATCCCGGGCACCACAGCCCAGTCGAAGTCCAGCGCCCCTTCGGGCCGGTCAGGAATGGCCCGGTCCCTCGGATACGGCGGCGACACGTCTTCGACGATCAGCCGGCCAACGAGATCGGGCCGCCCCATCGCTACTAGCAGCGCGACCGCGCCGCCCATCGAGTGGCCCACCAGGGTGACTTCGGTCAGGCCGAGTTTGTCGAGCGCGGCCTCCACGTCGTCGCGCATGAGCTGGAACGAGTACTCCCCCGGCCAGTCGCTGTCGCCGTGTCCCCCATCATGGGCCGCGCTTCGGATTGCCGCTCACGGCATAGGCAAGGCGGACGGCACCGGATTGCACGGTCTGTGTTCTGACCATGGCCTTCATACTCCGAATCTGCCAGGCTGCGGGCAAACGCGAACGAAGGAGCCCAGGTGCGTGCGGTTGTCTTCACCAATCCCGGCGAGCCAGTTCGGGTCCGAGAGGTCGATCTCGATCGGCCGGGACCGGGAGAGGTGACAGTGACGATCGCGGCGGCTGGAGTGTGCCACAGCGACCTGCACGTCAGGCGCGGCGACTGGGCCGTTCGGGCGCCGCTGGTAATGGGCCACGAGGGCGCCGGAGTCGTCACCGACGTCGGGCCAAGCGTCAGCGACCTCTCCGAAGGCGACCACGTGGTGCTCTCCTGGATCGCGCCCTGCGGACAATGCCGCTACTGCCTGGCCGGCCATCCTGCGCGATGCAAGGTCGCGGCCACGGTCGTAGGCCCCGGCGGCGTGCTGATGGACGGAACATCGCGGCTATCACTCGACGGCCGGCGGATCTACCACTACCTCGGCGTCTCCTCGTTCGCTGAACGCGCCGTCGTGCCTGCTTCCGGCGCTATCCGGATCCGCGACGATGCGCCGCTTGACGTCGTAGCTCTCGTTGGCTGCGCGGTCGCCACGGGGGTCGGGGCCGTGCTGAACACCGCCGCCGTCGAGCCGGGCGCCGTGGTCGCCGTGATCGGCTGCGGCGGCGTCGGCCTCTCCGTGGTCCAGGGCGCGCGCCTGGCCGGGGCAGGCCGCATCATCGCCGTCGATCTGCGTCAGGAGAAGACCGCGCTCGCCGCACGGCTCGGAGCGACGGATCAGGTGGATGCGAATGCGGCAGATCCCCTCGACGCGGTGCGCGAGCTGGTGCCTGACGGGGTCGACTACGCTTTCGACGCGATCGGCCTGACGAGCACGACCAGCCAGGCCATCGCCATGCTGGGTCTTGGCGGCGCGGCCGTCGTGGTGGGCCTGCCGCCCGACGGAACGACGGTTTCCTTTGAACCACTCGCGCTCGCCGAGGCCGACCAGCGGATACTCGGCTCCAATTACGGCAGCGTGCGGCCGGCTAAGGACATACCTGCGCTGGTCGACAGGTTCATGGATGGCGACCTGCAGCTCAACGAACTCGTGTCCGCGCGGCTGCCGCTAGAGACCGCGGCGCGCGCGCTCGACGACCTGGAAGCCGGCCAGGCCGTCCGGACATTGCTGATCCCCTGAGCGCCTTCGTCATGCTCCCCAGGCATAGACGCCGTCGCCGTTGGCGGTGAACAGCCAGCCACCTGCGAAGACGCTCTGCGCGAAGTCGTTGCTGCCGGTAATCAGCGTGCGCACTATCTGGCCGGTCTTGGCATTGATCAGATACACGGCGTTCGGTGTCGCACTTGATCCGTACGTTCCGACCGCCACCACTCCGGCTCCGTCTAGCGTCGGCGCGCCGAGCACTTCGTTCGGCAGGCCGGTCGCCCATAGCACCTTGCCGGTCGCCGGATCGAGTCGCCGGACCGATCCGCCGAACCCCTGGCCGTCGATGGACGTCGCGGTCGCGCCAACGTACAGAGACGAACCGTCGTACGCGGAGCCTGCGATGCAGGTTGCCCTGCCCGTGTTGCCAGGGCTTGCTGCGACCCTGCGCTCCCATGCGACCTTCATGCTGGGCACGTGCAGCGCGTAGAAGATGCCGTTCTTGTTGCAGGCGCCTACCAGCGAGCCGAACCGGGCCGGCGATGCGCCGAAGTCCGCGTCGAATGCCCGCTGCGATGGCGGCGGCTGGAACTTAGCTATGCGGGCAAGGGTGCCTGCGCGGAGTTCGACCATTGCGATCGTGTCGTAGAGATGTCGCGCGCCCGCCGTGCCATTGCCCGTCGTGGCGAAGACATACTTGGTCCCCGCCGCGACGCTGGACCAGACCGACCCGCCGACCACTCCCTTAGGGACGTCGAAGTAATGAGCGAACACCTTTCCGGTGGCCTGGCGATATCCGATCACTCCGCCGCGAATCAGCGGACGGTCACAATGCGAGGAAACGCCGATATAGATCTTGCCGCCTATGACCGTCGGCGACGACCACTGGAAGTAGTTGCTCGTGGTCTGCGACGGGATCGCGATCACCGACCGCCACTTCGTCGACAGGTCGCTGACCCGCAGCGCGTGCAGGTAGCCATCTGGCGCGCCCACATACACCGTGTCCTGGCCGTCCGCGGGATCCTTCGCGACCGTCGCGGTGGAGATGATCCCGCCGGCCGTGCACGTCAGGTGCGGCTGGAAGCCGAGGAACGTCTTGGCCAGGACCTGGCCCGTACGCTCATCGAGCTTGTAGAACCAGCCTGTCCGAGACCCGATGAAGACCGCACCGTCCGCGACGGTCGGGCTGGCGTTGTAGGCCGGCTCGGGCTGCCCTGTCTGAGTGGGCTGGTCGCCCACGAAATGCCATTTCATCGTCAGCGCGCCCGCGTTGGCGGGCGTGATCGCTGTCTCGGCCTTGTTGTCCGACGTGTGGGAAGGACCCGCCATGAACGCCGGCCAGTCGGCTGGCGTCACGGCGCCGAAGGCCGGAGTCAGCCCCGCCAGCGCCGTTACCAACGCAACTACGCTTCCGCCGATCAGCCCGCGCCGCAGCACGTTTCCCGCCATCGCACACCCGCTTCCGCGCCGCCAGCCAGGCCACCGTATTGGCTGCCTGACATACCGACGCGCTGCTTGGATGCGCGGTTGACGTCGGCGAGGACCGTGACACCTGAGTCCTGGCTAAGCTGCACCGGAACCGGGCACGGCCTGGCTTAGTTCGACCAGATGCCCATCGGGATCGCGCAGGAAGCAACGGATCTCGCCCCCCCAGTCGTAGGGCGGGGTGAGGAACGCCGCGCCGCGTGCCAGCAACTCCTCATACGCGGCATGGCAATCGGCGACCCGGACCGTCATCGCATGACTGACCTGGCCGGGGTCGGCCGGAGGCGCGAATGTCACCGCCGGCTTGTCCGCCGTTGGGCCTCCCGGACTCACCAGAAGCAGCCAGGCGCCCGCGAACTTGAGCACCACGCTGGTGCCTCCGTACTCGCGGTACAGCTCGGCGCCGAGGACGTTAACCCAGAACTCGCGAGACACGGCAGGATCGCCGACGACGAGGATGTGCGTGACAACGGCATCGGTTCCGAGCGGGTCGGGGCGCATGGCCGCTGATGAACTCATCCGGTCATGGTGTCAGACCGCCGTTACCGGCAACTTGGACTTCCGCACCTGGTACGGGTTCAGCCCCGCGCGGCCGGCGCCGCCTAGCCGGGTGCGATCGTGTCTACGGAGCCGGGGCGAGGCCAGGAGTGGGGTTGACGGCCACCTACGGAGGCCCAGAATGACTGAATCTGGACAACGGTCGCATCGCGGCGCGGACGTCGTCGGCGGTGGCCGGTTCCTTGCACAAGGCTGCTACTCCCCGGTGGCCGGGTCGACGATCTCTATGAGCCCGGTGTTGACGTCGTAGACCAGGCCGGACACGAGCCGGCTCGGCGGAAGAGTATGCCGGGCGATGGCGGCGTCGAGTCGCACCGCCGCGTATGGGTCGTCGACCGCCTTGCTGTCCAGCTCCTCTGCCGGGATCTCTAAGAACGCGGCGAGCTGCTCAGGGAAGGCCGCCAGGGGCGGATGCCGCAGTCGGTGTGGTGCAAGATCACCAGGTGCCCGCCCCGGGGGTGGCCCTGGCCAAGCCGACCCAGCAGTGCCCATGAGCGCAGCGTCGCCGGGGTGATCCGGCCGCCGATGTTGCGCATCACGACCCCTTCGCCGAGCTCGAGACCGAGCACATCACCCGGGTCGACCCGCGAGTCAA
>DATAEH010000050.1:0-12183 GCA_036258115.1 Streptosporangiaceae bacterium
CACAAGACCGCGATCGGCCAGTTCGACCTCGAAGCCACGCTCGACTATCTGGCGGTTCCCGTCGTGGCGCCCGAGGCGTACCTGCGCGCAAAGGTCACCAATGGCTCGGCGTTGCTGCTACTGCCAGGGCGCGCCCGGATCTTCAAGGACGGCCAGTTCACCGGGGAGACCACCCTGGAAACCGTCGCGCCAGGCGAGGAATTCGAGCTCCAGCTGGGCGTGGACGATCAGATCAGGATCGAGCGCAAGCTGGTTCGCCGCGCGACGAGCAAGGCGGTGATCGGCGCCAGCCGGACAGTCGACATCGGCTACGAGACGACAGTGGCCAGTCACCGGCCTGGCTCGGCGAAGGTCAGCGTGCACGATCACATCCCAGTCTCCACTGACGGCGAGATCCGGGTCAGGTTGCGGGAGGCCAGCCCGCCCGCCGAGCACGATGACCTCGGCGAGCTGACCTGGGACCTGACGCTGGCCGAGGGCCAGACAACGACCATCCGCTACCGCTTCACAGTCGAGCACCCCGCCCAGATCACCGTCACCGGCATCTAGCGCCGAACCGCGCAACGATGAGCCCCCGCTGTGCCCCCGACACCAGCAAAGGTTCATCGCTGCGCTGCGATCCGGGCCGCCGGGCTCCCTGACCCCGGCAAGGGTTCAGCGCTGCCCTGTGATCCCGCGGCAGCGCCGCGAGTCAGCGGGCGATGACCTGGAAGGTGTCCAGGGACGGGTCGGCGGCGTAGGCGATCCGGCCGCCGTCGGCCTTGACCTCGCGCAGCGACTCGATCGCCGCGGCGGTGATCAGCTCCCCTGGCGCCAGCACCGGCACGCCTGGCGGATACGGCGCGATCAGCTCGGCGCTAACCCGCCCCGCTGCCGCGCTGGCGGGCACGGTCTCGTTGTCCGCGAAGAACGCCTCCCGCGGCGATACAACCGTCTCAGGCACGACCGTCCAGGAGGCGTGGCTGACAGGCGCGCGCGGATGGCTCCTGTGTCCTTCGATTGATGCGATCAGCACATCGAGGAACGCGGCCACCTGCTCCTCGCCATCGGCAATCGTCACGATCGGGATCACGGTGTCCTTGTCCGCGCTTTCTACCGCCATGCCCGCAGCCACGAGGTCGGCCTCGACCGCGTATCCGTGCGCTCCCGTGCCAGCCAGCAGGACCACGAGCTTGGTCGGCTCGACTCCTGGCCCGTCCAGCACGCCGACGCCGGGAACCTGAACGAGCTGCTTCTTCGCCATGGCCACGCACCGGAGCAGCCGGCCGCACAGCTCCTCGCCGTCGCGGGCGAGCAGGGCGCGCGATGCGTCGATGCTGGCCGCGATCGTTCCTGACGGGCTTGTCGTATGGGTGGCCTCGAACGCCCGATTGAGCCGGCCTGGCTGCAGCCGCTCGGTCCTGGCCAGGACGATTGCGCCCTGGGTGTAAGAAGGCAGCGCCTTGTGTGCGCTGGTCACCAGCGCGTCGGCCCCTGCCTGAAGGGCATGCGGCGGCAGGCCTGGGTGGAAGCCGAGATGCGCAGCCCAGGCCTGGTCGACCAGCAGCGGAACGCCTGTCTCGTGCGCCGCCTCGGCATGCCCCGCCAGGTCACCGATGGTCCCGACGTAGGAAGGGTCACCCAGGAACACACCGCACGCATCAGGGTGCTCCCGCAGCGCCGTCCGCACTGCGCCGACCGGCACCGCTCCCGGCAGGCCCGTCTTGTCGTCGATATCCGGCCGCACCCAAACGGGGTTCAGCCCGGCAAGCACAAGCCCCAGCAGCAGGGAGCGATGCAGGATTCTGGTCACGATGATCTCGCGCCCGTCACCGCCTACGGCCAGGGCCAGGGCCTGGTTGCCGTGGGTCGACCCGGCCACCGAGAAACGGCACCAATTTGCGCCCCAGAGCTCGGCCGCTCGTCGCTCGGCCTCCGCGAGCGGAATGTCGGCGTGCTTGATCGAGTCCAGCCCGCCATAGAGCGGGGCATCGCCCGCCACCACCGCGCCGGTCAGGTCCTGCCGTTGTTTATGCCCGGGCACGGCCATCGGCGTGAGCTCGCCAGCAGCGGCTTGCGCCGTGAAGGTCAGCCAGCCGTCCAGTAGCGGCGCGTCGGATCGCAGCCCGCGCGGGTCGCGCGGGTCGTTGGCCAGTTCATCAGTGGTCACCGGCCTAGTCTGCGGCATGGCGGCCGACCGTCGGCACCGCAGGTAGCCGCGAGACCGCGGCCGGACAGTCCCATCCACCTGCCCGCGCCAGATCGGCGAGATCTGTGATCGGCGCCGAGGCGCGCGACTGTCACATCGAGGCCAACCTGACAAGCTGGTCGTAGTTCCACCCGCGGGAGTTACTGGCGGCGCATTCAGGAGAAATGGTTTTGGCTTCGGGCAGTGACTGACCGACCACCGCGTCGGCCGGTGTCTCTGCGGCGTGCGATGATCGAATGGAACGTGGCTTCGATGTGGGCTAGCAAAGGCGAGATTTTTCGGCAGCAAGACCAGACGGGATAGCGATGCGAGCTGCGCTCTATGACCGCCACGGTGCGGCCGGCGAGGTTCTCCGGGTCGAGGAGGTGGCGACACCCGAACCCGGACCCGGCGAGGTCCGGGTTAAGGTCACCTACTCCGGCGTCAATCCCACGGACTGGAAATCACGCGGCGGGATGACGCCGCGGCCAATCGAGGGCTTCCAGATCTGCCATCACGATGGATCCGGCGTCATCGACGGGCTCGGCGCGGGGGTCGATCCTGGCCGCATGGGCGAGCGGGTATGGATCTGGCTCGCTGCGGCCGGGCGTCCGTGGGGAACGGCGGCCGAATGGACCGTCGTGCCCGCGGAGCAGGCGGTACCCCTTCCTGACGGGGCTTCTTTCGAGCTCGGTGCGAGCCTTGGCGTGCCCGCGATGACGGCGCACCGTTGCCTCTTCGCCGACGGGCCCGTCGAGGGCAAGACGATCCTGGTCGCCGGCGGAGCCGGCGCCGTCGGTCACTTCGCGATCGAGCTGGCGAAGTTCTACGGCGCCAGAGTGGTCACAACCGTGAGCGGGCAGGACAAGGCCGTTCTGGCCAAGAACGCCGGCGCCGACCTGGTCGTGAACTACAGAGAGCCGTCGGCCGCCGAGGAGATCAAGGCCTTCGGCCCCGTTGATCGGATCGTCGAGGTCTCGCTGGGCGCAAACTTGCAGCTTGACCTCGCGGTGGCGAAGCCGCTGAGCGAGATCGTGACCTATGCGGCCGAGCCGAACGACCCGGCATTGCCGGTACGCGCGTGCATGACCGCCAACGTGGTCTTGCGGTTCATCTTGTTGTACGGCGTGCCGCGCGATGTGCTCGGGCACGCGGCCAGGGACATTACAACGGCGCTGGCCAGCGGTGCGCTGACCGAATTGCCGGTGCACATTTTCAGCCTCGATGAGATCGTGGCTGCACAGGACGCCGTTCAGAATGGCGCGGTGGGGAAGGTGCTCATCGCTCCCGCCTAGGCGGGAGGACACAGTCTCCGGCTCCGGGGGGACGGGATCGGGACTGCTGGTCAGCGCGGCCAGCTGGCGTGGGTGACCAGCGGGCGAGTCTTGTTATGCCTGCCCGGTTGTCTTCTGCTCGGCGGGCGTTGCTGCCTCGGAACCCTCCGTACTCGGCGCGTGCCGGTAGAACTCGACCTCGGCAGGCGGCAGCGGCTGGTTCCCGAGGATGAGATCTGCCGCCTTCTCGGCGACCATCATGACCGGCGCGTAGATGTTGCCGTTGGTGACGTACGGCATCACCGAGGCATCGACGACCCTGAGCCCGTCCAGCCCGTGGACCGCCATGCTGGCCGGGTCGACGACGGAGACCTCGCGGGTGCCCATCGCGCAGGTGCATGAAGGATGCAGGGCGGTCTCGCCGTCCGTGCGAACCCAATCCAGGATCTGCTCCTGGGTGCTGACCGACGGCCCAGGTGAGAGTTCGCCGCCGTTATACGGGTCGAGGGCGGGCTGGTTCAGTATGTGCCGCGCCACGCCGATCGCCTCGAACCACTCGCGCCGGTCGGTGTCGGTCGAGAGGTAATTGAATCGCAGCGCCGGGTGGACCGAGGGGTCGGCCGAGACGATCCTGACCGAGCCGCGCGAGTCTGAGTACATCGGACCGATATGGACCTGGTAGCCGTGCCCGCCAGCCGGGGCCGAGCCGTCGTACCTGATAGCGATCGGCAGGAAGTGGAACATCAGGTTCGGGTAGGGCACGTCCTCGTTCGACCTGGCGAAGCCGCCGCCCTCGAAGTGGTTCGTCGCGCCAGGGCCGGTTCTGCCGAACAGCCACTTCGCGCCGACCATCGGCCGGTTGCGGTACTTCAGCGCCGGCGCGACGCTGACCGGCTGCTTGCACGCGTACTGGACGTACACCTCAAGATGGTCCTGCAGGTTCTCCCCGACGCCAGGCAGGTCAGCGACGACGTCGATGCCGTGCTCTTGCAGGAGGCCGGCTGGCCCGACGCCGGAAAGCTGGAGCAGCTGCGGGGAGTTGATCGCCCCGCCGCAGAGGACGACCTGGCCGGCGCGGGCCTGCTGGACGCTGTTGCCGTGGCGGTACTCGACGCCGACGGCCCTGGTGCCCTCGAACAGGATCCTCGTGACGAAGGCGCGGGTGCGTACCGTCAGGTTCGGCCGGTTCATAACCGGGTGCAGGTAGGCGCGGGCGGCGGACAGGCGCCGGCCGCGGTAGACGTTGCGGTCGAACGGGGCGAAGCCTTCCTGGCGGTACCCGTTCACGTCGCTTGTGATGGCGTATCCGGCCTGCTGAACCGCCTCGAAGAACGCCGTGAAAAGCGGGTTGGTGGCCGGTCCCCGTTCCAGCTTGAGCGGCCCGTCGCTGCCGCGGTACTCATCGCCGCCCGCGAGGCAGTTCTCCATTTTCTTGAAGTACGGCAGGCAGTGGGCGTAATCCCAGTCCCCCATGCCGGGGTCGGCTGCCCAGCGCTCGTAGTCCAGCTGGTTGCCGCGCTGAAAGATCATCCCGTTGATGCTGCTCGACCCGCCCAGCAGCTTGCCGCGGGCGTGATAGATCCGGCGGCCGTTCATGAATGGCTCGGGCTCGGACTCGTACTTCCAGTCGTAGAACCTGCTGCCGATCGGGAACGTCAGCGCGGCCGGCATGTGGATGAACACGTCCCATATGTAGTCGGGGCGGCCCGCCTCGAGCACGAGGACCTGGTTGGAGGCGTCGGCGGAGAACCGGTTCGCGAGTGCGCTGCCCGCGGAGCCGCCGCCGATGATGATGAAGTCGTACTGACCGGTCGCCATGAGTCGCCCCATCCGCGTGTCCTTTGCCGGTGACCCGAGGCCCGCGACACTAACACGCCAAACGCCACCACATCGCCATCCTCCCGGGCAACCCCGCCACGCGGCCCGCTCCCCTCCCCGCCTGGCCCGCTGCCCGGACACCCGCTGAACCCGTGGTGGGCCTATAACACCACCAGAGGTTCAGCGGTGGGCCGGGCTAGGCGACCGCGGGGGCTGGGGCGGGGTCTGGGGCGCGGCGGGCGCCGAGGAGGGCGATGACGGCGCGAGCAGTAGTCACGGCCATGATCGCCGTCACGATCAGCCAGCCAGAATCGCTCGCGGTGTGGCCCTGGCTCGCGCGGAAAGCAAGTCCCCACACGATCGTGGCGCCAGTACCGACCAGCATGGCCGCCGCGATCGCGGTCGCGGCGCCCGCGCCGATCCGCCACGTGGCCCGGCTGAACTCGCAGGTCCTGACGATGCTGACGACCGCCTGGATCGACGCGGCGATACCAGCCAGGCCGAGCAGCAGCCAGATCACGGCGAAGGTCAGGTTACGCGTCGAGTTCGCGCGCCCGACGAGCTCAGCGCCGCCGAGCCAGATGCCAGCGGCCGCCGGCGGCACGACCATAAGCGCGAAGATCGAGTTCTGGTGGTGCTCGCGCGCATAGCGCGCTGCCTCGACGGCGAACGGCACGGCCGCGACGGCCATGGCGGCGAGTCCGACGACGCCGACACCGACCAAGACGTGGTAGGCGTCGGGCACGACCTGATGGGACCCGGCGATCCGCTGCGCGATGCTGCGGGTCGGATAGATGCCGAGGTCGTGCCCGAACCAGGCCGCGGTCGCGGCGAAAGCAGCCCATGACCACAGCACAGTGATCAGCGCCTGGCGTGAACGCTCGGACATGGTGAATCCTCTCCTGGTTCTGCACCACGCGGCGGCGGCGCCGCGCAGCAGGTCGAAGGTCATCGGGATGGGGCTGCGGCCGTGGTCGCGCAGGTCGCGGACGAGGATTTCGAGTTCCGCGCCGTACCGGTCGCGCCAGTCCGGCGGGTAGGCGATCAGCAGGCCAGCGGGCCAGGGCCTGGTTGTTGTGCCCCGCGTCATCGCGCCGCCTTCAGGTCAAGGCGGCGCAGGCCGGTCGCCGCCACCTGGCGTGCGGTCTTCAGGTGCGCGGATAGCTGCTCTGCGCCCGCCGACGTGATCTGGTACGGCCGCCTGCGATCGTCAGCAGGGAGCGCCTCGATCCAGCCCCGGTCCTCGAGCCTGCTCAGCGCGCCGTAGAGCGTTCCTGGTCCGAGCTTGATCCCGGCGAACGCCTCGATGTCCTTGGCGAGGGCGTATCCGTGTTTCGGCCCTTCGGCCAGGCTGGTCAGGACCAGCACCACCGGCTCCGTGAATTCCACCGCTGCTCCTGCCTGAGATTGGCTATTACGCGGGACGATACTACGTCAGGCGATATAACACAAGCCGTAGTACGACGTGCCGCCGGCCGCACCCTTTCCGCCTCGCCCCGTGGCACTCTTGCGCCCGCCGTTCGCGTCGCGGCAGTCCGGCCGCGGTTCCAAAGAACTCTTTGCAAAGAACTGCTTGCAAAGAGTTCTTTGCAAAGATAGCTTTGCATTATGTCAGAGAAGTCGATCGCTGCCCGCGGGCCGAGGTCGGTCACGCGGATCACCGACCCGAAGGCGCTGCGCGCCCTTGCGCATCCAATCCGCATGTCGCTGATCGGGCTGTTGCGAACCGAGGGTCCGCTGACTGCCACCAGGGCCGCCGAGCTGCTCGGCGAGAGCTCGGCGACGACCTCGTTTCACCTGCGCCAGCTGGCCAAATACGGCATGGCCGAGGAGGCCCCAGGTGGCCAGGGCAGGGAGCGGCCCTGGCAGGCGACCACGATGTCGACCGATGTGCCCGACTTCCCCGACAATCCTCAGCTCGCCGCGGCCGGCGCCATGTACCGGGCCGTCATGGCCGAGCGTTATTACGAGTGGCTGAAGCGGTGGCTTGATCAGCGCCCTAGCGAGCCCGGCGAATGGCAGCGCGCCGACTTCATGGGTGACCGCCTCCTCTACCTGACCTCCGACGAGCTCGTCGATGTCGGCCAGAAGATGTGTGACGTCTTCGACGAGTACGTCGATCGCACTGCCCGGCCAGAGCTAAGGCCGCCTGACTCGCGGCTGATCGGGGTCGTGCAGTTCGCGTTCCCGATGATCGGCCACCTTGGTACCTCATTCAGGCCGCCTGGCGCGTAAGCCAGGCGCCCGACACGGCCCCCGACAGCGATCAACGATGAGGTCGACGATGCTGCGCAAGAACTCCAATCCCCCACCCGTTCAGGCCGAGCAGCCCGGCCAATCCGCTGGCAAGGACCGGCTCGCCGGCCGCCTAGCCGCGCGGGTTCCCGCCTTGCTGCATGACCGGACGTTCCGCCGCTATTGGAGTGGCGAAACGATCTCCATGTTCGGGGATCAAATCTCCTCGATCGCGCTTCCGCTCGTCGGCGTGCTCGCGCTGCACGCCACACCGGCCGAGATGGGCTACCTGGCCGCGCTGGTCTGGGTCCCGGCGCTGCTGTTCGGCCTGCACGCCGGAGCCTGGGTGGACCGGCGCGGCCGACGGCGGGCGACCATGATCGGCGCCGATCTCTGCCGCGCCGCGCTGCTGACCAGCATTCCGATCAGCTACGCGTTCGGGGTGCTCACGCTCTGGCAGCTCTACGGCGTGGCCTTCGGCGTCGGCGTGTTCAGCATTCTGTTTACGGTCAGCGAGCCCGCATTGTTCGTCTCCATCGTCCCGGACGACAAGTACGTCGAAGGCAACTCGCTGATCTACGGCAGCCGGGCGTTCTCGTTCGTCGGCGGGCCGAGCGTCGGCGGTGCGCTCGTCCAGTTCCTGACGGCTCCGCTAGCCGTGCTCGCGGACGCCGCGTCCTTCCTCGGCTCGGCCTTCTTCCTGTCCAGGATCCGCCCTGAGGAGCCGCCGGCCGCCAAGGCCGGCGACGGCTCGCTGACCGCGGGCGTCAAATTCATCCGCCATTCGCCGATCGTGGGCGCCTCGTTGCTCGCCGCCTCGGTCGTCAACTTCTTTAACTTCGTCTTCTTCGCGCTCTTCGTGCTCTACGCAACGAGATACCTGCACGTCCGGCCCGGCGTACTGGGCCTGGTCCTCGGCATCGGCGCGGTCGGCGGGCTGCTGGGCGCCGCCACGACCAAACGGCTCACAAATCGGTTCGGCGTCGGGCGCGTCTATGCCATCTCGTTCCTCATATTCGCCGCGCCCATGGCTCTGGTGCCGGCCGCCGGCGGACCGCATCTCCTGGTGCTGGCCATCCTGATGGTGGCCGAGTTCATCGGCGGCTTCGGCGTGATGGTCCTGGACATCAGCATCGGCGCCATCTTCTCGGCGGTCATCCCCGATGAGGTCCGTTCCAGGGTCACCGGCGCCTTCCAGGCGGTGAATTATGGCACCAGGCCGCTGGGCGCGCTGCTCGGCGGCTTCCTCGGTACGCTGGTCGGGCCGCGCACAACGCTATGGGTCGCCGCGATTGGCGGCATGACTTCGTTCCTCGTGCTGCTGCCCACGCCGATACCCAAGTACCGGATGCCGGGCGTGTCCAAGCAACCTGATGCCGACGGCGCCACGGACGCGGCAGATCTCGCGAACTCCCCGACCTGACCGTCGCCTACGGCGTCGTATCCCGCCAGCGCTCGGCGAGGGCAGCCGACGCCTCCGCGGTTAGCTCGCCAAAGGCGCGGAACCTCGCCAGACCCCCGTCGGGAAACACGTCGAGCCGCAGGTAGGTCACCTCGGCCCGCTCCTCGATCAGGAACCGGTGCCTGGTGTCCGGCCGAACACGGCTTCGCGCCAGCATGGTGCGCCAGGCCAGATCACCGGCATCGGTGCCGGTCGCACCCGACAGTTCGACCCAGCCAGGCGCGTTGCCAACGAAGTACGACGTGTCGATCTCGACGTGGCGCAGCCGGCCGGCCACCGCGAGCCTGAAGATGACGAAGTCGTTGCCAGGGCCGCGGCGGCGCGCGTTCTCCCACCCATCGCCCATCACGCGGGCCAGGCCCGGCAAGATCAAGTTCGACGGGGAAGAGTAGAAGGCGTCAGAACAACCCGCGACCTGCCCGCCGTTTTCCATCGCGGCGAGGTCGACCGTGCCCGTCAGGAAAGCGGGATCGGCCACGACCTCGCCGTGCACACGGAATCGCGCCACGCCGCCGTCGGGGTAGATCGACAACCTGACGTGACTCCACCGGCGCGGGTCGTCAACCGGGTAGCTGTTCGCGGTGTCGCCCTTGGCGGCCGACTTCGGTACCAGCGGATACCAGCTCGCGTCGGCAAGCTCCGCCGGACCCGGGTAACCGGTCAGGCTCGTGGCCTCGACGGAGATCTGCGGTGGGTAGTTGCCGCGAAAGAACGCGGTGTCGACAACGACGCCGTGTATGACGCCAGGAACCCCGAGCCTGACGATCGCGTGGTCATGACCGGGCTCGCGGCGCCGCCTGGTCTCCCACCCGTCGTAGACCTTGCCCTTGTTGCCGAAGTCGCCCTCGGCGAAGACCGCCGGCCCTGGCTTGATCAGGTTCTCCTTCTCGGCGAAGAGCTCGTCGTTCGCGTAGACCACGCTCCCGCCCAGGCGCCTTGAAGCCAGGTCGGTCAACTCGCGAAAGTCCTGCCCGGCCGTCATCCCCGCTCCTATGTGGGTCCCAGTCGACCGCCGCAATCGCTTCGTCGCGGCGTCAAGGTTTCATAGCAGTCTCGGTCGCGCGGCGCAGCAGGCGGCCTCGGGGGTGATCCGGCGTAACTGGCACGCCGCGCAGCCAAGTACGGCGTACCGCACCGGCTAGCTCCTGACCCGCGTACGGACTGAGCTTGTGCCTGGTCAGCAGCTGGTCAGGGGCCACAACGAAACGTTCATCCGGCGCGAACGCGACCAGGTCCGCGTCGTAGCCCGCAGCGATAGCGCCCTTGGTGGCGAGCCCGGCCAGCCTGGCCGGGCTCGCAGACATCCAGCGGGCGACGTCGGGGAGATCGAAGCCGCGTTCCCTGGCGTGCGTCCAGACCACCGGCAGGCCGAGTTGCACGGAGGAGATCCCGCCCCAGGCGCTCCCGAAATCGCCGGTGCTGAGACTCTTCAGCTCGGGCGGGCATGGCGAGTGGTCGGAGACCACGCATTCGATCGCGCCGGACCACAGCGCGGCCCAGAGTCGCTCCCGGTTGTCCACGCCCCTAATCGGCGGGCAGCACTTGAACTCGGTGTGGCCGTTGCCGACCTGCTCAGCCGCGAGGGTCAGATAGTGCGGGCACGTCTCCGCGCTGATGCTGGCGCCGTCTTCCTTGGCGGCCGCAATCAGCGGGACCGGGTCAGCGCTGGACAGGTGCAGCACATGCACCCGCGCGCCGGTCGCCGCTGCAAGCCGCAGCACGCCGATGATTGCCGCGACCTCCGCGGCCGGCGGACGCGACCGAAGGAAGCCCGCGTAGTCGTCCCCGGACGCGGTCGGGGACGCGGCGATGCTGGCCGGATCCTCCGCGTGCACGATCAGCAGGCTGCCCAGTTCGGCGATCTGCTTCATCGCCTTGGCGAGACCGTGCTGGTCGAGCGGCGGGAACTCCGCTACGCCCGAGTCGATCATGAAGCACTTGAAGCCGAAGACGCCAGCGCCATGCAGCGCCGCCCGGTCTGCCTCGTTGCCGGGAACCGCGCCGCCCCAGAACCCGACGTCCACCGCACACTGACCCTCGGCGGCGGCGCGCTTCGCCTCGAGTGAGGCGACGTCGATGGTTGGCGGGATGGAGTTCAGCGGCATGTCGACGATCGTCGTGACGCCGCCAGCGGCCGCCGCGGCCGTCGCCGTGGCGAAGCCCTCCCACTCGGTCCGGCCCGGTTCGTTGACGTGGACGTGGGTGTCGACGAGGCCTGGCATCAGCACCTCGTCGCGGCCTAGCTCAATGAGTTCCACCGAGTTAAAAGCGTCGTCCGGAGCGATGACCCGGGCAGCCGTGCCGCCCGGTCCGACAGAACTCGGCCCGCGCGGCACGGCCGTCCGGTCATCGGACGTCGTTACTGCGATTATTCGGCCGTCGCGGATGTGCACGTCCGCAGCCATAATTCCCGCGGGTGTTACAGCGCGGGCTGCGCGGATAATGAGGTCGGGCGGCCCAGCGTCCGCCATTGGCGACGCTGACGGCTCGGCTGGCATCAGAGCTCCCGATCAGGGATTACGCCGCGGCGTCTTGCGACTTGAAGCTGGTGGGTAGTCAAATTCGTCAGTTCACTGAATTCGTTTTCGTCAATGGCGCCGCAGTCTATTGCGCGGCTGAGGAAATCGGCTAGTGCGCGGATCGTTGCGGGTTCCTCCTGGCCGGAAGCCGTTCGCTCGGCTGCGGCGCGGAGCCGGCCGGCCGCCAGCCGGAACCCCTCGCGGTAGAAGGCGTAGGTGGCGGCGTAGCGGGTAACCAGCTGGGCGGGGTGCAGGTCCCAGCCCTGGTAGAAGCCGCGCTCCAGCGAGCGCCGTACCAGGCGGTAGTGCAGGCGCCAGGCGGCGATGACCTCGTCCCGGCTGCCGACCGGAAGCACATTGGTCGAGCCGTCGCTGAGCTGGACGCCCGTTCCAGCGGCCGCGACCTGCATGACGGCCTTGGCGAAGTCCGCCGCAGGATGTTCCATGCTCTGGTACTGCGCGGAGATGCCGAGCGCGGCGCTGTAGTCGTAGGTGCCGTAGTGCAAGCCGGCCAGCCGGTTATTCGCAGCGTGCACGCACTTCGCGATCGTTGCCGCGCCGTCAGCTCCGAGAATGGCCTGCGGCGTCTCCACCTGGATCTCGAAGCTAAGACCGTACGGCTGCCGCTCACTGAAGGACTCCTCGAGCCGTTCGCACAACGCCGCCATCGCAGATACCTGCTCCGCCGACGTGACCTTCGGCAAAGTG
>DATAEH010000051.1:0-6223 GCA_036258115.1 Streptosporangiaceae bacterium
TGCGGTCTTCGGTACCAGCGCCGGCGCGAACTTCGCTCTTTGCCTGCTGATTCGCCATCCCGAGACGGTGAGCGGCGCGGTCTTGCACGAGACCGCACTGGTGAGGTTGTTCGACGATCCGGGGGCGCGCGGCGCGGTCTCGGAGCTCGTCCAGGAAGCCATGGGGACCGGCGGCACGCCGGCGGCGCTCGAAGCACTCTGGCGGTATGTGGCGGGAGGTCCTAACTGGGAGCGTCTCCAGCCCGCCCTGCGGGCGCGCATGCAATCCAGTGCCGAGACCTTCTTCGGGGTTGAGCTCGGGAGCTACGAGGGCTTCCTGCCCGATGACAAGACGCTGGCCGCGATCGCGGTGCCCGTCATGGTGCTCGTGAGCGAGCAAAGCCACGCCGTCTACGCCCAGGCCGCCGGCCGACTGGCCAACCGCCTAGGTGTCGAGGTCACGCGCACGCCCGGCACGCACACTGCCTACCACGACCACCCGCACGAACTGGCACAGACCATCCGGCCGTTCCTGCAGCGATGTGGTGCCAGCGGCGGTGATCACGGCACTGCACCCAGCGTGCTCGCCAAGGGGCCATAAACGAGGCGTTCCGCATCACGGACGGGAACGTCGCGGCATGCAACCAGGCCGCGCCGATTCGGCGATCCGGGCTTGGCGGACCCTGCCGACGAACCTCAGGGCCGGCAACGGTCGGTAGCCGACGAACCAGCCGTTCGAAGCGCGCACTCGGCTCGTTCGGCGCGCGCTGAGCGTGGCCATTTGCGACTTCGCGTGCGTGCCAGAGCAGATGATATTTGCGGCGTTCTACGGACGGTCCAGTCTTAATTCAAATCAATCGTGGAAGGCGGCGAACCGTCTTCCACACCTGCCCTGAGCCTTCGGCAATTTGGACGGAAGCGTCATCCTTGCGCCGGCGCCGGCCACTTGCTTCACCGTAGGCTGGCCGCAGGCCGCGGGCACCGCAAGACCCGCTGCACGGCGATGCCGGAACTCCTATCGGTCGCTGCAATCAGGGCTTGCCGGTGGCCTAGGCCCGGCGAGCATATGTTGGCCAGTGGGCTCGCAGGCGGGTCGGCGCCAAGATCATGCCGCATCACCAGCCTAGACAATCGGCACGCCGTCGGCCGTGACATTGGCCTCTGGCCAGTGGGTCCCTTTTCGGTGGCGCTGCGCATCTTCCGCTACGAAATGACCCGAGCCTCGCGCGCTATCCGTCAGCCCGCTAGACGTGTTGTGTCGGCGGCAGGTTGGATAGATGATCGCAACATGCGCGATCCGGTAGTCGGCTATGAGGAAGACCGGGGGCATCTACCCGCAGGATCTACCGAGCAGGGATCTGCAAGGGCTCCCACGAGGGAACCGCCAACGGCGCGCGCCGCATCGCCGGCAGCTCGCTACGAAGGTCAGTCGACCAGACCGTCCCGGGCTCCCGCTACGGGGGCTCACCGAGCAGGTTGGGAGAGCAGACAGACCGCGGCCACGTCCGGCGTTACTCGCCCCCCTCGGCTGTCCCGCGCACCTGCTCCCGCATGGCGTCGCTGTCTTAGCCTGATCACTCGCTGGCCCCGCACTGTGGGCGGTAACGGGCCAAGCAAAGTAACAGGAGAACAGCTGCAGCTGGCACGCCTGGTCGTAAACGCCCTCAAGCTCGCAGGCCGTCAGGTGGTCGGGTGGATATCTGCCCTGCGTCACCGGCCGACTGAGGATCAGATGACTCGGCATGAGGACCTGCAGCAGGACTGTCTTATATCTGAAGACATTCGTGAGACTTTACCTGCGTTGGGGGATCGTCGTTCGTGGGAAGTTTTTCCTTCAGGGACAGGGTCAAGCAGAAAATGAAGCTGCCAGAAGGGCAGTCGAACAGCTAGCCGAGCATTGCACAAGGGTCACAGAGAAGCAATTCTCCGCAGAGTCGCTTGAGCTCCTGCACTTTTCGATAATGGCGTTGCTATCCGAGATCGAAGCTCTCGATGGGCGTTTCACAAACACTGACCGAGTCAAGCATCTCAAAGCGACGGCTGAGCGCATCGGGGTACAAATGACCGCCGCGTGTGCGGCCATCAGCGCCAGCGCCGGCGCTGTCGGGAGCGAACTCAACTCCAGAGTGATCCTCGCAGGACTGGCGGGCTGTGTTGCGAGCGAGGTGGTCGCAGCGTTGCATGACTGGCGTACCCAAGCGAACCAGCGGAGTGGAATGTCCGACCTGAGTTGGCTCAAGATTTTGGATTCCAGGTGGCGGTGATGCTGTGGCCTGCATTTTCTCGGTTCGCGAGAGCTGGATTTGCGCACTAATCCGGGGCCGTAGGCTGGCCGGGTGCCGTATGTGCGGACGGTGAGGACGGCGTCGGGTGCCACGGCAGTGCAGATCGTCTACTCGTCTCATCGCGGTTCGCGGGATATCGAGCACATCGGCTCGGCTCATGGCGAGGTCGAGCTGGAGCTGCTCAAGACGGTGGCGCGGCAGCGGCTGGCAGCCGGGCAGGGCGAGCTTGACCTGGGCCTGGATACCGCTGCGCCGGGCGGGCCGCTGCCAATCACGGCTTCGCGGATGGACTGCCTGCTCGGTGCGCTGGCCCGGGGCTATGACGTGCTGGGCTTCGGCCCGGCCAGCGGCGGGGACGAGGTGTTCCGCGGCCTGGTGATGGCGCGGATCATCGAGCCGGTCAGCAAGGCCGACAGCCTGCGGGTGCTGGAGGAAGCCGGGGAGGCCGGCCCGTCGTACGCGACGCTCAAGCGCCGCCTTCGCGGCTATGCGAAGGAGACGTTCCGGCAGGAGCTGTCGGCGGCGTGCGCGGCGCACGCGGGACTGGGTCCGGCAAGCCTGGTGCTCTACGACGTGTCCACGCTGTTATGCCGACGTCGGCATAACAGCGTCTATGCCGACCTTCTCGTTATGCCGATGTTCGGCGTGCTGCCGCAGGTCAGGCCGCCTGGCTGGTTCTTAAGGTCGGCATAATCTGATGGGCCGATCCTTCAAGTACTCGTCTACTTGGAGGTGGTCTTGTGCGACCTGTTCACCCTGGTGCGCCGAGAGGTCCGCTTGCGGACGCGGTGGTAGCTGATCTGCGTGAATGGTTGACGGTCCAGGGATATTCGCCCGGGACGATCCCGCAGGTTGTCAGCGTGGCGTTGTGGCTGAGCGCGTGGATGGATGATCACGGAGTCGAGCTCGAGGCGCTGGATGGCGGGCTGCTGGACCTGTTCGCGGCTGGCTTTGTCCCGGGCACTCCCGGGCGCAGCATGGCGATCGGCCGGATGTCATTGGTTCGCCGTTTCCTTCTCGAGCCGCGCGGTCAGTCACGCCACGCGGCAGGCCCGGAACCGGCCGGCCCCGCTGGTGCGGAACTTGATGCGTGGGGCGCCTGGCAGCGCGACCAGGCCGCCATCAGCGAGGGTGTCCTTCGTAACCGGCGCGGCTGGGTAGGCGGCTTCGTCGCCGCGCTCGCCGATGGTGATGCCGTCAGGTGGGAGCATGCCGGCGTCGCGATGATCAACGCCTACATCGTCGAGCGCGGGAAAGGCTACGCGCCGGCGTCGTGTTCGCTGCTGGTCAGCGCAATGCGGTCGCTGCTGCGCTGGGCGCTGGCGACCGGGCGGATAGACCGCGACCTCAGCCGCGGGATTCTGCGCCCGCGGGCGACGCGCGCGACGCTGCCGCGCGGGCTCACGCCAGGCCAAGTCGATGCGCTGCTGGCGGCTGCCAGCCCGGCGACCAGGGTCGGCGTGCGGGACCGGGCCGTGGTGATCACGTTGTCGCGTCTGGGGCTTCGCGCTGGCGAGGCCGCCGGTCTCACACTCGATGACATCGGCTGGGCTGCCGGCCGGCTGACCGTCATCGGAAAGGGCCAGCGCCGTCTGACTCTTCCCCTGCCAGCCGATGTGGGCCAGGCGCTCGTGGCATGGCTGCGGGTTCGACCCGAAGACGCGCAGGACCGGGCGGTGTTCGTCCGTCTGCGAGCGCCGATCCGCAAGCTGACCAGCGCGGGAATCTCAGACATCATCGTGCACCTGGCCGAGCGAGCCGGGCTTGGCGTCATGCATGCTCACCGGCTCCGTCATACCGCGGCGATGAACGTCATCGCCGCAGGAGGCACACTCACAGAAGCCCGGGAGCTGCTGGGTCACTCCCGCGCCGACAGCACGCACGTCTACGCCAGGACCGACCTCGCCTCACTGCGGGCGCTGGTCGTCCCGTTCGGGCAGGTGTTGTGATGACACTGCGCGAGGAACTTGATTCCTACCTGGTCGCACGCCGGTCCCTGGGCTACAAGCTGACAAGAAGTGAATACCTGCTCGGACAGTTCTGCGGCTGGCTGGCCGCACGCGGCAAGCTCGACTCGTTCACGATCGATGACGCGGTGGCGTGGGCCCGTGAGCCGGCCAGCGCGCAGCCAGTGTGGTGGTCCCAGCGGCTCACGGTGCTGCGCCCGTTCGCGGCTTACCTCAACGCGTGCGGTGCCGACGTGCCGGTCATCCCGCGCGCCCTGCTGCCGGCGGCGACGACCCGGGCAACGCCGTTCATCTACTCCCAGGCCGACCTGGATGCCCTGGTCAGCGCCTGCCCGGCCGTGTTCACCAACGGCAGAGTAGCCGCGACGGTGCGGGTGATCATCGGGCTGCTGGCCGCGACCGGGATAAGGATCGGGGAAGCCGTGCACCTGACGGTCCCGGACTTCGATGCCGGCAACGATGTCATCCTCGTGCGCGGGCGCAAGACGCCGCTGGACCGGCTCGTGCCCGTTCACCCGACAACCACGGCCGCGCTGGCCGGCTACCTCGCCATGCCCGAGCGCCTGGCGACGCGTCCTGACCCGGCCGGCCCGATCTTCGTCAATTACAAGGGCACCGGCTTCGGGATCGAGACGATCGAGCAGTACTTCAAGCGCCTGACCCGTGCCGCAGGACTCGAACCTCGCGGCCGTGCCCGGCCCCGGCTTCATGATCTGCGTCACACGTTCGCCACCTTGCAGATGACGGCCGCCTACCGGAACGCAGGCGATCCCCAGCGCACCTTGTCGCTGCTGGCGACCTGGCTCGGCCACACCCACGTGGCAGATACCTACTGGTACCTCAGCGCCAGCCCGCAGCTCATGGCGCTGGCGGCCGAACGCCTCGGCCGGGCAGACCGCTCCGGCGGTGAACGATGAACACCCTCGCCACAGCGCTGCAGCAGTACTTCACCAGCTACGCCCGTGCTCAGCGCGACCTTTCGCCCAACACCATCGCCGCCTACCGTGACACCTGGCGCATGCTCATCACCCACCTCGCCGACACCCTCGGCGTCCCGGCCAGCAGGATCGACTTCCAGGCTCTGGATGTCGAACGCGTCACCGCGTTCCTTGACCACCTCGAGCAGGCGCGCAGCAACAGCGTCTCCACGCGCAACGCGCGGCTGACCGCTATCCGCGCAGTGCTCAGCCACGCCCAGCCCAGCTATCCGGAACACGCAGCAACGATCACGCGGATCCTGGCCATCCCGCCGAAACGTCAACCAAGGCCGATCCTGGAGTTCCTCAGCACCGCAGAGGCAGACGCGCTGCTCGCCGCGCCCGCCCGGACTACCTGGACAGGAATCCGCGACCACGCGCTGCTCGCCCTGGACATCCAGACCGGCCTGCGTGTCAGCGAACTGTGCTCGCTGACGACCGCCAGCATCCGCTTCGGCACCGGGGCGCACGTGACCTGCACCGGGAAAGGGCGCCGCTACCGGGCAACCCCGATGACCGCTGCCACGACCGCGATCATGACCGCCTACCTCGATCAACGCATCACCAAGCCCGGCAACGCGCTGTTCTGCGGCCCCCGCGGCCAGCAGCTGTCCCGTGACGCTCTGGAACATCGCCTCGCCCTGCACCTGGCCACTGCGACAGCACGCTGTCCGAGCCTGGCAGACAAGAACGTCACCATGCATACGCTGCGGCACACGTGCGCGATGAACCTGCTCGCGGCAGGAGTCGACATCTCCGTGATCGCGCTATGGCTGGGCCATCAGAACACCCACTCCACCGACGCCTATCTCCACGCCGACATGGCCATCAAGCAAGCCGCAATCGACCGGACGCGGCCAGCTGACACCGCACCCGGCGCATACCGACCCGAACCAGACATCCTCGACTGGCTCTCCAGCCTATGAATATGCCGACCATAAGAACCAGCCCGGCGGCCTGACCTGCGGCAGCACGCCGAACATCGGCATAACGAGAAGGTCGGCATAGACCTTGT
>DATAEH010000052.1:0-7295 GCA_036258115.1 Streptosporangiaceae bacterium
CGATGCCGAGATCTCCAGCGTGATCCGAGGTTTGGCCATCACCACTAAGCCCACCGTGCGGATCAGTGAAGAACGCGCATTAGAGATGCTGCACGACTACGCCGGCTTGCGAATCGTGCGGCACGCGATGCAGCCGCTGCAGGCCCGTGCGTTCGAGATGCGCAACAACTTCACCGCCTACGACGCGATGTACGTCGCCCTCGCCGAGCGCCTTAACCTACCCCTACTCACCGATGACACCAAGGTCGCCAGCGCCCCGGGTCACCATGCCGACATTTGCCGCTACCCGGCGCCCCCGCCCTCGCGTCGTCAGCGCGCCGATCCGGCCTGATCCGCACCGGCATGCCAATAACGCGGCAGAGCAGCGAAGCTGGAGTTCACGGGCCGCACGATGCGCGGCTTCATCACAGTGGCGACCGCGCGCAGCCTGGGCGGCGGCTACGGCAAAGTTCTGCAAGGCAGCCGTATCCCTATGGCTGGCCGAGCTGCCGGATCCGCCGGCCCGTGATCCTCGTCGGCAGGATGCGCATGAACTGTTCCTTGGTCCCGCCGGTCCACGGGGCTACGGCTGACTTCGCTCCAGCGGCGCGTTCCCGCTCAGAGTCCAAGTGGTGAGCGGGCCCGAGGATGAGTACGCTCCATCCCTCTCTGGTGACCGGGCTGATCTCGTCGACTTCGAAGGCGACCTGGTAGTCAGCGTGCGCTGACCCCGTGCGAAGGTCGTCGTCCATCGAGCTGCCCTCTCCGGTCCTGAACACGATGCTGGCCTCGTGCAGCCGGTAGTTCACCGGCAGCACGGTAATCCCGTACCGGCTCGTGAACGCGATCCTGCCGATCTCCTGCCCGGCAACTAGTTTCAGGCACTCGGCCTCGTTCAGCTCGACCACCGCGGGCTCGGGCGCCATGCGGCCTGGCACCTCACCACGCGTCTCGTCAGACATAAGTTCATCCTGCCATCCGGCGCTCGGCTTGCGATGGCCGTGTCAGTGGTTCATTCGGAACGCGGTTTCTAGCCCGGCGATACCAGGCCAAGCTCCACTCAGGGAGGAAAGTCCCGGATAGGGAGGCGTAACGCCTCTGCGCAGAGATCGCTCCTCAGGACGATGCTGACTAAGCGGAAGAACGCAAACCGCGCCGGCTGATCGAGGAGGAACGCGCCATGTTCGCAGCGCGCAATGCCCGCCCGCGTCTCGTGGCCGGTGTCGACGGTTCGAGCCCGTCAATCGAGGCCCTGCGCTGGGCTGTCGAGGAGGCTCGGCTGAGCGCCGGCACGGTCGACGCGATTATCGCCTGGAAGCCCGCGATCCCCACCGGGGCCGGCGACGTCGGCTTGTCTGCCGCGCCTGGCCTGGAGGACATCGACTACGCCGAGCTTGCTGCCAAGACGCTGAACGCCGCGATCGCGGAGGTCAGCCTGCCACCAGGCGTCCCGGTGAACCAGCTCGTCATCGAAGGCAATGCCGGCGAGGTGCTGCTTGGCGCCGCGCAGAACGCCGACCTGCTCGTGCTCGGCCACAGCGGGCACGGCGGAATCGCCAGCGCGCTGATGGGTTCCGTCAGCATCCGCTGCCTGCATCATGCCTGCTGCCCCGTCGTTGTCGTCCGCGGCACATGACCCGGAGATCGCGGATTATCGGAGGCTGGACGAGTTCATTCAGATGCACGTAGACCGGCAAGTCCCAGTTTGGGCTGGTTCCCCGGCCAGGGTGCCCTGATCAGGTCCAGCCACGCCGCGAGGGGCTCTCGACCAGCCACCTGGCAACGCATGCCTATGTAGCCGTCGGGGCGGACGGCTACCAGTCCGCAGCCTGGCTTGCTCGTGATGCGGTGAAGATGAACGAGCGGGCCGAGTGCCAGGTCCTCGAGCGCACCGGCGTCACGGTCTAGCAGCACATGCACTCCCGGCCGGGCGATCAGCTCGTGCAGCGGCAGGTTGCGCCCCGCACATGTGACGACCTCATCCGACAGGCGGTCACCTGCGCGTGCGCCACGACCGTGGCGCCGAGTCAACGGGTCTTCGGCCGAAATCGGACTCCGCCGATAGTTCACCCGGAGCTGCGATATCAGCCTGACCCCCTCGCCCACCAGGCGATGCCTCCGCATCAGCGCGGGGACGGCCGGAGCGGCAAGGGGCGCGAGCCTGCCGCGGAGCAACGCCGGGACGCGCCCCGTGCCAGCCTCGCCCCAGAACGCCAGGTGTGTCATCGCGAGAACCTGACGCGCGACCGGCCGTCGTTCTATCTCGTAGGAGCCGAGCAGGGCGCCGCTGTCCGGGCGTGATGCTCCGAACGCGAGCTTCCAGCCCAGGTTCAGAGCATCCTGGATGGCCGCGTTCAGCCCCTGCCCAGTCGCCGGAGAGTAAGCATGCGCCGCGTCCCCGACAAGGTAGAGCCGTCCGCGGCGGAATCTCCTAGCCACCCGGTGCTGCACCCTGACCCGGGCGGACCACGCAAGGCTTTCGATCTCGATTCCTGAGCGCGCTTGGTTCAGGAGTGACTGAAGCTCAGCAGCTGGAACGGCCTGGCCTGGCTGCCCGAACGGCACGGGGTCAGGACTCGCGGGTCTGGTTACCAGCAGTCGCCACGGCGCTCGCTCGCCTAGCCGGAAGGCGAACACCAGGCCGTCGCGGCCGGCAACGACCTGGGCGCCTTCATCGGGCAGGTCACCGGCTAGCTCAGCATCGGCGAGCACTATCTCGACGGGGTACGGGCACCCCGGCCAGCCGATGCCGGCCTCAGAGCGAACTGTGCTGTCCGGCCCGTCGCAGCCGCACAGGACGTCGGCGATCACCTCAGTCCGGACGCCGCCGGACCGCAGGACAGCGCTCGCGCCTTCGCGCTCATCGTGAAGCCCGACCAGCTCGGTGCCACGTTCCACACCGATACCGCGATCGTCCAAGGCCCGGGCAAGCACGGCCTCGACATCGGCCTGCCTGATCAGCGTCAGGTGCGGGAACGCAGTGTCCGGCAGCGCGAGATCGGCCAGCCTGACGCGGACCTTCCGGCGTCCCAGCCTCAGCTCGGCACTAGGAGCGACGTCGGCCCTGGCCAGCAACGCATCGGTCACCCCGAGCGGCCGCAGCATCTCCAAGGTCCGCGAATGCAGGATCAGCGCGCGTGAGGGCCTGCACAGCTCCGACCGTCGCTCGATCACCCGTACGTCGGCGCCATGATCATGGGCCTGCAAGGCGAGAGCGAGCCCGGCAGGACCCGCGCCTGCGACCAGAATGCTGGGGCCGCTCCCGGTCGGGCCGCCGGTCACGAAACCCCGACCGGACGCCACCAGGCTCCCTCGTCGCTGGCGGTGGCGCCCGGCTCGGGGGAGTCCGTGACTAGGTCGTCCCTATGCAATCCGAGCAGGACCACGTAGTGAATCGATCCAGGCACCGACACCAGCGCCAGCACTCGCCACAGGGCCCTGGCGTAGCAATCGGCCAGGAAGGACCCGTCCCACTCATAGATACCGCGGTACCTGCCGTGCTCGTCGTGAGCCAGCCACAACTTCGAAACAAAGCCGGGGAAGCCGACGAACAGCGGCGTGTTAAGCAGGCTCTCCCACCGGAACAGCGTGTGCCCCCGGCCGCGAATTACCCGGAGCCGGAACTCGACGATGAGCGCGCAAGGGTCTTCGGTAGATCCGCGGTCGACGACTGTCTCCCGGTATACGGGCGCGCTCGTTCCGTCGGCGAACCGGATTCGCTTGCCGACGTGACCAGCCGGAAGGTGTATCTGGCGTCTCCACAGCATCCAGGCGGTGGCGCCGGCGCACATGGCCACTGCCCGCCAAGCGGCTACGTGTGGCAGCGGAGGCCTGTCACATAGCGCGGAGACGCCGGCCAGGCTGTCCCCGGCTGTCGTGTCAGAACGCTCGCGCCCGTGCACATCGTTACGGCTGATCATGTTCCACACCTCGACTCAGCCAACTCACCTGCGCTCTGATATCCATGCTTGGCGGCCAAGGCGGTCAGCGACAGTGCCAGAAGTCACTAGCGAGGCGGTCCTTCGGCTCATCCCGGGAACCGAGATCGCCGACTCGGGTCAAGAGCGTGCTGCGGATGGCGACCTGGTACAGCTCGGGCAACCTAGATTCGGCCGCGCCGGCGGCGATCCGCTGACCAGCCCAGGCCAGCACGACCCCGTATACGGCCGCGTCGACGAACAGGACGGGATCCGCAGTACCGCTGACGCCGAGCCAGTCAGCCCGACCGCCACCACCACGGGCACGACGCAGACCCCGACGCCGAGCAGGGTGCCGAAGGTGCCGGCCAGCGACTGGCCCACGTAGCTTGCGCTCATCATCACCGTCATCGCGATCCGGGTGCGCCGCCAGGACCTTCCCGCTGGCCCGCAGGTGATGTAGGCGAGTCGCCGTTCAGCGGCAGTGCAGCGACCATCCTCAGACCGCCGTCGGCGAGCGGGCCGGCGGTGGTCCGATATCGGAATCCTGACCGGGTCAGAACTGCACGCCCCGGGTGAGCGCTCCGTCCACGAGCAGGTTGGCGCCGGTGATGAAACTGGCAGCCGGGCTGCACAGGAACACCGCCGCGCGCGCGATCTCCTCTGGCTTGGCCATTCTGCCGGTGGGATTCAGCGCCATAGCCCGAGCGAACAACTCTGGATTTCCGAGCTCGATGCTCTCCCAGACACCTCCCGGGAAGTAGGTGTTGCCCGGTGACAGGCTGTTGGCCCGGATGCCTTTCGGCGCGAGTTGGTACGCCAGCCCTTGCGTGTAGTGGATGATCGCGGCCTTGAACGTCCCGTATGGCCCCGCCGCGAAGTCGATCTCCCTGCCGGACACGCTCCCGATCGTCACGATCGAAGCCGCTGAGCTGTGCTCGAGATACGGCATAGCGGCCTTAACAAGGTTGACCGTGCCCATCATGTCCACATCGAAGCTAGCGCGCCAGCTTGTCGGATCGTCTGGAATGGCGAGAGCGCTAACGTTGGCCACCACTATGTCCAGGCCGCCGAGTTCGGCGGCGGTAGCCGCGACCCATCGCTGCATGCCCGCCTCGTCTGCGACGTCGAGGATGAGTCCCGCAGCGGAGCAGCCTCGCGTGGTCAGCACCTCAACGGTGTCAGTCACATCGCGCTCGGTGCGCGCGCAGAACCCGACAGCAGCTCCCTCGGCAGCGAGCATGTCAACGATTGCCCGCCCGATTCCCCTGGTACCACCGGTCACGAGAGCCCGAAGCCCCTGCAGCCCTAGATCCACCTTCCGCCTCCTTAGCCATCCCGACGATCATGACATTTCATTCCGTTTACCGTGGCATGCACGCATCTATCGACCTTCAGCTTGTGCATCTGCAGGCTGCTGCCAGAGACTGGCTGCGGTTGATGACATGCTGAAAACACTTCGATCTGTGCTGCGGTTCCGGCCGGTGCATCTCAGAGCGGCCGACCGTCGGCTGAGTTCTGTCGCGAACATCGCCGACTACAGACTCCTGGCCAGGCGCCGCCTCCCGCGAGGGGTCTTCGATTATGTAGATGGGGGCGCGGAGGACGAATTGTCCCTGCGTCGTAACAGCGAGGCCTTCCGACGGGTCGAGTTCCGGCCGCGGGTGTTGTGTGACGTCGGCAAGATCGATACCTCGACGACTATTCTGGGCCGGCGAATCCCCGTACCTGTGATACTCGCGCCGACAGGCTTCACGAGGATCGCTACTCCAGGTGGGGAACTGGACGTCGCAAGGGCCGCAGCCCGTGCGGGCCTGCCCTACACGCTGTCCACGATGGCTACCAGGTCCATCGAAGAGGTTGCGTCCGTCAGCGACGGTCCCAAGTGGTTCCAGGTATACGTCTGGCGAGATCGTGAGATGGTCAAGGACCTGCTCGCCCGTGCCGCAGCGGCGGGCTACGAGGCGATAGTCATTACGGTGGACACTGCCGTGCTCGGCCGCCGAGAGCGCGATGTCAGGCACGGATTCACGCTGCCGCCGAAGATCGGTCTGCGAACTCTGATCGATGGTGCGCTGCACCCGGGGTGGACCTGGGACTTCGTCAGAGCAGAGCCAATCACGTTCGCCAACGTCACCGGGACCACCACGGCCGACGGAAGCTCGGCTGTGACGCTGGCCGACTACATCAACGGCCAGTTCGACGCATCCCTGTCCTGGCGCGACCTGGACTGGTTTCGCGCCCAGTGGGACGGGCCGATCGTGCTGAAGGGCATCCAGAGCGTCGAGGACGCCAGGATCGCCGCTGACATGGGTATCGAGGCATTCGCGCTGTCAAATCACGGCGGCCGCCAGCTTGACGGCGCACCGGCGCCGCTTGAACTCGTGTCAGAGATCGCCAATGTCGTCCAGGATCGTGCAGAGATTATCTGCGATGGCGGAATCCGTCGCGGCAGCGACATTATCAAGGCGATCGCGCTCGGCGCCCGCGCATGCATGGTCGGGCGCGCGTACCTATACGGCCTTGCTGCCGCCGGCGAACGGGGTGTTGACGGCGTTCTGAGGTTGCTTGCCGCCGACATGGAGCGGACGATGGCCCTGATCGGGCGGCCGTCCGTCGCCAACCTCGATGCGGACCTGGTGCGATGGCGGTCTGCCGGCAGTGGCGATGCGTGATCGACGCAGCCATCAATTGATGCTCGAGTTAATTGCTAACTAAGCCCGTCCACGGCCAAGCTGGCGCCGGGTTAGCGTGGACCAGCCCAGCAAGATCAGCACGGTCCTAGCCAGCCCGGTGGCCGACCCTACCGGCAGCGGGAACCCGATCCAGAACGCGAACTCCACTGGCAGCAGGGCTAGCGCCAAAATGGCGCCGGAGCGAAGCCGATTCCACAACAGCCATGCGGCGACAACCTCAGCCGTGCACGCCAGCAGGAACGCGACGAGCAAGGGCATCGTTGTACGGATGCCGATGTCTTCAAAGGGACCACCGCCGTAGGTGGGGGAAACCCATGAGCGTCCAGACGTCGCCGTGATTGGCGAAGTGCCAGATCGCGAAGACACACGGCAAACCGAAGCCCAGCCCGGCGGCCCATGCGAGTACACCCGCGGTCCTGACCATGCAGTTCCCGCCCCTTACCGCTCGGGAGCGCCCGCGCCACCAATTCAGGTCTGGCCTCGCCCGCAAGCTAACGAGCCGGTGCCGGGACACGGCGCAGAAACAATGGAGAACGCGTGAAGCGCGCCGCCGCAATCTTTCGCGATGGGCTACAGGTGCCTGGCCCACCAATCGAGGATCGCCTCAAACCGAGCGAGGCGGTGGCTCGGCCGGCCCGCCCGCGAGAGCTCGTGGCCTTCGCCAGGGAACAGCAGCATCTCGGCCGGCACGCCCCGCAGGCGC
>DATAEH010000053.1:0-2156 GCA_036258115.1 Streptosporangiaceae bacterium
GCGGCTGCGCGAGTGCGACTACGGGCGGCGAACTGGCATGCCGTTTGCTGAGCTGCACGCTGGACGGCGGGATCACCTCGATGTGCCATACCCGGGCGGCGAAAGCTGGCGGGAGGCTGTCCAGCGGGTCGGCTGGTTCCTAAATGACCTGCCCAGGCGCTGGGATGGGTCGCGCGTGCTGGTGATCGGACACGTCGCGACTCGCAGGGGCCTCGATCACTGGCTCAACGGCAAGCCGCTGGAGGACCTTGCGGAGCAAGACTTCGGCTGGCAAGAAGGCTGGGAGTACCGCCTCGGCTGACCCGGGCGCCCGGCCATCCGCACGAAGGCTTGTGGGTCCTCTAGCACCCACGATCCTTCCGGATCATGCTCGGCCGTCCTCAGACGCAGCTGGACTGGGCGGTCTGACGGTGCTGCCGGTTAGCCTGGAGACAGCTGGATGACGGTTGCGATGCGGGAGGGGTCTTGCGATGACCACGACCGATCTCGCGCGCGAGCCTCGCATCCGCCGCGAACCGGTCAATGAGTCGGTGCTGGGTCGGCCAGCGCCGCCGCTGCGGCCGCAAATCGCCAGCTACAACGGGTACCGGCAGGCGGGCGTACCGCCCGCCCTCCACGCCGGGCTGCCTTCGCCATACATGACCGTCATCTTCACTCTCGACGAGCCGCTCCACATAGCCGCGCACCCGGACCCGGCGCAGCCGGGAGGTACCTACCTGACGCTGGCTGGCGGCCTGCACACCGCGCCGGCGCTCATTACTCACGAGGGGGCGCAGTCCGGCATCCAGCTGGCGGTCAGTCCGCTGGCCGCGCGGGCACTGCTCGGCATGCCGGCGAGCGAGCTCGTCAGCTACGACGCCGATGCCACCGATGTATGCGGCGAGCTTGCCAGCGAGATCCAGCAGCGCATTCAGGCCGCTGTCACCTGGCCGGAGCGGTTCGCCGTGCTGGATCAGATGCTGTCGGCGAGGCTGGCGTCGAGCACGGGTGACGGACGCCACGACGTGAGCGCCGAGGTGCGGTTCGCCTGGGAGCGCCTGCTTGCCACCGGTGGCCGGATCACGATCGCCGCGCTGGCCGATGAGACCGGGTGGAGCGCACGGCATCTGCGGACGAAGTTCGCCGATGAGGTCGGGCTCACGCCGAAAGCTGCTGCGAGGGTCGTGCGGTTCGACCGGGCGCGCCGCCTGCTGCAGCGGCGTTCTGCCTCCAGCCGCCCGCTGGATCTTGCCGCGCTCGCCGCGCACTGCGGCTACTACGACCAGGCGCACATGGACGGCGAATTCCATGCGCTCGCCGGATCATCGCCGACGACGTGGCTGGTCAGGGAGTTCCGAAATCTCCAAGCAAGAAGGGCGGCGTCGGAGGAAGGCTGAGCTCATGGCTACGAACACACCACCACCTCAGGTATGGCCCACCCTGCGGGCGCGCGACGCCCGCGCGCTAATCAAGTTCCTTGTCGACGCCTTCGGGTTCGAGGAGACGGCCGTGTACGGCGAGGGCGACCGCGTCGAGCACGCCCAGCTGTCCTGGCCGCTCGGCGGCGGAATCATGCTCGGCTCGGCGCGCGAACCTGGTGAGGACGACAGTTGGCCGGTGCCTCCTGGCAGCTTCGGCGCTTATGTTGTCACCGATGATCCCGACGCCCTGTACAAGCGCGCCACCGGCGTGGGCGCCGAAGTCATCCAGGAGATGAACGAGACCGACTACGGCTCACGCGGATTCGCAGTGCGAGACCCAGAAGGGAACCGATGGTCGTTCGGCACCTACCGCGGCGAACCTAGGGATTCCAGCTGACGGGCTCTGTTCCGGGCATCAGCAGATTGGATCCGGATCGGCTCGACCGAGTGGTCGAAAGGCTGAGCGAGGATGGGTCATTCGGACCCAATGTCCCCCGAGTCCGTTTGAGCGCCGGAAGAGCGCGGCGCTTTTTCCTGATTCCCCTTGACGGGTTTGTTTGGAAAGTATACGAACTAATCAAGCCGTTAGCGGGAAACAGGTACGCAGCGCCGTCCACCATCGGACAGCGGGGGTGGCCGATCGTGACGTGTCGCGGAGAGGTCGCCAGCTATGGGGATGGCCGTTCGTCGTAACTCCGCCTTCTGGGTCACAGCATTTGTCGGCGCCGCGTCGCTTGTCGCGGCCTCAGCCACGGC
>DATAEH010000054.1:0-41981 GCA_036258115.1 Streptosporangiaceae bacterium
ACGCGGCGTTGCTGCGTCAGGCTTTCGCCCATTGCGCAATATTCCCCACTGCTGCCTCCCGTAGGAGTCTGGGCCGTGTCTCAGTCCCAGTGTGGCCGGTCGCCCTCTCAGGCCGGCTACCCGTCGTCGCCTTGGTGAGCCGTTACCTCACCAACAAGCTGATAGGCCGCGAGACCATCCCTAGCCGATAAATCTTTCCACCACGGTCGAGGCCGACCGTGGTCATATCCGGTATTAATCCCGGTTTCCCGGAGCTATCCCAGAGCTAAGGGCAGGTTTCTCACGTGTTACTCACCCGTTCGCCGCTCGAGTACCCCGAAGGGCCTTTCCGCTCGACTTGCATGTGTTAAGCACGCCGCCAGCGTTCGTCCTGAGCCAGGATCAAACTCTCCATTGAATGTCTGACGCGGCCAACTGGCTCGCGGAACGAGCGCTGGGCCACAGACTGAAGAGATTGCCTCATCGGCCGGCGAAAACCGGGCCGTTGAGGCGATCTGGCATATACCGTCTGGGAACTGAGCTACAGGAGCCCAGATCCCGTTGACGGGGATGTGCATGTGCACTGGCTTTTAGCACGCTGTTGAGTTCTCAAGGAGCGGACGCTCACCGTCGGGAGTCGATAAAACTCCGTCTGGGGCAACCCTGCTAACTTACCGGCAAGTCACGTGACTGTCAAGGTTGTCAGCTAATTGAGTTTTCGCGGGTTACTATCTGTCAACCAGCATAGACCCACCGTAGTCGACCGGCATGAAAGACGATCGACTACTAGGAGGTGGTCTGCTGGCCGACTCGTGCAACCGGGGCCTGTCGGCCGCCCGGTTCGCAACGAGCCGTAGAGAACATTAGGGAAGCCTGGCTACTGTGTCAAATCGGGCTTGAGGCGGCTCGTGCACGTGCGGATGCACGCGAGAATCCCAGTATTACCGATGTTCCTGGCGTCAGGCCGTGCCATCACCAGTGCCTAGCTGGTGCCATCACCGGCTGACCATGATGCCGCCGACCCGGCGCTTGCCGCTACGCAGCACCAGGAACTTGCCGTGCAGCAGATCGCTCTCCGCTGGCGCGAGATCGAGGTCGGTCACCTTCACGTTGTTGAGGTAGGCGCCGCCCCCTTCGACCGCACGCCGCGCCTCCGACTTGCTCTTCACGATCCCGGCGGCTGCCATCAGATCCGGTACCGTCGGGCCGAGCCCGCCGATCTCCGCGTGCGGCGCCTCGGTGAGCGCCGCCGCCAAGGTGGCCTCGTCGAGCTCGTGCAGATTCGCCTGTCCGAACAGGGCCCTGGCAGCCGCTGTCGCTCTGGCCGTCTCGTCGGCTCCGTGAACGAGCGTCGTCAGGTCATCGGCCAGCACCCGCTGGGCGGCCCTGGCCGCCGGGCGCTCCGCGATCTCCCGATCTAGGTCCTCGATCTCCTCCCTGGTGCGGAACGTGAAGACACGCAGCAGGCTTGGCACCTCGTCGTCGGCTCGGTTCAGCCAGTACTGGTGGAACGCGTACGGGCTCATCAGCTCGGGACTCAGCCAGATCGCATCGCCTTCTGATTTGCCATATTTGGTCCCGTCCGGCCGGGTGATCAGCGGCGTGGCGAGTGCGTGCACGGCGTCGCCGGTGACCCTCCTGATCAGGTCGACACCCGAGACCAGGTTGCCCCACTGATCGCTGCCGCCGATCTGCAGCGTGCAGCCGTACCTGTGGTGCAGCTCGAGGAAATCGTTAGCCTGCAGGATCTGGTAGCTGAACTCGGTGTAGCTGATGCCACCGGACTCCAGGCGGGCCTTCACGGTCTCTCTCGACAGCATCTGGCTGACTGGGAAGTGCTTGCCGATATCGCGCAAAAACGCCAGTGCCGACAGGCCCTCGGTCCAGTCCAGGTTGCTGACCAGCAGGGCCGAGGCCGGCCCAGGCTCGAAGTCCAGGAACCTGCCGACCTGATCGCCGATGTGCTGGACCCAGCCGGCGACCACTTCGGGCGAGTTCAGTACGCGCTCGGCCGACTTGCCGCTCGGATCGCCGATCAGGCCGGTCGCCCCGCCGACCAGGCCGATCGGGCGGTGCCCGGCAAGCTGCAGGCGGCGCATGGTCAGCAGCAGGACCAGGTTGCCGATGTGCAGGCTGGCAGCCGTGGGGTCAAAGCCTCCGTACAACGTGATCTGGCCGGCGTCGAGTGCCTTGCGCAGCTCGTTCAGGTCGGTCGACACGGCAATCAGGCCCCGCCAGGCCAGGTCGTCGATGATGTCGGTCACCGCTGCATACTCCCATCAACTGCGTCGGCCTACCTACTCGAATTCCCGCGCAGCTTGGGCACGTACGGCCGGTACACAGAGACGGTGGGCTCGCCCGTGATCCAGAACCGCCACGGCTCGTCTGCGCCCAGCCGTACACCGACCCTGGGTCCGCTGCTGATCGCGCCTGACGGCAGGCCGTCGAATCCGGCGAGGCCCAGCACGCGCAGCGGGCTTGCCGCATCACAGACATCGGCGCCGTTCTGAGCGCGCCCGATGGCCAGCGCCTGGCAGAGCCTGGCCGGTCCCCTGGCGAGCTCCCGGTCTGCCACTGCCCGCCCAGCCACTGCCCGCCCAGCCACTGCCCGCCCAGCCACCGGCCGCACCGGCACCGGCCGCGCTCCGCGCCGCCTCGCGGCTAGCTCGACGCCCTCGACCACCCGGCCGGCCCTGAGCAGCACCGCGGCCGCTTCGCCCGGCTGCTGGCACACCAGGTTCACGCAGAAGTGCATCCCGTAGGTGAAGTAGACATACGCGTGCCCGGGCTCGCCGTACATCACAGCGTTCCTCGGGGTCTTCCCGCGGTACGCGTGGGAAGCCGGATCCGACTCGCCCCGGTAGGCCTCGACCTCGACGATCTCCGCCGCGACCAGACCATCAGCGCTCTCGTGGGCGAGCACGCAGCCAAGCAGCGCAGGCGCGACCGCCAGCACGGGCCGGTCGAGAAACTCGCGCTGCAGGAGCTCCCAGCGCCCGCCAGACGGCCTCAGCGACACCGGCTCAAGCGAGGACGATGATGACGGGCCGATGCCCCCGCTCTCTGGCAACCCGTTCCCGCCTTGAGCCGCGCTCCTCATCCCTCGGCGGCCCATGCCGCGCCGCCAGCGACCTGCTGCCGCAGGGCAGCCAGCTGGTCGGCCACCCGGCCGGGTGCGGTACCGCCCACAGTGTGGCGCGCCGCGATCGCGCCGGACACCGAGAGCACCGATCGCACATCCGGCGTCAGATGTGGCGAGACCTTTTGCAGGTCCTCATCGCTCACGTCACCGAGTTCGCAGTCATTGACCTGGCACCAGACCACCAGGTGCCCGACCGCCTCGTGGGCCTCGCGGAACGGTACGCCGCGCCGGACGAGGAGCTCGGCGACATCGGTCGCCAGCGCATGGCCAGCACCGGCCCCGCGAGCCAGGCGCGCAACGTGGAACTGCATGGAACTCACCAGGCCCGCCATCGCGGGCAGCACCAGCAGCAGCGTGTCGACGGCGTCGAAGACTGGTTCCTTGTCCTCCTGCAGGTCCCTGTTATAGGTCAGCGGCAGGCCTTTCAGCATCGTGAGCAGGCCCGTGAGGCCGCCGATCAGCCGGCCAGCCTTGCCGCGGGCGAGCTCGGCCACGTCCGCGTTCTTCTTCTGCGGCATGATCGATGATCCGGTGGCGTAGGCGTCGTCGATCTCGGCCCATCCGAACTCCTGCGAGGTCCAGAGCACGACTTCCTCGCCCAGCCTGGACAGATGCACTCCGGCCATCGCAGCGGCGAAGCAGAACTCGGCCGCGAAATCACGGTCGGCGACCGCGTCCATCGAGTTGGCGGCCGGGGCAGTGAAGCCGAGTTCGGCCGCGACCGCCTCGGGATCGAGCGGGAGCGACGAACCGGCCAGCGCCCCTGACCCCAGCGGGCAGATCGCGGCCCGCTTGTCCCAGTCCTGCAGCCGCTCCACGTCCCTGGCCAGCGCCTGCACGTGAGCGAGCAGCTGGTGGGCGAGCAGCACCGGCTGGGCGTGCTGCATGTGTGTCAGGCCAGGGGCCGGCGTCTGCTCGGCGAGATGTCTCTCAGCCTGGTCCATCAGCGCAGTCTGCAGCTCGGCCAGCCTGGCGACGACCTGCCGCACGTGATCGCGCAAGTACATCCGCAAGTCGGTGGCGACCTGGTCGTTCCGGCTCCGCCCCGCGCGCAACCGCCCGCCCAGCGACCCGACGCGCTCGAGCAAGCCGCGTTCCAGTGCGGTGTGCACATCCTCGTCGGCCGCTGTGGGCCGGAACGCGCCGGTCTGACAATCCCGGCTGAGTTCGTCGATCGCCGCGAGCAGCCTCGCGAGCTCACGGTCGTCGAGCAGCCCGGCCCGGTGCAGCACCCGTGCGTGCGCAGCCGACGCGAGCAGGTCATAGCGCGCGAGCCGCCAGTCGAACTGGACGCTCACCGAAAGCCGCGCCAGCGCATCGGCGGGCCCGGACTCGAACCGGCCGCCCCACAACCGAACGGCCGGTGCCCCAGGCTCCACGCTCACAGACCCTCCCGCGCTCACCACGTCCGCTACCCCCGACAAGGTATCGGCAGAACAAAGCCCACCGCCCACTCCCCCACACAACGCACTCCTGCTCGGCGGTCCACCCGAAGTGGCAGGCGACCCTGGGATGAGCGGGGACGCTCAGACGGCAGCCGCTTTGCGGTCCCGCTCCGCGGACACCTTCGTCGGCAGTCCCCACAGCTCCACGAACCCCTTGGCGAGCTGCTGATCGAACACGTCGCCCGTGTCATAGGTCGCGAGCCCGTAGTCATACAGTCCCACCGGACTGCGCCGCCCTGTGACGACAGCCTGTCCTGCCTGCAGCCTGACGCGCACATCTCCCGTCACGCTCTTGGACGCCTCAACCATGAACGCCTCAAGCGACGCCCGCAGTGGCGAGAACCAGAGCCCGTCGTAGATCAGCTCCGTCCAGCGCTGGCTTGCCAGCCGCTTGAACCTGGCCAGATCGCGCTCCAGGCACACGCTCTCCAGCTCGGCATGAGCGGCTATCAGCGTCATCGCCGCAGGCGCCTCGTAGATCTCCCGGCTCTTGATCCCGACAAGGCGGTCCTCAACCATGTCGATGCGTCCGACGCCGTGCGCCCCGGCCACGGCGTTCAGCTCGCCGATGATCTCCAGCGGTGTCAGCGGCCTGCTATCGAGTGCGACCGGCAGGCCATCGACGAAGCTGATCGTGATGTCCTCGGCGGGCTTGCCGGCCCCCGGATCGTCGGTGTAGCCGTACACGTCGTCGTGCGGCGCCTCCCAGATGTCCTCGAGGTGCCCCGTCTCGCAGCTGCGGCCCCAGAGGTTCTGGTCGATGGAGTACGGCGACCTGGCCGTGACGTCGATCGGCAGGCCCTTGGCCGCCGCGAACTCGATCGCCTTGTCCCTGGTCATGCCGGAATCACGGACCGGGGCGATCGGCTTGACGTCGGGCGCGAGCGCGGCCAGCCCGACCTCGAACCTGACCTGGTCGTTGCCCTTTCCGGTGCAGCCGTGGGCCACCACCGTGGCGCCATACTCATGCGCGACCCTGGCCAGATGCTTGACGATCAGCGGCCTGGACAGAGCCGAGACAAGCGGGTACTTGTCCATGTACAGGCCGTTCGCCCGCAACGCGGGCATGCAATAATCCGCGGCGAACTCGGCTCGCGCGTCGACCACGACTGCGTCAGCCGCACCGCACGCCAGCGCTCGCGCGCGGATCGTCTCAAGGTCTTCACCGCCCTGGCCGACGTCCATCGCAAGGGCGATGACTTCGCTGCCAGTCTGTTCGGCGATCCAGCCGATCGCCACTGACGTGTCGAGGCCTCCCGAGTAGGCCAGCACGACTCGCTCTGTCACTCTTCCTCCTTGTGCTGCGTCGACCCAGGGGGTTGCGGGTCGCCCGCGTGAACTAACTCCGGCAATTGCGTCTGATCGCGTCGCGGTCCCGGCTCCGCCCGGCGGCGTCGTTCGGCCAGGCGCAGCAGCAGGTTCGCCAGGTCGTTGCCGCCGCCGGGATCGCGCGCCACGACGAGCACGGTGTCGTCGCCCGCGACGGTGCCGAGCACGGCCTGCATCGCGGTCCTGTCGATCATCGAGGCCATCAGCTGGGCTGCGCCAGGTGGCGTCCGCAGCACGACCAGATTGCCGCTCGCCTCGGCGGATAGCAGCAGGTCAGCCGCAACCCTGGCGAGTCCAGCGGTCGCGGCAGTTGCCGTGCCGGCGGCGAAGCCGGACAGGCCGGCGATCGTCGCCGCCGCCCGCATGTACGCCACATCGTCGAATTCCGCTGGGGGCTGCTCGGCCGGCTCGGGCGGCAAGGCGTACACGAGGAACCCTCCTGGTCCCCGGAGCCTGACGGCCCCGAGCTCGTCGAGGTCGCGTGAGAGCGTCGCCTGGGTGACCCGGATGCCAACTCCGGCGAGCCGGTCCGCCAGGTCTTCCTGCGACCGCACAGGCTCGTCCGCCTGAGCGAGGATCGCCGAGATCTTCGCGTGCCTGGCGGCCTTGGTGGCGGGGCTGATCCGCTCAGAACCGCCCGGCGAGCCATTCCCGCGCCCGCCTAGGCCCGTTGCGGCCGGCCTAGCCATCCGAGACCGCCCGCGCGCTGGCCGCATCGAGGATGCCTGGCAGCGCATCGGTGAAGGCGTCGGCCTGATCGGCAGACAGCACCAGAGGCGGTGCCAGCCTGATCGCGTCCGGCTGGACAGCGTTGACCAGGAACCCGGCTTCCCGCGCCGCCGTCTCCACCAGGCTCGCGGCCTGCGAAGTCAGCGCCATAGCGAGCCACAGGCCGCTGCCGCGCACTCCGGCGAGCAGCGGGTGGCTAACGTCTGCAATCCCGGCCGACAGCACCGCGCCGACCTGCGTGACGTGATCGAGCAATCCGTCCCGCTCGATTACGTCCAGGACGGCGAGCGCTGCCGCGCATGCGATGGGATTGCCGCCGAAGGTGCTCCCGTGATCGCCGCGCTGCAGGCCGGTGGCCGCCGCCCCGATCCCGATGCACGCACCGATCGGCAGCCCGCCGCCCAGCCCCTTCGCCAGCGTGAGCACGTCGGGCAGCACGCCGGCCTCATGGCACGCGAACCACGCGCCGGTCCGGCCGATCCCGCTCTGGATCTCGTCAAGCACCAGCAGCGCGCCAGCGGCGTCGCACGCTGCCCTGGCGGCCTTGAGATAGCCGGCGGGCGCAGGCACGACTCCGCCCTCGCCCAGGCATGGCTCAAGAAAGACCCCGGCGCAATCCGGCCCGATCGCCGCCGCCAGCGCGTCCGTGTCGCCATAAGGGACGAACCTTACTTCAACCCCGAAGGGGCTGAACGGAACTCTGATCGAGCTCTTGCCAGTCAGGCCGAGCGATCCCATGGATCTGCCATGGAAGCCGCCCTCGGCCGCCACGTACACGGGCCTGGCCGGTCCCTGCATCCTCCGTACTAGCTTCAGCGCGGCCTCGTTGGCCTCGGTTCCTGAGTTCGCGAAGAACACCCGGCCGTCGGCGCCGAGCAGGCTCAGCAGCCGCTCGGCCAGCATGACCTGCCCCTCGTGCAGGTACAGGTTGGAGGCGTGCGCCAGTCTCGCCACCTGCTCGCTGACCGCGGCGACGATGGCCGGATGCGCGTGGCCGAGCGCGCTAACCGCGATCCCGCCGAGCAGGTCGAGGTAGGAGTTGCCGTCTACGTCCCAGACCACGCAGCCTTCGCCGCGGGCCAGCGCCAGCGGCGGCGTGCCGTAGTTCGGCATCATGACGGCGCCGTAGCGGTCCTGAAGTGAGCTTGTGGTGATGGCAGCTCCGCGGGCCGATGGTCCGCCCGGGTCAGCCAGCTGCTCGATGCTCATGCTGCCCTCTGCTCTTCGTCCGGCACGACCATGGTGCCGATTCCCGAGTCCGTGAAGATCTCTAGCAGGACGGCGTGCGGCAGCCGCCCGTCGAGCACGTGCGCCTGCGGGACGCCGCCCCGGACGGCGGTCAGGCAGGCCTCCATCTTGGGGATCATGCCCCCGCTGAGCCCGGGCAGCATCGCCGTCAGGCCGCTCACGGTCAGCTCGCTGATTACCTCGGCGGGCCTGCCGTCTCCAGACGGCGAGGAGCTGGCATCGGGAAACTGACCCGGCCAGGTCGCGTACAGCCCGGCCACGTCGGTAAGCAGGACGATCTTGGCCGCGCCGAGCGCCACGGCAAGCGCGGCCGCCGCGGTGTCGGCGTTGACGTTGAGCACCTCGCCGTCGTCGCTGCGGGCAACGGTGGAGATCACGGGAATCCTGCCGTCGGCGATCAGCGCGCTCACGGCGCCAGGGTTGACCGACACAACCTCGCCGACGTGGCCGATGTCGACGACCTGGCCGTCGTCGGTGGGCGCCCCTACTCTGCGTGCCGTCATGAGCTGTGCGTCTTCGCCTGACATGCCCACAGCGAACGGGCCGTGCCGGTTGATCAGGCCGACGACGTCGCGGTTCACCTGCCCGGTCAGCACCATCCTGACCACGTCCATGGTCTCGGACGTGGTGACCCGCAGCCCGCCGCGGAACGTTGATTCCATGCCGAGGCGGTCCAGGTGCGCGCTGATCTGCGGGCCGCCGCCGTGCACGACGACCGGGCGGAGGCCTGCGTACCGCAGGAAGACGACGTCCTGAGCGAACGCCTGCCGAAGGCCCTCATCGGTCATCGCATGGCCGCCGTATTTGATGAGAACGACCTGGCCATGGAATCGCTCGAGCCACGGTAGCGCCTCGATCAGCGTCGCCGCCTTCTCCAGCGCGCTCGCGTGCGGGTGCGCAGCCACCGAAGTCACGTCGAGTACGCCGAGTTCTCGTGCACGTAGTCAGCTGTCAGATCGGTGGTGAGCACCGTGGCGGCGGCCTGCCCGGCGGCGAGATCGACGGTCACGGTTACCTCCCTGGGCCGCAGGTCTACACCGGACCTATCTGCCCCTGCAGCGCCGTTCCGGCACACCCAGACGCCATTGATCGCCACGTTGAGCAGGTCCGGCTCGAAGGCCGCGGCGGTCGTCCCAGCCGCCGCGAGCACGCGCCCCCAGTTCGGATCCTCGCCGTTGATCGCGCACTTGAACAGGTTGCACCTGGCTATCGCCCGGCCGACGTCGAGTGCGTCGTCCTCGCTGGCCGCGCCGATGACGTCGATGGCGATCGCCTTCGTGGCGCCTTCGGCGTCGGCGAGGAGCTGACGGGTCAGGTCCTCGCACGCCTCGGTCAGCAGTTCGGTGAATTCGGCCGGGTCGGGCTTGATGCCTGAGGCGCCGCTGGCGAGCAGCAGGACGGTGTCGTTGGTCGACATGCAGCCGTCGGAGTCGAGCCGGTCGAATGTGGTTCGCACGCAGCCGCGGAGCGCCTTGTCGAGCTCGCTGGCCGACAGGTCAGCATCGGTGGTGAGGACGACGAGCATGGTCGCCAGCGCCGGTGCCAGCATGGCGGCGCCTTTGGCCATGCCGCCTATCTGGTATCCGCTGCCCTGGACGGCGCAGGTCTTCGAAACCGTGTCGGTCGTCATGATCGCCTGTGCGGCATCGCGCCCGCCCGCTGCTGAGGCGGACGCGGCCGCCGCGTCAACGCCGATCAGCAGCGCGTGCATCGGAAGCCGCTCGCCGATCAGCCCGGTCGAACAGACCGCCACCTCAGCAGCAGGCACGGACAGCAGCCTGGCCAAGTGCTCGGCTGTCTGCCTGGTGTCGGCGAACCCGTCAGGACCGGTGCAGGCGTTGGCGCCGCCTGAGTTGAGCACGACGGCCCGCACCTGACCGGCCGCCAGCACCGGCTGGCTCCAGCGGACCGGCGCGGCCTTGACCCGGTTCGACGTGAATACGCCGGCGGCGGCCTTGACCGGCCCGTCGTTGATCACGACCGCGACGTCTGGATTGCCCGAGGCTTTTATCCCCGCGGCGACGCCTGCCGCGCGGAAGCCCAGGGGCCCTGTGACGCTCATGGCGCTACTCCAATCGAGGTGAGGCCCGCCGCCTCCGGCAGGCCGAACATGAGGTTGGCGTTCTGGATGGCCTGGCCTGCGGCACCCTTGCCGAGGTTGTCGATAGCGGTCACGACGGTCACGCGGCCGGTCCGCGGATCTGCGGCTGCCTGGACATGCGTGCCGTTCGAACCGGCCACCGCCCCGGTGGCGGGCCAGCGTCCCTCGGGCAGCAGGCGGACGAATGGCTCGTCGGCGTAGGCCTCGGCGAGCGCGGTCCTGATCGCGGCGGTGTCGGTGTCCGGTGCCGCTAGTCGTGCCGTGCACGTGGCGAGGATGCCGCGCGGCATGGGCGCCAGCATCGGGTTGAACGTGACCCTCGCGGCCGGGCGACCCGCAGCCGATCCCGACGAGAGCCCGGCCAGCGCCTGCTCGATTTCCGGCGTGTGCCGGTGCGTACCGCCCGCCTGATAGGCCGACACCGAGCCCATCACCTCGCTGCCGAGCAGGTCGGCTCGCAGCGACCGGCCGGCGCCTGAAGTTCCCGATGCCGCCACCACGACGATGTCGTCGCACCTGATCAGCCCTGCGGAAGCGAGCGGAGCGAGTGCCAGGATCGCGGCCGTCGCATAGCAGCCGGGAGCCGCGACCTGGGTTGCGTTCCGAATATAAGGGCGTATCCCCGGCAGTTCGGGCAGTCCGGTGACCCATGTTCCCGCGTGGTCGCCGCCGTAATGCCGGCTCCAGGCAGCCGGGTCGGCGAGCCTGAAGTCCGGGCCGAGGTCCACGATCGCGGTCTCGCCAGCGATGCTGACTGCCATCGGCGCGGACTGCCCGGCCGGGAGCGCCAGGAAGGCGAGTTCTGCCGCAGCGGCCTTAGCGGCGCCGTGCGGCTCGAAGACGAGGTTGGCCAGCCCGGGATATCCGGCGAGGTTGGCGTGCACCTCCCCGACCGGCTTGCCGGCGCTGCTGTCCGCGGTCGCCAGCACTAGGTCCAGATCCGGGTGACCGGCGATCAGCCGCAGTAGCTCGCCACCGGCGTAGCCGCTCGCGCCGACTACCGCGACACGCATCGCAACCGACCCTTCGACCCATGCGATATACCTGCGCGCGTGCGGCGCCGCGCCCCCGTAGTGCTTCGCGACGCCGCACGCGCTAACAGATGCCCCGCGGCCCTGCAGATCCGACCGCTCGAATTATTATGCAGCAGAACGTTTGAGTATGCAAACCGGAGAGCGTCAGAGGTCTGCCCGGGACGCCGGCCGAACGACAGGGAACGGCCGACGGGACGGCTGAGCACGATCGGCCCGCGGCGAACACCGGGTTCGGCGCACGGACAGATGCGAGCAGAAGGCATGATGTTGTCCGCGCAGGAAGGAGCCCGCCATGCACCCGCGCAGCTCGCCCTCTCGCGCGGCCAGTCGTGCGCGCGGCTCGATTCTTCGCTCCGCGGGCCTCCTCGCGCTGCTCGCCGCGGCGGCGGCCGGCTGCAGCGGGCACGGGTCTCCCGCGACCAAGACCAGGGCAATCGCCTGCGGGACGGCGAAGACCGCGGCTGAGGTGCCGGTCAAGGTCGTGGTCGCCAAGGGCAGCATTGCCTGCAGCGCGGCCAAGTCGGTTGTGCTTGCCTATGCGCGGGCGATCAGGTCAGGCGATGCTCCCGGTAATGGCGGCGGCGGCCCCGTGAAGATCAACGGCTGGACCTGCCAGGGATTCGCCACGCCGGAGGTGCTTGAGACCGGCAAGGCGGCCAAGTGCAAGCGAGACGGCGTCGAGATCCTCGAGATACTGCCGCCACCGTCGCCGTCGGCCTCCTAACCCTGGCAGCGGAGCATGCACCGCCACCAGGGCGAGGAGGGCCCGAAGAGCTACGGTCCTGATGAGGCGCCAGTCGGCGCGCCGCGCAGTACGGCGCCCGTTCGCTGCTCGGCGGCGGCGACGGCGGCGTCCCTGGCGACCGCGACCTCGTCGTCGGTCAGGGTCCGGTCCGGTGCCCTGAACCGGAGCGTGTAGGCCAGCGACTTGCGGCCGGGCCCGACCTGTTCCCCGGTGTAGACGTCGAACAGCCGCACGTCTTCCAGCAGGGACTCGGTCTCGTCCGCCGCCGTAGCCCCGGCGATCAGCGCCGCCTTCACGTCGGCGGCGGGCACGGCATCGGCGACCACCAGCGCCACATCCTGCGTCGCGGGCGGGTAGCTGGAGATCACCGGAGCCTGCACCGGCGGCAGGTCGGCCGCCACCCGCTCGATCACGGACATGTCGAGTTCGACCGCACAGCTGCGCGGCGCCAGGCGGAACGCCGCTATCACCCGGGGGTGCAGTTCGCCCGCGTAGCCGACCGAGATCAGCTCGCCGCCGTCGCCGCCGACCTCCGTGTCGCTGCCGGCCGCGGCCCCCGCCGCCCGGATCAGGAACTCAGCGCACCTGCCCGGATGCCAGGGCTCACAGCGCCCCGCCCTGACCTCGTACGGCACACGCGCGGTCCGCAGGATGATGTGCGCCGCCTCGATCGCGTCGTGGAAGCTGGCGGGGCGACCGGGGCCCCACCAGCCAGCGTTCTCCCGCAACCCGGAGAGCAGCACGGCGACCAGCAAAGGCTGGTCAGGCAGCGCGTCCTCAAGCTGAGCGAGCTCAGCGAGCGTCGGGCGGCGGTCGACTGGAAGAATGGGAGCGGTCCCGCTCGGCCCGTCGTCGGTCTTCGCACGCGCGATGGCGCCCATCTCGAACAGCGCGAGGTCGGCGAAGCCGCGCCCGGCGTTGCGTGCCGCCACCCGGAACAGGCCTGGCAGCAGCGAGGTCCGCATCAGCGGTTCCTCGTCCCTGATCGGGTTCGCCAGCCTGATCGCCCGCCGCCGCGAGTCGGCCGCGTCCAGCTGCAGCCGGTCGAAGTCCGCGGCAGAGCCGAACGGGCTGCTGAGCACCTCGATGTGACCGGCTCCCGCGAGCGCGTTCCTGACCGCCATCCGCAGCCGCTGGGTCGGGGTCCTGCCCTTCCCGGCTGGCGCGCGCGGCGTCTCGACCCCGATCTTCTCGTAGCCCTCGAGCCTGATCACTTCCTCGGCCAGGTCATTGGGGTCGGTGAGGTCAGGCCGCCAGGACGGCGGCGTGACCGTCAGCAGGTCCGGGGCATTCTCGCCGTCCGGCCCGCCCGCAGCGGCGCCGCCAATCTCGACCGTGCAGCCGACTTCGCGCAGCCTGCTGACGACCGTCTGGGTGCCGTAACTCGCGCCGGCCACCCGATCGGGATGGTCGGCCGGTATCACAATGCGTACGGGGGTGATCGGCACGGACGCAAGCGTGTACCCCTCGACCGCCGTCCCGCCGCCCAGCCCGGCGAGCATGGCGGCGGCCTTCGCCGACGCCCGGAGCGGCAGCTCGTAGTCGACGCCGCGCTCGAACCGCACCGATGCCGGGCTGAACAGCCGGTGCCGGCGGCTCATCCTGGCGACCCCTGGCGCGCTGAAGTGCGCTGCCTCGAGCGCCACATCGGTTGACGTCTCGCTGACCTCGGTCACCACGCCGCCCATGGTCCCAGCTAGGCCGATCGGGCCGGACGAGTCCGTGATCAGGATGTCGTCGGGATCGAGCGTGCGCACGACGTGGTCGAGCGTCTCAAGCTGCTCACCCGGCAGAGCCCGGCGTACGACAATCGGCCCGTCCAGCCTCCCTGCGTCGAAGGCGTGCAGGGGCTGGCCGAGTTCGATCATGAGGTAGTTCGTGACGTCGACGGCCAGCGAGACGCTGCGCACGTCGGACCTGGCCAGCCTGACCCGCATCGCAAGCGGCGTGGGACTGTCCGGATCGATGCCGCGCACCTCGCGGAGCGCGAACCTGTCGCAGGCCGTCGGATCGGCAATGCTCGCCTGGTACACCGCTCCCTTAGAGCCAGGGGACGCAGTCCATGGCGGCAGATCGGCATCGGCCGGGTCCGTGTACGGTACGCCGAACGCGCTCGCCAGTTCCCTGGCCATGCCCCTGATCGACAGCGCGTGTCCCTTGTCGGGGGTTACGTTGACATCGAGTACAACGTCCCGAAGCCCGGAGTAGTCCACGAAGTCCGCCCCTAGCGGAGCGTCCGGCGGCAGCACCATGATGCCGGTGTGGTCGTCACCGAGCCCCAGTTCGGACGGCGAGCAGATCATGCCTTCCGACATCCGGTCATACCGCTTGCTCACGGTGATCTTGAAGCCGCCGGGCAGCATGGCACCAGGCAGCGCGAGCGGAACCTTGTCGCCCACGCTGAAGTTGACCGCTCCGCAGATCACGCTGTGCTCGTCGGCTGCGGTTGTGCCCGTCGTCACCCGGCAGTACCTGATCGGCTTCTTGAAACCCGTCAGCTCCTCCACATCGAGTACCTGCGCCACCACGATCGCGCCGATGTCGTGCCCGACCTGCTCGATCCCCTCGATTTCCAGGCCGATGGCGGTGAGCCGCCGCGCGACTTCGCCTGCGTCAACGGGCTCGGGCAACGGCGCGTACTCGAGTAGCCAGGACAGTGGGACTAGCATGACGACTCCGCTCCGAACGCCGACGAGAACCGGACGTCACCCTCGGTCGCGTCCCTGATGTCGCTCAGGCCGTTCCTGATCATCAGGGACCGCTCGATCCCCAGGCCGAACGCGAACCCGCTGTACCGGTCGGGGTCAATCCCGCAAGCTATGAGAACTCGAGGGTTGACCATGCCGCACCCGGCGATCTCGATCCAACCCTGCGACTTGCAGACCCGGCACGGAGGCGCGCCAGGCTTGGTGGACTCGCCGCGGCAGACATGGCACTCCATCGACACGTCCGCCGAAGGCTCGGTGAAAGGGAAGTAGTCGGGCCGCAGCCTGGTCCGCAATCCCTCGCCGAACATCGCCTCGACGAACGCGGCAATGGCGCCGCGCAGGTCGGCCATGGTCAGGCCCTCATCGACCGCCAGCCCCTCGATCTGATGGAACACCGGGCTGTGGGTGGCATCGAGAGCATCACTGCGGAAGCACTTGCCTGGGCTCACCACATACAGCGGCAGCGGCCTGGTCAGCATGGCCCTGATCTGCACCGGCGACGTGTGCGTGCGCAGCACCATGCCCGACCGGGGCTCACCGCCCGGGTCAGCGACGAAGAACGTGTCCTGCATCTCCCGCGCGGGATGGTCGGGCGGGAAGTTCAGTGCGTCGAAGTTGTACCACTCTGCTTCGACCTCGGGTCCCTCGGCGATCTCGTATCCCATGCCGATGAACACGTCTGCCAGCCGGTCCTCGAGGGCGGGAACCGGATGCCGCGCGCCGGCGGGGTTCCTGTCCCACGGAAGCGTCACGTCTGCGGTCTCGTCAAGCAGGACCCGTTGATCGCGCTCGGCCTCAAGTTCGGCTTTGCGCACGGCGATCGCGTCGTCAAGCGCCTTCTTGGCCAGGCCCACGCGGCGGCCGGCCTCGGCCTTGGCCTCGGGCGGCAGCGCGACGATTTCCGCGCTGGCAAGCGTGATCGGCGCCCGTCGCCCGCGGTGCGCCACTTCCGCTTCCTTCAGGTCTTCGAAGGTCGCGGCCGACGCGATGTGGGCCAGGCCCTCGGAAGTCATGCGTTCAATCTCGGCCGGCGCCAACACGGCGGCGCGGACCGGATCGTAGTCCTTATTCGGTGCCGACATCGTTCTGATCTCCTAGATGCTCGCGCTGTCAGGTCTATTGGGGAGAAGTCGAGATCCTCCGCAACACGACGCGCGCGCTGCCGTTATCGGCCGCCCCGATCCGGGGTGAGCGGGTCCGGGGACGCGGCTATCGCGGGATGAGCCGTTGCCAGGATCTCCCGTACGCCCGCCGGGCAGCGCAGATCTGGTCAGCAGTGATCTGGCGCGCCAGCGGGCATGGTAAATCGGAACTCGGCGCCGCCGCCTGGTGCCTGCGCGACATCGATGGAGCCACCATGGGCCTCCACGAGGCCCTTGACGATGAACAGCCCGAGGCCGGCTCCACCGCGGCGCTTCGAGCGCCAGAACTGGCGGAAGACCCTGGGAGCGAACTCGGGCGCGATTCCAGGACCCTGGTCGCGGACGGAAACCGCGACGCCAGGTTCACCGTGAACCATTGCCGACTCGATCACGGTAGTAACGGTACCAGCCCCGTGTCTGATCGCATTCTCGATAAGGTTGGCCAGGATCTGGTCAATCTTGTCGGCGTCGAGCCAGGTCTCCGGCAGCCGGCCGGTCACCTCGACGGCGAACCTCGACGCCACGTCACCAGCGGCAACGCGGCCGGCCACGATCTGCTCAGCCCTGGCACGCAGGTCCACCAGCTGCCTGTGCAGCTCGATCCGGCCGGCCTCGATCCTGGAGACGTCGAGCAACTCGGTGATGAGCCTGGTCACCCGGTCGGCATCGGCGTTGACTGTCTCGAGCATGACCCGCTTCTGGTCGTCGGTGAACCGCGGCCATTTCGAAAGCAACGTCGCCGTGAATCCTTTGACGCTGGTCAACGGCGAGCGCAGCTCGTGTGCCACCGTCGAGACCAGATCTGCCCGCTTGCGCTCGAGCCTGGCGCGCTGCTCGGCGCTGCGCAGCGTGATGGTCAGGCGGCGGACCGCGCCGCGCTCGCATGGCCAGTCGGCACGCGCGGCCGGTTGACGCGGACCGCGCAAGTAACCGATCGTGACGAGTACCTCGGTGCCGTCGGCCAGATACAGCGAACGCTCAGGATGCCTGGTCCTGATAGCGAGCCCGTCGTACGGGCGGGATTGCCGCCACCAGCAGCGGCCCTCGACGTCGCACAAGGGCAGCGCCGCCACCAGGTCGCGGCCGATGGCTTGGTCAGCGGCGATACCTGTCAGACGCTCGGCAGCGCGGTTAAAGATGATGACCCGGCCGCACTCGTCGGCGACCACCAGCCCGTCCGGGAGCTCATCGGCGCTGAGCAAATCGGCATGCTTGAGCACCGGAGTGCGCGGCAGCGCCGCCTCGGAACGGCGATCCCGTGGCACCCCGAGGGGTGCCGCACCCGCTCCGGCGGTCACCGCGCTCAGTCGCCGATTCATGTTGGCTCGCCGGTCCATCGTGGACTGCTGCCCCCAGCCGCGCCGCTGCCCCGGCACGCTAATGCTGCCGTCCCGGGGTCCGGGGGCTAACCCGCGGTCGGCAGTTGTCGAGACATGCCAGCATCTGGTGACCAATTCCGTGCCGATCATGACGCAACGTGATCAGAGCCTAGCGCGTCAGCGGGACTGAGCGGCACCCCCCACTTGCGCGCGCGCCGACGCGTACAGGCATACAGCCGCGGCAGCGGCCAGGTTCAGGCTCTCTGCCTGCCCGTATATCGGTACGGCAACAGCTTGGTCGGCGAGGGCGACAAGGTCGCCCGGCAGGCCCCATGCCTCGTTGCCGAACAGCCACGCGGTGGGGTAGCCGAGCCGACCGCTCGCGTCGAGGTGGTCAAGTCCGAGCTTCGCGCTTCCGTCGGCCGCGAGCACGGCGAGCCCAGCGCCGCGCAGCGCTGACACGGCCTCGCCGGGCGAGATCCCGGTCACCAGCGGCAGGTGGAACAGGGACCCCGCGGAGGATCGCACGCATTTGCTGTTGTACGGGTCGACGGAGGCGGCCGCGAATATCACACCGCCCGCGCCCGCGGCGTCAGCGGTGCGCAAGACCGTGCCTGCGTTTCCCGGATCCCTGACGTTGGCCAGCACGACCACGAGCCGTGGCCTGGCCGAGATCAGCGTGTCCAGCGGCACGTCGATGAAGGGGCAGACAGCGAGCAGGCCCTGCGGAGTCACGGTCTGCGCGAGCTCGGCCATCAGCTCGCCGCTGATCTCGTGTACTGGCACGCCGGCGGCGGCCGCCGCATCGACCAGATCGCTGTGCCGCGACAGGGCTGACCCGGTAACGAATAGTTCGGTCAGCCCGCGATGGGTCCCCGCGCCGTGATCGGACCGGTACCTCAGCGCCTCCCTGACCGCTTGCGGACCTTCGGCCAGGAATTGCCGGGACCGCTCTCGCAGCGCACGCTTGGCCAGAGCTCTAGCGGCCCTGACCCTCGGAGAGCGGATGTTGGTAGCCATGCCCCGTCTCGTCCGTGGCGGCTGGAGGCTGTCTAGTCGTCGCCGTGTATGGATGTGGAATTCATCGCCAGATCGCGCAATGGATGGCTCATTCACCGCGCACTGGAGTGCGGGGCGCGAACGGCAGCGCGACCGAAGCCCGGCGGCCTCGCGTCCTGGAGCTTAGGCGACCGCCTCGTTGACGTCGGCGGGCAGCGCCTGCCTGGCGACCTCGACGAGCGCCGAGAACGCTGCGGTGTCATTGACGGCGAGTTCGGCGAGCATCTTCCGATCGACCTCGACGCCCGCGGTTTTCAGGCCCTGAATGAACCTGTTGTAGGTGATGCCTTGGGTGCGCGCTGCGGCGTTGATCCGCTGAATCCAGAGCCGACGGAACGCGCCCTTGCGGTCCTTGCGGTCCCGGTAGGCATAGGTCATGGAGTGGAGCTGCTGCTCCTTGGCCTTGCGGTATAGCCGCGAGCGCTGGCCGCGGTAGCCGCTCGCGCGCTCCAGCACCACCCTGCGCTTCTTGTGGGCATTGACCGCCCGCTTTACGCGTGCCATGTGTTCGACTCCCTTGCGTCGGACCGGGTCACTTGCCCAGCAGCTTCTTCATGTTCTTGGCGTCGGCAGGCGACAGCGTCACGTAGTTCGCCAGGCGGCGGGTCTTCGTGCTCGGCTTGTGCTCGAGGTAGTGAGCACGGTTGGCGCGGCGGCGCATGATCTTTCCGGTGCCCGTAACGCGGAACCGCTTCTTGGCACCGCTGTGCGTCTTCATCTTCGGCATGTCGCCGCTTCCCTCGTTCCTGGCGTGCTCATGGCACGCGTCCCTATTCCACCCGCCGATCTCGCTGTCCGGCGGGCGCGTCCTTCGTCGTCCCGGTGGCTAGCTCGTCAGCCTCCGGCCTCTGCCCCTGCCGCGCGCTGCTCGGCCGACGCTGACTCGGCCCTGGCCCGCGGAGTGGGCACGGGCCGCCCGTCGCCTGGCTTCGCAGCCGCCGCGCGCGGTGCGCTCGGCCGCGGGCCGGCTGGCCTGGCGGCACCAGACGGGCCCGGCTTCGGCGCCGCTGGCCTGGCTCCGCTCGCAGGCGGTGCCGGCTTCGGCGCTGCCGAAGCGGCCACTCCCGCTGAGCCCGATGCTCCGGGGCTGGGCCGTGGCGGCGTGGGCCGGGGCGCAGGCTGGCTCGAACCGGCTTCTGGCCTCGGGCTGTCTGTCGTGCGCGGTGGCTCGGGCCGCGAATTGCCTGAGGCGGCAGCAGGCGCCGGGCGGCTCGCGGACCTGGCCGGCGCCGCTGCTCGCGGCGCGGCAGAGGCTGCCCGGTTCTGGCTCGCAGCAGGAGCCGATGCCCGTGCGCTGGCCCGATCTGGGGCGCGGGCGGCCTTGGCATCGGCCTTCTTGCGATGCGGACCGATCACCATGATCATGTTCCGGCCATCTTGCTTGGGCGCCGACTCGACGAAGCCCAGTTCCTCGACATCACCAGCGAGCCGCTGCAGGAGCTTGTAGCCAAGCTCCGGCCTGGACTGCTCGCGTCCGCGGAACATGATCGTCACCTTGACCTTGTCGCCCTGCCGCAGGAACCGCTCGACATGGCCCTTCTTGGTGCCGTAGTCATGCGGGTCGATCTTCGGCCGGATCTTGATCTCCTTGATGACCGTCTGCGCCTGGTTTTTGCGCGATTCCCGGGCCTTGAGCGCCGACTCATACTTGAACTTGCCGAAGTCCATGAGCTTCGCGACCGGCGGCCTAGCGGTAGGCGCGACCTCCACGAGGTCCAGGTCCGCCTCCTGCGCCAGACGCAGCGCATCAGTGATGGAGACGATCCCGACCTGCTCTCCGGACGGGCCTACGAGTCGAACTTCTGGTACCCGGATACGGTCGTTGATACGAGGTTCAGTGCTGATGTGACCTCCAATGTCACCTCTGTCCCTAGCCGGGGCAGTCCCGGTTCGGGCAATTCACCGTGAAAAGCAGAAAGCCCCACACGGCTTGCATGCGGGGCCACCACGAGCGAGGCGCCGCGCAGGCACTTGCCTGCGTTGCGTCGCCACGCGACGTCCTGGGAATCGACTTACCGAAACCCGGTACGTCCGGCCTCTTAACCAGTGCGTTGCTGGCTAGCTAGTACCCGCCGGCAGCGCAGCATCAACGACGCTGTTTGTGCTGACAAGGTGGGAGGTGGCCGAGGTGGTCCTCCGCTTGCGGCCCGGCGCAGCCGGGCTTTGAGTTCTTGCGGTAAGCCTAGCGCATAGAGCGACTCACAACGCAGCCGCAGCGTATGGCTCTGTTACCGGCGAAAGCTACAACCACCAAGCCTCAAGGGTTATTTCCTTGCCTCGCGGGCTCAGCCCTGAGCCCGGCGGCGATCGCGAGGCCGACCGCGCAGGCAACCGGCGGCGGGAACGCGTTTCCGACTTGACGGTAGGCGGCTGTCTTGCGGCCCGCGAACTGCCAGGCGTCGGGGAACCCCTGGAGCCTGGCGACCATCCGGGTTGTCAGCCGTGGCACCGCTGTGACCGGAAACCACTCGCCAGGGGGCGCGTCAGCGATGCCGAGGCCATCGACGCCAAGCTGACGCCACGCGGCTCTGGCCCTGGTAGGGCCGAGGTCAGGCCCGCCGTGTTTCCTGCTGCCTCCGACAATCGTGGGCGCGATGCCGCACGCGCGCCTGGCCCAGCGCGTCGCTCCCGGCCACCCGCCGCCCGCCATCAGGTCGGCGAGTGTCTCGCCCACCGTCGGCGGTGCGATCCCTGGCGGCGCAGGCCAGCAGAAGCTGGCCGCCCACGGTTGCCTGATGCCGACGAGCACCAATCGCGGGCGTAGCTGAGGCACGCCATGCTCGCTCGCCTGCATCAAGCGCCACCAGGTCGTGTAGCCAAGATCTTGCAGACGTGCACGGACCTGCGCCCGATAGCCGTCGAATCGGCTCGCCGCGAGCCCGCGCACGTTCTCGAGCATTACAGCCCTGGGGCCGATCTCGGCGGCGAGCCGGAGCGCCTCGGGGAAGAGATCACGTTCGTCGGCCTCGCCAAGCTGATGCCCGGCGACCGAGAACGGCGGGCATGGCACTCCTCCCGCCAGCAGGTCAGCGCGACGGAATTCGGATCCGTCGATGTCGGCGACATCGCCATCGATGATCTTCCAGCGCGATCCCCTGTTCATACTGAGCGTTTCGCAGGCGGCGGGATCGTTCTCTACCAGCGCGCTGTGCGCGAAACCGGCCTGTTCGAGGCCGAGCGCCTGGCCGCCGGCTCCCGCACAGATCTCGATACAGGTCAGCTCGGCGGAGCGCACGGAGCCTGGAACCATGCCTGATTGTCTCTTCGCGCGATCGCCGGTTGCTCGCGCCACGCCGCTGGCCAAACGTCCTAGCGCTTCGCCTTGGGCGCCATCTGTGCCCGCCTGCCTAGTTCGGTGCGGCCGGCTGCGCGCATCTCCGCAACCGGTGCGGGCCGGCCGGTCATGAGCTCAACCTGCAACGCCGCCTGCTGGAGCAGCAACTCGAACCCGTCGACGACCACCGCGCCGGCATTCTGAGCTGCCCGGCCGACCGCGCTCGGCCACGGGTAATAGCTGACATCGAACACGACACCCGGACGAGGCCGCAGGCTGGCGAGCGCACGGGCGATGTCGTCGGCGGCCGCCGCGGGAACGGTGGAAATGATCAGGCGAGCACCGGGTAGCGAGGCACTATCAAAGGGTCGCAGCTGGACCGTTACCCCGAGGCGCTCGGCAGCCGAAATTAGCGCGGCGGCCCTGACCGGCTCGCGAACGGCGACCGCGACGCTGCGCTCGCCGAGATCGCGCATGGCGGCAACGGCCGCGCATGCGGTCGCGCCCCCGCCGAGAATGAGGACGGGACCGACGTGCCCCGCGGTGCCGGGCGAATCATCGCCCGATGTGGCGCGCGCTGCGGCGCCGACGCCGTACGCGCCGAGCGCGCGCACCATGCCAGCAACGTCGGTGTTGTAGCCCAGGCGCTGCTCCGCTGCCAACAGCACCGTGTTCGCAGCACCGACCTCGGTGACCAGCGGATCGAGCCTGTCCAGCAGCGGCAGGACGGCCCGCTTCAGCGGCATGGTCAGCGACAAGCCGGCCCAGTCAGGGCCGAAGCTGTCGAGCAGCGGCGACAGGCGGGATTCGCCGCACTCGATCGCCTCATACCGCCACCACGTCAGGCCCAGAGCGGCATAGGCGGCAGAATGCAAGGCCGGCGAGAGCGAGTGACCGATCGGCGAGCCCAGCACCGCGGCGTGTATGCTCCGCCGCTCCACCTCGGTCAGCCCTGGTACTTCTGCTTCAACTGATTGAACTTCTGAAGGCTGTTGGCGAAATAGGTGACGTACGGCGCGTGTCCTCTTGTGTCCGTGATGAAGTACAGGTAATTCGCCGCCACCGGATGTACCGCGGCCTGCATCGCGACCACTCCAGGATTGCCGATCGGGCCCGGCGGCAGGCCGGGGTGCAGGTACGTGTTGTACAGCGACTTGAACTTCTCGTCCTGAAGCGTGATCGCGGTACCGTGCTTGCCCATCGCGTAGAAAACCGTGCTGTCGAACTGAAGCTTCATGTGGAACTTCAGCCGGTTCCAGACCACCCTCGAGATGCCAGGGAAGTCCTGGAGCCTGCCACCCTCGGCCTGAATCAGACTGGCCACGACGAGCGCGTGATACGGGGTGGTGAAGACCTTAGCTGCGTCGGAGACGAGGTGGATCTGCGCGACCTGCTGGTTGAACTCCTGCACCATCTGCTGGAGAATCTGCAGCGCAGTTTCGTGTGGCGTAAACGCGTACGTATCCGGGAAGAGGAAACCCTCAGCCGTCACGCCTTTGGGGGCCCAGCTCGGTATACCGAGCTCAGGCGGCGGCTTGTCAATGATGGCCTGGAAAACGCCGACCTTGATCCCTGTGGCGGCCGCCAGCTGTGTAGCTATTGTCGAGGCGCGGGTGCCTTCGGTGATCAAGACCTTCGTCTGGCTCCTGGCTTTAGGGCTAAGCAGTAGCTGCACTGCGAGCGCGGAGTTCATGTGATGGTGCAGCTTGTAGATACCCGGCAGGAGCGACTTCGTCGCGGCAGCTGCCGCGGTGTCGTAGGGCCGCACCGTCATGATGACGCCCTTCTGCACCAGTTCGGGACCCAGACTCGTCAGCGAGTCACCATGCTTGACCGTGATCTCGACGACGCCGGTGCCTCCGCCCTTGTAGTCGCCATAGCGGTTGGTTATCCACCCGTTCACGAAGCGATAGCCGAAGAAGCCCGCCACCGCGACCACGAGCACGACCGCGATGATCGCGACGCTCGAAGCAGCCTTGCCGCGCACCCGGCCGCGACGCTTCCGACTGCGGGCGGATCGGCGGCCGCCCGCCGCCGGCTCGGGCATGCCGCCGGCCTGGCCGAAGCGACGCGAGAGCAAACCGTCCTCGTCATCGCGCCAGTCGTCGTCACCCTGGCCACGGCGATAATCGGAACCGCCGGGCAGGTCGCCGTCCTCTGCTCCGCGCAGCGGCGGCGGGCCCGAGCTCCACCTGATGCTGCCCGTGTCCTGACCAGGATCGCGGTCGCCGTCGACGTCGTAGTCACCGTCACGGTCGAAGGAACCGGTAGGAAGGCGGCGGATATTCGAGTCGGCCCTGCTGAACGAACCAGTGTCCGGCCGGCCGAAAGTGCTCGAATCGGCGACGTCGAATGCGCCGGTATCCGGCCGGCCGAAGGAACCCGTATCGGGCCGACCGAAGGAGCCGGTGTCGGGCCGACCGAAGGAGCCGGTGTCGGGCCGGCCAAAGGAACCGGTGTCGGGACGGCCGAAGGAGCCGGTGTCGGGTCGGCCGAAGGTCCCAGAGTCGGCGGCGAACCCGCCGGCCGAGTCGCCAGGGAAGGGCTCGTCCGCCGCACCGCCCGCGTCGTTACCCTGACCATCTGGGGAGTACCCCTGGCCAGTTTGGCCGTAACCAGGGCTAAACGCCCAGCTACTGTGCGACCCGGTATCCGCTCCGCCGTAACTACTCAACTCGTCCCGACGGAACGAGTCGCTCAGCGGATCGGCTCGCCCGTACCCGTCCTGCCACTGATCGCCGGATGCCTGGTTGCGATCAGCGTCCTGGCGACCATATGAATCAGCGCCGTGGCCGTACGGGTCGGTGGAGGTAAAGCCCTGTTCTGCTGAGTACGCGCCATCGCCGTAGCCGCGTCTCCCGCCCGCCGGGCCGTAGCCGTTCGGGTCCCCGTAGCCATCGGCTCCCCCGTAGCCGGATTCTCCGTAACCCGACTGGTCGTACCCGGAACCGCCGTATCCGCCCTGATCGCCATAGTTTTCGGGCACCGGGTAACCGCCATGGGCGCCATAACTGTCCGGCTCTGCGTAACCGCCCTGATCGCCATAGCCACCTGCGCCATAGCCGCCTGCGCCATAGCTATCTGCGCCATAGCCGCCTGCGCCATAGCTATCTGCGCCATAGTCACCCTGACCGCGATAGCTCAGCGGATCGGAGTAGCCTGATTGCTCGCCATAGCCGTGCTGATCGGCATAGCCGTGCTGATCGGCATAGCCGTGCTGATCGGAATAGCCGCCCCCACCGCCATAGCGATCCGATCCGCTGTAGTCGTCTTGCTGACCGTACCCACCCGACCAGCCGTAGCCGTTCTGAGCGTCCTGCCACGCAGGTTGCTGGACCTTGCCAGAGTCCTGATAGGGCTCACCATGGCCGTTGTAACCGGACTGGTTGTCGTAGCCGTCGCCGTACTCGTCGGCGTCCGGCTTATGCCGACGGCCGCGCGACCCACGCCCGCTATTCCTTGCCATCAGCCACCGTCCTGCTTCGGACCGACAACCTCACCGGGCGCAGCGCCCGTCTGGCGCTCAGCGTCGAGCGCACCCTGGAGCAGCAAAGCGGCAGCGGCCTCGTCGATCACAGTACGGCGCTCCCTGGAGTTGCGGCCGCCCTGCGCAAGCGCTGCGTGGGCGATGACGCTCGTGAAACGCTCGTCGACGAGCCGGACCGGAATTGGAGCCACTACGCCCGCGAGCGTTTCCGCAAAGTATCGAGCCTGGTCAGCGGCCTGTCCAGCACTTCCGGAAAGGCTGGTTGGGAGTCCTACCACAATTTCGGTCACCTGGCGGGTGGCCGCTAGCTGGGCAATCTGGTCGAGATCACCACGTCCGCGCCGCACCGTCTGCAGCGGGCTTGCCAAAAGGCCACCAGGATCACTACTCGCGACCCCGATCCGAACCGATCCGAGATCAATGCCAAGCCTGGCGCCCGGCCTCAAGGAGCCTGGCTCCCTGCGGCCGGTCTCAGAAGCGACACGACTTGGCTGCGGCACGATCTCACGTTACGCTACCCGCCGGCGCGATGCCCCCAATAACACCGCGAACCGCACCAAACGCCTCGGTCAGGGCCTGGGCTGCCTGGTCTCCGAGCGCGGCTCCGCCGCCCTGCGCGATGTCGTCCCGGCCGCCGCCTCGGCCGCCAAGCGCCGCGGTCGCGGTGCGGATCAGCTCACCGGCCCGCAGGCCCCGCGATCTGGCAGCGTCATTCAGCACAACCACGATCGCCGGCCTGTCGGAGGGCACACCGGCCGCGACAACCACGCCTGGCCGCTCGGCAGAGATCTGGCCGCGGATGTCAAGCGCAAGCTTGCGGATGCCGTCAGCCGGCGTTCCGTCCGGCACCTGATGGGCCACGTACAGCACGCCGTTCACTTCCTCAGCCCGCGACACCAGGTCAGTGGCCACGTTCGCGAGCTGCGCCGATTGCATGCGAGTGATGTCGCGCTCCGCGTCGCGGAGCTTGCTGACAATGCCGGCGATCCGGTCCGGCAGATCCGCTCGCGGCGCCTTGAGCTGTTCGGAGAGCTGGCTGACCAGCAGGCTCTCGCGAGCGAGGAAGCGGAAGGCGTCGATGCCGACAAGCGCTTCGACCCTGCGCACTCCTGAACCGATCGACGACTCGCCCAGGATCTTCACGAGGCCGAGCTGGCCCGATCTGACCACGTGGGTGCCGCCGCATAGCTCACGTGAGTAATCGCCGACCTCGACCACGCGAACCTGCTCGCCGTACTTCTCGCCGAACAGCGCCAGCGCGCCCATCGCCCGCGCCTCACTAATCGTGGTGTGGAAAGCCCGGACGTCGAGGTCGTTGATCAGTACCTCGTTGACCTCGTCCTCGGCGTCAGCAAGGACCGCGGGCGGCACCGCCCCGATCGAGGTGAAGTCGAACCTGAATCGGCCAGGAGAGTTCTCCGAGCCAGCCTGCGCCGCCGACTCGCCGAGCGCACCGCGGAACGCCCGGTGCACCAGGTGCGTGGCGGTATGCGAGCGCGAGATCGCCCGTCGCCGCTCGATGTCGATCTCGGTGTGCACCATGTCACCGACAGCGATCTCACCCGATGCGATGCGGCACCGGTGCACGATCAGGCCGGGCACAGGCGCCTGGACGTCGAGCACCTCGATCGTCGCTCCGTCGCTCGCGCTGCTCCCCACCGCGCGCATGGTGCCCATGTCGGCGAGCTGGCCGCCGCCCTCGGCGTAGCACGGCGTCCGGTCCAAGACGATGTCCACCTCGGCACCCGCCCCGGCCGCCGGCACAGACGCGCCGCCCACGAGAAGCCCTAGGACTGTCCCGTCCGATGTGACCTCGTCATAGCCGGTGAAGACAACCCTGCCGGTCCGTTCGAGGAACTGCGCGAACACAGAGATGTCGGCGTTGCCGGTCTTCTTCGCTGCCGCGTCGTCCTTCGCGCGCTGCCGCTGTTCGGCCATCAGCCGCCGGAAGCCATCCTCATCGACACTCAATCCCTGCTCTGCAGCCATCTCCAGGGTGAGGTCGATCGGGAAACCATAGGTATCGTGCAGCTGGAACGCCTGCATGCCGCTGAGCGAACGCTCGCCCTTGCGGCCCATTTCCTCGACCGCCGCGTCGAAGATCGCGGTACCGGTCCGCAGCGTGCCGAGGAACGCTGCTTCCTCGGCGTCCAGCACCGTGTGAATGTGCGGAGCGTCCGTGATCAGCTCCGGATACTGGTCGCCGAGCGCATTGATCGCGACCGAGGAAAGCTCATGCAGGTAGCGCTCGCCTGAGCCGCCCCGCCCGCCGTCGCCGCCGCGCTGCGATCCCGCGAGCAGGCGCAGGTCACGGACGCTGCGCCGGAGGATCCGGCGAAGCACATAGCCTCGGCCCTCGTTGGACGGGATCACGCCGTCGGCAACCAGCATCACCGCCGCCCTGGTGTGATCGGCCACGACCCGCAGGGCCACGTCGCTCGCCGGATCCCGGCCGTACTTCTGGTCGGTCAGCTCGGCTGCCCGCTCTAGCACCTTCCACATGGTGTCGACTTCGTAGATGTTGTCGACGCCCTGCAGCAGCACAGCCATGCGCTCCAGGCCCATTCCGGTGTCGATGTTGCGTGAAGGCAGTTCGCCTTGCGTGTCGAAGTCGATCTTGCTGCGGACCGCGCTGAGCTGGTACTGCATGAAGACCAGATTCCAGAATTCGAGGTATCGGTCCTCGTCGACCTCCGGCCCGCCATCCCTGCCGTATTCGGGGCCGCGGTCGTAATAGATCTCTGAACAAGGCCCGCCAGGCCCTGGCACTCCCATGTGCCAGTAGTTGTCGGCGAGGCCGCGGCGCTGGATCCGCTCGGCGGGCAGGCCGACAACGTTCCGCCAGATGGAGTAGGCCTCATCGTCACCGGTGTAGACCGTTGCCCACAGCCTGCTCTCGGGGAAACCGAAGCCGCCATCTGGCTCTGGCCTGGTCAGCAGCTCCCAAGCGAGCGGGATGGCCTGGTCCTTGAAGTAGTCGCCGAAGGAGAAATTGCCGAGCATCTGAAAGAACGTCGCATGCCTGGTCGTCTTGCCGACCTCGTCGATGTCCGGCGTGCGGACGCACTTCTGCGCGCTTACGGCCCGGGGGAACGGCGGCACGAGCTGGCCGAGGAAATACGGCTTGAAGGGCACCATTCCGGCGTTGACCAGTAGCAGCGTAGGGTCCTCCGCAACGAGGCTGGCCGATGGGACGACCGTGTGCCCGCGCTCGCTGAAGTACTCAAGGAAACGGCGTGCGATCTCTGCCGACTCCATCAACGGCCATCCTTAGGGTTGTCGGTGCTGCAGATTCTGGTTGCTGCAGTGCTGCCCGCGGCTCGTACCCCGCCGCAATGAGCGGGTTTCTGACCTACGAGGGTATTGCCTGAACCGCGTGCAGCGGATTCATATCTCGTGGTGCCGGTCAAGGTAGTCCGCCATTCCGACGCGGACATCGCGGACGAAGGCGATCGTTTCAGCACCAGCACGGCCGGCACCCCGGCTGGCGTGCGTAACCGCTGGCGTCCGCCTTTGCAGCTGGCCGACCATCGCGCCATGCGGCACCAGCGCCTTCGCGGCTCTAGTGAGCCTACGGTAGCCGGAGATACCCAGGGCCGCGCCGAGCAGCAGCCAGAACCCGCGCCGGATCATCGCTGCGCCCTATCGCGGGCGGCCCTGACGCGCTCCGTCCGCTCCCGCCAGTTTTCCCGGCGCGGTTGGGTCCGCATCGCTGGAACGCTGCCCGTCAGCCGTGCCCGGCTACTGTCGCCGTTCTCGCTCCCGGGCAAGGCCGTGCGCCGACCGCCGTCGGGCGAGGGAATGCTGGCCGGACGCGCAGAGCGGCGGACGGCGAGGGCGTGCCTGACGCCATGACCGGCCGCGGCGAGCCTCAGCACTGGCGCGCCAAGGCCGGATGCGATCAGCCTCGCAGTTCCAGCGACCGCCGAGACCTGAACCGACAGCTCGGACATGCTCGCGGCCACCGCGTCGACGCCGTCTGCCATCGCGCCGGTTCGTGCCAGCTGCTGGTCGGCCCGCTCGACCGCGGCCCTCGATCGGGCCAGCACTTCATCGGCTCCTGCCTGATAGCTGGTTACGAGCGCCGTCGCCGCCGAGATCAGCTTTGCGAATCTGGCCAGCACGTATACGGCCGCGCACATGGCGATCGCGAAGAACGCGGCCGCGATCAGCGCTGCCAGTTGCCCGGCATTCACAAGGCCTCCGCTCCCTTCCGGCGCGCTCTGCGGTCAATGGCTATGTCGCCCGACCCTATCGCTTGCTATTCAGGGCCTCTCGCCGCGCTTCGGAGTTTCAGGCGTCGCTGCCGCCTGCACCGCCAGTTTCTTCTGGTTCAGGTGCTGCGCCGTTGAGCACCGACCTGATCCGCTCCAACCGGTCGGCGTACCTTGATTCGGCGCCATGGCGCGTTGGCTCGTAATAGCGGTGCCCGGCCGCGACTTCTGGCAGGTAGTCCTGCCGGACAATACCTTCAGCGAAGTCGTGCGGATACAAATAACCCTTGCCGTGCCCCAGCCTGGCCGCTCCGCGGTAGCTCGTGTCCCGCAGGTGTGTCGGCACCGGCCCGGAATGGCCTGACCGAATGTCCTCCGATGCCGCCCCGATGGCCCTGATCACCGCATTGGACTTCGGTGCCAACGCAAGGTGAATCACCGCCTGGGCCAGGTTAATGCGCACCTCAGGCAGTCCGACAAATTCCACAGCCTGCGCTGCGGCGACAGCGACGGGCAGGGCGGAAGGATCGGCCATCCCCACGTCCTCGCTCGCATGCACGATCAGGCGCCTGGCGATGTACCGCGGATCCTCGCCCGCCTCGATCATCAGGGCCAGGTAGTGCAGTGCCGCGTCCACGTCGCTGCCCCTGATGCTCTTGATGAACGCGCTGATCACGTCGTAGTGCTGGTCACCGGCCCGGTCGTAGCGGACGGCGACCCTGTCCACCGCCCGTGCCAGGACCTCGGTATCGATCACGCCACCCTGGTCAACCCCGAGCGCCGCCGACTCCAGGTACGTCAGTGCACGCCGCGCATCGCCGCCGGCCAGCCTGAGCAGTTCCTCGACGGCATCCTCGGCCAGGCTGACCGTGCCGCCGAGTCCGCGCTCATCGGAGAGGGCCTGCTGGATCAAGTCGCGCATGTCCTCATCGGGAATCGGCCGCAGCGTAAGCAGAAGCGACCTGGACATCAAAGGGCCCACGACCGAGAACGAGGGGTTCTCCGTGGTCGCCCCGACGAATGAGACCCAGCGGTTCTCCACCGCGGGCAGCAGCGCGTCCTGCTGTGCCTTGTTGAAGCGGTGCACCTCATCGATGAACAACAGCGTCTGGGCGCCCGTCATACCGAGCTCTGCCCTGGCGCTCTCGATCGCAGCCCGCACCTGGTTGACGCCCGCCGAGACGGCCGACAGCTCGACGAACCGCCTGCTCGTTACCTGGCTGAGCACGTAGGCCAGCGTGGTCTTGCCGGTCCCAGGCGGCCCCCACAACAGCACCGACATCGGCGCGGCATGTTCAACGAGCTTGCGCAGCGGGGAACCCTGCCCGGTCAAGTGCGGCTGACCACGAACCTCGTCCAGGTTCCTTGGCCGCATCCGGACAGCGAGCGGCGCGACGGCCCTGGCGGCCTCTTCCCCGGCAGCGTCGAACAGGCTGGCGCCCTGCTGTCCCTGACCGCCGGCCGCCCTGGTCCCCCCGCCTCGCTGCTGCGATCGCGTGTCCCTACCTGCCACGGCTTGACCATACTCCGCGATACTGCCGGCCAGCCGGCGTCAGGTGTTCAGCCCGCCTCCGGCGCCTCTTCCGCGGGCCGTGACCTGGCCGGGGCGAGAACGTCGACGCCAGCTTCCTTTCGCTGCTCGGTGGTGATCGGGGTAGGCGCACCCGTCAGCGGGTCGTTGCCGGAGGCTGCCTTCGGGAACGCGATGACGTCCCTGATCGTCTCGCGGCCAGTAAGCAGCATTAGCATCCGGTCCCAGCCGAAGGCGATGCCGCCGTGCGGTGGCGGGCCGAAGCGCAAGGCATCAAGCAGGAAACCGAACTGAGACCTGGCCTCGTCCCTGGACAGCCCGATCACGTCGAACACCTGCTGCTGCATCGCAGGCCGGTGAATCCTGATCGAGCCGCCGCCGATTTCGTTGCCGTTGCAGACCAGGTCATAGGCGTCCGCAAGAGCGCCGGCGGGCTCGGCCGCGAACTTGTCGGCCCACTCAGGCAGTGGCGCGGTGAACGGGTGATGCACCGCCGTCCAGCCTCCTTCGCTGCTAGCCCCGCCCTCCCCAACCCGTTCGAACATCGGAGCGTCGACGACCCAGGTGAACGCCCAGGCGTTGCGGTCAATAAGCCCGCACCGATCGCCGATCTCGAGCCGGGCCGCGCCGAGCAAGGCGCGGGCCGCCGCGGGCGTTCCGGCGGCGAAAAACACACAGTCGCCCGGCCCCGCGCCGGTAGCCGCCGGCAACCCCGCTCGCTCCTCGTCGGACAGATGCCTGATCACCGGGCCGGCATCGGAGACGGCGCCGTCCGGCCCTATCAGGACGTAGGCCAGGCCCCTCGCCCCGCGCGACTTGGCCCAGTCCTGCCAGCCGTCAAGTTCCTTGCGGCTCTGGCCAGCGCCGCCAGGCATGACGACGGCACCGACATGCTCGGCCTGGAAGACCCGGAACCCGGTGCTGGCGAAGTACTCGGTCAGGTCCACAAGCTCGGAGGCGAATCGCAGGTCAGGCTTGTCAGACCCGTATCTGGCCATCGCGTCCGCGTAGGTCATCTGCGGGATCGGTCTCGGCAGCTCGTAACCGGCGATCTCGCGCCACAGCGACTGGACGAGATCCTCGGCCACCTGAATCACGTCCGCCCTGGTGACGAATGACATTTCGATGTCGACCTGGGTGAACTCGGGCTGCCGGTCCGCCCTGAAGTCCTCGTCCCTGAAGCAGCGCACCAGCTGGTAATACCGTTCCATCCCCGAGACCATCAGGAGCTGCTTGAACAGCTGCGGCGACTGCGGCAGCGCGTACCAGCTGCCCGGCTGCAACCGCACGGGGACGAGGAAGTCCCTGGCACCCTCCGGGGTGGACCTGGTCAGGAACGGTGTCTCCACGTTCACGAAGCCGTGGTCGCGCATCACGTCGCTGACCAGGTACGAGGCCGCAGACCTGGCCCGCAGGGCCGCCGCCATCTCGGCGCGCCGCAGGTCCAGGTACCGGTACTTCAGCCGAACCTCTTCGTTGAGGTCGGTGGCGCCCGCGCCCGCTGCTCCGTGACCTTCGATCGGGAACGGCAGCGGGTCCGCCTCGGACAGGATCTCGATCTCGCCTGCCGCTACCTCGATCTCGCCAGTCGGCAGCTCGGGGTTCTCGTTGCCCGCCGGCCGGCGCCTGACCTCGCCGATAACGCGCACGCAGAATTCGGCCCGCAGGTCGTGCGCGACGTCCTCCGCGCGCATCACGACCTGGACGACACCACTGCCGTCCCGTAGGTCAATGAACACCACGCCACCGTGGTCCCTGCGCCGTGCGACCCAGCCCGCCAGCGTGACCTGCTGTCCCGCCTGTGCGGCGCGCAGCGCGCCCGCCTCATGCGTGCGGATCATCTCGGTCCAGCCCTTCTATGGTGACTGGCCTGCTACAAGCCCCTGGCAGTACCTGAGGCGGGCGTTCGCCCAGGACCTGCGGGGGGCGTCAGCCCGGCCAGGAACGGATTGGTTGCCCGCTCCGCGCCGATTGTGGTCTGCGGGCCATGGCCCGCAAGCACGACGGTGTCGTCTGGCAGCGGAAGGCAGACGCGAGCCAGGCTATCGAGAATCGTCTGATAGTCGCCGCCCGGCAGGTCTGTCCGCCCGATGGAGCCGGCGAACAGCAGGTCGCCGGTGAACATTGTGTCTGGCAGGCGGAACGTAACAGAACCCGGCGTATGCCCTGGCGCGTGATCGACCACCATGCTGATCCCGGCCAGCTCGAGCGTCATGCCGTCGGCGAGCTCAAGCACGTCATCGGGCTCGGTGAAGGTGATGCCGCCGAAGAGCTGCTGGCCCGCCAGCAGGGAAATCCCGCGCGCGGGATCGCTGAGCAGACCGCGGTCGTCGGGGTGGATATATGCCGGGATGTTCCTCGCGCCGCAAACCGGAGCGACCGACCAGATGTGATCGATGTGCCCGTGCGTGGCGAGGACGGCGGCTGGCCGCAGCCGGTACTTGGCGACCAGCTCCTCGATGCCTGCTTCGGCGTCCTGACCAGGATCTATGATCAGGCACTCGGCGCCGGGTTCGGATGCCACGATGTAACAGTTGGCGGCGAAGGAGCCGGCCGGGAATCCTGCGATCAGCATGGTGACCTCCTGGTGGGCGCGGGCAGCGGGCCTGCTTGCTCACCAGCAATCTTGGCTGAGCCCACAATGCACACAGGCTACCGACGGAGGCTGCCGGCCTACCGGCGCGGGACAATGCCGGCATTCCCGGCTGGCGGGACAGTTGGTGCAGCCAGTTACAAGACGGCGCGGTTGGAGCGTCGAACCGATAACACAACACATAAGAACTTGCCTGGTCCAGATAGCATGCGCGAAGTTTTTCAATAGGCCACTACGGTCGATAACGGAAAGGTTGGGCGGGTGGCTGGTAAGCAGGAGCGTCAGCGCAGACTGGCCAGGGAGCGCCATCAGCGGCGCGAGGCCCGCGAGGCTGAGCGCCAGCGGCGCACTCGCAAGATGGCGCAGTGGATCTCGGGTGCGGCGGTCTTGCTGGTGCTCGCCGGGATCGTCGCCTTCACCATCGTGCGCCTGAACAGCAACGCCAGCGCCAGCACAAAGCACACGTCGAGTGCGAGCCCGTCTTTCACGCCGAGCCCCACCCCGACCGGACCCGTCACGAGCTGCACGTACACGCCGAGCCCGCCGGCCTCACGCAACGTCGGCCGCCCGCCGACCAAGCCAGACCTGAAGGCGACCTATCAGGCGACTCTGAAGACCAACCGCGGCGACATCGTCATCAACCTGCTGAACACCAAGGCGCCCTGCACGGTCAACTCCTTCGTCTACCTGGCCAGCAAGAACTTCTTCAGCAACACACAGTGCCACCGGCTCACCACCAGCGGGATATTCGTGCTGCAGTGCGGCGACCCGACAGGAACAGGCTCGGGCGGGCCAGGTTACAAGTTCAATGACGAGAACCTGACGGGCGCGACATACCAGGCGGCGACGGTCGCGATGGCCAACTCCGGGGCTAATACGAACGGAAGCCAGTTCTTTCTCGTGTACAAGGACACAAGCTTGCCGCCCAGCTACACGCCGTTCGGGACGATCACGGCGGGCTTGAACGTCATACAGAAGGTGGCGAATGCAGGAACGACGAGCGGATCCTCAGACGGCCATCCGAAGGAGAAGGTCGTGATCGAGAGCGTGAGCATCAAGAAAACCTGATCGGGGGCATGCCAGGCCAGGCATGTCTGGTCCAGGTACTAGCAGGAGGTAAGCGGTGAGCACCGAGAGCCATCCGTGGGGCCGGGTAGCCGACGACGGAACCGTCTACGTGCGCACCTCAGAGGGTGAGCGCGTAGTCGGGATCTGGCAGGCAGGCAGCCCGGATGAGGCGCTCGCCTTCTTCACCCGCCGCTACGAGTCGCTTGCGACCGAGGTGAGCTTGCTCGAGCGCAGGATCAACGCGACCGACCTCGCGCCGGGACAGGCGAAGTCAACCATCTCCAGGCTGCATGCCGCGATCGGCGAAGCCAAGGCCGTCGGTGACCTTGACGGGCTCAAGCGCAGGCTGGACGCGCTGTCGGAGCAAGCCGACGTTCGCCAGCAGGAGCACAAGGCCGCCCGTGACCGCGCCAGGGTCGAAGCCATCGGGACCAAAGAGCGGATCGTCGTCGAGGCCGAGAAGCTTGCCGCCGAGGCGACGCACTGGAAGACCAGCGGCGAGCGGCTCAAGGAGCTCCTGGACGAATGGAAGGCCGCGCCGCACGGCGACCGGCAGGCCGAGGCCGTGCTGTGGAAGCGCATGTCAGCCGCCCGCAGCGCGTTTGCCAAGCGGCGCAAGAGCTACTTCGCCGCGCTCGAGGAGGAGCGCGAGGGCATCAGGGAGCGTAAGCAGCAGATCGTGGCGCGGGCCGAGGATCTGTCCGGCTCGACCGACTGGGCTGCCACGGCCGCCGCCTACCGGGAGCTGATGGCTTCGTGGAAGGAGGCCGGCCGCGCGGACCGCGCGTCCGAGGACGAGCTGTGGAAGCGGTTCAGGGCCGCACAGAGCACCTTCTTCGAGGCGCGTTCTGCCGCCATGTCCGCCAAGGACAACCAGCTCCGCGAGCGCGCGACGGCGAAGGAAGAGCTGCTGGCCGAGGCCGAGAAGCTGCTCCCGATCAGCGACCCCAAGGCGGCCAGAGGAGCCCTGCGGTCGATCCACCAGCGCTGGGACAAGATCGGGTCCGTCGCAAGGGAGGCTCAGGATCGGCTGGAAGGCGGACTGAAGAAGGTCGACGACGCTGTCCGCAAGGCCGAGGACGTCCAGTGGCGCAGGACCAACCCGGAGGCGCTGTCGCGGGCACGGGACACGGTCGATCAGATCCGCAGCACGATCCAGAAGCTGGAGAGCCAGCTCGAGCAGGCCAACGAGAAGGGCGACGACGACGCCCGCGAGCGCGCCTCATCGGCGCTGCAGACCAGGCGAGGATGGCTCGCCGAGGCGGAGAAGACCCTGGCCGACCTCACCAGCTGAACCCAGACCCTGACGGCGCGGCGGGAGTCGGCAGGTCAGCTGGTAACGCGGTGGGCGTCGTAGACGCCGTCGATCGTGCGGACCGCGCGCAGCACATGGCGCAGGTGCTCAGGATCGGCCATCTCAAAGGTGAACTTGCTCAGCGCGACCTGATCGCGCCTGGTGGTGACCGAGGCGGACAAGATGTTCACGTGCTGCTCGGAGATCGACCTGGTGATGTCTGAGAGCAGGCCCGTGCGGTCGAGCGCCTCGACCTGAATCGCGGCGAGGAACCGCGAGCTCTCCCGCGGCGCCCAGTGCACGGTGACGGTCCGCTCGGGCTCTGATTCGATCAGGTGTGCCACGTTGACGCAGTCCGTGCGGTGCACCGACACTCCGTTGCCCCTGGTCACGAAGCCGATGATCTTGTCGCCCGGGACCGGAGTGCAGCACTTGGACAACCGGGCCCACACATCGGCCGCACCCTCTACTGCGACGCCCGAGTCGCCGGTGACCGGCCGCGGGCTGGTCGGCCTGGTCAGCACGGTGGCCTCGGCCAGGTCCTCCTGCGCTCCGGCGAGCCCGCCGGCCGACCTGACCAGCTTGGCGACCACCGACTGCGCGCTGACGTGACCGTCGCCGATCGCGGCGTACAGGCCGGCCAGGTCCGGATAGCGCAGCTCGAGCGCGATGGCCTGCAGCGCGTCGGCCGTGGCGAGCCGCTGCAGGGGCAGGCCTTGCTTGCGCATTGTCCTGGCGATCATGGCCTTGCCGGTGTCTGCCGAGGCCTCGCGACGCTCCTTGGAGAACCAGTGCTTGATCTTGTTCCTGGCTCGCGCGCTCTTCACGAAGCCCAGCCAGTCCTGGCTCGGCCCTGCGTCGGGCGCCTTGGAGGTTAGGATCTCGACGGTCTCGCCGTTGGACAGCGGCGACTCGAGCGGCACCAGCCGGCCGTTGACCTTGGCGCCCACGGTCCTGTGGCCCACCTCGGTGTGGATCGCGTAGGCGAAATCCACCGGCGTCGAGTCCTGCGGAAGCGCGATCACCTCGCCCCGCGGCGTGAACACGTACACCTCGGCGCTGCCGACCTCGAACTGCAGCGACTCAAGGAACTCGGCGGGATCGGCCGTCTCGCGCTGCCAGTCCACGAGCTGCCTGAGCCAGACCATATCGGACGGGCTGCGGCCGGTCGCGACCTCTTCCTTGTACTTCCAGTGCGCCGCGACGCCATACTCGGACCGCCGGTGCATGCCCCAAGTCCTGATCTGTAGCTCGACCGGCTTGCCGCCAGGGCCGATCACTGTCGTGTGCAGCGACTGGTACATGTTGAACTTCGGCATCGCGATGTAGTCCTTGAACCGCCCTGGCACCGGATTCCACCGGGCGTGGACGGCGCCAAGGACCGCATAGCAATCCCGGACGGTGTCAACGAGGACGCGGATGCCGACCAGGTCGTAGATCTCGTCGAAGCCCACGTTCCTGGCGACCATCTTCTGGTACACGGAGTACATGTGCTTCGGCCGGCCGGTGACCTTTGCCTTGATCTTCGACTCGCGCAGGTCCGCGTAGACCTCCTCGATGACCTCCTGGATGAACGCCTCGCGGCGCGGCGCGCGCTCGGAGACCAGGCGGGCGATCTCGTCGTAGCGCTTGGGGAACAAGGTCCCGAAGGCCAGATCCTCCAGCTCCCACTTGACCGTGTTCATCCCGAGCCGGTGCGCTAGCGGGGCGTAGATCTCGAGCGTCTCGCGGGACTTCTGTTCCTGCTTCGGCCTTGGCAGGTAACGCAGCGTCCGCATGTTGTGCAGCCGGTCGGCAAGCTTGATCACCAGCACGCGAATGTCGCGCGACATGGCAACAACCATCTTGCGCACGGTCTCCGCCTGCGCGGCCTCGCCGTATTTGACCTTGTCCAGCTTGGTGACGCCGTCGACGAGGGTCGCGATCTCGTCACCGAAATCACGACGCAGCTCATCGAGCGTGTACGAGGTGTCCTCAATCGTGTCGTGCAGCAGCGCCGCGCACAGCGCCTCGTGGCTCATGCCTAGCTCGGCAAGGATCGTGGCCACGGCGAGCGGGTGGGTGATGTAAGGGTCGCCACTCTTGCGCAGCTGGCCGGCGTGATAGCGCGCCGCTGCGTCGTACGTGCGCTCGATCAGCTTGGTATCGGCCTTCGGGTGCGTGTTTCGTACCGTCCTGATCAGCGGCTCAAGAACCGGGTTGACGCCGCCGCCCCTGGCGGCGGCCAACCGGCCGAGCCTGCGCCTGACGCTGGTATGACCAGACGAACCAGAACCTGACGTGAACCCGTCCGCCGTTGACAGATCGCGCGGCATCGAGCGGGTGGGCGAATCGGAGGCCGCTTGCCGGTTCTTGCCACGCTCGCGGGACGGTGCCTTGGTTCCGGAATGACCGTCCGAGCCGTCCGGCGCCGGCTTGGCGGCGGGCGTGCCAGCAGGCGGGGTCACCCCATTAGCGGCCGCTGGCAGGTCGTGTTCTTCGGCGCTGTGCCCCGCAGCCTCCTGGGTGACTCCGCTTTCGGCCGTCTTGGCCGTAGCTGTGTCACCGGCCACTGCCGCTCCTCGCGTCAGCTGAAGCCACTAGTGTATCCGCGCAGGGTGAAGGCTCGGGTCTGGCCTGCCGAGGCGTTTGGCCAGAATGCAGGGATTGCGTCGGCGACGTCCTAAATCTGGAGGAGCGGCCGGATATCCAGGTCAGGCACCTTGGCCCGGCCGCCGAGGAATCCCAGCTCGATCAGGACGTTCAGCGACGCCACTTCGGCGTCGCTGCGCCTGATCAGCTGCGCGGTCGCCGCCGCCGTGCCACCGGTCGCCAGCACGTCGTCGATTATCAGAACCCGGTCGCCAGGACTGAAGGCATCCACGTGCACCTCAACCGTGGAAGTGCCGTACTCCAGCTCGTAGGTCTGCGCGTAGGTAGTGCCAGGCAGCTTTCCCTTTTTGCGTACGGGCACGAACCCGACACCGAGCCGGCAGGCGACGGGCGCAGCCAGAATGAAGCCGCGCGCCTCGATCCCGACCACCTTGTCGATCGAGTCGCTGCCGGCCGCGAGCGCGTCGATCGTTGCCGCGAAACCTGCCGCGTCGGCGAGCAGCGGGGTGATGTCTTTGAAGATGACCCCGGGCTGCGGATAGTCGGGCACGTCCCTGATCAGCCTGCGCAAGGTGGCGGCGATGTCGCCTTGCTCGTCGCGCGGCAGCGCAGGTGACCCGGACAACGAGGACGGCACCCCTACCTGCGCTTCTTCTTGCCTGAGGGCCGTCGCTGGGAAGCGCTAGACCGGCGCGGCTGCTGCCTCGGTCCCGCCACCGGCCGCGGAGCGCCCGAACCTGGAGCGGGCCGGGCGGCGGTGACAGCCGTGGCGTCTGGGGCGTCCGGCTCGACCTCGTCGGTCGGCACCTCGGCGGCGGCGGGCTCTGGCTCCTCCTGGCCGACCGGGCCTGCGCCAGGCGTACCGACGGCGACCTTCGCCTGCCGCTTAACGCTTGAGGCACGCTGGGCGATCTGTTTCCGCAGCTGCCGAAAGTCCGGCTCGCGCTCCTTCAGATCGGCGAGCACCGGCGTCGCGATGCAGATCGAGGAGTAGGTGCCGGACAGCATGCCGACGAAGAGCACCAACGACAGGTCCTTCAGCTCGCCGTTGCCCAGCAGGAAGATGCTGACGGCGAGGATTGCGCCCACCGGCAGCAGGGCGATCAGCGAGGTGTTGATGGACCGGACCAGGGTCTGGTTCAGCGCCAGGTTGGCGGCTTCGCTGTAGGTGGTCCGCCTGGTCGCGAGCAGGCCTGCCGTATTCTCCCTGACCTTGTCGAAGACCACGACGGTGTCGTAGAGCGAGTAACCGAGGATGGTCAGCAGGCCGATCACCGTTGCGGGGCTGACCTGGAATCTCAGTAGGGCATAGACGCCCACCGTGATCACGATGTCGTGGATCAACGCGATCAGCGCAGCCGTCGCCATCCGCCATTCGAAGGCGAGCGAGAGATAGAGCACGATCACGACGAGGAACGCGAGCAGCGCCTCGAGTGCCTTCAGCGAGATCTGGCTCCCCCAGCTCGGCCCGACTGACTGGAGGCTGACCTGGCTGGCGTGGCCGCCTACGAACCTGTCTGCGAGCGCGTTCTGGACCTCGAACTGCTGGTGCTGCCCGAGTACTTCGGTCTGCACCTTCCAGCTGTTCCCGCCGACCTGCTGGACCGTGAGATTGCTGCCGCCGCCGGCGTTGGTGACCGTATTGGTGACCTGGGTGGTCGTAGCTGCCGGGGCCTTGAACGAATAGACCGAGCCGCCCTTGAAGTCGACGCTGTACTGCAGCCGGAAGATCAGCAGCGCGGCGATGCTGATCACCAGGATCGCGCCGGATATCCGGTACCACAGCTTCTGCCGGCCCACGAAGTCAAAGGAGACCTCGCCACGGTACAGCCGCCCGCCGATGTTGCCGAGCCTGGACATCAGGCCTCCTTCGGGGAGGTGCGGGCGGCGGAGGCCGCGGCGCCGCCGGTGGCCGGGCGGGCGGGCGTCCGCCGCGAGCCGCGCCACGGAGACTTCGCCCCGAGCCTGGCGGGATCTAGACCTGACCACTTGTGACCCTGGCTGAAGAACCTGGTCCCGGCAAGCAGGGTGACCATCGGCTTGGTGAACAAGAACACGACCACGATGTCGATCAGCGTCGTCAGGCCCAGCGTGAACGCGAACCCTCGTACGTCGCCGACCGCGATGATGTAGAGCAGCAGCGCCGCGAGGAAAGAGACCGTGTCCGACACCAGGATCGTTCGCCTGGCCCGCTGCCAGCCTCGTTCGACCGCGGCGCGCAGCGATCGGCCTTCCCTGACCTCGTCGCGCAATCGCTCGAAATAGACCACAAACGAGTCCGCGGTAATGCCGATCGCGACGATCAGGCCGGCGATGCCGGCGAGTGACAGCGTGAACCCCTGATACTTGGACAGCAAGATGACGGCCAGCCAGGTCAGCAGCGCGGCCGTTGCCAGGCTGAAGACCGAAACGATCGCCAGGCCGCGGTAGTACAAGATCGAGTAGGCCACCACTAGCGCAAGGCCGATCGCGCCGGCAATCAGGCCGGCGTGCAGCTGTGAGGCGCCGAGCTGCGGCGACACCGACGTGGTCGACTGCCGGACGAACGCCAGCGGCACGGCGCCGTACTTCAGCACGTTCGTGAGCTTGTTGGCCCCGGTGCGAGTGAAGCCGGCGTTGCCCCCACCCGTGATCTCACCAGAACCCGTCGTGATCGCGCTCGTCACCTGGGGTGCTGAAATCACCTTGCCGTCCAGCACGATCGCGAACTGGTCGAGCACCGATGTCTCCTGGCCAGTCTGCGAGTTGAAGTATTGCGAGACCATCGCGCTGGTGAGCTGGCCGAACGCCTTAGCGCCGCTGCCGTCCAGGTTGAAGGCAACCACGTACTGGCTCTGCGTGTTGAGCTGGGTGGTGACCTTGGTGAGGTTGGTTCCCAGTACTTTCGCGACGTCGAGCACAAACTTGCGGCCCTGGTTGTCGCAGGCGACGATCTGCTTGGAGGGGTCGTCCCATTTGGCCGGGTTGCCGCCGTAAATCTGCTGCTGCCAGTGCTTGTTCGCACAGTTCAGCTTGTTAAAGTCAGCGATCACGGCCTTGTCCGTGACCTTGCTGACGTCGCCCGAGGCGTCAGCGACAGTCGGCAGTCGCGTGGTCAGCGACGGGCTCGGGCTAGGCGAGCTGCTCGGGGACGACGTCGGGCTGCCCGACGGCGATGCCGTCGGGCTGCTGGACGCCTTGGCGTGGCCGGTACCGCCCAGGGCGCGTGCCCCGGATGCCTGACCGCTCCCGCCCGAAGGTGACGGACTCGGGCTCGCCGATCCGCTAGGAGACGGCGAGGCGCTCGGCGACGGCGTCGAGCCGGCCGCCGGCGGCGGCAACGCAACTGGGCGCCCAGCTGCCAGCAGCAGCACCTGACGGAACCTCAGCACCGCGGAGCTGAGGAGCGGCGAGATCTCCTCGGCGCTCTTGCCGGGCACCGAGACCACGATCAGGTTCGAGCCCTGCTGCTGGACCTTCGCGCCGGTGAAGCCCTGACCGTTGACGCGGCTGTTCAGGATCGCGATGGACTGCGCCATGGCGCTGGAGCTGGGCGTCTGCGACTTTGAGCCGTGCTCCTTCAGCGGGACGGCCTTGATGGTGATCGTCGTCCCGCTCGACAGGTCAAGGCCGAGGCCGACCTTGAACTTGTCGTGCCAGTTGCCCGGGTGTCCTATCTCGCCGCCGATGATCACAGCGAACATGACGATCAGCAGCCCAGCGAGCACCGCCAGGTACCGCCATGGCCGGGAGGTCACTCCCGGTTGCCTCGACTGGCCGCCTCCGGTCCGCGACCGGGGCGGCCTTTTGCTAGGGGGTGCCACCTGCGCCTGTCCTTCGGTGTGAGCGGCCCGCGTTGCGGCTAGACGTTACGGTCCTTCTTGAGGTCCGTGGGCGGGGCATCATCATGCGCCTCGGTCTCCGCCGCATCCTCGTGCTCGGCCTCAGGCTCGCCGGGCTCGTCCTCCA
>DATAEH010000055.1:0-3053 GCA_036258115.1 Streptosporangiaceae bacterium
CGCCACGCGCTCGCAGTACGTCGGCGGAGTGGCCGACGCGACAACCGTCAACCCCGACCTCTGGGAGCTCGACCAGCGCTACCTCGAACTACCGGGGCGCGACCAGGTGATGCTCGACCTGTTCTACGACTACCGAAACAACGTCAAGCTGTATCCGCGCTGGCAGGAATACCTGCGTGCCAACCGGCCGCCCGCGCTGCTTCCGTGGGGGCAAAACGACCAATTCTTCCCGCCCGACGGCGCCCGCGCGTACCTCCACGATCTCCCCGACGCCGAGCTGCACCTCCTCGATACAGGCCACTTTGCCACCGCCACCCATCACGAGGAGATCGCCGAGTTGATTGCCGACTTCCTCGACAGATACGTCACATAAGATGGCAGCCGCCGGGCGTCACTGAGGTGTGCCCAGGTCTGAGCGCGGTGGCTGTGCTTGCGGCTGGGGCTGTGGTTGTGCTTGGGCGTGGTAGGCGCTGACGGACTGCTGCACATAGGCGATGAGGTCGGGCTGGAGGCGGTCGAGTCCTTTGCGGTCGTACCACCTTACGACCATGGCTCCGAGCAGGAGCCAGAAGAACAGGCCTGATGTGGCCGCGATGATTCCTCGGGTGAGGCCGGCATTGCCCGCGGCGCCGAAGTAGAGGATGGAGCGAGTGCCGGAAAGGATCTGGCGTAGCGGTTCGATTTGGCTAACGAGCTTGAGGGTGCTGGGAAGTGCTTCGATTGGGACGGTGCCGCCCGCGGACGCGAGTCCGAGGTAGACGAAAAGGATCAGCGCGATGAGTTGTCCCTGGGTTCCCACGATCGCGAACAGGGCAAGGGTGCCGGCGGCAACGCTGGCCGCACAGAGCCAAGTGAAGAGCCATAGGTACGCGACGTGGGGCGCGTCCATGCCGAGGAGCCCGGCAGCGACGGCGAGTGCCAGGCCGGTCAGTAGTCCGGTGATCGGTAACGCCATCAACCACTTTGTCAGCAAGGTCTGCCAGCGGTTGATCGGCAGCGGAGCTCGCTGGCGCCATCTGGGCCCGATCTCGGTCGCGGCGTAGCCGGTGCCGGCGTCGACCGTTGCGTTAATGATCGTGCCTGCTACGAATCCGCACATCAGCGTCACCAGCGCGATGTAGAACGCGCTCAGTCCGAGGGCGGAGCTTGGTGGCAGCGGCCTGTACTCGACGCTCGAGAGCGTGATCGGATCGGCAAGCACAGCACTTGTCGCCCCGGCAGGGGTCGGCTTCACGCGGGCGGTCCGAAGCTGGCGGCCAATCTGGTGTGAGGCCAGGGTGACTGCCGGCGCAACGACACCGCTGGCCAAGCCGACGCCGACGGAACCGGCCCTCCTGTTGGTGAGCAGCTCAAGAGTCGGCCGGCCCGCACGGGCTTCCGCCGGTAGGTGACGCCCGGTCAGCGAGATCAGGGATGTGGTGAAGTTGGATGGGATCACGACGGCGGCATAGGCGCCGTTCCGGCTCATGCGGGCCTCCGCCGCGGACAGTTGCTCCGGCGTAAGAGACAGCTGCGTCGAGACCGTGCGCGAGCCGATCAGGCCTGACTGCAACTGGGCGCCGAAGTTGACGTGCCGCGGCCCGATCGTCGCCCCGACATCCTCGTTGACAATCGACACGGGCAGTCCGCGCAGATGAGCGACTGGGTTCACAGCCGAGCCGATGTAGAGCACGGTGATAAGCACCAGGACGATCGAGCCGACAATCACCGGGATCGCCCAGATTCCGCGGACCCGCAATAGGTGCTTCGCCCGGACCTGATACGGGCCACGATCTCCGCCATCAAGTGCTGGCTGAGGTTTTCCTAACCTGTCCGAGGTAGATTCCGCGCCGGAAGCGAGCGGATCAGGTTCTCCGCTGACACCCTTCAAGGAGGGGTACCCACGCCTCTGGCGCCTATCCCGCGGGCGCGAAGAAGTCGACCAGCACGTGCAGGCTCACATCGCCGACTTCGGCGTAACCCTCCCGAAGCTCGATCCCGACGTCAGGGAGCAGACTGGTCGTGAGCATCAGGACCTCCGCGGGTAGGTGGCTATGGCGGCGAGACTACGCCTACCGGTCTCGATAAGCAACAAGGTCACGAAGCCGCTGCGACGCATAAGAGAACAGAGCAACGGTCCGCAGGACTAGCTGAAAGGAGCGGCATGGCAAGCACACGCGAACAAGCGACGACTGATGCGCCAGCCAAGTACATCGACGCCTCGACTCAACGCGTCACGGCCGAGAATGCAATCGAGTACGCCTATCGCGACCTCGGCGAAAGCGAGGTGCCGCTCGTGCTGCTGCAGCACTTCCGCGGCAACCTCGACAATTGGGATCCAGCTCTCGTCGACGCGCTCGCCGCGGATCGACGTGCGGTCGCGTTCGACAACGTCGGCGTCGGGGCCACGACCGGCGGGACGCCGAACACGATCGAGGTGATGGCCCACGACGCGATCGCGTTCATTGAGGCGATGGAGCTCCAGCAGGTCGACGTGCTCGGCTTCTCGATCGGCAGCTTCGTCGCGCAGGAGATCGCGCTCATCCGCCCCGATCTGCTGCGGCGCGTGGTGCTCGCCTCCGCCGCACCGCAAGGCGCGGCGGGAATGCACGGCTGGGCGCCGGAGGTGATCGCCGCGGTCGGCGCGCCGCAGACGAACCCGGAGGGATACCTCTCCGTCTTCTTCGCCCCCACCAACGCGAGTCGCGAGGCCGGCCAGCAGGCTGCCGGGCGCATCTTCGGAGGAAGGACAACCGACCGAGACGAACCGACGACCTGGCAGACCCGTCAGGCGCAGTACGACGCCGTCTGCGCATGGGGGATTCCCAACCACTCGCTGCTCCAGCGAGTCGCCGCGATCGACCTGCCGGTCTTCGTTGCCAACGGGGACAGCGACCCGATGATCCTGACCCGCTACTCGCACCTATTGGCCGGGCTTCTCCCGGACGCGCGGGTCACGATCTATCCGGACTCGGCGCACGGCTTTCTCTTCCAGCACCACACCGAGTTCGCCGCCGACGTGCACGCCTTCCTCGAGGAGCCGGACTGATGCCGACGATCGACGTCTACGCCGC
>DATAEH010000056.1:0-4622 GCA_036258115.1 Streptosporangiaceae bacterium
ATAGACGCGGGCCGGATGGGCGACCGAGGTGTTAATTCCGCCCATCGAGACGTCGTCAGCGGCCGCGGCTCGCTCGGCCGCCTGCTCTTCGGTCACAGCCCTTGCCTCTCCCGCTTGTCCTGAACTATCTGCATATCCTGGTACGCGGGCACCTCGCTGCACGATGACTCTCTGCCGTCTCGGCGAGCGATAGGGCTACCGGATTCTTACCGGCTTCGTTTCTGTCACCAAGACCGGATCTCCGCATGCCTCGCAGATGAGCTGCGCGTTTAGCTCGTGGCCGCATTTGTGCTCCAGCGTCAGCGGCGGCCCGCTCGCCCGGGCCAGGTAGCGGTCACCCCAGTGCATCAGCGTCAGGATGACCGGGTACAAGTCACGTCCCGCAGGGGTGAGGTGGTAGTCGAACCGAGCGGGACGGTCGGAATACTGACGTCGCTCGAGGATGCCTGAGCCGACAAGAGCGCGCAGCCTGGCCGCCATGGTGTCGCGCGGAGCGCCGGTCCGTCGAACCATCTCGTCAAACCGGCCGTTACCGAGAAAGACCTCCCGTACGGCGAGCAGCGCCCATTTCTCGCCGACTACCTCCAGCGTGCGCGCCACGGAGCACTCCCGCGGCTGTGCAGAGACGGCAGCCATGAACCCGAGCATACCAAGTGAGTCCGAAAACTGGACTGACGAGTCCGATAGGGACTACCCTGAGTCCAGATTTCGGACCGACTGGCCCGGCAGCGGCTCGTCCGGCGCACGCGCTCGACGCAGGACGGACCAAGGCGGCCCGTGGCGCACGACCGGCTCGCCGTTTACCTCTGCGGCCGGGAAGGAGACGGTCAGGTATGTGCGTCCGGCGGCGCACGTGAAGTCACCGGCGAACGGCGTGCCCGCAGCCGTCCAGGCGATTACCCCCGCGGGTGCTCAGCTGGCCGACACGGCAGATCCGGCCGCCACGTCGCCGCACAGGCTGCGCGTGATCGTCGTGGTGCTCTCGATCGCGGTGTTCATGTCGAGCCTGGACCTGTTCATCGTCAATCTCGCGTTCCCCTACATCGGCCGGGAGTACGCCGGCACCATGCTCAGCACGCTGTCCTGGGTGCTGAACGCCTACACCATCGTGTACGCGGCCGTCCTGGTCCCGGCCGGGCGCTGGGCCGACCGGATCGGCCGGCGCAGGGTCTTCGTCGCCGGTCTGGCGGCTTTCAGCATCGGATCGGTGCTGTGCGGGCTCACGCCCTCCGTGCCTGCACTGATCGGAGCCAGGATCATCCAGGCAGCCGGCGCCGGGATGATGACGCCGGCCTCCCTATCGCTGCTGCTGGCCTGCGTGCCGGTCAAGGGCAGGACAGCCGCCATCGGGACTTGGTCGGCCTTCGGCGCCATGGGCGCGGCGCTCGGGCCAGTGGTGGGCGGAGCGTTGGTGCAGCTCAGCTGGCGCTGGGTCTTCCTGATCAATATCCCGATCGGCTTGGTCGCGCTCCTCATGGCCGCCAGGGTGGTGCCGGAGAGCAGGGACGAGCGCGTCGCCAGGGTGCCTGACTTGGTGGGCGCCGCCTTGCTGGCGGCCAGCGCCGGCCTGGTCGCTCTTGCCCTGGTCAAGGCGCCCGAGTGGGGCTGGGGTTCAGGGACGTTCCTCGGCACGCTAACTGGCGCCGTGGCCTGCGGGGCTGCGATGGTGGTCAGGTCGCGCGGGCACGACTCCCCTGTGCTCGAGCTCGGGCTGCTCCGGTCCAGGACATTCAGCGGCGCCTACGTGGCGTCGATGCTGTTCTACGCGGGCTTCGGCGCGTTCATCCTCAACTTCGTCGAGTTCCTGACCGGAGTGTGGCACTACTCAGCCGTACAGGCTGGCCTCGCGATTGCGCCTGGGCCGCTGATGGTGCTGCCGTTCGCCAGGATCGTCGCCCCGCTGGCGGCCAGGATTGGCGGGCCAGGGCGGGTCGCGGTGATCGGCTGTATCGTGCTCGCCGGCGCGCAACTGCTCTGGTACGCCAGGATCGCCCCCGACCCGGCGTACGTCGCTCGTCTGCTGCCGAGTCAGTTGCTCGGCGGCGCTGGAGTCGGCCTCGCGATCCCTGGCCTGCTCGGCGCCGGCAGCGCGTCGCTGCCGCCAGACCGGTTCGGCACGGGCAGCGGGATTCTCAACATGGCCCGCCAGATCGGGATCGTGCTCGGCGTGGCCGGCCTGGTGGGCGTTCTCGCCAACGACATGACGAGCGACCCGCTGACGACGTTCCGGCATGGCCTCATGCTGATCATCGGCCTGCTTGCGGCCGCTGCCCTGGTCGCAGCAGTAGTCCTGACCGGCCGGCCCGTCGCGGCTCCATCCGGCCAGCACGGCGACGCGCCGTCTTCCTCCGGAACCGAATTGTGACCTCGCCGTGGCCTAACCGGCTAATTGTGGGCTAGCTGGATCGGCCACGCGCGGTTACGTTGAATAGATGGTTCTGAATTTTCAGCCAGAACTAAGCGCGCACCCTAGACAATGCCGAGAAGAATAACGAGATCCGCGTTGCTGCCGCTGGCAACGTGCGGCGGCCTTGTAGTAGGTGCCCTCGCGCCGGGCGCCAGCGGCGCGGCGCCACCATCTGGCCAGGCCCGCATCCCGACCGCGGCCGTCCCCGGCATCGACCCTCGGTACCTCTACGCCCAGTTCGACCACCTGGTCACCCATTTTCAGCGCAGGGAGGCCGGCTACCGTGCCGGGGCCGCCGGGCACGAGGGCTTCGCCAGGTACTGGTCAAGCCAGATGCTGCGCCTGCTCGGGCCGTTCGGGGCAAGCTCGCAGACGTTCAGGTTCCCGGTCAAAGGCTGGCTCGGCAGGCCAGCCACGGCCCCCGCGGCCGACGTCGAGGTCACCGTGCCAGGACTCGCGAAACCTGCGCAGGAGGTCGTGATCGGCTGCCACTACGACGGCGAGGCCGACTCGACGCAGTCGGCCTACGATGACGGCAGCGGTTGCGCGATCGCGCTCGGAGTCGCGGAGGCTATGGCAGCGTTCTGGCGGGCGCATCACCTGTACCCGGCCAGGACGCTGCGGTTCGTCCTTTTCGATGCCGAGGAGCAGGGCCTGTTCGGCTCTTACGAATATGTCAACAAGGTCGCGCGCAACAATGTGGCCGATATGACAATGATGATTAACGAGGAGCAGAACGGCATCGCTTATCCGGTGCGTTACCTTGGAAAATCCTCGAACCCTTTGATGCCGCTGTTCGCGTTCTTGTCGCCGCTATCAGCGAACAAGATTTACCAGAAGTATTCCGTCACGCCGCGGCAGCTTGCCGGGCTGCAGCGGCTCAGGACGCTGGTTGGCCGCGCGGTCACCGCGGCATTCCAGCGCTATCGCGCCATGGGCTATCAGATGCTGACCTACCACGACCCGGCGGGCGCGGACGTCTGGCGGCCGGTATTCACGCCCGCTCAGACCGGCAACGTGCGGGTAGCCAATGACACTCTCGGCAGCAGCGACCAGGTGCCGTTCACCCAGGCCGGCGTCCGCAGTGCCACGTTCGTCGGGAACGCCACGTACTACCAGCGCCGCCCGCCCGCCGGATCGTATCCGTACGACCAGCCACAGGACACGATCGCGCTGATGAACGTCTTCGCCGACGGAGGCTCGGCGCCCAGCCACGCGCTCGCACTCGCACTCGGGCTGCCTTGCCTGCTGACCACCTGGCTGCTGAGCCAGCCAGGGATACTTGGCCAGGCGGCGGCCGATGGCCGCCCCGTCGCGGCCATCGACGACACCGGCGTGGTCCAGCCGGCGCAGCAGACAACCTTCTCCGCCGTCGCGTCGTTCTTGCCGGGCCAGCCGGGCAGCAAGCCCCCGAACCTGCACTACACCTGGGACTTCGGCGACGGGCATCTGGCTGCAGGGCGGACCGTGCACCACGCCTACCGGGCGGCTGGCACCTACCGGCTCCGCCTGCTGGTGCGCGCCGGATCGGGCAGGCCGCGCGTCATCAGCAAGCGGCTGATCGTCGGGCCGCAGACGACGTTCGGCAACGTCTACGCGTCGGCGCTAGCCGGAGCTACCAATCCGATCGCGGTCGCCGTGGCCAAGGGCCTGCCGCCGCACAATCCTCCCGTGCGCCTGCCGGTGGCGGCGCCTGGCGCACGCGATCGGGTCGGCACCCTCGAGCAGGCGCATTGCACGGACCCGGCGGCCGGCTGCCCGACCAGCGTTTCAGCCGCGCCGTCCGCCCGGTCGTCGGCCGGGCCCGGCGGATTGACCTGGGCGCTGAGCTCTCTGGGCGCCGTAGCGCTGCTCGCCGTTCTCGCGCTGGGGTGGCGGCGGACCAGGCGCAGAAGGGCCGGATAGGCCGGAGAGGCCGGATAGGCCCGAGAGGCCGAATCGGCCTGTCCGCCTTTGTGCATTCGCATTGGCGGCAACCGCAACACGCGCTTTGCCGTCATATCTGCCGTAGGCATGTTGCCCTAACGAAAGGCATTGCGGATGTTTCACCGATTGGGGCGCGGCAGCGCCCGCGACCTGACCATGACACGTTGCGGATCCCTGCTGCTCGGCCTGGCAGGACTTGTCCTGGCCGGCTGCGGCTCCGCTCAGGCTGCGAGCACCCAGGCATCGACGCTCAAGGCGCAGATCGCCCATGACAAGGCCTTCGTCGCAG
>DATAEH010000057.1:0-16848 GCA_036258115.1 Streptosporangiaceae bacterium
GATCGAGCGGAACAAGGCCGCCGCCCGCGAACTCCTGCTCCGCCACGCCATCGCCCTGCTCTCCGGCCCCACCGGCCTCGCCTCCTGGCTGCGGACCGGGACGCTGCCGCCGCCGGCCGGGTCGGTCAGCCTGCCGCTGGATGTGGGGAAGGTGACCGAGCTGGTGCCGCCGCACCTGCGCCGCGCCATCATCAGGCGGGACCGGCACTGCGCCGCCCCCGGCTGCGACACACCCCCCGCCGGATGCCAGGTGCATCACATCATCCCGCGCAGCAAAGGCGGCACCACCAGCCTGGGGAACTGCATCTTGTTGTGTTCGTTTCACCACCTGATCCTGATCCACCGGTGGGGCTGGGCGATCACGCTGAACGCCGACGGCACCACCACGGCGCGGAGCCCCGACGGCCGCACCCTGCACAGCCACAGCCCACCAGCCGCGGCGTAGGACGAACCCGCCGGTGGAACTGTTTCGCCGGGTGATTAGTCGCCGTATCCGACTCGGCGCAGCTGCTGTCCCGCGACCTTCTCGATCTCGGCCAGTTGCGTAGGGCTGAGCAGTCGCCGCCACCCTTCGACCTGCTTGCGGCCGTGCGGCACATCAATTGCTGCCATCTTGGCCTCGATGAAATCTGACACGGCCGCCGCAGTGCCGCGAGGTTCCTTAATCACTTGCTCGTAGCGAAGCGTGGTCAGCTGGTCCGCACTCAGACTGTTGCGCAACCGGGCCATCTTGGTAATTGCGCCACGCCACCGCATCACACATTTGCCTGCGGCAGACAGCTCGGGCCACGCCGTGCGGTCCTCCTCGGTCTCCACGCCGAAGAACGGGTTAGGGAACTCCGACTCGACGTTGGCGACCCCGCGGCCAAACCAGGCCAGTTCTTCGGGATCGGAGAGCATCTCGGCGGTCACAGCACGGCCATCTCGGACTATCTGGATGATGCGGGCATCGGGAAAGGCGTCCACTAGGGCCTCGGCGCAGTAGATCAATGCTTGGCTCGCGTCCCCGTACCGGGTGATCTCGCGTTCGTCTACGCAGGTCCCGTCCGACCTGCTGACTGCGCCTTGACATTCCGGCCGGCACGTCATGCACGCGTGGGCCGAAACCTGCCATGCCTGGGCGTACGCATCGCGCAGTACCGTGGCTGCGGCTTCACCCCTGCCTTCCTGGATGGACGGCGCACGCGCGAACGCGAATACCACACTCAGAACGCTGGGCTGACCCACGGTGAAGTGGAACCCTGGCGTCCGCTTGAGAGCACGAATGAGCATGTCGGCTCCGGAGTGCGGTCCGCCTATGACAAAGACGGGCTGGCGCACTTTCCGGCCGTTGACGACCAGGATGTATGGGCGCGGGCGTGTTGACATAGCTAGAACTAAGTGTGTCATCGCGCCGCTACTAGCGTCGCTCGCCGCATGGAGTGCGAGGAATGTGGTAGCTAGCAGGCCATGGTTACTTTCATCATCGTCCTGCTGGTTATCGGGCTCATCGCGGGCGCGGTCGCGCGCCTGCTCGTGCCAGGCCGGGACCGGATCGGCTTCTTCGGCACGATCCTGCTCGGAGTCGTCGGATCATTCGTCGGCGGGTTTATCTGGAACCTGATCGAGTACCACAGCATCGCCCCGCACAAGTTCCACACAGTCGGCATCATCGGCTCGATTCTCGGCGCCATCCTCGTTCTGGTCATCTTGCGGCTCACCGGCGCCGAGCGCGGCCACCGCAGACGCTTCCGCCGCACTTGATAGCGCTATGGCAACTTGCCGTAGATTGCCGACACGCTCACGGGTGCGCGGCTAGGCCTCAATGCCGGACAAAATAAGTAGATCAATCGACGGATAACGCCGCCAGGCAGTTCCGGCAGATCGCGCCGATCAGCTATGAACCGCTTCGGCATCCAAAGCTGGCGCCGACAATGGCTCCTGGCTGGCGAACTGAGTGTGATACAGCTCGGTGTAGAGGCCGCCGGCCGCAAGCAGTTCGGCGTGGGTGCCGCGCTCGCTAACCTTGCCGTCGTCGATGACCAGAATCTGGTCGGCCTGAATGATCGTGGACAGCCGGTGGGCGATCACCAGCGAGGTGCGCCCGGCCAGCGCGGTCTTGAGCGCCCGCTGGACCGCGGCCTCCGACTCAGAGTCCAGGTGCGCGGTCGCCTCGTCGAGGACGACGACCGACGGAGCTTTGAGCAGCAGCCTCGCCAGTGCGATCCGCTGCTTCTCACCGCCAGACAGGCGGTATCCACGATCCCCGACTATGGTGTCGAGACCGTCAGGTAGCGTCTCGATCAGCGACCAGATCTGTGCGGCCTTGCACGCCTCAACGAGCTCAGCTTCGGTGGCACCTGGCTTGGCGTAGGTCAGGTTCTCCCGGATCGTGTCATGGAACATGTGCGCGTCCTGTGTCACGACTCCGATCGCGTCATGCAGGGACTCTTGCGTGACGCCCGTGATGTCCTTGCCGCCGATCGTGATCGTCCCGGACCTCGGATCATAGAGCCTGGCAACCAGGTGCGTGATCGTGGTCTTGCCGGCGCCCGACGGTCCCACGAGGGCCGTCAGTTTGCCCGCAGGTGCCTCAAAGCTGATGTCTCGCAGCACGTCGGTATTGGCGTCAGTCCGCTCAGGGATCGGCAGCGCGATCGATTCAAGCGAGGCAAGCGATACCTCGGAAGCCGTCGGATACCGGAACCAGACCTTGTCGAATTTGATCGCGGGCGCGGTCTCGGCGGTCTGCAGCGCGACCGCATCGGGCGTGTCGGTGATCAACGGCTTCAGGTCGAGCACCTCGAATACCCGGTCAAAGCTGACCAGTGCCGTCATCACGTCAACCTGCACGTTTGACAGGGAGGTGATGGGTCCGTACAGCCTGCCGATCAACGCGGCGAGCGCGACGAGCGTGCCGATCTTGAAGAAGTTGTCGATGACCAGGATTCCGCCGAGCCCGTAGACGACCGCGGTCGCTAGGGAGGCCAGCAGGGTCAGCGCGATGAACAACGTCGAGCCGTACATCGCCGTCTGGACGCCGATGTCGCGGACCCGCCCGGCGCGGTTAGAAAAGACGTCAGCTTCCTCGCGCGGCCGGCCGAACAGCTTGACCAGCATCGCGCCAGCCACGTTGAACCGCTCCGTCATCGTCGAGCCCATCGCGGCGTCAAGCTGCATCGACTCCCTCGTGAGTCGCTGCAGGCGGCGCCCGACGAACCTCGCGGGCAGGATAAACAGCGGAATCAGGACCAGCGCGACGAGCGTGACCTGCCAGGACAGCGAGATCATCACGATGAGGACGAGCGTGAGCGAGAGCACGTTCGCGACGACCGACGACAGTGTCGACGTCAGCGCCTGCTGTGCGCCGATCACGTCGCTGTTGAGCCTGCTCACCAACGAGCCGGTCTGAGTCCTCGTGAAGAACGCGATCGGCTGGCGCTGCACGTGCCGGAAAACCTCGGTACGCAGGTCATAAATCAGGCCCTCACCGATCCTGGCGGAGAACCAGCGAGAGCCGAACGACAGCAGGGCGTCGAACAGGGCGAGGGCGACTACAGTCCCGCCGATCGCCAGCACGACCCCCGTGTCACGCGGCAGGATGCCGTTGTCGATCAAGCTCCGCAGCAGCAACGGCACCGCGACCGTGATTCCAGCGTCCAGGGCAACGATGATCAAGAACCAGATGAGCTCGCGGCGGTACGGGCGTGCGTAGGACATGATCCGCCGTATTGTGCCGGGCTTGATTTGCTGCTGCGTGATGGAGCGGTCCCGGGAGAATGACCGCATCGCGTGCCAGCTCGCATATGCCATGCTGAGGCAACCGCGAGACGCCGGCGGAGCTTCCCCCGTCAGCTAAGGGCGTAATGTCAGCCTGCTCCCGAGCAGTTCTGCCTGGCTGCGCCGCTCGGCGGCTGCCTGCTCGGCAAGGGTGTTGGCCGGAGCCTGCTGCAGCAGCGCTTTGGTGGCGCGGGCAGCAGCGGGATCGACGGCAAGCAGCGCGGCGACCAGGTCCTCAACGGCGTCGTCGAGTTCGGCCGCCGGGACGACCAATTCGGCGAGCCGTAGCAGCAGCGCCTCGGCCGCGGTCACGGTTCTGGCGGTCAGGCAGAGCTCGATCGCTCGTGGCAATCCGACGATGTCGACCAGCGGCTTGGTGCCGGTCAGATCGGGTACAAGCCCGAGCGCCGGTTCCTTCATACAGAGCTTGGCGTCATCGGCGAGAATGCGCAGATCGCACGCGAGCGCGAGCTGGAACCCGGCCCCGATCGCGTGGCCCTGCACGGCCGCGATCGACACGATCGACGGCTCCCGGAGCCAGAGGTAACCCGCTTGGTACCTGGCAACCTGCTGATCGAAATCCGGATCGGACGGGCTCGCGACGGTCTCGTCATTCTTCGCGCCCGCGAGCAGGTTCAGGTCAATGCCGGCGCAGAAAGACGGGCCCTCGCCACGCACGACGACGACCCTGACCTCAGGTGGCAGGTTCGGGCCGATCTCGGCGAGGCCGTGCCATACCGCCGGAGTCATCGCGTTCCTGCGCTCCGGGCGTCCTAGCGTGACCGTGGCAACGGCACCGTCAATTGCGAGCCGCAGCCCTGATGCCTGGCTCACTAGCCCTTGGCCCGGCCCCTCGTCGCACCACCACGGCTGCGGAGCGCCACGCCGGACTCGGCAAGTATCCGGTGGATGAATCCATAGGACCTGCCGGTCGATGCGGCCAGCGCGCGAATGCTCTCCCCGGCGCTATACCGCTTCTGCAAGTCAGAGGCGAGCTTCGTGCGATCGGCACCGGTCACCCTAGTGCCCTTCCTGAGGGTCTCGGTCACGCCTTCCTCCCGGAGAGAACTGAACCGGCCACGACTGCCGCTTGGGTGCGCACTGCCCATTGGGGCACTGTGTATCTGGCCATGATCACGCAAGAAGTCGTGATCGGCTACCCACACCGCAGCAAAAGATCGTGACAATTGCCGACCATTATCCCGTCATGCCAGCGCGACGAGGTCCGCCAGGTCAGCGCTCCAGAGATCCTCAACACCGTCGGGCAGCAGCAGTACCCGTTCTGGCCCGAGAGCGTCAACCGCGCCCTCGTCATGAGTAACAAGGACAATGGCGCCGCGGTACCGGCGCAGCGCGGACAAGATCTCCGCTCGGCTACCCGGATCGAGGTTGTTGGTCGGCTCGTCAAGCAGCAGCACGTTCGCCCCGGAGACCACTAGAAGCGCCAGGGCAAGCCTGGTCTTCTCGCCGCCGGAGAGGACGCCTGCAGGCTTAGCCACATCGTCACCAGAGAACAAGAATGAACCGAGAATGCCCCGCTGATCCGCCTCCGTTAGCTGCGGCGCCGCCGCGCGCATGTTCTCCAGTACGGTGCGCTCATTGTCCAGGGTTTCGTGCTCCTGGGCGTAGTAGCCGATCCGGAGGCCGTGGCCAGCTCGCACCGAGCCGGTGTCGGGCGGCTCCACGCCCGCCAGCAGGCGCAGCAAGGTGGTCTTGCCCGCTCCATTCAGCCCGAGCACCACGATCCTGGCGCCCCGGTCAACGGCCATGTCGACGTCGGTGAATACCTCGAGCGAGCCGTACGACTTGGACAGCCCCACTGCCGTCAGCGGAACCTTGCCAGAGTGCGCTGGCTCGGGAAACCTGAGCCTGGCGACGCGATCGGGCTGCCGATCGGCGCTGAGGCCTGCGAGCAGTTTCTCCGCACGCTTCGCCATACCCTGGGCGGCCTTGGCCTTGGTTGCCTTGGCCCGCATCTTGTCGGCCTGGGACTGCAGCGCGGCAGCCTGACGCTCGGCGTTGACCCGCTCACGCCTCCGCCGCCGGGCGTCCGTCTCGCGCTGGTCCAGGTAGGCTTTCCAGCCGACGTTGTAGACATCAAGCACAGCGCGGTCGGCGTCCAGGTGAAACACCTTCGTCACCAGTGCCGAAAGCAACTCGGTGTCGTGGCTGACCACAATGAGCCCGCCGCGGTAGCTGCGCAAATGATCGCGCAGCCAGCTGACCGAATCGGCATCCAGGTGGTTCGTCGGCTCGTCGAGCAGCAGCGTGGACGCACCGCCGAAGAGGATTCTCGCGAGCTCGACCCGGCGCCGCTGACCGCCGGAGAGCGTGCGCAGAGGCTGCTTGAGCACCTTGGCCGGCAACCCGAGGCTCGACGCTAGCGACGCCGCTTCTGACTCGGCGGCGTAGCCGCCGAGCACGGTCAGCCGCTCCTCCAGCTGGCTGTACCTGCGAACCGCCGCGTCGCGGTTGGCCGGATTGTCGTCCGCCATGCCGGCTTCGGCTTGCCGCATCCCCGCGAGCACGTCGTCGAGCCCGCGGGCCTGCAGGATCCGATCCGTCGCGAGCGCGTCGAGGTCGCCGGTCCTGGTGTCCTGCGGCAGGTAGCCGGTTGTCTCGTTGCTGATGACCTTGCCAGCGGCGGGCTGGCCCTCCCCCGCCAGGACCCTGAGCAGAGTGGTCTTGCCAGCTCCGTTCCTGCCGACCAGGCCGATCTTGTCGCCTGCGGCGACCTGAAACGCCACGTTCTCGACCAGCAGCCGCGCGCCAGCGCGCAGTTCAAGGTCGGTGACGGTAATCATGGGCACGCTCACCTTCAAATTTCTCTTAGCGGACATTTAGGACACCAAACGGCCCACGCCTGCTACCGGCGTGGGCGTCCCGCTAAGAGGTGAGCGAATGCATGGCCACATTGTATCGGCAGCCGTGCACCGGACCAACGCAAAATAGTCGTCGCTGGTCCGGGCCCGGCCCTGGGGAGCCGGGCTCAGGCAGGCGTGATCTGGCGGGCGGCGCGGTTGAGCGCGCTGACGACCCCGCGCAGTGACGCCCGGACGATCGACTCGCTGATGCCGACGCCCCAGTAGACGCGGTCCCCAACCTCAATCTCGAGATAGGCGGCCGCTTCCGCGTCCCGGCCTGCCGTGAGCGCGTGCTCGGCGTAGTCGAGGACACGGACGCTGACGCCGCCGAGGCCCATGTCAAGGGCCGACAGCGAGTCACAGAAGGCCGCGATCGGCCCGTTGCCGATGCCGGTCAGCTCGAATTCTTTGCCGAATGCGCGAACCGTCGTCGTGATCCGCTCGGTTCCGTCCTCGCTCGATGAGGCGAAGCTGATCAGCTCGAACGCGCCTGGCGCGAGGTACTCGGCCTCGAACGCGTCCCACATCTGGGCGGCGTCAACCTCGCCGCCGTCGTTGTCGGTGCGGCGCTGAATCACCTGGCTGAACTCGATCTGCAGCCGACGCGGCAGGTCCAGGTGGTGGTCGTGTTTCATGATGTAGGCCACGCCGCCCTTGCCGGACTGCGAGTTGACCCGGATCACGGCCTCATAGGAGCGGCCCACGTCCTTGGGGTCGATCGGCAGGTACGGCATCTCCCACGGCATTTCCGTGGTCGGCTTGCCCGCATCGGAGGCGATCTGCTCCAGCCGGTCGAAGCCCTTCTTGATCGCGTCCTGATGCGAGCCGGAGAACGAGGTGTACACCAGGTCGCCGGCGTACGGGTGCCGCTCGTGCACGCCGATCCGGTTGCAGTACTCAGCGGTGCGCCTGATCTCGTCGATGTCGCTGAAGTCGATCATCGGGTCGATCCCCTGGCTGTACAAGTTGAGCCCGAGCGTGACCAGGTCGACGTTGCCTGACCGCTCGCCGTTGCCGAACAGGCAGCCCTCGACCCGCTGCGCTCCGGCCAGCACCGCGAGTTCGGCGTCCGCGACCGCGGTGCCCCGGTCGTTATGCGTATGCACTGAGAGCGCGACGTGGTCGCGTCGCGACAGGTTTCTGCTCATCCACTCGATCTGGTCGGCGTAGACGTTCGGGGTGGATCGTTCGACCGTGCAGGGCAGGTTCAGCACGATCTCGCGATCGGGCCCGGGCTGCCAGGCGTCCATCACGGCCTCGCAGATGTCGAGCGCGAAATCGAGCTCGGTATCCATGAAGATCTCTGGCGAGTACTCGTAACCGAAGTCGGTGCCGGGCAGGTACTGCTCAGCGAACTTGATCACGGCCCGCGTACCCGAGGTGGCGACGGCCTTGCACTCCTCGCGCCCGTCGCCCTCCCAGCCGAACACGACGCTGCGGAACATCGGTGCCGCAGCGTTGTACAGGTGCACGGTGGCCTGGCGCGCCCCGATCAGTGAGGTCACGGTGCGCTCGATCAGTTCCTCGCGTGCCTGAGTCAGCACGGAGATGCGCACCTCATCGGGTACCGACCCGGACTCGATCAGGCTGCGGATGAAGTCAAAGTCGGTCTGGCTGGCCGCCGGGAAACCGACCTCGATCTCCTTGTAGCCCATCGCGACCAGCAGATCGAACATGGCCTGCTTGCGGGCGGCGTTCATCGGGTCGATCAGCGCCTGATTGCCGTCACGCAGATCGGTGGAGAGCCACCGAGGTGCCGCCGAGATGGTGCGGGTCGGCCACTGGCGGTCGGGCAGGTCGACGGAGGGAAACGGGCGGTAGCGATAGCACGGCATGCCGGAAGGCACTTGAGAAAACTGATTCATGATGCTGCTCCTGAAATCCCGGTCGTGGTCGGCGACAGCGCAACACCCCGCGACGAGGAGCCGACCCTACCGGGCCTCGCCGCGGCTGCGAAGAAGCAGCATGCGCATCATGATCCGGCCAGAATAGCCGGCCTCCTGGCCGGCCTGCACGTTGACGTGCATCGCTATGGGCCTGCGCTGTCCCGATAGAGTGCGACGCAGAACGGAGGTCTCATGGGCGATCCTCAGCAGACCGCGCAGATCGGAGTCACCGGGCTCGCGGTGATGGGCCGGAACCTCGCACGCAACCTGGCTAGGCACGGGTACCGGGTTGCCCTGCACAACAGGACGTTCGCGCGGACCAAGAGCCTGATCGCCGAACATGGCCACGAGGGCACCTTCGTGCCGAGCGAGTCGGTCAGCGAATTCGTAGCATCACTCGAACGGCCGAGGGCGATCATTATCATGGTTAAGGCCGGCGCGCCCACCGATGCGGTGATCGACGAGCTCGTCCCGATGCTCGACGCTGGCGATATCGTCATCGACTGCGGCAACGCGCACTTCACCGACACCAGGCGCCGTGAGCGGGACCTGCGCGCCCGCGACCTGCACTTTGTCGGCGCCGGCGTTTCCGGCGGCGAGGAAGGCGCGCTCAACGGGCCGAGCATCATGCCAGGCGGTTCGCAGGAGTCCTATCGCACGCTCGGCCCGATCTTTGAGTCCATCGCCGCGCAGGTTGACGGCACCCCGTGTTGCACGCACGTCGGTCCGGACGGCGCTGGGCACTTCGTGAAGATGGTGCACAACGGCATCGAATACGCCGATATGCAGCTGATAGGCGAGGCCTACGACCTGCTGAGAACCGGGACCGGCGCGAGCCCTGCCCAGCTCGCCGAGATCTTCCGCACCTGGAACGAGGGCGACCTCGAGTCCTTCCTGATTGAGATCACCGCCGATGTGCTGGCGCAGATGGATGCGGCGACTGGCAAGCCGTTCATCGACATCGTCCTGGACCAGGCTGAGCAGAAGGGCACGGGCCGGTGGACCGTGCAGAGCGCGCTCGATCTCGGGGTCCCGATCACCGGCATCGCCGAGGCGACGTTCGCGCGCTCGCTGTCCGGGCACGCCGATCAGCGTGCCGCGGCCCGCAAGGCGTTCGGCAGCGAGACCGGTTCTCTGCCGGCGGACCGCACCGGCTTCACCGACGACGTGCGCAGGGCGCTGTACGCGTCCAAGGTCGTGGCCTACGCGCAAGGGTTCGACCAGATCCAGGTGGGCAGCGACGAGTACGACTGGCACATCGACCGCGGGGCGATGGCGACGATCTGGCGGGGCGGATGCATTATCAGGGCTCGTTTCCTCGATCGCATTCGCGAGGCTTACGACCGTGACCCTGGCCTGCCCAGCCTGCTGGTCGCGCCGTACTTTGCCGAGGCCGTCTCGGACGGGCTGGCTAGCTGGCGGCGAATCGTGGCCGACGCCGCCGCTGCCGGGGTGCCTGTTCCCGCGTTCGCGTCCTCGCTCGCCTATTTCGATGGCCTTCGCAGAGACCGGCTGCCGGCTGCGCTCCTCCAGGGCCTGCGCGACAACTTCGGCGCCCATACCTACCGTCGTGTCGACCGGGAGGGCTCTTTCCACATTCTCTGGGCTGGCGACCGCTCCGAGGTGCCCGCTTAACCGGGGGATATCGACGCGTAGTGTGCCAGCCCGCCAATCCGGCAGCTGGCTGCCTACGGTTCCGTCGGGCCTCACCAGCGCCGCCAGCCCGGGGAAGTCCTCGTCGACGGTCGAGCCCGCCTGCCCGGCAAGCGCGATCCAAAGGCCCAGGCGGCGCGCGTGCCTCTTAGCGTCGGCCAGGCCGCAACCCCGCCACCAATCCAGCCCTGCGCGCCACGATGCCTCATCGGTGCGGCGCCTGTGGAGCCCTGGAGCCGCTGGGAACAAAACGAGCCGGGCGCCGCCTGCGGCGGCGTCGTCGAACGGTTGGTCGTATCCAGCCTCGGCGCAGATGGCCACCCCGAACCGCACCCCGGCCCAGCTCAAGACCGCTGTTCCGGTCCCCGCGGTGAGCGCCTCTTCCCCCTCGCCCAGGTGCCGCTTGCGCTGGATGCCGAGCACATTTCCGTCGGCGGCCACGACCTGGGTGATGTGCGGCACGCCTGCGTCGTCGTCCTGGTCCGGCCGAGCCCGTCAGGGACATTTCAGGAAACAGGACTAGATCACACGCGTCAGCTCTGGCGCGGGCAAGGATTTTCAGGTGCGCATCCAGGTTGCCCTCAATATCGCCTTTCTGGCATTCGATGGCCGCCAGCAGCATCCTCATCCCGTCATCGTGTCATGACGGGTGCTCCATGGCCTCCCACTGTGAGGTCGGTTGCCGCCGCCAGAACCAGCGCTGCGCGGTCAAGCCTGCGTAGCCGACGATGATCAGGACGATCACGTTAAGAAGCAGCTGGAGCGCGGATCCGCCTGCGTCGCCCCAGAGCGAGTACGCGATCGAGATGCCTATCGAGGCGGCAGCCGGGATGGTAGTCACCGAGATGAACACGCCGATCAGGGCGCTCGCCTTAGCCTCAGTGAGGGAAACAACACCGACGATCCCGGCCAGCACGGCCACGATCGCCGAGAAAACGTCCGGTGAATTGACAAAGTCAGCAACAGGTCGCAGGCCAGTGACAAATGGCTTCGGCGTAGCTCCTGAGGCGCGGATGACGAGGCCGAAGACGAGCGTGGCCACGATCGCTGCCCCAAAGCCAGCCCCCAGCGCAGCAAGGCCAGACATGACGCCGCGCTGGTCACGTCTGGTCATGCCGAGAGCAACGGCGATAATTGCTGCGTACTCGGGCCCAACGACCATCGCGCCGACGATCAGGATTGATGAGTTGGTCAGGAGTCCGACCGCGCCGATCAGCCCTGCGAGCATGAGCAGCAGGTAGAAGCTAGGCGCGTATCTGGAGCCAGATTCGATCCTGGCCGTGACGAGTTCCCACACCGGAGCCGCCTCGCGGCGCAGAACGCGGACCTTCCGGCGCTCAGCGGGGCTCGGAGGCGCGTGAGCGGTCAGAGCGGCATCGAGCTGCGCGACGGCGATCGCGCCGTTCTCGTCAAGACCGAGCCGGCGCATTTCGCTGAACATCCTGTTGGCGGTGCTCTCATGAACGTCGAACGAGATCGCGTCGCCGTCTGGCCGCCGGCCCGCGCCTGGTTGCACGACCAGGTTCTCCACGCGCGGCGCCGCGACCAACCGTGAGACCACTTGCGCGGTCAGTGCCGCCGGGCATACGGCGCTGACGTGCAGCATCGCCAACCGCCCTCTCCGGGATCGCGCGCTTCCGCAGTGTCCCGCGCGGGCGCGCCGGATGCATCATACGGTACGGGCGATTTCCGGTTCGATCAGCGTGATGCGGATTGCGCGGAAGAGCCTGGGCGTGTCTCGCAGCACGGTCAGCTTGGGATCCGGAACGGTCAAGAAGACTCCTGTGGCCTGCTCGAAGTAACGGGCCAGCCGGGGATCGTTCCTGAGCCCGGCCATGGCACGACGGTCGCCGCCGAGGACTAGCACGTCGAGCTGGTAGGGCCCAAATACCCCGGCGGCGGTATCGGCGGCCGCATTGAGTGCCTGGTGCGCTTGGTTCTCCCTGCGCCTGGCAAAGCGCTGTTGCGACTGCCCGCCTGCCGCGCTGCGCCCGTGCACCAGGCGGCTGCCGACCTTCGATGCGGCCAGTGCCGGCTCGTTGCCGGTGAACACCCCGGCCGCGTAGCCGCCGAGCCTGACCAGCAGCACACCGACGGTCCGGTCCGCGCGCGCATGCGCCGAAAGCTCCTGCGCCAGCGCCACGGGGTCGGCGTTCGCGGCCGCATCAAGCGGCGGAAACGGCACCTCGCATCGGGCGCTGGCGCCATCGGCAGCGGCGAACAGCGCGCCTTCCTGATCGGGATTGCCGGTCAGGCCGCCGCCGTGCCGCTCGCCGAACGAGGTAATCCAGCCCGGAAAGCGCTCCGGAGCTACGTCAATCCTGCGGGTAGCCACCCGTTCAGACGTTGAAGCCGAGCGCTCGAAGCTGCTCGCGGCCATCCTCAGTGATCTTCTCCGGGCCCCACGGCGGCAGCCAGACCCAGTTGATCCTGAAGTCAGCCACCAGCCCGTCCAGAGCGGCCTGGGTCTGGTCCTCGATGACATCGGTCAGCGGGCAGGCCGCGCTAGTCAGAGTCATGTCCACGGTCGCGACCTTGTCAGCGTCGACGGTGACGCCATAGACCAGCCCGAGGTCGACTACGTTCACGCCAAGCTCTGGGTCGACGACGTCCCTGAGTGCCTCAAGCACATCCGCTTCGTCCGGACTGGTGCCTTCGACCTCGGCGTCATGTGCCTGCGTCATCCTTGCTCCCTATCGCCTGCGAGGTGGCGTCCTTCCATGCCATCCAACCAAGCAAAGCGCACTTGATCCTGGCGGGGTACTTGGCAACGCCTGCGAACACCACCGCGTCGCCTAGCACGTCTTCGTCGGGCTCCGCCGCGTCCCGCGCGTGCATGAGCTCGCGGAACTCGGCCTCGATGTCCATCGCCTCGCTGACCGGCTTGCCGATGACGAGGTCGGCAAGCACCGACACGCTCGCCTGGCTGATCGAACAGCCAAGCGCGTCGTAGGACACGTCGGCGACCTCTGGCTCTCCTCCGGCGTCCTTCAGCGTGACCCGGAGCGTGACCTCGTCGCCGCAGGTCGGGTTCACATGGTGAACCTCGGCGTCAAACGGCTCCCGCAGTCCCTTGTGATGCGGGTGCCGGTAATGGTCCAGGATGATCTCCTGGTACATCGACTCGAGCTGCATCACGTCACTCCGAAGAACTTCTGCGTCGTCCTTATTCCTTCCACGAGTGCGTCGACCTCATCGAGCGTGTTGTACAGGTAGAAGCTGGCCCGCGTCGAGGACTGCACACCGAGCGCCCTATGCAGCGGCCAGGCGCAGTGGTGCCCGGCGCGAACCGCGATGCCGCGGTCATCGAGCACCTGGCTGACGTCGTGCGGGTGAATCCCCTCCAGGGTGAATGAGATCGCGCTGCCGCGGTCCACCGGCTCGGTGGGCCCGAGGATCCGCAGGCCCTCGATCTCGCCGAGTGCGCTCAGGGCACGCTCGACCATGTTCTGCTCGTGGGCGCGTACGGCTGCCAGGTCCAGCTCGCTGAGGTAGTCAACCGCGGCGCCGAGGCCAACGGCCTCTGCGATCGGCATCGTCCCCGCCTCGAACTTGTGCGGCGGCGGCGCGTACGTGGACCTGTCCATCCAGACGGTCTCGATCATTTCCCCGCCGCCGAGGAACGGCGGCATCGCGTCGAGCAGCTCCCGGCGCGCCCAGAGCACGCCGATGCCTGTCGGGCCGCACATCTTGTGCCCGGTAAAGCCGACGAAGTCAGCGCCGATGGCACCGACGTCCATCAGCCCGTGCGGGACCGACTGGGCCGCGTCCACCAGCACGAGCGCGCCGACCGCATGCGCGCGCGCCGCGATCTCGGTGACCGGGTTGATCGTGCCGAGCACGTTCGACTGATGCGCGAGCGCGACGATCTTGGTTCGCTCGTTGATCAGGTCGTCGGCCTGACTCAGGTCCAGACGCCCGTCCTGCGTCACGCTGAACCAGCGCAGCCTGGCACCCGTCCGCTGGCAGAGCAGCTGCCAGGGAACGATGTTGGAGTGGTGCTCCATCTCCGTGATGACGACCTCGTCGTCTTCGCCGATGCCGAGCGGTCCTGACGCGTTCTCGAGCGAATAGGCGACCAGGTTGATGGCCTCGGAGATGTTCTTGGTGAACACCACCTCGGTCTCGTCGGCCGTTCCGATGAACCGCGCCACCTTGATCCTGGAGCCCTCGTAGGCAGCGGTCGCTTCCTCACCAAGCTCGTGCGTGGCACGATGAATGTTGGCGTTGTGTCGCTCGTAGAAGTCGCTGATCGCATCGATGACCTGGCGCGGCTTTTGCGAGGTGTTGGCGCTGTCCAGGTAGACAAGCGGTCGCCCGCCCCTGACCGTCCTGTCCAGGATCGGGAAATCCTTGCGCAGGCGCGCGACGTCCACGCTCATGCCAGACCGCCTGCCGGCGTACCTGTCGCCACGGGCGTGAATCGCTCGTAGCCGGTGGCTTCCAGCTCATCGGCCAGCTCGGGACCGCCTTCAGCGACGATCTTGCCGCCCACGAAGACGTGCACGAAGTCCGGCCGCACGTAGCGCAAGATCCTGGTGTAGTGCGTGATCAGCAGCACGCCGTGATCGGGGGCCTCGCTATAGGCGTTGACGCCGGCCGCGACGACCTTGAGCGCGTCGATGTCGAGCCCCGAGTCGGTCTCGTCGAGGATCGCGATCTTCGGATTGAGCAGCTGGAGCTGGAGGATTTCGTGCCGCTTCTTTTCGCCGCCGGAGAACCCCTCGTTGAGGTTGCGCTGCGCGAACGTCGGGTCGATGGACAGGTCCTTCATCGCCCCGTTCATTTCCTTGATGAAGTCGCGCACGCGCGGCGCCTCGCCGCGCACCGCTGTCACCGCGGTACGCAGGAAGTTCGACACCGTCACCCCGGGGACCTCAACCGGATATTGCATGGCCAGGAAGAGCCCTGCCCGAGCTCGCGCGTCCACACTCATCGCTAGGACGTCCTCGCCGTCCAGCGTCACTGATCCCTGTGTGACCTGGTACTTCGGGTGACCGGCGATCGAGTAGGCGAGCGTGGACTTGCCAGAGCCGTTCGGGCCCATGATCGCGTGAGTCTGCCCGGCCGCGACGGTCAGGTCGACGCCGCGCAGGATCTCCTGGCTCTCGCCCGCCTGCCCGGCAACGCTGACGTGCAGGTCGCGGATCTCAAGGGTGGACATGTCTCTCCTATTCGGGAACGGCGACATAGACGTCGTCGCCGTCGATGCGTACCTGGTAGGTGGATAGTGGCTTGGTCGCCGGCGGTCCGGTCGGTTTGCCTGAGCTCAGGTCGAAGCAGGAGCCGTGCAGCCAGCACTCGACCGTCCGGTCGTAGATCTCGCCGTCGACGAGCGAGACTTCCTCGTGGGTGCAGAACTCATCGAGCGCGTACACCTCGCCCTCGCTCCTGACGATGACCAGCGGGGTGCCGCTCAGTTCTACGCCGAACGTGCCCTGCTCGGGCAGGTCGGCCAGAGAGCAGGCCCTGACAAAGTCGCTCACGCCAGTCCCTTCTCCAACTCCGCCTCGATCGCAGTCGTGATCCGCTCGCGCACCTCAGGTACTTCGATCTCGCCGATCAGCTCGCCGAAGAATCCCCTGATCACCAGCCGCCTGGCCTCGGAGAGCGGGATCCCCCTGGCCATCAGGTAGAACAAGTGCTGGTCTTCCAGCCTGCCGCTCGTGCTCGCGTGCCCGGCCCTGGTTACTTCGCCGGTCAGGATCTCCAGGTTCGGCACCGAGTCGACCCTCGTGCCGTCGGTCAGCACCAGGTTCTTGTTGCTCTCGTAGCTGTCGGTTCCGACTGCCTGCGGCCTGATGATGACGTCGCCGATCCAAACCGCATGCGCTTCCTTACCCTGCAGCGCTCCCTTATAGGTCACCCGGCTGCGGCAGTTCGGCTCGTTATGGTCGACAAGCAGCCGATGCTCGAGATGCTGTCCAGCATCGGCGAAGTACAGCCCGCGCAGCTCAGCATTTCCGCCCGGTCCAGCGAATCGGACCGACGGCACCAGCCGCACCACATCCCCGCCCAGCGATACCGCTGTATGGGCGATGGATGCATCCTTCCCGACGAGCGCGTGCTGATGAGAAAGATGCACCGAGGAGGGTCCCCAGTCGTGCAGGCTGACAACGCTCAGCGATGCGCCCTCCCCCACGACGAACTCAACATTGTCCGCATACGTTGCCTCACCGGCATAATCCAGCACCACGACCGCGGACGAGTTGGCTCCCATCTCGACGAGGATGTGCCCGGCCGCCGCTTCAGTCAGGTCGTCGCCTCGCATGCTGACAACGACGGGCCGCGATGCGACGAAGCCTGCCGGAACGGTAATCACGGTTGCGTCGGTGAACGCGGCAAACGCCCGAGCACTCACCCTGTCCGACGGCACGAGGGCGGTGCCAATCCGAGGATCACTGTGTTGCGCAAGCACAACAGTGATCTCGGATTCGGCACTAACCTCGGGCACTATCTTCCCGTCGAAAGCAACATCGGCATGCAGCTTCCGGAGGCGGCGCAGCGGCGTGAACCGCCAGTCCTCTTCACGACCTCCTGGCACCGGGAAGTCGGCGGGGTTGAATGACTCGACGGCGTGCAGCCGGGAGACGGGGCCGGCGTTGCGGGCGGCCCCGGGGAGCCCGCTCATTAGCCGACCGCTCCTTCCATCTGCAGCTCGATGAGCCGGTTCAGCTCGAGCGCGT
>DATAEH010000058.1:0-6535 GCA_036258115.1 Streptosporangiaceae bacterium
AACCCGAAGACCGACGGCCGGCCAGACCCGCGTCCCGATGTCCGGGAGAGCTCTGCCAAATTGGGCACTCTCATCCGTGACTTCAACTTCGCCCAGACCCCGCGCCCGCCGAGGCCGTATAAGCCATGTCCGGTCACCACGCTCGTACCCCCACCCACAGCAGGGTGCCGCGACCACATCGCCTTGCACACATCCACGTGGGGAGACAGTTAGAGCGACCCCGCGAGAGGTCGTCCTGGCCAGCCAGGTGTCAGGCGGAGCGCGCGATCGACTTGTACTCCAGGTAGCTCATCAGGCCTTCTGGACCGAGCTCGCGGCCGATACCGCTGGCTTTGTAGCCGCCGAACGGGGCGCACGTCTCGATCATGTACAGGTTGACGCCGTAGGTGCCTGTTCTGACCTGGCGGGCGATCTGCATGCCCCGCTCCGTGTCTGCGGTCCACACCGTTCCTGCCAGGCCGTAGTCGCTGTCATTGGCGATGCGAACCGCCTGCTCCTCGTCCTCGTACGGGATCACGCTGAGCACCGGCCCGAATATCTCCTCACGCGCGATGCGCATCCCTGGCTCCACGTCAGCAAACACCGTCGGCGCGACGTACCAGCCGCGCTCCCGGCCCGACGCCCGGGATCCGCCGGTCACGAGCTTGGCCCCCTCGTCCTGGCCGGCCGAGATGTAGTCCTCCACCCGGTCCTGCTGCCGTCTCGCCACTAGCGGTCCGATCTGAGTCGCGGGGTCAGCGGGATCACCGACCGTGAGCCCGCCAACCATCGCGGCCACCGCATCCACTGTCTCGTCATAGCGGCTGCGCGGCGCGAGGATCCGGGTCTGGGCCACGCATGCCTGGCCGTTGTTCATCAGCGACGCCATCTCGAGCCAGCCGACCGTCGCCGTGAGGTCCGCGTCATCGAGGATGATCGCGGCTGACTTGCCGCCGAGCTCAAGGCTGCAGCGCTTGAGCTGCTGGCCACAGATCGATCCGATCCGCCGGCCCGCGGCCGTCGAGCCGGTGAAGGCCACCTTGTCCACGCCAGGATGGGACACGAGATGTTCGCCGGTTTCGCGCCCGGCCGGCACGATGCTGACCACGCCGGGAGGCAGCCCTGCTTCGTCAATGAGCTCGGCCAGCAGATAGGAGTCCAGCGGCGTCTCAGGAGCGGGTTTGATCACGACAGTGCAGCCGGCCACCAGCGCCGCGGGCAGCTTGGTCATGATGGTGAACTGCGGCACATTCCACGGCACGATCGCGGCAACCACGCCAACCGGCTCGCGGCGCACGATGACCGGCCCGAACAACCCGGGACGCTCGTCCTCCCAGGTGAACGTCTTCCCGAGCTCCGCGAAGTAGCTCAGCATCATCTGCGGCTGCGGCGCCTGCGCGAGTTGGGAGAACGTGATCGGCGAACCCATCTCCTCCGTGATCAGCTCGGCGAAGTCGCCGAGCCTGGCGGCGTAAAGATCGGCTAGCTTGCCGACAACGGCTGCGCGGTCAGCGGGCGTCATCCTCGGCCACGGGCCGTTGTCGAACGCGTCACGGGCGGCAGCCACGGCACGGTCCATGTCGGCCGGGGTTCCGTCTGGGACACGGCCGATGACCTCCTCGGTGTGCGGTGAGATGACCTCGATCGTGTCTGTACCCGCGGGCTCGACCCACTGGCCGCCGATGTAGAACCGGTCATGAACGCGCATCGCGATCTCCTCACAGCGGCACGGCTGGCGTCCGATAGCGCCGGACGGTAGCGGCAGGGCTGTCATTTCAGGGCCGTCGTTAATGCGGACGCTACGCCAGATTCAATCATTAGAACAAGTTCTAGTTTCGCTCCGGCGCGTGCTTGCAAGGCATGGCGGCATGTGGCTGCCTGTCGCTACCTTATGCACTAGTCACATTGTTACTACAGACGCGGCTCGGACCCCGGCCGGCGCTAGCGAACAGGGAGCGAACTGTGGCATTCCTCGACGAGTCAAGGTGGCGCGGCAACGTCTTCTCGGGGGGCTGGATCAGCCCGGCCGGTGCCCTTCTCAACGGCCGACGAAGCCGCCAAGCTCGCTGCAGACAGCGAATACGGGCTGTCGCTTGGCATCCTCACCCGCGACGTCATGCGCGGCCTTGACCTGGCCCGCCGCATCCCGACAGGCATCGTCCACATCAACCATCAGACCGTCGACGACGAACCCAACGTCCCGTTCGGCGGCGTTCTCGCCTCCGGCACAGGCGCCCGCTTCGGCGGCACCGCCAATCTCGAGGCCTTCACCGACACCAGGTGGGTCACCATCCGCGGCGACATCGCCAAGCATCCTTAGCGCGATCACGGCTCCCCGACGACGTGGAACTCGATCCGGTAGAGCACTGTGTCATCCTCGATCGGGCCCGCGTGCGCGGCGCGGCATCGCAGCGTCTTCAGATCGGGCTCCGCAGCCCGCCGAACGTCGTCTGCGGTGATCGCGGCGAACGGCACGAGCTCGATCGAGTCGACCTCGATGAATCCGGGGCCAACTGGATAGCGGCCGCCGACCCGTACCTTCGGCCGCTTCCAGAGACGGAATGACACGGTCAGATCGCCCGCGAGCACGGCCGGTCGCAGTTCCTCGCTGAAGTTCACCGCACTCCCGGCATCTTCGGCATGACCCAGACGCTACTTGCGGAGAGGCAGGACTGTCAGCGTCGGACGCAGGTTCGGATGGAAGTGACGAACCCGGGTCCGTCATCGCTGGTGCTGCTTGCCAACCTTGACAGACTTCAGCGCCTTTGTTAGTGCCGATCAAGCGCCGTTACGACCCGGCCAGCACGTTCCGGCTCAGCCACAACAACAATCCTGGCTTGCCGCGGAAGGGACAGCCTACATAAGGGCTCGCCCGCTCTCCTGCCGAGGAACAGCGATGGCACATCGAGATTCAAACAGGACTGTCGATGTGCCATCAGTGTTCTATTTCTTTCCCGTGGAGAGGGGATGCGCCCGTCGATAGGGCGGACACGGGTTACTTCTGAACGCGCGAGGGTTCATTTCGGGCGGGAGCGGAGCCGGATCGGGCCTTGGGTGATTGCGGGCTCTACGCAGTAAGTGAGGAATTCGGACTGGCTCGCAACAATTTCATCCCGAATGGAGCCGACAAATAGGCAAGGGCGAGCGCATCGGTTTAGATGTTCCAAGCATCTTTGGAAGCCCCCGAGGAGATCCCGTGCGCCGTCACCCGCACAGAACGCGCTGGCCCGCCGCCATCCTCGCGGCCGCTGGTGCCAGCCTGGCCCTTCTGCCCACGTCAGGGGCCCAGGCGACACAGAATGCCGCGACCCGGGCAGCGGCTCCCGGTGCCCCTGGCGGCCAGCATGTGCTGCTCTTGGACGGCAGCCAGCTGTCGATCCGTCAGCTTCCCAGCGGTGGCCAGGCGGTCGCACTACGCCCGGCGGCCGGGCCCAGCAGCGTCATGACTCTCCGGATCGGTAACCGCGTCCAGGAGATCCCAGCTACCGTGCTGCCGTATCTCGGCCGGGGCCTGGATCCGAGCCTCGTCGACCTCGCCGCGCTCAAGCGCACCGAATCCGGCGGTCGGCTGCCGGTCCAGATAACGTTTACCGGACGCGCACCCAAGCTGCCCGGAGTAACTGTCACCCGGCACGGTCCAGGCAGCGAGCGCGGCTACCTGACAGCCTCGGGCGCAGCCGCATTCGGCGCGGCGCTGGCTGGCCAGTTCCGTTCCGACCACGCGCGCGCAAGTTACGGCCAGGACGGCATGTTCGCCGGTGGCGTGACAATCGCGCTGGCAGGCGCCCCGGCTGTCCACGTCGTGAAGCCGCGGTTCAAGCTCCACACGCTCACCATGGCCGCGACCGCACAGAACGGTAAGGCAGATACCGGGGACGCGATCTTCCTGCTCAACGAGGACAACCCCAATCGGTTCTCCGATCCAGAGGAGAGCTTCAGCGTCTTTGACCATGGCACTGCGAAGTTCAGCGTGCCAGCCGGCCACTACTGGGCGATCGGGGACTTCATCAGCTTCAGCGCCAACAACGCCAGTGAGCGCCTCGTTGTCCTGCCGCAGTTCACGGTGCGTCGGAACAGGACCGTTCACCTCTCCGAGCGCGCCGCGACCAGCAAGATCGGTTTCACCACGGCGCGGCCTGCCACTCTGCAGCAAACAGGATTTACGTTGATTCGCGGAGCCGGAAATGGCACAAAATTCACTTTCGGGTTCTTCGATTCCGGACTCTCGCTGTGGGTGAGCCCAACCACCCACAAGCCGAGCGTCGGAACGCTGCAGTCGTTCACCTCCGGCCAGCTCACCTCATCGCCCCACGGCACCAACGCCGACTATGCATACAACCTGAACTACGCCGGTCCGCACGGGATCATCCCGGCTAAGCAGCACTTCGATGCCACCCCGGCAAGCCTCGCCACGGTCACCGAGAACTACGTTCAGGACGTTCCGTCCCGCAGCGGCTGGGGAGTCTTCGGAGGCTTCAAGCCTGAGCTGGGTTTCCTCTTCGCAAATGTCTACCCGTTCAAGCTGCCGCGAACGCAGACGCAGTACTTCAGCGCGAACCCGTCCCTGGCGTGGTCGGCCTTCTACTTCGAATTCAATGGCTTCGCCAACTTCGGGGGCGGGCAGAGCGACGCGTTCCGCGTCTTCACCAGCGGCCAGCAGCTGACGGAGCAGTGGAACGGCTATCCGCTGCACCCGCAGCCCGACGTCCAGTTGCTGACCGGCGGCCTGGGCTCGGCGGTGCCATCATTCGTGTCCGCTTCCCGCACCGGAGACAAGCTGAGTCTGGCCACGACCTCCTTCAGCGACAACTACCCAGGCCACCTGGGCAACGCGGTCTTCTCCAACAAGTCGCCGCAATCGGGTAGCTACGCCGTTTACCAAAACGGCGTCAGGATCGCCCGCGGCAACCCGCTCTTCGGGATCAAGCCTGTTCAGCTAAGCGCCAAGCCTTCAGCGATCAAGTTCGTGCTCAGCGACAGCCGGTCTGGGCCCGCTTTCCCGCTCTCTACATCAGCCACGACAACCTGGACGTGGCGCTCCGCGCGACACCCCGGCGCGACCGTCCCGAAGAGCTGGTTCTGCGGCTTTACTCGCCGCAGCCTGCAGCGGCACTGTGCCGTCCAGCCCATGATGACGCTGAACTACAACGTGCAAGGGCTGACGAGCGACGGCCGTACCAGCGCCGGACAGCAACAGGTCGACCTGGACGTGGGCCACATCCAGCTCGCCACCCCTGGCCCGATCACTAAGGCCACCGCGCAGGTGTCCTATAACGACGGGCAGTCCTTCAAGCCCGCGACCGTGACCTCGCTGGGCGGCGGCCGGTTCCGGATCGCGTTCAGCGCACCCGCCGGAGTGGACGTGACGCTGCAGGTCAGCGCCGCTGATTCCGCTGGAGGTTCGATCACCGAGACCATCGTGCGCGCCTACGGCGTCGCGTCCTGACTGAGCGAAACGGAGCCCGCAGATGACCTCACGCAACCGCACCGGAATCGGCAGTCGCGCCGGAATTCCCACACGCACGGGAATCCGCAGGCGCACCACCGGCCTCGCGTCGATTCTGGTCACCGCGCTCGGTGCAGGCGCTGCATGCCTGGCCGCTGTCATGCCCGCGGCAGCCAGTCCGCGTCCGACCCACGCGGCCAGCGGCAACTCCGCAACGTTGCGCCCCGCATGCCCGGCCGCGCCGTTCGGGCAGGAGCGATGCTTTGTTCTGTTCGCGCCGCAGAAATCGGTCAACCGCGCGATCGCGGCCGGGGTCAGCGGCGCTGCTGCTCGCCCCGAGGGCTGGGGAGCCCGCCAGCTTGAGCAGGCTTACAACCTGCCGGTAAACCGGCGGTCGCATGCGACGGTGGCAGTCTCGATCGCCTTCGACACCCCTCACCTCGCCCGCTACCTCGCCGTCTACCGCAAGAATTTCGGGCTGCCGCCGTGTACCCATGCGAGCGGTTGCTTCCGCAAGGTCAACCAGAAGGGCAAAGCCACGCCTCTCCCGCAGTCGGGCGCCCGCACCGGCTGGGACCTGGAGGCAACGCTGGACGTGTCGATGATCTCGGCCGCCTGCCCGCATTGCAAGATCCTCGTCGTCGAAGGCAGATCTCCGACATTCGGCAACCTGGCGAAGACTGAGAACGCTGCCGCGCGGCTGGGCGCGCAGGTGATCAGCAACAGCTACGGCGCGCGTGAGACCGGTTTTTCCCTGAAGTTCGCCCGGGCCTACCGCCACCCCGGTCACGTCATCACGGTCTCGACCGGGGATTTCGGGTTCACCGCGGCCGCCTTCCCGGCCGATTTGGGCAATGTCACGGCTGTTGGCGGAACTATCCTCAAACGCGCGACCGGGCACCGCGGGTGGGCTGAGAAAGTCTGGAACATCGGGTTTGCCGGCGCCGCTGGAAGCGGCTGCTCGGCATACACGGCCAAGCCCTCCTGGCAGCACGACCACGCCTGCCCGGGTCGCACCGTTGGTGACGTCGGCGCGGTCGCCTGGAACATCCCGATCTATAACAAGGTCTGGGGCGGCTGGGTGACGGTAGGCGGCACCAGCGCTTCCGC
>DATAEH010000059.1:0-8693 GCA_036258115.1 Streptosporangiaceae bacterium
TACGCCAGGGCGTTGCCGCCGGGCTGGTGGCTGGCCTGACTGGCGCCATGCTCGCGGTGTTGCTGGGCACCGCCACGATCGCCCTGCTGCCGCACGACAGCCAGCTGCTTGGCTGGCTGTACCCGCACCTCAGTCACGCTGGCGCATTGGCCGCGGAACAGGGCGCTGGCGGCAATGCTGCAGGTTACCTGCTTCTCCTGCTCGCAGTCCCGTTCGCTGGCTTGGGAGCGGGATCAGTCGCCGCATTGATCGCGAATCCGGACCAGGCCAAGCCGCCAGGCGGCGGCCGCCCGCACGGAGACGATCCGCCCGCGGTACCACCACCGCCCGACGGCGGGGCGGACCGCAGCCCTGACAACAGCACCGAACCCGTAGGCTCCCTGGCGTAAGCCGCGGCATCAGTGAGTTGACCGCAGGTCAGCTGACCCGACTCAGGCGCTTAGTAGCCGGCCGTCACGTTTCGGAGTGACTGGCGGGCCGGCGTCATCGCTGCTGAATCGGGCTTAACCGGCTCCGCCGCGGGGGACATTGGCTGCAGGCCCTGTCGTAGACGGTTGTGAGAATCCGACCAGCGGAGGTGCTGGATGGCCAATATCCCGCCGCCAGAGGGGATTGTGCTGGCGCACTTCATCGTGTCAGACGATGTCGAGCGCTCAAGGCGCTTCTACAGCGAGGTACTCGGCGGCAGGGTGGTCTTTTCCGGAGACGTGACCTATGTCGCGCTCTCCAACAGCTGGATCATCATCAACGTCGGCGGTGGTCCGACCGACGACAAGCCGGCGGTCATCCTGGAGACGCCACGGGATCCCGACCGCGTCAGCAGTTTCCTCAATATCCGGGTCAGAGATATCGAGGCCGTGTACGCCGAATGGAGCGCCCGTGGTGCTCAATTCCTGACGCCGCCGAAACAGCACCGGTACGAGAAGCGCTGCTATATCCGTGATCCCGACGGTCATCTGATCGAAGTAGGGCAGACCACCGACCCAGACGGTGACTGGTCGCCCGCGCAGTGGCCACCGAGTACACGCGCCGGCGATTCCGAGTGAGCGCCAGCCTCAAACCTCTGCTTGACCACGAGCACGCGTCGCCACCGGGCGGCCGTTGTCGTGGACAGGAGGGCACAGTCAAACCCAAGTGCGGCTGCTGTTAGCGCAGCGACCTGAAAGCGGTCCGGATCTCGGTCGCGAACAGCTCGGGCTCTTCCCAGGCGGCGAAGTGGCCGCCCCTGTCGACCTCGTTGAAGTACGTGGGGTTGGGGTAGACCGCCTCGACCCAGCTGCGCGGGGCAGCCCAAACCTCGCCGGGGAACGTCGTGAAGCCGACCGGAACCGAGACCGCCGGAGGTGCCTGGCCGGCCGTATCCGCTGCGGCCTGGGCTCGTCCGATCTCCCAGTACGACCGGGCGGCCGAGGCGCCGGTGCCGGTCAGCCAGTGCAGCGTGATGTTGTCGACGATGTTGTCCCGGGTGAGATTGCCCACGGGCTCGCCGTCGACAAACGCGCGGGAGATCTTGTAGTAGCTGTCGGTGTCGTGGTCGAGGAACCAGGCCGCCAGCTCGACAGGTGAATCCAGCAGGGAGTAGCCGATCGTCTGCGGCCGGGTGGCCTGCTCCAGGTAGTAGCCGAAGCCATCCGTCGTGAACGTGTCCAGCGCCTCGCGCGCCGCGCGCTCCTGCTTGGACTCCGTCGGCAGTTGGTCCTTGAGACCGATCGCCTGGACGAGCACGTTGATGTGGATGCCGAGAAGCCCCGCGGGTGCCTGGCGGCCCATCGCGTCGGTGACGATGGCGCCCACGTCGCCGCCCTGGGCGACGTAGCGGGTGTAGCCGAGGCGGTTCATCAGCTCCGCCCATGCGCGGGCGGTGCGGCCCGCGTCCCAACCCAGCTCGGTCGGCTCGCCCGAGAAGCCGTAGCCGGGTATGGACGGCAGCACCAGATTGAATGCGTCCTCGGCCCGTCCACCGTGAGCGGTCGGGTCGGTAAGCGGGCCGACGGTGTCGAGCAGCTCGATGATCGAGCCGGGCCAGCCGTGGGTCATGATCAGCGGCAACGCGTTCTCGTGGGGTGACTTGACGTGGATGAAGTGGATGTCGACCCCGTCGATCTCGGTCTTGAACTGGGGCAGCGCATTCAGCCTCGCCTCGCACGTGCGCCAGTCATAACCGTCGGCCCAGTACCGGGCGAGCTCCTGGATGGTCGCCAGCTGCACGCCCTGCGACCGATCTGCGACGAGCTCCTTGTGAGGCCAGCGCGTCGCGGCGATGCGCCGCCGAAGGTCGGCGATCGCGTCGTCGGGCATCTCGACCCGGAACGAGCGGATTGCAGTTGCGGTGGACACAGGTCTCCCCTCCCTGCACCGGTTGATGACCCACGGACGGCCGGATCGTCAAAGCTGATCGCGTGGGCGCGTCGCGCCCGTGACATTCGTCGTTGCTTACCCTGCCCTGCCTCGCGACAAACCGTGTAGCGCCGCCTGCACTACCGTCAGCTCACCTGCCTGCTAAGCGTCGGCTTCAGCGGCTCGACTACCCCTGCTGGTGCTCGCCGCCTCGGCGCTGCTCGTCGCCATGTTCGCGCCTCTCACCGCCCGGCTGTATGGCCGCGGGCGCTAGACGACTGAGGTGCCCCTGGAAACCAGGGGCACCTCAGGACGCCGTCAGCTAGCCGCGTCGAGGACGGCGGCGTCCTCGCCGCCCTCCTCACCAAGGATCGAGCCGATCTGCGCGACCCGGTCCGGCCTCGCAGCGCGCAGCCACAGCAGCACGCCGATACCCAAGACCAGCCACACCCCGGCGACGAGCGGCGTCCACTTGAGGAAGCCCGGCGGAGCGGGGTGGATTGACCCGTACAGCGCGGCGCCGAACACGATCGCGCCGATCGCCGGGATCGCCACATGCACCAGCGGGTTCCATTTCCGTGAGTCGCGAGTGCGCCAGAAGAACACGATGCCGCCGATGCACAGCATGATGTAGACGACGATCACCAGCAGGGTGCCCGTGACGGCCCAGAAGTAGTAATTGCTGAATGGGTGGCCGAACGCGGAATCGTACAGCGGATAACCCACGACGAGGGCCATCACTGTGGCCACGACCGCGACGGTGACCGTCGCCGTAACCGGGGTCTTAAACCGCGGGTGCGTGCGGCCGAACGCGCGCGGCAGCACGCCCTCCCGGCCCATGGCGAACAAGGTGCGGGTCGCTGCGGTCGCGCAGGCGACTGCCACGATGAACGCGGCGCACATGCCGCCGATCTCAACCAACTTGCCGAGCCAGGTGCCGACGAAAGTGTTCGCCGTCGTCTGCAGCGCGACCGGATCAGCGCCCATCTTGACGCCGTTGTTCAGGCCGTAGCCAATCGTGATCGAGTAGGTCGTCCAGAGATAGAGCACGATCGCGAACAAGGTCGCAGCGATGACTGCGATCGGAATGTTCCGGCGCGGGTGCGCGGTCTCCTCACCAAAGTCGGCCGCGGTCTCGAAGCCGATGTAGGACGTGACACCGAAGATGATGCCGTAGAAGACGCCGTTGAACCCGCCCGAGTTGGTGTGGCCGAAGCTGAACGCGCCAAGCGCCTGACCGTGGCTCCCGCCCTTAGCCGTGGTGATTAGGTCAACGAGAACGATGACCGCCACGGTGGCGATCCCGACGATCAGCTGCACCCGGGTGGTGACCTTGATCCTGATCACCGACAGCAGGAGGAACAGCGCCATTCCGATGAAGAAGAACAAGATCCACAGATCCGGATTGAGCCCGAGCAAGTCAGCCGCGAGATAGCCGACTCCGGACATAGTCATCGGCACGAACACGATGAACCCGAGAAAGTACAGCCACCCGGCAATGAACCCGGCTTCCTTGCCGAGACTGCGGCTGGCGTAGGTATAGGCGTATCCGGCGGATGCCATCCGGCGCGTGAAGCCGATGACGACGAACGCAAGCGCCAGGCAGCCGATCCCGCCAAGCAGGAACGCCAGCGTGGTGGAGCCGCCTGCGACGACGGACACCCCCGAGACATTGAGCAGCATCGCCATGCCGGGGGCGATCACCGATACCGAGATCGCGATCGCGTCCCAGAGGCGGAGCGATCCGTGCGCGAGTTCACCCGTGGCGGCGCCAGGGATTAGGTCGGGACTGGTCTTGGCCATTGTTGCGGTCCTCTCAATTTCATTCGGCCATGAGGACGGTGCGCTCGTCCAGCAGGTAGTCGAAGGCCAGCGGTGTACATTCGTGGTCAATAATCCAGTTATTGAACCGGACATGCACGGGATGCGCTCGGTAGGCGTTCATGCTTTCCATGTCGGGAAATTCGGTGTAGAGCAGGTAGCCGTAGCCACGGTTCCGCGCGCCGGTGATGTCCTTGCCGAGACGGCACTTGGTCATGAGGCCGATCTCCTTGGGCCAGGAACTGACCATCTCCCACATCTCCGCGACCTCTTCCTCGCTCAACTCGCGCGGGAAGCTGAACAACACGATGTGCTGCAGTGCCATTGCCCTCCTTAATGACGCTTGTCAGTAGAACTCGAAGTACTCGCGCATCTCCCACTCGCTGACGTCCTGCGGGTCCATCAGCGGGCTCTCTGCGATCGCCGCCTCGTACCTGCCGTTCTCCGACTTCTTCATCTGCAGCAGGTAATCGACCAGCGTGTCGCCGAACGCCTCGCGGTAGAACGAGTCCTTCTCCAGCGCGCCGATCGCCTCGGCGAGCGAGGTCGGGAGCATCGGGTTCTGCGTGGCGTACGGGTCGGCCTCGACGGGCGGCGGCGGGTCGAGCTGACGGCGCATGCCGTCCAGCCCGGCCGCGATGTTCGCCGCCATGTAGAGGTACGGGTTCGCCGCGGGCTCGCCCATTCGCATCTCGACGTGGCTGTTGGTGTCGCCCGGTGCACCCTGCACGCGGACCAGCGCGCCACGGTTCTCCAGCGCCCAGCAGACGCGATCGGGAGCGAACGAGTACGGCCGGTAGCGCTTGTACCCGTTGACGGTCGGCGTCGCGAACACGGTCATCGGCATCGAGTGCTCGATCAGGCCGGCCACGAACTGCCGCCCGGTCTGGGACAGCCAGTCGTCGGTGCTCGCGAACGCGTTGGTCCCGTCCTGCCGGGAGATCAGCGACTCGTGCAGGTGCCAGCCGGAGGAGAAGAAGTTCGGCAGCCCAGGCCGGCACATGAAGCTCGCGAGCAGGCCGCGGCGCTGGCAGATCTGCTTGACCGCCGACCGGAACAGGACGACCGCGTCGGCCGCCGCGAGCCCGCCGATCGGGCTGAAGCTGAACTCCATCTGGCCGGGGCCCCACTCGTCCTCCATTGACCGGGGCGGGATCCCGACCGCTGACAGGCCGTCCCTGATCGCCTCGAGGGTGCTCGCGACGCTGTCCAGCCGCACCTCGGACAGGTACTGATAGCCACGCTCCCAGACGCTGACCGCCGGTGGCGGCGGCGTGAAACCGGCGTTCTCCGGCGTGAGGTGGTCGCTGTCGACCTTGACGATGTAGTACTCGACCTCGATGCCCGCCAGATAGTCGTAACCGGCGTCGCCGAGTTGGCTCAGCATTCTGCGCATCAGCCCGCGGCCGTCGAGCGGCATCGGCTGCCCGTTGCTGAAATACGTGTCGCACAGGATCCAGCCCGTGCTGTCGGCCCATGGCAGGATGCGGAACGTGCTGGGATCGGGCACCAGCACGATGTCGGGGAACCCGGTGAACTCGTCAATGCCGAACCCGCCGCCTGCGGCGAAGGCCGGCACGAAGACCTGGTTGCCGCTGTCCAGGCTGTAGATGGCGCCGGAGAAATCCAGCCCGTTCCGCATCGCGGCGATCGCCACCTCGGGCGCCAGTGCCTTGCCGCGCGGCATGCCGTGCTGGTCGACCACGATCAGCCGGACGGTGCGCAGGCCTTCCGCGCGGATCTGCTCGGCGAGCGCGTCCGCGGCGGCTGTCTGCTCCGGGGTGTACAGCCCGTACCTGGCGACGAAGCCCGGCTGGCCGACGCCATCGACGTTGGCCGGGAAGCTGCTGGTCACTGGTTAACCTCCGATCGGGGCCCACCGCGCCGCTCGCTCATCTGCTTCAGCAACGAGGCGGTGAAATTGGCAGGTTCTACGTCGGCGAGCGAGAGGAATGTTTCGGTCCTTTGAACGCCGTCGATGGTGAAGATCTCCGTGAGCAAAAGCTCGCGTAGGTGCGCATGATCTCGGACTCGGAACCGGACGAGCAAGTCCAGGCCGCCCGTCACGACACTCATGTCCTCGGCTTCTGGCACTGCCTTGATCGCCTTGATGATCTCGCTCAGATCCATTCCGGCGCCCGCGGTCACAGCCACATAGACCACCATCGGGTAGCCGAGGGCGGCCCAGTCGATGTCGACCCGGTAGCCGCGGATGACGCCGCCCCGCTCCAGGCGCGCCAGCCGGTCGGCCACGGCAGGGGCGGACATCTCGATCGCGCGCGCCAGCGCGCGCTGGGACTGGCGGGCGTCACTGGCTAGCTCGCGGAGCAGAGCCAGATCGAAGTCGTCGACCTCGACCTTCGGCGTCGCGGGCGGCGTCACCTCGCCGAGCCTGGCGAGGGGCGCCGAACTGGCTGGGGCCCCGGAGCTAGCGCGGGACCCGAGGCCAGCAGCCGGCCCGGAGGGGCCCGCGTTGGCGCGGGGAGCTTTGACGGAATCCATTTGCCAGGTGAGCCGTCCTGGTGCTTAGTGATATGAGCTATGCTGGATTCACTGCGTTTTCTTATGTAAGTCCAAGTGTGGGTGGATTCTTACATTCGTAAGATCGGCTGTCAAGAGGTGCGAAGTTAGAATGACTACAGCGATGCAGCGGCACAACTGGGACGCCGACGTTGCCAGGCGCACGCAGACGCTCGGGGGCGGAGAGATCACCGCGATCCTTGCCCTGGCCGGCGCCACCGACGTGATCACGTTCTCTGGCGGCTTCCCAGCTCCTGAGACGTTCGCGACCGGCGTGCTCGCCGAGATCGCGCAGCGACTGATTACGACCGACCCCGAGGTCGCGCTCCAGTACTCGGCGACCGAGGGAATCGCCAGCGTCCGTGACTACGTATCGGGGCGGCTTGCCGCGCTCGAGAGCCGGGCCCCTGGCGAGGGCGAGCTGATGATCACCAGCGGCGGCATCGACTGCATGGAGCTGCTCGCGAAGACCTATCTCGATCCTGGCGACCTGGTGGTCGTCGAGGCGCCGACATACCTCGGCGCGATCATGGCGTTCCGGGGTTACGAGGCCGATGTGCAAGGCGTCGCGATCGACGCGGACGGGCTGCGCGTCGACGTGCTCGCCTCCAGGCTCGCGGGCGGCTGGCGCCCGAAGATTCTCTACACGATCCCGGACTTCCAGAACCCGAGCGGTCTGTCGATGACGCTCGAGCGGCGGCAGGAACTCGTCGCGCTCGCCCGCCAGTACGGCTTCATGATTCTCGAGGACGTCGCGTACCGGGAGCTGAGCTTCTCGGGCACGGTTCCGCCGACCTTGTGGACGCTCGCCCCTGACGTTGTCGTGCAGGCCGGCACGTTCTCCAAGATCTTCATCCCCGGCTTCCGGCTTGGGTGGGCGGCCGGGCCTGCCGAGATCGTCGCCAGGCTGGTCGTGGCCAAGCAGAACTCGGACCAGTGCTCGGGCGCACTCGGCCAGCGGATGCTCGAAGAGTACGGCCGCGGCGGCCACATGGCCGAGCAGATCGTCGCCGCACGAGCGCTTTATGAGCGCCGGGCGGCCTTGACCGGCGAGGCGCTGGCCAGGCACATGCCCGACGGCACGACCTGGACGACGCCGCAGGGCGGCTTCTACTACTGGCTGACCGCGCCGAGCGGAGTGGACACCGTGGCGTTGTCCGCTGCGGCGCGTGAGAAGAAAGTGGCATACGTGCCGGGACGGCCGTTCTACCCTGACGACGAGGGGCACGCCCAGATCAGGATCTCCTACAGCCGGGTCGACGACGAGCTCATCGACGAGGGCATCCGCCGGATCGGCGACGTGCTCAAGACGGCACTGGAGGGCAAATGACTGACGGCACAGGCGCTGGCGGATCGGAATCGCTCGGTGATGCCGCGAGCCATTTCAGCTCGGAGGCGCTCGGCGAGCCTGAGGGAGTCGGTCGCTATGTGAACCTGGACTCGATTGATCCGGTCGAGTTCGTGCCCGGACTAGGGTTCCGCCCGGTGCTTGGTCAGCGGGCGATGACGAACTTCGTCAGCTTCGAGCCGGGCGCCGTGGCGCCCAAGCACGTGCACGAGGAAGAGCAGATCGTCATCATCCTCGACGGCGAGATGGTGTTCGACCTAGACGGCGACGTCCGCACGATGCGCAAGGGCGACGTGGCCGTCATTCCGGCCTGGGTGCCGCACGGCGCCTGGACGGTAGATACGCACTGCGAGGAAGTCGACGTGTTCTGTCCGCCGCGGCAGAGCCTGCTCAAGCTCGCCGAGGCGCGTGCGGCGGCGGCTGCCGGAGACGACGCTTCGTCCGATGCCGCCGAGGACGCTGACGCCTCGGACGTGGCATAGGTGGATCTCGGGCTGGCCGGCCGACGTGCGATCGTCACCGGCGGATCAAAGGGGCTCGGCAAGGCAATCGCCGGGGAGCTGCTCTCCGAGGGTGCCTCGGTCGCCATCTGCTCGAGGAACGCCGACGAGCTCCATGCCACCGCCGACGAGCTGAGGAAGCTCGCTGAGGGCGACGAGCGGGCGAG
>DATAEH010000060.1:0-162285 GCA_036258115.1 Streptosporangiaceae bacterium
GTAAACGCGGCCGCCCCCAACGGCTGCTAATCCGGCGCAAACCGATACCCGGCTCGCGGCTGAGTCAGGATCAGGGGCGCGCCTGTATCGTCTTCCAGCTTGGCCCTGAGCCTGCGGACGTAGACCCGAACATACTCCGTCTCGGTCTCATAGCCGTGTCCCCAGACGCGGCGGAGCAGGTGCGCGTGCGTCAGCAGTTTGCCGCGGTTCGTCGCGAGCTCGCGAAGCAGCGCGAACTCCGTGGGCGTCAGGTGGATGCGGTCGCCGCGCCGGAATACCTGCTCGCTCGTCAGGTCGATGCGAAGCTCGCCGACGTTGATCAGCTGCGGCGCCGTGTCGCGCGGCACGGCGGGCCTGGTCCGCCGGAGCGTCGCTGCGATCCTGGCGAGCAGTTCCTCGATGCTGAACGGCTTGGTCATGTAGTCGTCGGCACCCATGTTCAGCGCGGTGACCTTGTCCCGCTCGCCCCCCCTGGCCGAGACGACGATGATCGCCACACCTGATCGCTCGCGCATCAGCCTGCATAGCTCGAAGCCATCGGCCTCAGGCAGCATCAGGTCGAGCAGCACGATGTCGGGCTCCTCGGTGTCGAGCAGCTGCAGAGCGCGCGCGCCGTCGGCTGACACGACGGTGTCGAAACCGCGCACTGCCAGATTGGACCTGATCAGGTCCACGATGTTGGGGTCGTCCTCGACAACGAGCGCGCGCGTCCGGCCGGCTTCCCCGGCGCCGGGCTGGACACTCACGAGCGCCCTGCCTCCTTCCGTGGCCCCGCCGCATCGGGTCTGGTCGGCTGCGACAAGCTGGTGATCCCGTTCTGCCCGCCCAGCCTGCCACCGGGCGGGCCAGCCACAGGCGGTGCATGGCCTTGCGGACCGGCGCCGTGCGTGACCGAGGTCGGCAGCACGGAGTTGTCCTCGACGGGCAGCCTTACCTCAAAGCTCGCGCCCGCCTGGCTGGGAACGACGCGCAGTATGCCGCCGTGAGCGGCAACGATACCGCGAGCGATCGACAGGCCGAGCCCGGCGCCCGCCGTCCTGGCGCGGCTGCGCCTAGGCTCGAACGGCGCGGCGGCGACCTCGGCAGGCAGGCCGATTCCGTCATCGGTGACGGCTATCGCTACCGACATCTGACCTGCTGGCCTGGCGCCGACCGTGACCGGCGTGCCTGGGGGGTTATGTCCCACCGCGTTGCCGAGCAGGTTCACGAAGACTTGCTCGAGCCGGTCGTGGTCGGCCCAGATCGCCGGCAAGTCGGGGGAGCATGAGATCTCCACCATCGATGCCCCGTCGGGCGGGAGGCAGGCGGCCGCGGCTTCGAGGACGAGCTTCAGGTCGCACCAGTCCGGTTGCAGCCGGAGAATGCCCAGCTCGATCGCCGAGAAGTCGAGCAGGTCCTCGACGAGCCTGCCGAGCCTGGTCGATTCGGCGGCGATAGTGGTCAGGAAGCGCTGCTGGGATTCCGCATCCCAGGTCACATCCGGCTGCAGCAGGCTGGTGGCATAACCGCGGATCGCCGTCAGCGGTGTCCGCAGCTCATGGCTGAGCCTGGACAGGAAGTCACGCTGAAGTTCTTGTGACCGCCGCAATGCGGTGGCCTCCTGGAGAGCGAAGACGGCCTGTTCGCGTTCGAGGGCGAGCCGGAACGAGTGCGCCGCGTCCTCGATCAGTACGGTCGCCTCCGACGTTGGCGGGTCCGTGCACCAGCTCGCGAGCAGAACGCTCGGGCCGCCGGGCGCCGTGAACGTAACGGCCAGATGCGATTGGCCCCTCGTGCCTGTCGTCTTGTGCGCGGTCCCGTTCTGCGTCTGCTCGGAGCGGATCGCAGTGGCCAGCGCGATCGCTTCCCCGGACGTGGTGGTGACCTGCTGCCCGGCTGTCGCGCGGCCGCGCAGCCGTGGCTCGCCGCCGTCGCGGAAGGTCAGCAGCGTGACCTCATCGGCCTGCAGCCCGCGGCACAGGGACTGCAGTGCCGGGCCGAGTCCCTCGCCGACGGGGATAGGGCCGGCCAGCATCTCGAGGACCTCCCTGATCGTCTCCAGGACGCGGTTGCGTTCGGTCACCTCGTCGAGCAGCCGGTCCCGCTCGATCGCGCTAGCCGCGTATCCCGCGTACACGGTGACGAGCTCGAGCTGATCGCGCTCGGGCTCCCCGGCCTGGTCGCGGAAGACGGTGATCACCCCGGTGAGGCCGTCCCTGGCCAGCACCGGCACCGACCAGGAGCTCGCGACTCCGGTCGCGTCCGCCAGCCCGGAGAATGGTGACCAGCCGGCCTGCGCATTCGTCACGATGACCGGCCTGCCCGTTGCAGCGGCCTGCCCGGTCGGACCGCCGCCCGGGCCGAAGGGCAAGGTTGCCCATCGCGCGAGCAGCTCGTCGGGCAGGCCGAGCGAGGCCGTGCAGGCCAGTTCCGACCCGGCGGCGAGGTGGATGCACAGCCGGTGAGATCCCAGCGCTGCGCCAAGTGCCGACAGGATCAGCGACAGGCTCGACGACGGATCGGCCGCCACCAGGCGCCCCGTCAAGCCGTGCAGCCTGGTCAGCTGGCGCCGGGCGGACGAATCGAGTTCCTGGCCGGACAGCAACGCAGCCACGTCGTCCGGCCGGACCGCCGAGGACTCCACGTCGGCCGCGACCAGCCCGTGCCTGAGCACGACGATCCGGTCGGCCAGCCTGAACATCAGGTCCAGGTCATGGCATGCGATGACGATCGTCGTGGACTTGTCCCTCAGCGCCGCGATCAGCTCCTCGACCTGCGCGGCATAGCGGATGCTGAGCGACGCCGTCGGCTCATCGAGGAGGAGCAGCTCAGGCTGGCCGGCCATCGCCCGCGCGATCGCGATCAGCTGCCGCTCACCGCCGGACAGCGACCTGATGCTCCTGGTCGTGTCTGTCAGCGGGATGCCAAGCCTGTTCAGCACGGCGGAGGCGTCGGCGTGAATCCTGACTTCGGACAGCAGATGCCGGCGGCTCTCCCTGCCCAGCAGCAGGTTCGAGGCGATATCGAGGTTGTCGCACAGCGACAGGTCCTGCCAGACCACGCCGACGCCGTGCTTGGCAGCGCTGACCGGGTCGGGAGGCAGCGGCCGTCCGCCGAGCAGGATCTCGCCGCTGCTCGGCGTGATGTCGCCGGCGAGGCATCGGACCAGCGTGGTCTTGCCCGCTCCGTTCTCGCCGACGAGCGCCACCACCTCGCCTGGCTTGATCTCCAGGTCGATGCCGTCCAGGGCGCGCACGGGGCCGAAGCTCACGGCGAGACCGGAGACTCTGACGACGGGCAGCACGTCCGATCGGGCCGGCCCGTCGGCGCCGAGTCCCGGCGCCGGCAAAGCGGCCAGGGCAGCGTCAGGGAGCGCAGTCATACCCATATTGTGCTCTCATCGAGAAGTGACCAGCCAATACGTGCTGGTGGGGTGACCGCTGGGCCGCTTAGGGCAGCTTCCAGTCGATTTCCTCGCCGCCTTGCTCGACAAGGAGCCTGCTGGCGCGGCTGAACGGCCGCGAGCCGAAGAAGCCGTGGTCAGCCGACATGGGGCTAGGGTGCGCAGACTCGATCCGAGGCACGCCAGACAGCAGCGGCGCCAGGTTCCGCGCGTCCCGGCCCCACAAGATCGCGACCATCGGCATGTCGCGGGCCGCCAGGGCGCTGATCGCCCGTTCGGTGACCGCCTCCCAGCCCTTGCCACGATGTGAGCCCGGCTTGCCAGGCTGCACCGACAGGACCCTGTTGAGCAGCAGGACGCCGCGTTCTGTCCACGGGGTCAGATCGCCGTTGGACGGCGGAGCATAGCCGAGGTCGTTGCTGTACTCGCGGAAGATGTTGACCAGGCTGCGCGGCAGCGGACGCACCGACGGCGCAACAGAGAAACTCAGGCCGACTGGGTGTCCCGGGGTGGGATACGGGTCCTGGCCGACGATCAGCACCCGGACGTCAGCGAACGGCTGCTTGAAGGCGCGCAGGATGTTCTCCCCGGCCGGCAAGTAGGAACGGCCGGCCGCGATCTCCGATCGCAGGAAATCGCCAGCCTCCGCGATCCGGTCGGCTACCGGCTCGAGGGCCTCAGCCCAGCCGGGTTCGATGATCTCCTGCAGCGGCCTGCGCGTCACGGCATCCGACTGTAACGCTCCGTTCCGCCTCCGGCACCCCGATCGCCCCGCCTCGCCGCGCTCTCGCCGCGTGGTCTCGGCCTCGGGGCGCTCTCGGTCGGATGGATCCCCGGATCCATCCGTGAATCTCGGATCAATCCTGTGATCCATCCGACCGGCTGCTCGCGGCGGCCGCGTCGGCCGCGTCGGCCGCGTCGGTGAGAGTGTCGGAATCTGGTGGGACGGTGACGGCATGGACACTCATTTAGCTCTCGCGGAGGTGCTGCGCCGCCAGCATCACGTAATCACGCGCCGCCACCCAGGAATGTGGCTTAGGGCATGACACCATCCACCGGCGGGCACTATCTGCGCGGTGGCGGATGCTGCACGAGACATGCGGGAACTGGCCGCAGTCCGGGCCGTCGTCAGGAGTTTCTTGCGAACCCGGATGCGTGGTGGCCTGATTACGCGATCGCCGTTGAAGTTGACTCCAGGGAGTGGCACCTGTCACCGGAAAGCTGGGAGAAGACAATGCGCCGGCACGCCAGGATGACCGCGCGAGGGATCCTGGTGCTTCACTTCTCGCCGCGGCAGATCCGCCAGGAAGCTGATGAGGTGCTCACCGAGATCCGGATCGCGTTGGGAGCACGACGTGGCCTGTCCGTTCTCGGCATACGCACGGTTGCGGCAGCCTAACCTGGCCCGCGCGACGAGTGCCCGCACAGCGGAGCGGAACCCACCCCGCCTCAGCCGGCGCCGGCCACGCGATCCGGTGCGGACATCTCGCCGATCCGGCCACCGAGGAACGCGCGCTCCGCGGCATTCTCGGTCAATGCCAGCGCGTCCTGATACGAACGGAGAGCCTCGTCTCGCCGGTTCAGCCTGCGCAGCAGGTCAGCTTTAGTGGCGGGCAGGTACCGGTACCCGTCGAGCCGGCCATCCTGCTCGAGCATGGCGATCTCAGCGAGCGCCGCTTCAGGACCCTCGACCATCGAGGTCACGACCGCCCGGTTCAACGCGACCACGGGCGACGGCCAGGCCCGGAGCAGCCGGTCATACAGCACGAGCAGCTGGGGCCAGTCGGTTGCGGCGTAGCTCGGCGCCTCAGCGTGCACGGCCGCGATCGCTGCCTGCAGCGCGAACCTGCCCGGCCGCCCGCACCTGAGCGCGTCGACGACCAGCTTCCCGCCCTCGGCGATCTGCGCGGCGTCCCAGAGCGAACGATCCTGGTGCTCGAGCAGCTGCAACCCGCCGCGCTCGTCGGTCCTGGTGGCCCGGCGCGCGTCATTGATCAGCATCAACGCCAGCAGCCCGCAGACCTCGGGCTCATCGGGCATCAGTTCGCGCAGCAGCCGCGCCAGCGCGATCGACCGCTCGACCAGCTCAGGACGGAGCAGCCCTTGGCCTTGCGGGGCGGTGTGACCCGTGGTGAACAGCAGGTGGATGACAGTCAGGACCGCGTCAAGCCGGTCGGGCAGCTCGGCTGCCTCGGGTACGCGGTAGGCGATCCTGGCCGCCCCGATCTTCTTCTTCGCCCGTGTCACCCGGGCGGCCATCGTCGGTTCGGAGACCACGAAGGCCTTGGCGATCTCCGCGGTGCTCAGCCCGCAGACCAGCCGCAGCGTCAGCGCGACCTGCGCCTCCCTGGCCAGCGCCGGATGACAGCAGGTAAAGATCAGCCGCAGCCGGTCATCAGCGATCACGTTGCTGCCCTCGGCCACCTCAGCGACATCCCCCGGCACCTGGTCGGGGACGATCAGCAGCGGCAGCTTGGTCCGGAGCGTGCGGTCCCTGCGCAAGGTGTCGAGGGCCCGGTGCCGGGCCGCGGTGGTCAGCCAGGCACCGGGGTTGCGCGGCACACCCTGCCGTGTCCACGCGTCGAGCGCAGCGACGTAGGCGTCCTGGACGCACTCCTCCGCAGCATCCAGATCCCTGGTCACGCGCGCGGTGGCGGCGAGCACGAAGGCCCACTCGCGCCGGTGTGCCTCGGCCACCGCCGCCGCGATCGCGTTCCTTGCGGGCTCCCGGCGCTGGCCAGGCGGCGCCACCGCAGTCGCCCGGCCGTCCCGGCGCGCTCCGTCACTTCCGCGCATCGCCAGCCCCTCGCCGCCTGCCTGCACAGTCCGTGTGCGCGTCAGCCGCCAGAGGTGTCCATGATCGGACGTACCTCGACGCCGCCGTACGGCGCCGGACAGAGCTTGGCGATCTCGATGGCGTGGTCCAGGTCGCGCGCCTCTATCAGGTAGAAGCCGCCAAGAGCTTCCTTGGTCTCGACGAACGGCCCGTCGGTGACGATGTCGCCCCTGATCGATGTCGCCGTGCTGGTGGGCTCGAGAGCGTCGCCACCAGTGAGCTTGGCGCCGCGCTCGCCGACCTGCCCCGCGAACCTGCCGTGCGCCTCCATCGCCTGCTGCCACGCCTCTTGGCCACCCTCGGCGTATCCGCTCTCAGCTTCGTAAATCAAGATCGCGTACTGGGCCATTGCAGTCTCCTTCGAGTTGGGTTCGATCCCCCGCTGCTTCCGACGAACAGCATGGTCCGGATTCGACAAGGATCAGACCCGAATTTGTTTAACGCAATCGCGCCGGCAACTCGCCCCCGTCAGCCGCGCGGTTACCCGACCTTAACCCGCGGTTTCGCCGACTCGGCTGGACCCAGCGGCCTCGGCAGCCGCCCGCAGGTGCTCCACGGCCGCCGCTGGCTCTGCCGCCCCGAAGACCGCTGTCCCAGCAACGAAGACGTCTGCGCCCGCCTCAGCGCACCGGCCGATCGTGTCCTCGGTGACACCCCCGTCGACCTGAAGCCAGACTTCGCCGCCGTGCCTGGCGATGAGGTCCCGGGCACGGCGCAGCTTCGGCAGCACGAGGTCAAGGAACGGCTGCCCGCCGAAGCCGGGCTCAACGGTCATGACCAGGAGCAGGTCGATCTCCGGCAGCAGATCGGCGTATGGCTCAACCGCGGTGCCCGGGTTCAGCGCAAGCCCGGCACGCGCGCCGGCCGACCTGATCGCGCGCAATGTCCGCACCGGCGCCGACGCCGCCTCGACGTGGATTGTGACATTCCGCGCGCCGGCGGCCGCGTAATCCGGCGCCCAGCGGTCCGGGTCTGCGATCATCAGGTGGCAGTCAAGCGGCAGCGCGGCGTGCTTGTGCAAGGCAGCCACAACGGGCAGCCCGATCGTCAGATTCGGCACGAAATGGCCATCCATGACATCGACGTGCAGCCAGTCGGCGGTCTGCGCAACGAGTGCGGCTTCATCGGCGAGCCTGGCGAAATCGGCGGCCAGCATGCTCGGCCAGATCTGCATCGTCATGACACCGGCAGTCTACGAGCGTGACGGCAGTGGCGGCAGCGCACTGTCACACCCCTTCGCTACGTTCGCTCGTATGTTCGGATGCCGACTGAAGGAGGGCGTGTGCAACTGACCGAAGCACCAGAGCGGCTACTCGACCGGGTACGCAAGCTGCTGGCGCAGGCCGAGGATGACTCGGTCACCCCCGCCGAAGCTCAGGCATTCACGGCGAAGGCCGCCCAGCTGATGGCCAAGTACGGCATCGACAGGGCACTGCTGGCAGCCGACAGGCCGGAAACCGACCAGCCGGCCAACCGGATCCTGGACATCGACAACCCGTGGGCTCGGGAGAAGGCGCATCTGCTCAGCGGGCTCGCCTCGGCGCTGCGGTGCCAGTGCATCCTGCTGGGCGGATCCCGGCCAGGCAGCCGGGTGCACTTGTTCGGCTTTGCCTCCGACATCGACCGCACGGATCTCTTGTACACCTCCATCCTCATCCAGATGGCGCACGGCCTGGCCACCGCCCAGGTGCCCGAGTGGAGTAACAGCGCGCGCGCGTGGCGGCGCAGCTGGCTGCTCGGTTTCGCGACAGCCGTGATCGCGCGAGTACGGGAGGCCGAGCACGGCGCCGTGCGTGCTGCTACGAAGCCAGGCACCCAGGGCAGCGAGAAGACCGCGCTAGTCCTGGCCGACCGCTCCCTCATCGTTCGCAGGCAGGTCGAAGAGGCTTACCCGGTGACTCGCAAGACGAAGGTCACCTTTACCGGCAGTGGCTACCGGGACGGCTACCGGCAAGGCCAGCGGGCTGACATCGGGACCAGCCGGCTGTCGAAGGCGCGCGGCCGCGCGCTCCCCAGGGCTCGCGTCCGCTCGCGCTAGGCCACGAGATCGATCGACCGTCCCGCTGAATTCAATCGCACTCCGCTGAGCGGACCTACGGCAAGGGCTCGCCAGCTGACCCGGCGTCCTAGCCAAGCCGTCGCAGGATGGCGACGAAGATGGCGTCCGTGCCCTGCCGGTGCGGCCAGAACTGGGCGTACCGGGAGTACGGCTCCCGGCAACGCAGGTCAGGCACCTCTGGCAGCAGCGCCGGGCAGTCGACTACCTCCAGATCCGTGCGGCCGGCGAGGACGTCATCAAGGACTTCTCTGGTCTCGGCGCGGTGCGGCGAGCAGGTGACGTAGGCGACAAGCCCGCCTGGCCTGGCGGCCTCGATGGCAAAGGCGAGCAGCTCGCGCTGCAGACCGCCCAGGGCCGTAACGCTGGCGGCGTCGCGACGCCAGCGCGCCTCAGGGCGGCGGCGCAGGCTACCGAGTCCTGAGCACGGGACGTCCGCCAGCACGCGGTCGAAAGCCGCAGAGCGCCAGGCGGGAACCGTGCCGTCCGCTGTAACAGTGCGGGCGCAGTGGTGCCGCTGCAGGGCCTCAGCGGCCAGCTTGGCCCGGTGCTCGTGCACATCGACGGCGAGCAGATGCGCGCCGCGTTCAGCCCCGATCCCGGCGAGCAGCCTTGCCTTGCCTCCGGGGCCCGCGCACAGGTCAAGCCATTCGCTGTCGGGACCTTTCGTCTCCGCCCTGGTCAGCGCCAGTACGGCGAGCTGGCTCGCCTCGTCTTGCACGGATGCCCGGTGTTCGGCCACGGCGGTCAGGGCGCCCGGATCGCCGCCAGGCAGGTAAGCGGCGAATGGCGACCATCTCGCTGGCTTGGCACCGGCGTCGACAAGCTCGCCGGGGTCGGCAAGACCTGGCACAGCGGCCAGCGTGACATCTGGCCGGTCCTGGTCAGCGGCGAGCGCCGCCTCGGTCTCGGTGAGCCCGCCGGCAGCCGGGCCGTCCGCGCGCAGGTCGTCGCTCTCTCCGAGGGCGTCGGCGAAGGCGGTGACGATCCAGCGCGGGTGGCTGTACCTGATCGACAGATGACCAACCGGATCGGCAGCGCGGTCAGGGGCGGCAACGTCGAGCCATGACTCCAGGTCGCGCTGCGCGATTCTGCGCAGCACCGCGTTGACGAACCCGGCTGGGCGCCGACCCGCCACGGCGATCGCGAGGTCAACAGTGGTCGCCACGGCGGCATGCGCCTTGATCCGCATGCCGAGCAGCTGATGAGCCCCCAGCCGGAGCACGTCGAGCACGGGCGTGTCGATCTTGCCCAGATCGCGATCGGCGCACATGCCGATGATCGCGTCGTAGCAAGCCCGGTTGCGTAGCGTCCCGTAGGTGAGTTCCGTCGCGAGGGCGGCGTCCTGACCGCGCAGGCCGCGATCGCGAAGCGCGGATGCGAGCAACAGGTTCGCGTACGCATCACGCTCGCTGACCGCTGCCAGCACCTCGTACGCGATCCGCCGCGCACGCCCGGACCCGCCTCCCATGGCTCCCGGCCCGTTCTCGGCTGGCCGTCCGTCCGCCCGCCGTTGTGCTGCCGCGGCTCGGCCAGGCCGCCTGCCGCCGTCTCTTCCGCCGGCACCCGGTCCTGACCGACCGCTGCCGCCCTCGGCCGCCAAACCGCCCGGCCGGCGCCCGGCGCCCGTCCGCCTTCCGGCATCCCTGCTCATGTCAGTCGAACACCCGATCCGCGCCCCGAAGGCCGCGGGCCCAGTCCGCGGCGGCCATTCTGCGCTTGCCCTCGGGTTGCACATCGCCAAGCTGGACGGCGGTCGTGCCGGTCCCGGCGAAAACCCCGGAGCCGAGGACCTCGACCTCGCCAGGACCGAGATCGTCGGGCCCACCAGCATCATCGGTGGCCGGCCTGCGCACCGGGCCCAACTTGAGCATCGCCCCGCCGAGGGTCGTCCAGGCGCCAGGGGCTGGCGTGCAGGCTCGGATCAACCGGTCGACCGCTTGGGCTGGCTGCTTCCAGTTCACCCTGGCGTCGCTGCGGTCCACCTTGGGAGCGTGACTGACACCATCCAGGGGTTGTGGCCGCGCCTCAAGCTCGCCTGACTCGATCCCGTCCAGCGTGGCCACGAGCAGGTCTGCACCAGACACGGCGAGCCTGCCGAGCAGGTCGCCTGTTGTGTCTGCGGGCCGGACAGGCTCGGTGACGACGCCGAACACCGGCCCGGCATCGAGCTCGCTAACGAGCCGGAACGTGGTCGCGCCGGTGATCGAGTCGCCGTGCATGATCGCGTGCTGGACGGGCGCGGCGCCTCGCCAGGCCGGCAGCAGGGAGAAGTGCAGGTTGACCCAGCCACACCGCGGAACAACCAGCGCGGCATCCGGGATCAGGTTCCCGTAGGCGACCACCGGGCAGCAGTCCGGCGCGATCTCGTGCAGCCTGGCCAGGAACGCGGGGTCCGACAGCCGCTTCGGCTGCAAGATTTCGATCTTCGCCTGCCTGGCCCGCTCGGCTACCGCGCTCGCTGCCATCCGCTGGCCCCGACCTGCTGGCGCGTCCGGCCTGGTCAGCACGGCCTCCACGGAGTGCGACGAGACCAGCAGGGCGTCGAGCGACGGTACTGCCGTCTGCGGGGTGCCGGCGAAGACCAGCCGCATCGGCTAGAGCGCCTTGCCATGAGTGAGGTGCGGCGAGATCTTCACCGCGGGCACCTGCTCGCCCCACCATTCGGCGGCCCGGATTTCCTTCATGGCGAGCTTGCGCTGCTCCGGATCGAGCCGGTCGATGAACAGCACCCCGTCGAGATGATCGGTCTCGTGCTGGACGCACCGCGCGAGTAGCCCGCTGCCCTCGATCGTGACCGGCTCGCCATACATGTTAAAGCCCTTTGCGACTACGCCGTAGGACCGCTTGGTCGGGTACGCGAGGCCGGGGAACGACAGGCAGCCCTCATCGTCAGTTTCCTGGTCGGCCGACAGGTCCAAGTTGGGGTTGATCAGGTGGCCGAGGACGTCGTCAACGTAGTAAGTGAACACGCGCAGGCCGACGCCGATCTGAGGAGCGGCCAGACCGAGCCCTGGCGCGTCCTGCATCGTATCCGTCAGATCGGCAACTAGCCGCCGCAACTCGGCGTCGAAGTCGGTGACGGGATCAGCCGCCGTGCGCAGCACCGGATCTCCGAACAAGCGGATCGGCTTGATACTCACCTGCGGTGCCCTCCACGTACTTGATGCCTGCGACTGCGGCTGATTCAGTTTACGAGCCGGCCGGTCTCTGGCCGGCACGCGAAAGCGCCAGACACGGGCAGCCAGACCCATGCCAGAACTCAGCTGGCGAGGGCTAGTCAGAGCTCGCGGCAGGAGACCGGGCCTTGAAGGCGGCCTTCCTGGCCGCCCTGGCCACCGCGGGCACCGGGTGGTGATCACTCAGCGCCGTAAGGAAGTTCGTGACTCCCGGGTGGCTTACCTCCCACAGCCTGGCCACGATCTCGGCCTGGTCTTCTGGCGGCAGGTCAGGCAGCAGCTCCGCGACGACGTCTTGCGCGTTCGCCTCTTCGAGCAGGCCGGCACCCAGGTCGACGAGCAGCCAGGTCCGGTCGGCCGGGGCCAGCGGCACCTGCTCGCCGTGCTCGATCATCCAGACGGCCGCATGAGCGCGCAGCAGCGGCCGGTCAAGCGCGCCCCTCACCTGGTCGATCGCGGACATTCCGATTCGGTCAAGCACTGCGAAGGCGGCGCCACGCTGGCCAGGAGTACCAACTGCGGCGGCGTTGATCAGCTCATCGGCGGCCGCAGCGGGATCGCGCGCCGCGAGCCACGCGGTGATCTCAGCTTCCCCGTCCTCCGCATCGCAGTTGGCCAGTGCGGCCAGCAAGCCGTAAGCGCCTTCGCGTCGCGCGGCGCCGAGCACCGGAACATGCCAGCCCTGGGCACGGAGCCTGCGGTGCACTCCCCAGGTTCCGAGCGGGGACAGCGCGACCGTCAGGCTGCCGTCAGCTTCTTCGGTTCCGAGCTCGACGACGCCCAGGTCGGCCAGCGTTTCGAGCGCGAGCGACAACGCTGCGCCCTGATCGGAGCCGACCCAGCTGGCGCCCTGCCCGGAATTCATCTGGGCGCCGCTCATGCTCCGGCTAGAGGCCGGGAAGGACGGCACAAGCTGAACCGGCGGTGCCGAGGCCGGCTGCTGCCCAGCGGACGGTCCAGCCGGGTGCTGCGCGGCGCGCTGGTGCGGACCGGCCGCCGACGCGTAAGCGTCGAATAGGCCATCCATTCCGACCGGGCCGCCGACCGTGTAGAGAGCGGTCGCGATCCCGTCAAGTTCCTCAGAGTCAAGTACGACACCGAGAGCCGCGTCCCAGATTTGCAGGATTGTCTCGGTCTCGCCGTGCGCGAGCACGGCGGCCAGGTCACGCGTCCGCTTATGACTGGACAGCGACGCCGCGGCCGTCACGACGCTCCAGGCCGCGAGGATCTCTCTCGGTGCCAGGTCGAGCGCTGACGCGGCCGCGCCGACGGCGGCCTCGTCGAGTTCGGCGCGCGTGCCAGCCGACATCCCGGCGCGCAGATCGGCCCACTTGCCGAGGTCGCGGGCCGCCCGAAGCAGCGGCGCCACCCTGGCCATGGACGCAAGTTCTTCGCGAGGTGCCAGTCGTACCGAGGGCAGCTTGCGGCGATCTGGTGATTTCTCCTGGTCGCGGCGCATCAGACCGGCCACTTGCGCGGGCGTCACCGGCTCCTGGCCGTGCGAGTCATCTGGCGGTGCGCCTGGCCTCTGCCGTGAACTTGCCACCCAAGCACCTTACGGCCTGATCGCCATCACGTCAGATCAGCTCGCCCGGGTCGAGCTGCAGCCGTACCTGGCCCTGGCTCTTCGCGGCGCTGCGACCGGCCAGTCCTGACCTCAGTGCGACTGCCAGCGCGGTCCCCTCCGTCGAGGGCACCCTGATTAGGTAACGGACTGCCGCGTCTGCATGCGCCGGGACGTGATCGGTTCGTCCAGCCGGCACCGGGCCAAGCACGTCCGTGCGGGCAGGCAAGGTCACGGCGCTGAGCAGCTCGCGAAGGTCGTCGTCAGCACCGCTCAGAGCGGCCATCCTGACGGCGGGAGGGAATCCTAGCTCGGCGCGTTCCGCGAGCTCGCGGTCCGCGTGCGTAGCCGGGTCCCATCTGATCAGCGCCTGCGCCGGCGGCAAGTCTGGCTCGGCCATCAAGATCACCTTTCCGCCCGCCGTTCCCGGCCGGACCAGCGCTGCCGCATTCATCCAGCGGCGCAGCGCTTCTTCCCCGGCGCGAAGGCTCGGCCTGGCCAGCAAAGACCACCCGTCAAGCAGGATCGCAGCGGCATAGCCGCCGGCCGCGCGCGGTTCGGCCCCGGGAGTCGCGATCACTATTGCCGGGGCGTCTGGTATCTCTGCCAGGACCTTGTCTCCACTGGACACCATGACCGGAACGCCTGGAAAAGCCCGGTGAAGTTCTTCGGCCGTCCGCCGTTCGCCCGTGGCCACCGCGCGAATGCCCGAGCCGCGGCAGTTCTGGCAGGTCTGCGCGGCTAGTGCCCCGCACCAGCCGCAGCGCAGCGGCTGCCGTGGGCCAGTCAGCGCGACCGGCCCGGCACATGCTGCGCAGCGGATCCTCGAGCCGCAGACCTGGCAGGCGACGGCGGCCAGGTAACCCCTTCTCGGCACCTGGAACAGCACGGGACCTTGCGCCAGGGCTTCCCTCGCGGTCCGCAGGGCCAGGCTCGGCACCCGCGCGGTCTGAGCTGCCTCATCGCGCGCAAGCTCGGCATCGTCACCGGCCGTTTTGACCAGCGGGGCGCTGGCGCGCACCGTTTGCCTGTCCGCAGCCAGTGGTTTGGCCCATCCGGCCTTGATCAGCTGCGCCGCCTCGGCGGTTCTCGCATATCCGCCAAGCAGTGCAGCGGAGCCGCACCGGTGCGCCCGCAGCAACAGCACGTCCCTGGCGTGCGGATAAGGCGCCCGCGGCTCGGCATGCAAGTCGTCGCCCTCATCCCAGAGAACGACAAGGCCAAGCTCCGCCACAGGCGCGAACATCGCCGAGCGCGTTCCCGCGACGACCTTGACCTGACCGCGGAGCGCCGCGAGCCAGCGCCGGTACCGTTCGGCCGGACCCAGCTGCGCCGCAAGGCTCACAAAACCAGCAGAACCCAGCCGCGCCGTCAGCGCTGTTTCGATCAGATCGAGATCCCTGGCATCAGGCACGACCACGAGCGCGCCGCGGCCGCTCGCGGCCGTGGCCGCCACGGCCCGCGCGATCTCGTCGGACCACTCGGGACCGGGCAGGGCTGACCACACGGCCCGCGGGCTGCGACCGTCAGCCAAGGCGGCGATAAACGCCGCTCCGGTCGGATAGCGCGCCCACGGATCTTGCTGGCCGGTACCGGCCTCGTGTCCGGCCGAGTCCTCTGATTGTTGCCCCGTTTGCATATGCGGCGACGCCACCCTCCCGCGCGCCGCTGCTGTTGCCGCTGCCTGTGACGCGGCTTCGACCGCCGCGTGCCGCGGCGGAATCGCCAGCCGCAGCACATCAGCGAAGGTGCCGCCGTACCTGTCAGCCACCGCGCGGGCCAGGCCCGCCATCTCCTGGGTCAGAACTGGCTCCGGCGACAGCACGCGCTCGAGATATGCCAGCCTGCCCTCGTGCTCGGATGCCTCCGCACGCTCGACCAGGTAGCCGCTGGCCAGCCGGCCAGCGAATCTGACGCGGACCCGACAGCCGGGGACCGCCAGATCGGCCAGCTGTTCCGGAACCAGGTAGTCGAATAGCCGGTCCAGATGCGGAAGAGACACCTCAACCGCGACCCTGGCGACTGGCTGCCGTGACGCTGGTGCCCGCTTGGGCGGCTGACGTCTCGATCGCCGCGGCGGCCGGCGGGGTCCTGGTCTGGCTGACGGCGGCGCGAGCTGCGTCGCCAGCTCACCCTCCCGCTCGCCGGCCGAGTGGGTCACAGCCCGGCGGCCGCCCGCAATGCGTCTGCCTTGTCCGTGCGCTCCCAGGAGAAGTCCGGCTCCTCCCGGCCGAAGTGGCCGTAACTCGCGGTTTGCGCGTAGATCGGCCTCAGCAGCTCGAGGTCCCTGATGATGGCGGCAGGGCGCAAATCGAAAATCGAGAGCACCGCGTCCTGGATGCGCTCCAGCGGGACGCGCTCTGTTCCGAAGCACTCGACGAACAGGCCAACCGGCTTGGCCTTGCCGATGGCGTACGCGACCTGCGTCTCGCACCGGTCGGCCAGGCCAGCAGCGACGACGTTCTTGGCCACCCAGCGCATCGCGTAAGCCGCGCTCCTGTCCACCTTGGAAGGATCCTTGCCGGAGAACGCGCCGCCGCCGTGCCTGGCCATGCCGCCGTAGGTATCGATGATGATCTTGCGGCCAGTCAGCCCGGCGTCGCCCATCGGACCGCCGACCTCGAACCGCCCTGTCGGGTTGACCAGCAGCCGGTAGTTGGTCTTGTCAAGCTCGAGCGAGGCCAGCACCGGCTCGACGACCCGTTCCCTGATGTCGGGCATCAGCAGTGCCTTCAGATCGATGGCAGGTGCATGCTGGGTCGACACCACGACGGTGTCGAGCCTTACCGGCTCGTTCTCGGCGTACTCGATCGTGACCTGCGTCTTGCCGTCCGGCCTGATGTAGGGGATCTCGCCAGTGTGCCGCACCTCGGCCAGCCGACGCGCCAGCCTGTGCGCCAGCATGATCGGGAGCGGCATCAATTCAGGCGTCTCGCGGCTGGCATAGCCGAACATCAGGCCCTGGTCACCGGCGCCCTGGCGGTCAAGCTCGTCGTCCCCTTCGCCTTCGCGGTGCTCGTAGGCATAGCTGACGCCCTGGGCGATGTCTGGTGACTGCGACCCGATCGACACCGAGACCCCGCAGGACGCGCCGTCATATCCCTTGGCCGACGAGTCGTACCCGATCTCCAGGATCTTGTCCCTGATCAACCCGGGGAGGTCCACGTACGTGCTGGTGGTCACCTCGCCTGCCACGTGTACCTGGCCGGTGGTGATGAGCGTTTCGACGGCGACCCGGCTGTTCGGGTCGCCCTTGATCATCGCGTCGAGGATGGCGTCACTGATCTGGTCAGCCATCTTGTCGGGATGACCTTCAGTGACTGACTCAGATGTAAACAGGCGACGAGCCACTTGACACTCTCTTCTCATTCAACGGGTCACGCCGCAGTGTAGCCGCGCACGCGGCCCCAAGGGGTTAAGCAAGCCTGGATACGACGTTGTCCCAGATGACCTCGGCCAGTGACTCCTTCGGCCCCAGCGGCACCGAGACCTGCCCGCCGTCAGCCGCGAGGATCTCGGCCTCGTTGTCGGATGTGCCGAAAGCCAGGCCGTTTCCTACCTTATTGACCACCAGGAGATCGCAGCCTTTGGCCGCCAGCTTGGCCCGGCCGTTGCGGACCGGGTCGTCGGTCTCGGCGGCGAAGCCGACGACGATCTGGCCGGGTTTGCTCCGCTCCGCTGAAAGCTCGCGGAGGATATCCGGATTCTCCGTCAGCTCGATGGGCTCCGGCCGCTGGCCTGTCTTCTTGAGCTTTGTGTCGCTCCTGGTCACGGGCCGGTAGTCAGCGACTGCCGCGGCCATGATTACGGCGTCCGCGACCGACGCCGCCTTGATCGCGGCCTCCCGCAGCTCATACGCCGACGTGACCTTGACCACATGGACGCCCGCAGGGTCGGGCAGCGAGGTGTTCGCGGCGAGCAGGGTGACCTGGGCGCCGCGGGCCGCCGCCGTACTCGCGAGCGCGTAGCCCTGCAGGCCCGAAGACCAGTTGCCGATGAATCTGACCGGGTCGAGCTCTTCCCTGGTGCCGCCGGCCGTCACCAGGACGCGCCGACCCGCGAGATCAGGAGCCAGGCCGGCTGCTCCCCTGGCTAGAACTCGGAGCGCCGCCTGGTAGAGCTCAGCGGGCTCGGGGAGGCGCCCGGGTCCAGAATCGCTGCCGGTCAGCCTGCCCGAAGCTGGCTCGAGCACAATGGCGCCCCTGGCCCGCAGTGTAGCCACGTTTGACTGGGTGGCCGGATGCAGCCACATCTCGGTATGCATGGCCGGTGCATAGACGACCGGACAGCGAGCGGTGAGCAGCACATTGGAGAGCAAGTCGGGTGCCAGGCCAGTTGCTGCCCGCGCCAGCAGGTCAGCCGTGGCTGGTGCGACGAAGACGAGGTCTGCTTGCTTTCCGAGCGCGACATGCGGCACCTCGTGGACGCCTTCCCACGGGCTGGTGCTGACCGGCTGCCCGGACAGCGCTTCCCAGGTTGCGGCGCCAATGAAACGCAGCGAATCGGGCGTCGGTACGACGCGGACCGCATGACCGGATTCGGTCAGCAACCTCAGCAGCTCGCACACCTTGTACGCCGCGATGCCAGCACCGACTCCGAGGACAATGCGCACCGACGGCCGCCGCGCTGGTGTCAGGCGAGCGGGATTTCCGTCGCCTCGGCGTGCAGCAGCCCCTCGCTGATCTCGCGCAGCGCGATCGACAGCGGCTTCTCCTGCACCCGGGTCTCGACCAGCGGACCGACATACTCGAGCAGGCCCTCGCCGAGCTGCGCGTAATAAGCGTTGATCTGCCGGGCACGCTTCGACGCCATGATCACAAGGCCATACTTGCTGTCCACCACGTCGAGCAGCTCGTCGATGGGCGGATTGATGATTCCCTCGAGCGCCGGAGTCCCTGCCACCACTTGCCTTCCAGATTGAAAGCCGTACTCGGCTTGAAAGCCCTAATCGGCCAGCTGATCAGCCGGCCTGGCAGTCATCAAGGCTACCAGCTGAGTGCACACGTCCCGTACAGACGTGTTGACCAGGGTGACATCGAACTCACTCTCTGCCCTCAGCTCAGATCGCGCCGCCTCCAGGCGCTGCCCGATAGCGTCGGCCGGCTCGGTCTCCCTGCCGGTCAGCCGGCGCACGAGCTCGTCCCAGGACGGCGGGGCCAGGAAGACCAGGAGCGCTTCAGGGACGGCGGCTCGTACCTGCCTGGCACCGACGACATCGACCTCCAGGAGCCCCGGCAAGCCCGCCGCCAGCCGCTGCGCGACCGGGCCGCGGGGTGTCCCGTAGTAGTTGCCGGCGAATCGCGCCCACTCGAGCAGCTGGCCCGAGGCGACCATCTCCTCGAACTCGGGCTCGCCGACAAACAGGTATTCGCGTCCGTGCACCTCGCCAGGCCGCGGACTGCGGGTTGTCACCGAGACCGACAGCCAGATGTGCGGGCAGTGCTGCCTGATCGCCTGGACGACCGTGCTCTTGCCGACTCCGGACGGCCCGGAGAGAACCGTCAGGCCCGCAGGGACAGGGGCTGGATCATGCGATCGGGTCGAACCGGCCGGATCGGCCATGATGCAACTCCCCCGTCCCCGCGCGTGGTGCCTGACGCCCCGAGCAGCGTCCCGTCTGCCGACGGACGCGCCCCGGGCTAACACTGAGCCGCCGCGCGGCAGTTTCCCGACGCGCGCGCTCAGAGCTAACACCGAGCGGCCGCGCGGCGGATTCCCGGCGCGCGCGCTCCGGAAAGCGCCGCTCAGACGTCGCGGAATTCCTGCTCCAGCGCGATCCGCTGGTTCGCGCCAAGCCCGCGGACGCGCCGAGACTCGGCGATGCCCAGGCGCTCCATGATCTGCTTGGCGCGGACCTTACCCACGCCAGGCATGGACTCAAGCAGCGCCGAGACCTTCATCTTCCCGACGACATCGTCAGTCTGACCGTCCTTGAGGACCTCAGGCAGCGTCGTCGAGGCGTGCTTGAGCTTGTTTTTGATTTCAGCACGCTCCTTGCGAGCTTTCGCCGCCTTCTCAAGAGCGGCTGCCCGCTGATCGGGGGTCAGTGGAGGAAGAGCCACGCGTGGTCACCTCGGGTTTCGTATCGAAAAACTCTGTTCGCGAGGGGAAACTAGCGAGTTCAGAGCGTTAGAGCAACGCAAACCCCCGTTTAACGCGCCACAATTCATACACAATCACGCAGTGAGCACGTTCCGGTGCCTAGTGTAATCGTCTGAGGTAGGGCTGACCTGGAAACAATGGCATTGCGTGCCGTGAGCGCCAGCGCACGATTTCTGTGGCTATATGTCAGTCCGCGATCCTGACGGCCTAGCCTTCAGCAGCCGGAAAACTGACGCGGACCATTCGTAACGGATCATAGCAGATCACCCATAAGCGGGCGTTGCCCGGGCACCGCCTGGCGCGGCTTTAGCGAATCAGGGGACGGGCCGGAGTATCGGGCTCCGCTGCCCGCGGCAGGTGGCGGCGCAGGGCCGTGGCCAGGGCGGCGGCCGCGGCGCCCGGGTCCGTGGCGCTTGTGATCGGCCTGCCGATCACGAGCAGGTCGGCCCCGGCCTGGAGCGCTTCCTCTGGAGTAGCGACCCTGGCCTGGTCATGATTAGCCTCACCGGCGGGCCGGACGCCGGGGGTGATCAGCGTAATGTCGGGTCCGACTTCGGCCCTGACCGCCGCGACCTCCTGCGGCGAGCAGACGAGGCCCCCCGCTCCCGCCGCGACAGCCAGCGCCGCGAGCCTGCGTACGGCGTCGCTGACCGGTCCCGCCATGCCGATTTCGTCCAGGTCCTGGTCGTTGAGCGACGTCAGGACAGTCACGGCGACGATCCTGGTGCTCGGCAAGGCATCGACGGCCGCCTTGATGGCGGCCGAACCGGCGGCCGCATGCACGGTCAGCAGGTCGGGCCTGACCTTCGCAACCGCCCTGGCCGCACCGCCGACCGTCGCGGGGATGTCGTGCAGCTTCAGATCGAGGAACACGTCGACGCCCCGGGGACCGCGCACCGACGCAACCGCTTCCGGCCCGAACCGCAAGTACAGCTCGAGGCCGATCTTGAGCGTGCTCACGTGCGGCGTTACCAGGTCAGCCCAGTACGCGGCGGTGTTCAGATCCGGCGCATCGAGGGCGACCGCGATCGGGGCGCGGCTTGCCATATTCGCTCCATCCTGGTTGGGCATCATGGGCCAGGGCTGATCGGGGCAACGTTCGCGCTGTTACCCAGCCCTGCTGCTTCCCATGCCACCTACGGCACGGTTCCCCGGCTGCGGGTTCCGGCGGTGGTCTTCACATCGTGCGCCCGGCCAACGAGATCGGCGACCCGGTCGATGCCACGCCGCACGAGTTCCTCGTCAAGCTCGCGCAGGATCCTCGCGCATGCCGATGGGTCGTGGAAGATCGCGGTCCCGACGCTCACCATGGACGCGCCCGCCAGTATTAGCTCAAGGGCATCGCGGCCGTTCATTATGCCGCCCATCCCGATAATCGGGACGTCGGGCAGTGCCTCCCTGACCTGCCAGATGCAGCGGACTGCCACCGGCCTGATCGCCGGCCCTGACAAGCCCCCGGTCAGTCCCGCCAGCACGGGGCGCATGGTCTCGGTGTCGATGACCATGCCGAGCAGGGTGTTGATCATCGACAGGCCGTCCGCACCCGCTGAAACGCAGGAACGAGCTATCGCGACGATGTCACTCACATCGGGCGAGAGCTTGGCGAAGACCGGGATGTCGTACCTGGCCCGGGACCGGACAGCCGCGAGAACTGCCCCGGCGTCGGTCGGATCGCAGGCGAAGACCTGCCCGCGGTGCTCGACGTTCGGGCAGGAGATGTTGACCTCGATCGCGGTGACGCCCGCGGCGTCCGAAAGCCGCGCCGCCAGCTCGGCGTACTCCTCGACCGTGCTGCCCGCGATCGAGACCACCGTTCTCGCACCGCGAGACAGCAGCCACGGCAGGTCCCTTTGCAAGAACGCGTCGATCCCCGGCCCCTGCAGCCCGATGGAGTTCAGCATTCCGCTGCTGGTCTCAGCCATCCGCGGCGTCGGGCGGCCGGCCCGCGGCGCGAGCATGACGGACTTCGTGACCACCGCGCCGATCTTGGAGACGTCGATGAACTGCGCGAGCTCACGGCCTGAGCTTGCGCACCCGCTCGCCGTCAGGATCGGGTTCGGCAGCTCGACGTTGCCCAGCGTGGTCCGCAGGTCAGGCGCCATGTTCCGGCCTCCGCTCGGGAGCACGCTGGCGGCTGCGGGCCGCGTGAGGCTCGGCAGCGCCTCGACCGGACAGATCATGCCCGCCGCCGCGGGTCGGCGCCGGCCGAGGACTTCGCCCGGCGCGTGATTCCCAGCCTGGAGCGCCGAAGGCGTCGAGCGGGATCGTCCCGATGTCGTCCCACCGCACCTGCTCGCCGCGGAACACCGGCCCGTCGACGCACGACCTGACCATCCTCGTGATGCCGTCCGAGCCGATGACGGGCAGCACGCAGGTCATGCACGTCCCGACGCCGCAGGCCATCGACTCCTCAACAGCGACCTGGACCGGGATGTCGTATCTGCGTGCCAGCGCGGTCACCTGACGGAGCATCGCCATCGGCCCGCACGCGTAGATGACGTCGGTCCGTGCCTCGTGGATGACCTGGCCGAGCATGTCGGTCACGATGCCGCGCACGCCCAGGGAGCCGTCCGCAGTTGTGATGGTGGCGGACCGTCCGGTCCGCCGTGCGGTCAGCGCACCGAAGACCCGGTCGCCGCTGGCGGCGCCGAGCAGGAAATCCACCGAGCAGCGTCGCTGCCTCAGCCGGTCGGCGAGCGCGAACAGCGGTGCGCTGCCGTAGCCGCCGCCGACCAGCAGGCAGCTCACAGGATCCCTGGGAACCGGGAATGGCCGGCCGAGCGGACCGGTCACATCGAGGACATCTCTGGCCCGGCGCTCAGCCAGCCAGCTGGTCCCCCGCCCGGTAACCGAGAAGATGAACTCGACCGTGCCGCCGTGGTCAGGGCGGACGTCGTGGATCGAGAACGCGCGGCGCAGCACCATCGACGTGTCGGGGCCGCCGACAGCGACCGTCACGAACTGGCCGGGCTTAAACCTCGCGGCAATGCCGGGGGCGACGAGCGTCATCGCATGGTAGGCGTCGACCCGGCGCACGGTCAGCACCGTGCCGCGTACCTGCAGCGGGCCAGACTCTGACTCGGATTCGCTCATCGTCATGGCTGGTCGCCCCGCCAGTCCCGCCTGATCCGCTCGGCGTGCTGCTGAAGCGACCGCACACCAACCTCGTTCCTCATGATGGCCTCGATCCCCTGCACGATCGCGGCGAGCCCGGCCATCGTCGTCACGCAGGGCAGGCCGCGTCGCACCGCCGCGGTGCGGATCTCGTAACCGTCCCGGCGCGGTCCGGGCTGGCCGGCTCGCCCAAACGGCGTATTGACCACCAGGTCGACCTGACCAGCCAGGATCCGCTCGACGATCGTCGCCTCGCCGTCCGGGCCCCGGCCGTCGCTGTGCTTTCGGACGATCGTGGCATGCACTCCGTTGCGGCGCAGTACCTCCGCCGTGCCGCTGGTCGCCCAGATCTCGAACCCGAGGTCCGCGAGACGCTTCACCGGGAAGATCATGGCTCGCTTGTCCTTGCTCGCCACTGAGACAAACGCACGGCCCTTAACGGGCAGGACACCATATGCCGCCGACTGCGACTTGGCGTAGGCGGTGCCGAAGACTTCGTCGATGCCCATGACCTCGCCGGTCGAGCGCATCTCGGGCCCGAGCAGCGTGTCCACGCCCGCGCCGCCCGGGTCCCTGAACCTGCCGAACGGCAGCACCGCTTCCTTGACGGCGATCGGGGCGTCCAGCGGCAGCGTCCCGCCGTCACCGGATGCGGCGAGCACTCCCTCGGTGCGCAGTTCCGCGATCGTCGCGCCGAGCATGATCCTGGTGGCGGCCTTGGCGAGCGGCACGGCGGTTGCCTTCGACACGAACGGCACGGTCCGCGATGCCCGCGGGTTCGCCTCGAGCACATACAGCAGGCCCGCGGCCAGCGCGTACTGGACGTTCAGCAGCCCGTGCACGCCGACTCCGCGCGCGATCGCCTCCGTGGAGGCGCGTACCGCCTCCAGGTACTCGCGCCCCAGCGTGATCGGCGGCAGCGCGCATGCGGAGTCGCCGGAGTGAATCCCGGCCTCCTCGATGTGCTCCATGATGCCGCCCAGGTAAAGCTCCTGGCCGTCGAACAGCGCGTCCACGTCAATCTCGATCGCGTCGTCGAGGAACCTGTCGATCAGGACCGGATGCTCGGGGCCAGCCTCCGCCGCCCGCTGCACGTAAGCCTCGAGGGTCGCCTCGTCATAGACGATCTCCATGCCGCGTCCGCCCAGCACATACGACGGCCTGACCAGGACCGGGTAACCGATCTCGGCCGCGATCTCGGCGGCATCGCTCACCGACAGCGCGGTGCCGTGCCGGGGCGCCAGCAACCCGGCTGCCGACAGGACCGCGCTGAATTCGGCCCGGTCCTCGGCGAGGTGAATCGCGCCAGGCGCGGTGCCGAGGATCGGGACGCCCTCGGCCTCGAGCGCGTGCGCCAGGCCCAGTGGTGTCTGGCCGCCGAGCGACACGATCACGCCGGCCAGCTCGCCGCAGGCCCGCTCCGCGGCGACGACCTCCAGCACGTCCTCAAGTGTCAGCGGCTCGAAGTACAGCCGGTCGGAGGTGTCGTAGTCGGTGGAGACGGTCTCGGGATTGCAGTTGACCATGACCGTCTCGAACCCGGCCTGCGCCGCCGCGAAGCACGCATGGACGCAGGCATAGTCGAATTCGATCCCCTGGCCGATCCGGTTCGGGCCGCTGCCCAGGATGATGACCTTCGGCCTGGATGACGGGGTCACTTCAGAAAACTCGTCGTAGCTGGAGTACAGGTACGGCGTGCTGGCGGCGAACTCCGCGGCACAGGTGTCCACCATGTGAAACACGGGGTGCACCTCGAAGTTCCGCCGCAGCGACCTGACCTGGAGCTCGGACATCGCCAGGAGTTCGGCGAGCTGGGCGTCGGAGAATCCCGCCGACTTGGCCGCGCGCAGGCCGGCCGGCGTGGGCGGGCCACCCCGGGCGATTTGTTCTGCCAGGTCTTCGATGCCCTTGACCTGCTCGATGAACCAGGGGTCGACGCCGCTCGCCGCGGTCAGCTCCGCCACCGTGGCACCGGCCCGCAGCGCCTGATGCAGCGTCCCTATCCTGCCGTCGTGCGGCACCGCGCAGCGTTGCACGAGGCTGTCACGGTCGCCAGGCGGATCGCGCCAGCTGAGCGGCGCGCTGGGTTGCTCGAGCGAGCGCAAGGCCTTCTGCAGCGCCTCGGCGAAGCAGCGGCCGATCGCCATCGCCTCGCCGACCGACTTCATGTGGGTGGTCAGGACTGGATCGGCGCCGGGGAACTTCTCGAATGCGAACCTCGGCACCTTGACCACGACGTAGTCGAGCGCGGGCTCGAAGCTAGCCGGGGTCTCGCCGGTGATGTCATTGCGGATCTCGTCGAGCGTGTAGCCGACGGCGAGACGCGCGGCGATCTTCGCGATCGGGAACCCTGTCGCCTTTGAGGCCAGCGCGCTTGAGCGTGACACCCGGGGGTTGAGCTCGATCACGACCATCCGGCCAGTGCGCGGCTCGACCGCGAACTGGATGTTGCAGCCGCCCGTGTCGACACCGACCGCACGCAGCACCGAGATCGCGAGGTCCCGCATCCGCTGGTACTCGCGGTCGGTCAGCGTCATAGCGGGCGCCACGGTCACCGAGTCGCCGGTGTGAACGCCCATCGGGTCGACGTTCTCGATGGAACAGACCACGACGACGTTGTCGTTGCGGTCGCGCATCAGCTCGAGCTCGAACTCTTTCCAGCCGAGAATCGACTCCTCGAGCAGGACCTCGGTCACCGGGCTGGCGTCCAGCCCGTGGCCGGCGATGCGGCGCAGGCCAGCGGGATCGTAAGCGATGCCGGAGCCGGAGCCGCCCAGCGTGAACGACGGGCGGACCACCAGCGGGTAGCCGAGGTCGCCGGCCGCGGTCTCGCATTCGGCCAGCGAGTGACAGATCGCGCTGCGCGGCACCTCGCCACCGACGCCGGTGACAATCTCCTTGAACGCCCTGCGGTCCTCACCGGCCTTGATCGCGTTGATGTCAGCGCCGATCAGCTCGACGTTGTAGGCGGCGAGGGTGCCCGCGTCGTGCAGCGCGACGGCGGCATTCAGCGCCGTTTGCCCGCCCAGGGTCGGCAGTAGCGCGTCAGGCCGTTCCGCCGCGATGACCCGCTCCAGCACGTCGGGCGTGATCGGCTCGATGTAGGTCGCGTCGGCGAACTCAGGATCGGTCATTATGGTCGCCGGGTTGGAGTTGACCAGGCTGACCCTGATCCCTTCCTCGCGTAGCACCCGGCAGGCCTGCGTTCCTGAGTAGTCGAACTCGCACGCCTGCCCGATCACGATCGGCCCCGACCCGATCACGAGCACAGAGTTGATGTCCGCGCGTTTAGGCATGCCGACACCCCGCACCCATCTGGCAAGCCGAGGCGGTCACCGGGTGCGCTCCATCAGCTCGCAGAAGGCGGTAAACAGCCCTGCCGCATCGTGCGGGCCAGGCGCTGCCTCCGGGTGATACTGCACCGCGAACGCGGGGGCGTCGGTCAGCCGGAGGCCCTCGACCACGCCGTCGTTGAGGTTGACGTGCGTCACCTCGGCGGCGCCGAAAGCGGTATCGAATCGCACCGGGCTGGCCGCGGGGCCCTGATCAGGCGCGCCGGCCGGCATCGCCACGGCGAAGCCATGGTTGTGGCTAGTGATCTGGACCCGTCCTGTGAGCAGGTCCTGCACGGGCTGGTTACAGCCGCGATGACCGAACCGCAGCTTGTAGGTGCCAAGGCCGAGAGCGCGGCCGAGCACCTGGCTGCCCAGGCAGATTCCGAACACCGGGACGCCCGCGGCGAGCACGCCGCGCATCGCCTCGACTGCGTAGCCGCACGCCGCAGGGTCGCCAGGGCCGTTGGAGAAGAACACGCCGTGCGGGCTGAGCGACAAGATCTCGGCCACGGTCGCCGTCGCTGGCAGCACGTGGACCTCGCAGCCGAGGCGCGCCATTGCCGCCGGAGTTGCCGCCTTGATGCCGAGATCGACGGCCGCCACCCGGAACCTGACCGGCTCTCCCGGCGGCGGCGCTATGACGTAAGGCTCGCGCGTCGTGACCTCGCGGGCCAGGTCGGCACCGGTCATCGGCGGGCTCGCCAGCACGCGTTCTGCCAGCGCCTCGGGATCGGTGCCCGTCGTGCTGATCGCGGCGCGCATCGCGCCGCGCTCGCGCAGATGCAGCGTCAGCGCCCTGGTTCCGGTGATCGCGATCGCCGTGATGCCGCGAGCGCACAGCTCGTCTTCCAGGCCGCGGCTGGCGCGCCAGCTCGACGCGACGGGGCTCGGTTGCCTGATCACGAAGCCGCTGACCCAGATCCGGCGCGACTCGTAGTCCTCGTCGTTGATGCCGGTGTTGCCGATGTGCGGCGCTGTCATCGCCACGATCTGGCGGCAGTACGACGGATCGGTCAGCGTCTCCTGGTAGCCGGTCATGCCGGTGTTGAAGACGGCCTCGCCGAACGTTTCGCCCTCGCAGCCGAACGCGGAGCCGCGGAACGTCGTGCCGTCCTCGAGAACGAGCAAGGCCGGCGGGCGCGAGCTCACGTGGTCAGCTTCCCGTCCAGGACGGTCGGCGTGCCGCGCAGGAACGTGGCGACGACCTGGCCCGGCAGCTTCATGCCGGCGAACGGCGAGTTGCGGCTGCGCGACGCGTGCACGGCCGGGTCGACCGCCGCGATCGGCTCTGGGTCATACAGGACCAGGTTCGCCGGCGAGCCAGCGGCGATCGGGCAGCCGTGCCGAAGCTCGCCCGGACCGGCCGCGAGGGCGCCGATCCTGCCTATCGTCGCCGGGCGGGCTGACATCCGGTCGGCAACGGCCGCCCAGTCGAGCAGCCCGGTGTTCACCATCGCCTCATGAACCACGCGCAGCGCGGTTTCAAGACCCGTCATGCCGAACGAAGCCTCCGACCATTCCGTCTCCTTCGACTCAGCCGGGTGCGGGGCATGGTCGGTAGCGACGCAGTCGATGGTCCCGTCGGCCAGGCCGGCCCGCAGCGCGGCGACGTCTTCAGCGGTCCGCAGCGGCGGGTTCACCTTGTAGACCGGGTCATAGCCGACGGCTAGATCGTCAGTCAGCAGCAGATGATGCGGCGTGACCTCGGCCGTCACCCGCCAACCCTTCGATTTGGCCCACCGGATGATCTCGACGGAACCGGCCGTCGACACGTGGCACACGTGCACGGCGGAGCCGACGTGCGCCGCCAGCAGGCAGTCACGGGCTATGACGGCCTCCTCGGCCACGGCCGGCCAGCCAGCCAGGCCCAGCCTGGCGGACATTTCGCCCTCATTGAGCTGGGCTCCCGCGGTCAGCCGCGGCTCCTGAGCGTGTTGGGCGATGACGCCGTCGAAGGCCTTGACATACTCAAGCGCCCGGCGCATGAGGGTCGCATCTGCGACGCAGCGGCCGTCGTCTGAGAACACGCGTACCCGGGCCGCCGAATCCGCCATCGCGCCGAGCTCGGCCAGCTGGCTCCCGCCCAGCCCGGTCGTGACCGCGCCGACCGGCCGGACATCGCAGTTCCCTGCCTGCCAGCCAAGCCGCCAGACCTGCTCGACGACGCCCGCCGTGTCGGCAACAGGCTCCGTGTTGGCCATCGCGTGAATCGCGGTGAACCCGCCGAGCGCCGCCGCCGCCGTCCCGCTTTCGACCGTCTCCGCGTCTTCCCTGCCCGGCTCGCGGAGGTGCGTGTGCAGGTCGACAAGACCGGGAAGCGCGATCAGTCCGTCCGCATCGATGACGAGGACATCGCTATCTGGCTCGCTTCCGCGGCCTCCCGATCCGCTGGCGCGGACGTCGGCGATGACCTGGCCGTCGATCAGGATGTCAGCCGGCGGGCCGCCGAGTGGCCTGGCGCCCTTGATCAGCCGGCGGCCGGCCGCCCGGCCATGCCCGGCGGTCACCGGCGCACCCCCGTCCCGGCGTCGGTCAGCTCTCTGGCCGCGTCGACGGAGGGCTCAGCTGGTCCTGCCGACCCGCCGAGCAGCAGGTAGAGCACAGCCATCCGGACCGAGACGCCGTTCGCCACCTGCTCGACGATCGTGGACCTGGCTGAGTCGGCGACGTCGGCAGCGATCTCCACGCCACGGTTCATCGGGCCCGGATGCATCACGATCGCGTGGCCTGGCAGCAGCGCCATCCGGTCACCGTCCAGGCCATACCGGCGGCTGTACTCGCGCACGCTCGGGAAGTATGCGTCCGACATGCGCTCGCGTTGCACCCGCAGCATCATCACCACGTCGCTGCCCGGCAAGACCGAAGACAAGTCGTAGCTGACCGAGCAGGGCCACGTGCCGACTGCCACTGGCAGCAGGGTGGGCGGCGCGACCAGCGTGACCTCGGCTCCGAGCGTGCGCAGCAGCCACACGTTCGACCTGGCGACCCTGCTGTGCAGGACATCGCCCACGATCGTCACGCGCAAGCCCTCAAGCCGGCCGAGCCTGCGCCGCATCGTGAATGCGTCGAGCAGTGCCTGCGTGGGGTGCTCATGGGTGCCGTCGCCTGCGTTGACCACGCTGCCCTTGACCCACCGGGCCAGCCGGTGCGGAGCGCCCGACGCGCCGTGCCTGATCACTACCGCGTCGGCGCCCATGGCCTGCAAGGTGAGCGCGGTGTCTTTCAGGCTTTCGCCCTTCGCCACGCTCGATCCCTTGGCGGAGAAGTTGATCACGTCGGCGGACAGCCGCTTGGCCGCAGCTTCGAACGAGATCCTCGTCCTGGTCGAATCCTCGTAGAAGAGGTTGACCACCGTCCGGCCACGCAGCGTGGGCAGCTTGGGTATCGGCCGTTCGGCGAGCCTGGCAAGCTCCTCGGCAGTGTCGAGGATCGCCACGGCGTCGGCGCGGCTGAGGTCGGCAGCGGAGATGAGGTGCCTGTTCACCGGTTCACCTCCGGCGTGACGTGGAGCGTGACGGCGTCCTCGCCATCTATCTCGGTCAGCAGCACCCTGACCAGCTCGCGTTTGGCGGTCGGCAGGTTCTTGCCGACATAGTCCGGCCTTATCGGCAGCTCCCGGTGCCCCCTGTCCACGAGTACGGCGAGCTGGACGGCGCGCGGCCGGCCGATGTCGTTCAGCGCGTCGAGCGCGGCACGGACGGTCCGGCCGGAGTAAAGGACGTCGTCTACGAGCACCACGACCATGCCGTCGATGCCGGCGTCGGGTACCTCGGTACGGCCGAGTGTCCTGGCCGGCCGGAGCCTGAGATCGTCGCGGTACAAGGTGATGTCGAGCGAACCCACCGGGACTTGAACTCCCTCGGTGTCCGCAAGGCGCGCCGCGAGACGGCGAGCCAGGGGTACCCCCCTGGTCGGGATCCCCAGTAGCACGACGTCGCTGCCGCCGTCGGTGCGCTCCAGGATTTCGTGCCCGATCCTGGTCAGCGCGCGGCGGATCTCCTCGGATCCGAGTACAGTTTTTCCGGCCGCTGACGCGGCCGATGGTGATGCGGTATCGGAGGAAGCGATACCGGATGAACGAGGGCTGACAGCCATCAGCGGACCTCCTTCCCCGCCTCACGGGACGGGCCTTAAAGGACGTCGAACGATCACTAACCTACCAGCTAGGCGCATGTATCCCGGGTGCGCCACACCGTCCGCGACACGGTCCGCGCAATGTGTGCTGACCTCGGACATCGCCGACATGCGGCTCAAGCTAGGCTGTAGATCGACTTGAGTGTTGCCCCCCTTGTTGCGCTGTGCCGCGTAAGTTAGACCGATTTTTGCCGATCGGCTTGACCTTGTCGTGGTCTCGGCCTACCGTCACTGTCCGTAACCAGCACATAATCATTGATTAAGGCCAAGGACCCGAACCATGCCATCTGATTACGCGAGAACCCTAGGTGCGAGGCTGCGCGCTATCCGCACCCAGCAAGGCCTGTCCCTGCATGGCGTGGAAGAAAAGTCCCGCGGCCGGTGGAAAGCCGTGGTTGTCGGCTCCTATGAGCGCGGCGACCGGTCTGTGACGGTGCAGAAGCTGGCGGAACTTGCCGATTTCTATGGCGTACCGGTCTCCGAACTTCTTCCCGGCGACGCCGCGCCTGGGGTGCTGACCCCAGCCCCGAAGCTGGTCATCGACCTGGAGAAGATGGCCACCCTGCCGCGCGACCAGGCCGGACCGCTTGCCAGATATGTAGCCACCATCCAGAGCCAGCGGGGCGACTACAACGGCCGAGTCCTGTCGATCCGTCAGGAAGACCTGCGCTCACTTGCCGTCATCTACGACAAGACGCCCACCGACCTGACCGAGGAACTCATCAGCTGGGGAATCCTCGACGCGACCGCACGCGGCGCAGTCGACTCCGCCTGACGGCCGCCGGACTCCTAGACCTCCTTTGCGACTGTCTAGATCGCCGTCGGCAGCGGCAGCGGTGATTGCGCGGGCACACCGAGCGCCGTTTCGGCCAGTGCAACGAAGGTTCCCGCGTCTCGTAGCAGATCGTCCGCCTCACGCGCCGTAACGGCCCTGGGCAATCCGGCCTCGGCCGCCGCGCGCTTCCCAGCGCCGGCCGCGAAAAAGGCGGCCCATTCGCTCAATGTTGGCTCGACCTTCGGCAAAAGCTCCCACACGCTCAGTGGTCGCCTGCGGCGCGGAGCGGCGGGCTCGGCCCGCGCGGCCACGATCGCGGCGGCAGCGCGCAGGGCTGCCAGGTGCGCGCCGACGTACCGGCCGCCGGGCGACACCTCGCCCTCAGCCGTGACCAGACCCTGTCGTGCCGACTCCAGGAGAGCCAGCGCGGACGGCGCGACCCTGCAGCGCACCCGGTCCGGGCCGACCTGCGCGATCGTGTTCATGGCAACGTCCTCCACTTTCCTGCGGGCGGGCCGGGCGGGACGCTTCCCCACGCCCGCCCGGCTGCTGCCCGCCAGCCCGGCTCGGCCGGACATCCGGGCGCTTCCACCCTTGTATTCGAACATAGATTCGGTTAGCTGTCCATTCATTTGCTGCTGAGTTCGAATGTATCTAAGGGCACTGACAATTTGCCGGCAGCCGGGCAGACCGCCGGGCGGCGCCGGTCGTCCCTGGTCGCGTACGCTGGGCGGAATGGCGATCACCGCAGCGCTATGCGATCTTGGACCGGGCGAATTCCTCGGTGAGATCGATGTCTTGCTCGCCATCTACGCGGACGCCATGGACGCAGACGCCGCGCTGCTGCCTGGCCGCAGGGAGCTCATGCGCCGTCATGCCGGATATCCGGATTTCAAGGCTCTCCAGATGCGCGCACATGGCTATCCGGCAGACGATCCACGCGCCGTGCTCGGCTTCAGCTACGGATTCCGCGGCGAACCCGGCCAATGGTGGTATGACGCAGTCTCTTCGGCCCTGTCCCGCACGATCGGGCCGGCGCTGACTGCTGGCTGGCTAGCCGACTGCGTCGAGGTCGCCGAGGTTCACGTCCGCAAGGACCAGCAGCGCCAGGGCATCGGCACGCGCATGCTGACGGCGCTGACGGCCGGGCGGCCGGAACACACCGCCATGCTCTCCACCCCTGATCGCGAGACCACTGCTCGCCGCCTGTACCGCCGGATGGGCTTCACGGACCTGCTGACCGGCTATAGCTTCCCCGGCGGCAGCCCGCCTTACGCGGTCATGGGAGCGGTGCTGCCGCTCGCCGACCCGGTCGCCCAGCCAAGCCTGCCCCGGTCGGCGAGCCCGAGCGCCTGATAGATCTCGCTCGTCGCCCGCGACCCGTTGAGCGTGTAGAAATGCAGGCCAGGCACCCCCTCATCGAGCAGTCGCTGGCACATTCCCGCCGCATACTCCACACCGATCTGCCGTACCGAGGCCCGGTCGTCAGCGTTCGCGTGCAGCCGGTCCGCGAGGTCAGCTGGAAAACGCGCCCCCGACAGCAGCACCGCCCGGTCGATCATCGCAACACTCGTGATCGGCATGATGCCCGCGATGATCGGAACGGTGCAGCCCCGCGCTGCGACCTGGTCCCTGAATCGCAGGTAGTCCTCGGTGAAGAAGAACATCTGCGTGATGGCGAAGTCCGCGCCCGCTGCGCACTTGTCGATGAAGAAGCCGACATCGGCCTCCCGGCTCGCCGCGCGGACGTGTCCCTCGGGGAACGCGGCAACCCCGACGCAGAAGTCGCCGATCCCCGTGACCAGCCCCACCAGCTCTGACGCGTGGCGCAGGCCCTCCGGGTGAGCGACCCACTTTCCGGCTGGATCGCCCGGCGGGTCGCCGCGCAGCGCCAGGACGTTCCTAACGCCGACGGCCGCGTACGAGCCGACGACGTGCCGCAATTCGGCGACCGAGTGATTCACAGCCGTCAGATGCCCGACGGGCGTCAGCGTCGTTTCCGCCGCGATCCTGCCCGTCACCCTGACCGTGCGGTCACGAGTGGTTCCGCCCGCACCGTAGGTGACGGAGACGAACGTCGGCCGCAACGGTTCAAGCCGGCGGATAGCCAGCCACAGCTGCTTTTCGTCCGCATCGGTCTTGGGCGGCATGAACTCGAACGAGAACGAGCGCCCGCCAGCCTCAAGGAGATCCTTGATCAGCGGGGCTTGCTTGGGCAGCCACGATGCCATTGACACAGGTTATCGGGCTGGGCGCAGGTCCGCGCGAAGCTCGTCGCCGCCGCCGAGTCGCACGCATATGCTCATGCCGAGAGCATTTGCGTCCGGCCCGCGCCGCTCAGAGAGCGCTTCAGAGATAGAACGCGCGCATCCGGGGGTCGACGCTCTGCCCGGTTCCCGCTATCGCCTCGAGCATTGTGCGCAGCGTCCGCACCGCATCTTGCCCGTGCGTTCTGGCCAGCCGCCGTTCGTAGTCGCGATGAAACCGCCGCGCGTTCGCGAGCGCTCGCTCACCTCGTCCGGAGAGCCTGACCAGCCTCGCGCGCCGGTCGTCAGGATCCGGATCACGTTCGACGTAGGCGCGGCGCTCCATGTCGTCGATGACTTGCGCGGCGCCCTGCTTGGTGATCTCCAGGTGACTCGCCAACTCGCTGACCGTCATCGGGCGGTCGCAAAGCGAACGGAACACGAAGCCATCCGAACGCCCGAGGTCTGTGAATCCGGCCGCGGCGTGGGCTATATGCAGCTCCTTCACGAACTCCTGGAACGCCACACCCAGAAGGATGCCGAGATCCGCGGGTTGCTCTCGCTGTGCCATATGCCTATATTAGACAAGTCAGCTTGGACAAGTTGACTTGTCTATCTGAGGAGCGACCGAGATGCACATCATCACCGCGGACAGCGCCCCGCGGTTCGACCTGCCCGGTGTGGAGTTCACGGGCTACGCGGCTCCGAGCCGCGGCTGCGACGACCTGTGCGCGTGGCAGATCACGGTAGCGCCTGGGCTGATCTCGGACCAGTCACACACGCTGGATCAGGATGAGGTCTTCCTGGTGACCTCCGGCACCCTCTCGCTGAGCCAGGACGGCCAGCGCCTGAACGTGGGCGATTGCGCCATCGTCCCGGCTGGGAGCAAGATCCTGCTCAGCAACCCCGGCGAGACCCCAGCCACCGCACACGTGCTCGTTAAGGCCGGTTTCACCGCCACAATGGCCGACGGCTCCGCCGTGCCCACACCGCCCTGGGCCAAGTAGCCAGCCCGCACCGCGGCCACCGGCAACAAGGCTGAACCCCTGCTGGCGTTCTGGCAACAGCGGAGGTTCAGCGTTGCAGCGGGAACAGCGCGTCAGCGGGCAGCGGCGAGGCGGGAGGCGAGGCGGGCTGCGGCGGCGCCCGGATCGTCAGCTTCTGTGATGGCCCGCACGACGACGACGCGGCGGGCCCCCGCCTCCATGACGTCGCCGATGCTCGTCTCGTCGATGCCGCCGATCGCGAACCAGGGCCTCGTGGCCGCCAGGCCAGCCGCGTAGCTAATCAGACCGAGGCCAGGCGCAGGACGCCCTGGCTTGGTCGGCGTGGGCCAGACCGGACCCGCGCAGAAGTAGTCGATCGAGTGGTCGGCGGCAGCGTCGGCTGCCTCAGCCTCTGAATGGGTAGACAGGCCAAGGACCGGGTCAGGTCCGATGATCTGCCGCGCGACATCCGGTGGCAGGTCACCCTGGCCGACGTGGAGCACATCGGCCCCCGCGGCAAGGGCGACATCGGCCCTGTCGTTCACGGCGAGCAGAGCCCCGTGCCTATCGCAGGCCGCGCGAAAGATCTCGAGCAAGCCGAGTTCCTCCCGTGCTTCCAGGCCCTTCTGCCTGAGCTGGACAACGTCCACTCCTGCCCCGAGCACCTTGTCGAGGAACCCGGGCAGATCGCCCTGGCGCTGCCTGGCGTCCGTGCACAGGTACAGGCGCGCAGCCGCCAGCCTGGCCCGGATCTGCTCAGGGCCGCCGTCGGCCGCGGTAGTCACCGTGTCATCCTGCCAGTGGCGCCGAGGCACTCCGTCGGGCCGGGGGCAGCGATCAGAGCACGCGCCGGTACCACAGGCGGCGCCAACTGGCGCCGGCCCGACAGCGTCGCGGGACGCTGGCGGTCAGAAGGCGAGCGCCTGGGCTCGCCTGTTGACCTCGCTGCAACGGTGCGCGGCGATCGCCTCGATCGGGCTGCCAGGCAGCGAGTCGTCCGAGGTGAACAGCCAGCGCATCGCCTCGACGTCGGAGAACCCGCAGTCGAACAGCAACGTCAGCGTGCCATGCAGTCCGCGGACGACCTGGTTGCCGTCGAGGAATGCGGCCGGTATGCCGAAGGTGCCGTCGGGGCGCTGCACGCCGAGCAGCTTGCGGTCGCGGAGGAACTGCTTGACCCTGTTCGACGGCAGAGCAAGTCGTTCTGCGACCTCGGAAATCGTCAACCATTGCCCGACGATGACGTCGGACCGGGGGTCGATCTGTGCCACGTCCAGATCCTTTCCCCACCCGCGCCGTTTACCAAACCAGTACTAGCGGTTCATCGAAAACTGCACCTGTCGGCGGCGCGTGCCGACAGAAACGACAAGGCCCGAATCAGCGAACACAGTCGCGCAACGCGACCGCTGGGTCACCGATCCTGCTCGCATCCACGGGCACGGCGGAATCGATCAGCCGCCTACCTTGCTGCAGGTCACGCGGCAACCCGACGGTCAGCACCGCGACGAGCCGCTCGCCGGCGAGCCAGCACGCGGCCCAGTGCGGCTGATCTGCATCGCCGCGCCAGATGAGCTGGTCGGCGATGCGATGATCACCGACGTACTGCAGCATCCGGCCGAATTGCTCTGACCAGAAATAAGGCACCGGGTCGTAGCGTTCGGTTCCTCCTATCAGGTTGGCAGCCAGAACCGCAGGCGCCCGCAATGCCGTGTCCCAGTGCTCGGGACGCATCCGCCGGCCGAACCGGCCGGACCAGAACGCGGCGCAGTCTCCGACCGCGTAGACGCCCGGCACGGACGAACGCAGGTGCTCATCCACGGCGACGCCGTTCTCCAGCTTGATCGCCGCCGACTCAAGCCAGCCCACTTCGGGCCTGACCCCGACGGCCGTGACGATCTCGTCCGCGGCAAGGAACCCGCCTCCAGCAAGCGCGAGCCCGTCGTCAAGCACGGCCTCGACGGCCTCGCCAAGCAGCAACTCGACCCCGGCTTCGGCGTACCAGCGCTCGGTCGCCGCACCCACCTCGGCGCCGACGGCATTGGCGAGCGGCGCACCTGCCGCCTCCACGACGGTGACCCGTACCCTCCGGGCCGCGGCCGCTGTGGCCAGCTCGGCCCCGATCCAGCCCGCGCCGATGACCACCAGCCGTGCACCAGGCACGAGGGTTTCGCGCAGCTCAAGTGCATCGTCCATCGTGCGCAGGACTCGCTGCCTGCCAGGACCCTGCAGCGAAACAGGCCTGGCCCCGGTGGCGATCACCAACCGGTCAAACGCGTGCTGACCGCGACCTGTCAGGACAACGCCGTCCGCGAGCTGCGCGGCGCGCTCGCCGAGCCTGACGTCCGCGCCGAGCGACTCGAGCTCGGTTCGCAGCGAAGTGTCATCGACCTCGCCCCTCATGAGCTGTTTCGACAGCGGCGGCCGGTCATAGGGCGGTCTGGTTTCGGCCCCGATCAGCGTGATCGCGCCCTGGTAGCCAAGAGCGCGCAACTCCTCGACGGTACGCAACCCGGCGAGGCCGGCGCCTGCCACCACGATCCGCGCCGGATCGCTCGACGCCATCTGGTCCTCCAGCACTCACCCTGCCTGCCGGGACCAGGCAGGCCGACGGCCGACTACATCCGGAGCATCGTATCGGGGCGCCAAGGCGGGCTTCCCCTATGCTGGGCATTGACGCGCGGGAGTCCGGTCGGACCGGACTGAGAGGGCGGCTGAGGAGCCGCCGACCGCAGAACCTGATCCGGGTCATGCCGGCGAAGGGAGCGCAATGGCACAGGTCAACGGGACGCACACCCCGAGTGCGGTTAATGGCCACCGAACGGCAGATGTCCTGATCATCGGTGGCGGCGTCATCGGCCTGGCGATCGCATGGCGCGCCGCGCAGCGAGGGCTGCGGGTCGTGCTTGCCGATCCCGAACCCGGCCGCGGGGCGTCGCACGCCGCCGCGGGCATGCTGACGCCCGTCGCCGAGGCCGCCTACGCAGAGCGCGAGCTGTTCGAGCTCGGCGCCGCGTCGCTGCGGCGTTATCCCGCCTTCGCGGCCGAGGTATCCGAGCTCACTGGCCTGGCGACCGGATTCCGGCAGACCGGGACCCTGCAGGTCGGCTACGACGCCGATGACATGGCGATGCTCGCCGAGCATGCCCTGCTCCGCGAGTCGTTCGGCGCCGCGAGCAGCCGCCTGACCACCAGGGAGTGCCGCAAGGCAGAACCCATGCTCGGGCCCGCGATCGCGGGCGGCCTGCTGGTCAGCGACGACGCGTCGATCGACCCGCGCCGGCTCACGACCGCGTTGCTGGCCGCCTGCACCGAGGCTGGCGTCGTGCACGTGAAGCAGCGCGCGGTGCGGCTGCGCACCGATGCGGACCGCGCGTGCGGGGCTGAGCTTGCCGACGGCTCGGCGGTCAGCGCGGGCAGCGTGGTGCTGAGCGCGGGCTGGGCCACCGCCGACATCGCCGGCCTGCCACCATGTACCGCGCCGCCATTGCGTCCTGTGAAGGGCCAGATCCTCAGGTTGCGGCCGACCAAGGCAACGGTCGTCGCCAGCGGCACTTCTTCGCTGTTGAACAGGACCATCCGCGGGATCGTGCAGGGATCATCGGTCTACCTCGTGCCGAGGGAGGACGGTGAGATCGTCGTCGGTGCCACCCAGGAGGAGATGGGTTCCGACACGTCCGTGACCGCGGGCGGCGTCTGGCAGCTGCTCCGCGATTCCCGGGCAATCGTCCCGGGCATCACCGAGCTCGAGCTCGCCGAGACGGTCGCCGGGCTACGGCCGGGCACGCCGGACAACGCGCCGGTAATCGGGCCGTCGCAGCTGCCGGGTCTGGTGCTTGCCACGGGTCATTTCCGTGCTGGCGTGCTGCTGGCGCCGGTGACCGCTGACCTGATCGCCGGGCTGCTTGCGACCGGGACTATCGACCAGGCCGCTGCGCCATTCAGCGCGCATCGGTTCGAACGGCAGGAACTGCAATGGAGATCGTGATCAACGGCGCGGCGCACCAAGTCGCCGATGGCATTTCACTTGAGAGCGCGGTATCGCTGGTGTCCGATGCCGCCACCGGGGTGGCCGCAGCCGTGAACGGCGATCTCGTGCGTCGCGCGTCCTGGCCCTCGATGCGATTGGCGGCAGGGGACGAAGTCGAAGTGCTGACCGCGGTGCAGGGAGGCTGACGTTGATGGCTGACTGGCAGACCGACGATCCGCTGGTGCTCGCAGGCCAGAAGTTCGGTTCCCGGCTGATCATGGGGACCGGCGGTGCACCGAGCCTGGAGGTTCTCGGCCGCGCCCTGACCGCCTCGGGAACCGAAATGACGACCGTCGCGATGCGCCGCGTCGATCCAGCCTCGCGCGGGTCTGTGCTCGACGTCCTCACCGAGCGCGGCATCAAGGTGCTGCCGAACACGGCGGGCTGCTTCACCGCGGCCGAGGCCGTACGCACGGCGCGGCTCGCCGCCGAGGCGCTGGACGTGAACTGGGTCAAGCTCGAGGTGATCGCCGACGAGGTGACTCTGCTCCCCGATCCCGTCGAGTTGCTCGACGCGGCCGAGCAACTCGTCGCCGAAGGCTTCATCGTCCTGCCCTACGCAAACGACGACCCGGTGCTGGCCAGGCGTCTGGAACAGGCAGGCTGCGCGGCGGTGATGCCGCTTGGCGCGCCGATCGGGTCCGGCCTCGGGATTCGCAATCCGCACAACATTGAGCTGATGGTGCAGGCCGCGTCGGTGCCGGTCATTCTCGATGCCGGGATCGGGACGGCCAGCGACGCGGCTCTTGCCATGGAGCTTGGCTGCGCGGCTGTGCTGCTGGCGACGGCCGTAACCAGGGCCCGCGATCCCGAGCTGATGGCCGCTGCAATGCGGTCCGCGGTGATCTCAGGACGGCTCGCTTACCGGGCGGGGCGAATACCGCAGCGGCGTTATGCGGCGGCCTCGTCCCCTCCTGTTGGCGCCTAGCTGGCCAAACCGTAACCCGCTCAGGCGGGCATAGGTGGCCCTACACTGTTGCCGATGAACACCGCCCTTTCGCCACCTGTGGGCCAGCTGCTCGGCGGCAGGTACCACGTTGACTCGCGGATCGCCCGCGGCGGAATGGCAACGGTGTACCTCGGCACCGATACCCGGCTTGATCGCGTGATCGCGCTTAAGGTCGCGCACCCCGAGCTGTCCGATGACGCCGAGTTCGTTCGCAGGTTCATTGGCGAGGCACGCTCGGCAGCGAGGTTGTCAAGCCCCAACGTGGTCGCGATCTTCGACCAGGGCTCCGACAAGCGCCTGCACTACATCGCGATGGAGCACGTCCCGGGCCGGACGCTCAGGCAGCTGCTGAACGAGCGCGGCAGGCTAAGCGCCAGCGAGGCGCTCGACATTATGGCCGACGTCCTTTCCGGCCTCGCGGCCGCGCATGAGGCCGGGTTCGCGCACCGCGACGTCAAGCCGGAGAACGTCCTGCTCACGCCGTCGGGCACGGCGAAGGTCGCCGACTTCGGTCTGGCCAGGTCGGTGGCCGGCGCGGTGCAGACCAAGGGCGGAATGATCATCGGCACCGCCGCATACCTCGCACCGGAACAGGTGTCCGGCGGAATCTCGGATGCCAGGACCGACGTGTACGCGGCCGGAATCATGTTGTTCGAGCTGCTGACCGGCATGCAGCCGCATACCGGCGTGAGCCCGCTCGACGTCGCGTACAAACACGTCAACGAGGTCGTGCCGTCGCCATCGAGCGTCCTGCCAGGCCTGCCAGGGCCAGCTGATGCCCTGGTCGCGATGGCCACCAGCCGCGACCCCGACCTCCGTCCGGTCAACGCAGGCCAGTTCCTGCGCGCAATCCAGCAAGTCAAGGACTCGAGCGCGGCGGCCCATCAGGCACGCGGACCACAGCCAGGGACTCCGGGTTTCGCCGGGCCTGGCGCGGCACCGGCTGGCCCGCCGTTCGGCGGATCGGGCCTCGGCTGGGGAGCGCACGGTAACGCGAACTCGCATCCGTACGCGGATCCCAGCCTTGATCATGAGCCAGACGGGTACAGCGGCCAGCACTGGGACACCGGGCGGTACCGGGATTCCGGCGAGCAGTGGGACACCGGCCCGGGCTGGGACTCTGGCGAGGGCTGGGACTCTGGCCAGCGGCCGGACTCTGGCGAGCAGTGGGATTCAGGGCCGCAGTGGGACTCAGGATCACAGCGACCCCCGGGAGCGCAGCACAGGGACTCGGGGCAATTCCGCGACTCCGGCCCGCAGGGCGATTCCGGCCGCTGGGACGCCAAGCAAGGCGCCGTCGGCGCGTCTGCCCTTCCGTCGCTTAGCCCGCAGAATGCGAACCTGCTCCCCGCGCTGCCCGGCGACTCGCAGTCCCAGGACAACCACACGCTGGTGGTGTCCGACGCGACGCAGATTGCGCCGTATGGCGACTTGCCGCCGGCCGGATCAGTGCCGCCATATGCGCGCGGCCGGTACCGTGGCCACAGGTCAGGCGGCCCGCACGAGTCATGGATAGGCAGGTACTTTTTCGGCGGACGACTGATCTACGTCGCCGGTGCTCTCGCGGTGATCCTCGTCGCCGCACTCGTGACCTGGTGGTTCAGTTCCGGTCGGTACCAGAAGGTGCCGTCGCTCACCGGCCTGACCGTCGTCCAGGCCAGGAACGTGCTGCAGAACCAGGGCCTGAATGCCAAGGTCGGACCCGCCAAGCACAACCCGATGAAGAAGGGCCACATCTTCAAGGCCTCGCCCGGTCAGGGTCAGAGAGTGCCGAGCGGCTCAACGGTCACGCTGGTCGTGTCGCTTGGGCCTGTCTATATCGTGGTGCCTAATGTGAGCGGCCAGTCCGCGGACGCGGCCAGGGCATATCTGAGTCAGCATGGCATCCGGGTCGGCGATGATAAACCCGAGGTCTCCAGCTCCGTCCCTGCTGGAGCTGTCATCGGAACAATCCCCCGGGCCTATGCGAAGATTCCGAAGTCCACGCCTGTGCGGGTGATCGTCAGCCAAGGTCCTGGATTGCCGAACTTCGTCGGGATGCAGGTCGCCGACGCTCAGGCGCAAGCGAGCGCAGGCGGCTACACGATCAACGCTGTCGCCAACGCGAAGGGCAGCCAGCCCGCGAATACGATCGTCAACCAGTCACCGCGGCCGAATACGCCCATCACGCCGGGCGAGGTCGTGACGGTTTACTACTCGCCAGGACCTCCGGCCGTTCCCGTTCCGGACGTGACCGGCATGCCCTTGGCGCAGGCGATCCAGACCTTGCAAAATGCGGGATTCCAGGTCTCGGTCAACCACGCTGGTCCCGGCGACACTGTCGGCAGCTACAGCCCGAGCGGCGACCAGCCGAAGGGAACCGTCATCACAGTGAACGTGGGGATCTTCAGCGGCATGTAGCGCAGGCGCTCAGATCGCCGGGCCCTCGCCAGGCAGTTCCTGATAGGAGTAGCGCTGCTCGCGCCATGGGTCGGCGTTGTTGTGGTAGCCGCGCTCCTCCCAGAACCCCCGACGGTCCCCGATCATGTATTCAAGCGCGCGCACCCACTTGACGTTCTTCCAGCCATACCGTGAAGGCACCACCAGCCGGACGGGGTAGCCCTGCTCGGGGTTCAGTTCTTTGCCGTCCCTATGCGTGGCCAGCAGGGTGTCAGCGGCTCCGAAGACCTCCAGCGGCAAGTTGGCTCCGTAGCCGAAATCGGCCCAGATCATCACGTGCGTCGCACGCTCCGACGGCGGCACTGCACGGAGCACCTCGGCTGCCTGCACCCCGATCCAGCTGATCCCGAGCACGGTGAACTTCGTCACGCAGTGGAAGTCCGCGACGATCTCGGTGCGAGGCAGCGCATGGAAGCCGTCCCATGTCCAGCGGCGCTCGCGCCCGGCGCGCGTAGCCCCGTACACGCGCAAGTCCCAGGTCTGAGGATTACAGCCGGGAACCGGACCGTAGTGCAGTACCGGCATGTTCGATTGAACGTACTGGCCAGGCGGTACCCGGTCCGCACGCGTCTGCCGATCATCACGGTCACCGGTGGCGCCAGGTTCGAAGGATCGCCCAGATCCGGCTGCCGTCCCGGCGTCTGCTGCCGTTGTGATGCGGCCACCACCTCCGGCGTCCGCGCGGGACTCCCGCGCCTCGGCGCCCGGTTGCCTCATGACCGGCTGACCTGTTCCTTTCGGCCTGGAGCGGCATACCTCAGTTCGGCCGCCGCGGGTTTCGACCAGCCCAGCCATCTTGTCACCCGCGACGGAAGAGGCGATCAGCGACCGGCCATCCGTGCCGCCTGGGAATGCGCTAAGCTACCGAACGTGCATCACGCGTATGCGTTTTTTTATGGTTTCCCGCCAGGCCACGGGGAGGAAGCCCGCTCGGTGATGCGCTAACGCAGAACGCGGAGTGAACTCCAAGCCCTCGGCCGGATGGCCGGGGGCTTGTTTGTCGTTAAAGAGGGCGAGGAGGGCGAGATGGTGATCGTGATGGCTCCCGAGGTGACCCAGGGAGATATCGAGTCGATAGTGGATCTGGTCAGAGCGGCGGGCGGCGAGGCATTCGTCAGCCGCGGGGTATCCCGGACCATCATCGGGCTCGTCGGCGACGTGGACCATTTCGGCGCCCTCAACCTCCGCAGCCGAAGCGGCGTCAGCGACGTCATCCGGGTGTCGGTGCCCTACAAGCTGGTCAGCAGGGAGCATCACAAGGAACGATCGGTCACCTGGGTTGGCGGCGTGCCGATCGGCCCCTCAACGTTGACGCTGATCGCCGGGCCCTGCACGGTCGAAACGCCGGAGCAGACCCTGGCGGCGGCGATGATGGCCAAGCAGGCCGGCGCCTCCCTGCTCCGCGGTGGCGCCTTCAAGCCGCGCACCTCGCCATACGCATTCCAGGGCCTCGGCCTGGCAGGGCTGAAGATCCTGGCTGAAGTCAGGACGGAGGTCGGGTTGCCGGTCGTCACCGAGGTGCTCGACCCGGCCAGCGTTGACCTGGTCTGCGAGCATGCCGACATGCTCCAGATCGGCACGCGCAATATGCAGAACTTCGCTCTCCTGCAGGCCGTCGGCTCGGCTGGCAAGCCGGTCATGTTGAAGCGCGGCATGAACGCCACGATTGAGGAATGGCTGATGGCTGCCGAGTACATCGCGCAGCGCGGCAATCTCGACATCGTGCTGTGCGAGCGCGGCATCCGCACGTTTGAGACCGCAACCCGCAACACCCTTGACATCAGCGCCGTCCCGGTTGCTCAACGCCTTTCGCACCTGCCGGTCATCGTCGATCCTTCGCATTCAGGCGGGCGCCGCGACCTGGTCCTGCCGCTCACGCGGGCCGCCATCGCGGTGGGCGCCGACGGCGTCATCGTCGACGTGCACCCCGAGCCTGCCAAGGCGCTGTGCGACGGCGACCAGGCCCTCGCTGACGGTGACATCGCCGAGCTCGAGAGCGTCGCGCGAGAGATGCCGCCGCTTCTGGGCCGGACACTGGCCACAGCACCGGAGCCGCTCGTCGTTGCCTAGCTGGCCGACGGTCAGGTCGGCCCTACCGATACAAATGATTGTTTAAATCTGACTTTGCTATGACTCATACTGGTTCTGGTTAGGTCCCGCCTTTCCCTGAACCGAGATGAGGTCGCCATGTCTGCTCGGCCTGTCCGGGTCCTGATCGGTTCTGCGGCCTGTGCGATGGCTTTTGCGCTCGCCCCTGCCCCAGTCGCCCAGGCGGCCTCCAGCCCGGGCTGGAGGGTCGTGTTCACCCATCGCTATCAAAGCTCCACAGTGGGGTCCGGCTACGTGGCTGTGACAAGCCCGAGCAAGACAGCCGCCTGGGCCGTGGGCGGCGCCGGAGGCAACGGCAACCCGGCGACGGGCCGACCGGTTGCCGCGCGGTGGCTGCACGGGAAGTGGCAGGCAGTTTCGCTGCCACGCGGCTTGTCCGGCTTGCTCTTCGCTGTCAGCGCCGACTCGGCCAAAGACGTCTGGGCCATCAGCCTTGCCGGCGGATACCTGCTGCGCTGGAACGGGATCAGATGGGCGGTGGCCAGGAGGTGGCCAACGCACGGACTGAGGTCTGCCCTGACCGGGGTCACCGCGCCCAGCCCATCTAACGTGTGGGTATTTGGCCCACCCGGTGCCTTTCCCGGCGTCGGCACCTGGCACTTCAACGGCCATTCCTGGCAGCACGTGACCATCGGGTCCTTGCTTCGGATCGCGCTTGTTCCAGGCACGACATCGCTGTGGGGCGCGGGCTCTGCTCAGGCAAAGCCAGTTGCGAAGGCGGCCGTCTGGGCGAGGGGCCGCATCGGCTGATCGAGCCCGGGAGCCAGACTGAGCTAGGCGTCAGCCGGGCCGGTACTCCTGGGCCGAACCGGCCAGTGCGTCAGCAAGCTCGTCCACGTCTAGCCTCGCCTCGATCTTGTGCAGATCGGCGACCCTGGCCCGGGTCTCGACCTGGCGCGGCAGCAGCAGCGAGCAGCAGTCCTCGTCAGGCAGCTGGGACAGTGCCAGCGTGCTGATCCGGCGGGCCTCCGCCATGATCTCGGTTTTGTCCAGCCCGACCAGTGGCCGCAGGATCGGCAGCCGCACCGCCTCATCGAGCGCCGTGATGTTGGCTAGCGTCTGGCTCGCGACCTGGCCGAGTGAGTCGCCGGTCACGAGCGCGTCGGCACGCACCCGCCGCGCCATGGCCTGCGCCGTCTTGAGCATCAACCGGCGCTGCGCCATGATCTGGAGCCTGCCGGAGCCGGAGCTAGCGAGCCGCTGCTGTGCCCGGCCGAACGGCACCACGAACAGTCGCGAACCGCGCTGGAACTGGTCAAGCTGGCGGACAAGGCCGTACGCCTTGTAGACGGACTCAGGACCGGTCAGCGGCATGCCAGAGAAGTGCAGGAAGCTGCAATACAGTCCCCGACGCATCATCCGGTAGGCCGCGACCGGCGAGTCGATGCCGCCGGACAACAGGACCAGCCCGCGCCCGCTCATCCCGACCGGCAGGCCGCCCTGGCCCGCAAGGCCGTCCATGTACACGAAGATCTCGGACTGGTCGACCTCGACATGGATCGTGAAGTCGGGGTTCCGCAGGTTGACCGGGTTGCCGTATGTGCTCTGGATCCTGCTTCCGATCGCGATCGCCAGCTCGGCTGAGCTTATGGGGAAGCGCTTGTCCCGCCGCTTCGCACGGACCGCGAACGCACCAGGCCGGCCACCGGCAAGCTCGGTCGCGGTTTCGATTGCCGCCGCCGCTTCCTTAGTGACTCGCACCGCCCGGCAGACCCTGACCACTCCCATGACGTTCAGCATCCGCTCGGCGATCTTGTCGGCCGCCACTTGCGCGGCCTCGCGACGCTCCGCGCTCTCGCCCTGGCGATCGGCAGACTCGCGATCCTGAGACGCAGCTGGATCAGGGCTGCTGGCTGGCGCCGGACTAAGCACGATCACCCCGTCGCGCTGCCAAAGCCGGATGCCGATCCCCAGGTCGGCCGCAGCCAGCCTGATGTTGTTCTGCAGCAAGCGTTCGAACTGCTGACGGTTCTTGCCCTTCAGCACGATCTCGCCGAGCTTGAGCAGCACGCACGGCTCGTGCAGGCCGGTCCGCGCGTGACCGGTGTGCGAGAGGGCTGGCACGGCAGTCATGACTAAAGTCTGACAGGTCTTCGCCGTTTTGACGCCTTGCGCTGGCTGCGGCGTCCGCGACCGCGTCCGCGTCCGTATGAAAGGTTGCGTCGTGAATCCGACCGCATCAGCCAGGATCCAGGTCCGCCCGGCCGAGCCGGCCGATCTGCCGGCCATCATCGCGATCTCCAAGGCAACGGGGCAGGACGAGGACTGGGAACGGGTCTACCCGAGCTACATACGTCATCTCATGCGCCACGGCACCCTGCTTGTCGCCGATCGCGGCGGAATCGTGGCCGGCTTCGGAGGGACGAGCCAGATCGGCGCGGGATCCGAGGCAATCTGCATGCTCACCGACCTGTTCGTCGATCCAGCTGCGCACGGGAGCGGGACCGGCAGGGCGATCCTTGGCGAGCTGTGGAACGGCGATCAGCGGCGCATGACGTTCAGCAGCTTGCATGCGAATGCGCTGCCGCTCTACACGAGCTTCGGCGTCGACGCCTGGTGGCCGCTGCTGTACCTGCGCGGCGATGTGCGGCGGCTGTCGATGCCGCCGGGCTGGACAGTCGACGCGACGAAACCCGAGAATGTGGCCGGGCTCGAACGGGACTGGGCAGGACTGGACCGCGCGGCCGAGCACCAGTTCTGGTCACAATGGCCGTCCGGCGTGGCCGTGGTCGCGAGCCTCGACGGTTCGCCGGCGGCCGCGGGAACGGCAGGCGGAGCCGGGACTGAATACGGAATCTGTCACCTCGCCGCCAGCCCAGCGCTCGACAACGACATCGCGGGCAACGCGGTCCTCGCCGTCCTGTCCTGGCTTCGCCCAGCAGATGGCCAGGCCAGAGTGTGCTTGCCTGCGCCGCACCGTGCAACGAGGTTGCTGCTCGCGTCCGGCTGGCGGGTCGAGGATCTAGATCTCCACATGGCATCCGAGCCCGGGCTGGTCGATCCGTACCGGCTCGCGCCGAGCGGCGCGCTCGCCTGACTCGACTTCCATTGCGTATACCTGAAGGTATACTTTCCAATATGACAGCCACTACTATCAAGGTCGACACGACAGTTCGTGACTGCCTGGCATCCATCGCCAGCGCGCGCGGGATCACGATGGCAGCGCTGCTCAGAGACGTCTGCAGCGAGCTGCAAGCACGACAGGAGTGGGCCATCATCGAAGCGTCGTATGAACGGCTCAAGCGCGAGGACCCGCAGGGCTGGGTAGAGTACATCACCGACCTTGAGACCTGGGAATCGGTCGCCGGTGAACTGGGCGACGCCGCTCGCGAGTGGCCGGAATACAACAAGTGAGGGCTCGGCGAGGCCAGATCTGGGCCGTGGGTCTGGATCCGACTCTCGCGAACGAGCAGGCCGGGACGAGACCGTGCATTGTGGTGTCCTCGGACCGTTTCAATAAGCTGCCGATCGGCCATTGCATCGTCGTGCCGCTGACAAGCCGCGACCGCCGCCTGCCGCACCATGTGGCGGTGATCGACGACGGCGGCCTCTCCCGTCCGAGCTGGGCCATGTGCGAGGCCGTCAGGTCGGTATCGGTCCGGAGGTTCGGCCCCTTGGTTGGAACCGCCGACTCATCGACAACCGAGGCCATCGTCCGGCAAGTCAGCCGGTGGATTGAGCCAGATAGGCGACCCTAGCGGGAGGGGCTCCGGGGTCAATACGGGCGTCAGGTCGCTGATCCAGTTCCTCGGCCTGGGCCTCGGCCTCCTCGGCTTCACGCTCGTGGGTGGCTCCGGCTAGTTCCGCGGCCTGATTCTGCTCGGCGACCCTGAGCAGCCGGTGCCCGGTCGACAGGACGGCGATGGCGAGCACGACGCTGACGGCGCCGACGTAAAACGGCACGTGCACGCCCCATCGCTCCGCCATCTTTCCGGCTACGTACGGAGCAAGGCCGCCGCCGATGAACCGGACGAACCCGTAGGCCGCCGATGCGACGCTGCGCTCGACGGGCGCAACGGTCATGACGGCCTGGGTGGTGATCGTGTTGTTGATGCCGATGAAGATCCCGGTCGCGATGACGGCCCCAATCAGCACGGCCTGATGGCTGGCGAACAAGCCGATGACGGCGACATCGGCGGCGAACAGGATCAGGTTGACATACAGCGTCGGCGCGATGCCGAACCTGGCCTGCAACCTAGGAGCCCCGAAGACCGCGAAGATCGCCACCAGGACTCCCCAGGCGGTGAACGCGAAGCCAAGCTGATGCGTGTCCAGGTGCATCGGGAACGGCGCGAAGCCGAGGACCGTGAAGAACGCCCAGTTGTACAGCAGCGCCGTGAGCCCCATCGTGAGCAGGCCCCGGTGCTTGAGCGCGCGGATCGGCGCCGTCAGCGACAGCTTGCGGGCTGGCACCGCTGACTTCTTGACCAGGACCAGGGTGGCGATCAGCGCGATCGCCATCAGCGTCGTGACCCCGAAGAACGGACCGCGCCAGCTGACGCCGCCGAGAAGCGAACCCACGAGCGGTCCGGATGCGATGCCGACGCCGAGCGCGGTCTCATACAGCACGATGGCGCCCGCGAAGCCGCCGCTCGCAGATCCGACGATGACCGCGAGGCTGGTCGCGATGAACAGGGCATTACCGAGGCCCCAGCCTGCCCGGAAGCCGACTATCTGTGCGATGCTCCCCGAGCTTCCTGCCAGGGCGCTGAACACCACGATCAGGATGAGCCCCGCCACCAGTGTGCGTTTCGGCCCGATCCGGCTGCTGACCCAGCCGGTGACCAGCATCGCCACAGCAGTGACGACGAGGTAGCTGGTGAACAACAGCTCCACCTGCGCCGGACTCGCGTGCAGCTTCCCTGCCAGTGACGGCAGGATCGGGTCGACCAAGCCGATGCCCATGAATGAGACCACGCAGGCGAATGCCACGGCCCACACCGCCTTGGGCTGGCGGAACGGATTTGCTGCGGGAGCGTGGCGCTGTCCGCCGCGCGCGTGCGCCTTGCCCGGTACCTGACCAGGCCTGGCCTCGGCAACGGACGCGCTCATCAGATCTCCTCACTATCGGGGCGCGAACCGCACCGCACATGAGCAACGGGGCAGAACGGGCGTTACATACGAAAGCCGCCGGAAGCGCTAGCTCGCGGTTCCGCTAACAACCCTGGTGTCGCCAATCCGCTCCCGCATGGTCGGGAGCACGGCGGCCAGCGCGTCAGACAGCGCCTGGACGTCGTCATCTGGCAGATCCGCCAGTAGCTCGGCGATCCGCCTGGCGTTGCGCTGACGGCGGATGGCAAGAGCCGCGCGGCCGTCGTCGGTCAGGCTCACGAGAGCTACCCGGCCGTCCGAAGGGTCAGAGGTCCGCGTGACCAGGCCGCGCTGCTCGAGACGCTGCACCAGCTGGGTCATTGACGGCTGCGACACGCCTTCTGCCGCGGCCATCGTGGTAATCCGCTGCGGGCCGCGGCGGTCCAGGGAGCCCAGCGTAGCCACGGCGGTCAGGCTCAGGTCGCGGTTATCGGAGACGCCGCGGATGACGAGCGAGACCAGCTCGACGATGTCGGTCGCTGGCTGGCTTAGGTCCATGCCTCATTTATATAACGAACCTATGTATCTGACAAGATCGGCGAGCGTGATGTTCGCCACACGGCGATCCTCTCCGCCCACCCGCCCCAGCGCGGCGGCGCCGTGAATTCGGCCCTTTTCTTGCGTGACTGGCTACTATCGTTTCATCAGTCATCAACCCACGAGAGGGCGTCACTGGCAAGTGAACTTCAGCAGTCACATGGACGCGGTCGTGGCCGTCGCGGTGCGGCTGGTCAACGTGCTCACCCCAGGTGAGGCGTATGGCCGCCCGTACGTGCCTCCTGCGGGCGATGACCTTCTGGCTGCGGTGGCGGATGCGCTGCAGGCCGTCCGGCGGCCGCCGCGGGACCTCAGGCGGGACGAGGCGGTCGAATTCGGGATGGTCGCGGGCGCACTCCGCTCCGTCTTCGAAGCCGTCGCAGGCGACCACATCGACGACGCCGCGCGCGAGGTCAACGCCCTGCTGGCGCTGACGGGCGCCAGGCCGCAGCTGGACAGGCACGACGGCGAACCATGGCACCTGCACTTCCACGGCTCCACCGACTCGCTCGTGACCGGCTGGGCGGCCGGGTGCGCGACCGGGCTGGCCGTAGTTCTCGGCAGCGATCTCTACGGCCGACTTGGCGTGTGCACCGCCGAGCGCTGCGACCGCGTCTATGTCGACACGTCGAGAAACGGCACCAGGCGGTTCTGCTCAACGGCGTGCCAGAACCGGATTAAGGCGGCCGCCTTCCGCGCCAGGCAGGCCTAGCCCAAGGCGGCCTCCGATCAGGTGCCTGCCTCAGCCGAAGAACACCTCGGCCTCGGCGTAGCGCTCCGGCGGCACCAGCTTGAGCTGGCTGACCGCATCCGCGATGGGAACCCTGACGATCTCGGTGCCGCGCAGCGCGACCATCATGCCGAACGTGCCGTCAGCGACAGCGCGGATCGCGTGCACACCGAACCGGGTCGCGAGCACCCGGTCGAAGGCCGTCGGGGTGCCGCCGCGCTGAATGTGCCCGAGGACGGCGGCCCTGGCCTCCTTGCCGGTTCGCTTCTCGATCTCCTCAGCAAGCAACTGCCCGACCCCGCCGAACCTGGTATGCCCGAACGCATCGACCGAATCGTCAAGCACGGTCGTGCCGAGCGCCTTCGGGTGCGCGCCCTCAGCTACGACCACGATGGGCGCGTAGCGCGTCTCGAAGCGCTTCTCGACATAGCGGCAGACTTCCTCGATGTCGAACGGCTGCTCGGGGATCAGGATCACATTCGCGCCGCCGGCGACTCCCGCGTGCAATGCGATCCAGCCCGCATTGCGGCCCATTACCTCCACGATCAGGGCACGGTGGTGGCTCTCCGCCGTGGTGTGCAGCCGGTCGATCGCTTCCATCGCGATGTTGACGGCGGTGTCGAAGCCGAATGTGTAGTCGGTCGCACCGAGATCGTTGTCAATCGTCTTGGGAACGCCCACGACCTTGACACCGCGGTCGTAGAGCTTGCCGGCCACACCAAGGGTGTCCTCGCCGCCAATCGCGATGAGCGCGTCGACGCCCAGTGCTGCCAGGTTCTCCGTGATCCGCTGCAAGCCCGTCTTGCCATCCAGGGCCGCCTCGTCCGAGAGTGGGTTGGTCCTGGAGGACCCGAGAATCGTTCCGCCGCGCGGCAGGATGCCCCGGACCGCGGCCACGTCGAGCGGCTGAGTGTCCGCGACCAGCGGGCCTCGCCAACCGTCACGAAACCCAACGAACTCCGCATCGTGGTCGAACGTGCCCGTCCGCACGATCGCGCGGATGACCGCGTTCAGCCCCGGGCAGTCGCCGCCTCCGGTCAGAACACCGACGCGCATCTGGTTCCTCCAGTGCTCGCACGCTTGCAGGCCCGGACGCCACACTAGTCCCCATGAGCGTCCTCGCGATCGACGCCGGCACGACTGGCGTGACAGCCCTCATCGTGGCCGCGGACGGCAGCGTCACCGGCCGTGGTTACGCGGAATTCAGCCAGTATTTCCCGCAGCCCGGCTGGGTCGAGCAGATGCCCGACGAGATCTGGCAGGCGACGCTCTCCGCGTGCGGCCGCGCGGTCGGCTCGGTAGACCCGGGATCGGTGACATGCGTTGGGATCACCAACCAGCGCGAGACGGCGGTGATCTGGGACTCGTCGACATTGACCGCACCGCACCGTGCGATCGTCTGGCAGGACCGGCGCACAGCCAGCATCTGCGCCGAGCTGCGCGACGCGGGCCACGAGGCCCGCGTGACCGAGCTGACTGGACTTCGGATAGACCCATACTTCACGGCAACAAAGCTCACTTGGCTATCGCGGCACGCAACAGACGTCTGGGCTGGCGTGGCCGACCGCTCGCTCGCGGTCGGCACTGTTGACTCCTACCTGATCGCACGCCTGACTGGCGGGCGACGGCACGTCACGGACGCGTCCAACGCGAGCCGCACGCTCCTGTTTGACATCACGGCCGGCCAGTGGTCCGCCGAGCTGTGCGACCTGTTCGGGGTGCCGCCGCACTCGCTGCCAGAGGTTACGGCGTCCACGGGCGAGATCGGGCGTACCGACCCTGAGTCGTTCCTCGGCCTGTCACTGCCGATCGCCGGGGTGGCTGGCGACCAGCAAGCTGCGCTGTTCGGCCAGGCGTGCTATTCACCGGGTGCGTCAAAGTGCACGTACGGAACGGGGTCGTTCGTGCTGGCCAACACCGGATCGCAGATCGTGCGGTCGCGTTCCGGTCTGGTGTCGACGGTCGCCTGGATGGACGGTAACGGCAAGCTCACGTATGCGCTGGAAGGCTCGGTGTTCGTCACCGGGGCCGCCATTCAGTGGCTGCGAGACGGGCTCGGCCTGATCGCGCAGGCCTCCGACAGCGAGGAACTCGCGCGCTCGGTTGATGATTCCGGCGGCGTCGTGTTCGTGCCTGCGCTGACAGGTCTCGGCGCTCCGGACTGGGATCCCGACGCCCGCGGGACGATCCTCGGCCTGACACGCGGCGTGACGCGCGCGCATCTGGTCCGCGCGACGCTCGAGGCCATTGCGTTCGAAGTCCGCGACGTGGTCGACGCGATGGCGGCCGACGCCGCGTTCGCGGCGGGCAATGGTGATGCTCCGGCCGATGCCGCCGAAGGCCCTGAGCCATCGCCGGCCAACGGCGGGCCGGGGGGTCCGGAGCCGCTTCGGGTCGATGGCGGTGCGGCCGCCAACGACCTGCTCATGCAGATCCAGGCCGACCAGCTGCAGCAGCCAGTCGAGCGCCCGGTCGTCGCAGAGACCACAGCGGTCGGAGCCGCGTTCCTGGCTGGCTTGGCAACCGGCGTATGGGCCTCGCGCGATGAGCTCGCTGCGACATGGCGCCTGGACCGGCGGTTCGAACCTGGTGCCCGCGATGACTCGGCCCACAAACGCTGGCGCGAGGCCGTCCGCCGGTCGATGGGCTGGGCGACGGACGCGGCGGCTGACGGCTCTGGCTAGCCGCCACCGACGCTGATCGGTGATCGGTGCGCATTAATCCCTATCTTGAGCACGCATTGAACCGGTCCGTTACGCAGCTGGAACCGTCCGGATCGGATGCACAGTGCGGCCCTGCCGACTCTTGAGCGCTTCCGCGATGGTGGCGAGGACCTGATCCGGCTCCTCGCGGATCTGACGCGGCGAGAAGTGCAACACCAGCAGGCCTAGCGCAGTCATGCGCGCATGCCTGCGCATGGTCTGCTCCCAGCTGTCAGGGCTCAAGTGCCATTCCTTCGAGTCGACTTCGACCACGACTTCGAACTCCTGCCACCATGCGTCTGGCCGCGCAATGAGCTCCTCGCCAAGGTAGAGCCGAGAGTTCAGTCGGGGCATCGGCAACTTGCCTGGCTTGATCAGTGCAAGCAACTCGCCCTCGGGACCTGACCTGGTCCCCGCGGCGACCTCCGCCAGCGCCGCCCGGAGCAGCGCCGACCCAGCTACCGGCCCGGCGTTCAGTTCCTCCTGGAGCTGCTCGATCGTGCAGCGTCCACTCTGAACGGCCGTAGCCACGGTCGCGCGCACATCGGCCAGGTTGCGCATTGCGCGCGCTGCGTCGGCAACAGCTCTGGCCGCCAACGCGTATTGCACAGGCCCCGAGTAGCACACATAGGGCGGCAGTCGCGTGGTTCGGTGTACCAGCACGAACCCTGCACTCTGGCGGCGCCTGTTAGCCGGGATCAGTACGTCAATGAACTGCGACGAAACGCGCATCCCGTGTCGTGCTAAGGCAGCCTGGCCGGTCAGGGTGCCGCCCGGCCCCGCGTACAGCACGGCCGCGGTGTGGCGCTGTTCACGGGTTGGCGTTCCCGTCACCGAGAGATACACCCCTGGGAGGATTTCCTGCCACGGCCCACGTGACCGTGTCCGCCGAAGCAGGACATTCGGATGCAGCCCTGCCGCGAGCGCTTGCCGCCGCGTGAACAACTGGTTCTGTCGCTTGATCAGCTGTCCGAGCTCTAATTGGTTCGTCGTCATGCCGGCACTCTGGTACCACCCACCGACAGTCAGACCTAGCATCTCCCGCCACCCGGTCGGTCGGCTCGCTAGATCGCTCGCCCATCCGCCCCTGAGCTAACCCGGCGTGTATGAATGGTGCCTCCAGAATCCGGTATCGCTGGCACTTCGATACACACCCATGCAGATGATCTTGTGACTAGCGTGACGGAAGTTGCTCGCGGGGACTATGCGCGGGCTGATTTGCCGTCAACCAGCCGAACTGGCGTCACTCGCCTTCGCAGCGGCGGGCGTCTCGTCGGACTCCGGGTCGGCACGATCAGCATCCGCGCTGGTCGAGGCCACATCGGACGTGGAGCCGCTCGCCTGGACGCCCGCGACACCGGCGTTCGTCCCCTCGGCGCCGGTCAAGGCCGATCCCATACCCCCGTTCGTCCCCTCGGCGCCGGTCAAGGCCGAGCCATTTACAAAATCAGGACTGGACACGGCTTCAGCGGTGCGAGATCCGGGGGTGTCGGCAGCTGAGTCCTCCGCGCCGGCTGCCGATGTGTCGCCAGCCAAAGCGGCGCCTTCAGGCAACGCGGCGCCCTCACCGACGGCGCCCTCAGCTACGGCACCTTCAACACGGCCCGAACCGCCCTTGGCCGCGGCGTCATGCTTGTGCGCGCGCTTCTCCGCGTGCTTCTTGGCCTTGTGCTGAGCGGCGTACTCGTCGACATACTCCTGGCCAGATAGCTTCATGATCTCGTAGATGATCTCGTCGGTGACCGCCCTGAGCACCAGACCGTCGCCCTCCAGGCCGTAGTACCTGGAGAAGTCGAGCGGCTTGCCGAACTTCACTCCAGGCCGGATCTTGAAGTGCGGCGTGATCCTCCCCGGTGGCTGGAACTCGAAGCCGCCGATCATCGCACACGGGATGACCGGCACTCGCGCCTCGAGGGCGAGCCTGGCGACGCCGGTCTTGCCGCGGAACAGTCGTCCGTCCGGCGTCCTGGTCCCCTCCGGGTAGATGCCGAGCAGCTGGCCGCTCGCCAGCACGCGCAATCCGGTCGCCAAGGCGCGCTCGCTCGCCTCACCGCCCGACCTGTCGACCGGGATCTGGCCTACCCCGCTAAAGAAGGCCTTGCTAAACAGTCCCTTGATTCCGCGCCCGGTGAAGTATTCGGATTTCGCAAGGAATACCACCTTGCGCGGCAACGGCAGCGGGGCAAAGAAGTGGTCGGAGAACGACAAATGGTTGCTGGCCAGGATCGCCGGCCCGGTCCTCGGCACGTACTCCGCGCCCTGCGCCCAGGGCCTGAACAGGACACGCAGGATCGGCGCGAGCACCGCCTTGACCACCCAGTAGAACATGCGTCACATGATTCCACGCCGGGCCCGCCGCGCGAACCACCTGCTCCCAGGAATCGTCAATACGGACCGGGGGCTGTGAAACATGATGCGACATGCAACGATTCGGGGATACACAGAGCGAGCCAAATAGGAACTGAGGACAGGACCATGTCAGTACTTGAGGGCGCTGAGCCCTACAGCCATCAGGGTGGTTCGACCGGGGTCCTGCTCTGCCACGGCTTCACCGGCAGTCCTGGCTCGCTCAGGCAGTGGGCTGAGTACCTCGCGGAAGAGGGTCTGACGGTCAGCCTGCCTAGGCTGCCTGGCCACGGCACGACGTGGCAGGAGATGAACCGGACGCGGTGGGAGGACTGGTACGCAGAGGTCGACCGGGCTTTCGGAGAACTCCGCGCGACCACAGACGACATCTTCCTCATGGGGCTGTCGATGGGGGCATGCCTCGCCCTGCGGCTGGCCGAACTGCACGGCGACGCAGTCCGCGGGCTTGTCCTGGTCAACCCGTCGGTAACGGCGGACACCAAGCTGTTCCTGCTCGCGCCCGTAATGAAGATGATCGTTCCGTCGCTCAAGGGCGTGGGCAGTGACATCAAGAAGGATGGCCCGACTGAGCTCGCCTACGACCGCACGCCAACGAAGGCGGCTGCGACGCTGCCCGGACTATGGAAGGTAACCCAACGAGATCTGGCCAAGGTCAGCGCGCCGACGCTGGTCTTCAAGAGCGCCGAGGATCACGTCGTTGGGCCGGCCAGCCTGGAGATCCTGCGCAAGCAGCTGCCGGCGTCCCTGCTTGAGGTCAGGGAGCTGGCGAACAGCTATCACGTCGCGACCATGGATAACGACTCAGCGGCCATCTTTGCAGGAAGCTTGGATTTCGTTCGTTCTCACAGTCATGCGGGAAAGGAATGACAGGATGGATGTGATGGGCATAGACGGCAGACAAGGCTAGGCATGGTCATCGGACGACACGGGGGGCACCGTGGGGCGCAACGCGGATAGGGATCGCAGCGGCGACCAGGCCGCCTGGAGCGATCTGGTCGCGCGGCTCGAGCTGCCGTCGCCCGTCGACCTGGCGCATCCGCCGTGGCCTGAGCGCGAGAACCTGCGGCCCGCTGCGCACGCGCGCCCGGAGACTGCTGACTCTGATCAGCAGCCCGGCGCACGCCAGGAAGTCGGCGAGCAGCCGTCCGACGGGAAAGACATGGGCGCGCTAGCTCAACCAGACTCGCCACATGACGCGAGCCCGCCGACTGACACTGGCCACGGCGCGCGAACGCCGACTACGCCAGGCCGCGTCATCAGGCCAGCCAGGTCAATGCGGTTCCCTGTTCGCGCCGACGAGCAAGCGCAAGGAGCGGCCGGATTGCGGCCTGGCCCCGCTGATCTGCCTGACCTGCACGGCATGCCGACTTTCTCGCCGCTCAGCGGGCTCGCCCCCGGCTGGACCTTCGGACCCGTCGCAGGCCCAGCCGAAACAGCCGAACCCGCCGAACACGCTCGCGACGAGCCGACCAGCCCTGATCTCGACCTGCCCGACTGGCGCGAGCTGGACGAAAACGCTGACGAACGTTTTATCCCGCCGCACACGCCGCCCCAGCCCAAGCTGGACCCGGTCGCCCGCGGCGCCTGGACAGCCCTGTTCGGCGGACCCGGATACTTGTTCACCGCGACCACTCTGCAATGGCAGATACCAGGCTGGGCGGAACTGGCCGCGATCATCGCGTTTATCGCGGGCTTCGTCGTGCTCGTCTCACGCCTCGGGGACGGCCCGTCCCGCCGCGACGGGCCCGACCAAGGTGCTGTCGTCTGAGCAGAACGAGCCCGATGACCCCAACCCCAGACCGGGGTCGGTGTCGCCTAACGATGCCTCGCTAGATCAGCCGCGCCGATCATTCCTGCCTCGGGGCCCAGCTCAGCCAGCACGATCGCGGCGTGCGGCCGGTACTTGCGCCCCGTGAGACCGTTCTCGAAGGCCGCCCTGGTCTGACTGAGCAGCAGGTCCCCGGCCTCGGACACGCCGCCGCCGAGTACAAAGCAGCCGGGGTCAAGGATCGCGGCCAAGTCGGCGAGCCCCTCGCCCAGCCAGCGCCCGATGATGTCGAAGCAGCGCATCGCAGCCGCATCACCTTCGCGAGCCGCGGTCGTGACCCCGGGGCCGGTGATCCCCTCCGGTGTGCCGTCAGACAGTTGCAGGAGCCTGACAGCCGCGCCCGGAGAACGCCTCGCGAAATCACGGGCCTCGGCGACCAGCGCACTGCCGCTCGCGTACTGCTCCCAGCAGCCCCGGTTGCCGCAACCACACAGCCTGCCGTCGGGCACGACTCGGTAGTGGCCAGGCTCCCCCGCCATGCCGAAGCGGCCGCGGTAGAGCTCGCCATTCAGCACCAGGCCTCCGCCGATACCGGTGCCGATCGTGATCATCATGACGTGCTCGTGACCGCGCCCGGCGCCGAGCTTGGTCTCAGCCCATGCCGCGGCGTTCGCGTCGTTCTCCACGACAACCGGACGGCCCGTGCGGTCCTCGACCTGCCTGGCCACCGGCTCGTTCCGCCAGGCAAGGTTCGGCGCGAACACGACGGACGAGCGGCTCTGCTCGATGAAGCCGGCCGCGCCGATGCCGACCGCCTCGATCTCGTGCCTGGCGAGCAGCTCGTTGACCGCGTCGGCGATCATCTCGATGGTCTTGGTCGCGTTCGCGGCCGGGGTGGGCCGCTTGACCATCTCGATAATGCCGCCCTTCTCGTCGATCACCCCAGCGGCGATCTTGGTGCCGCCGACGTCGACACCAATGGCGAGGCTCATCGTTAGGCTCTCTCGGTCGGATCGTCGAGATGCTCGGCGTCAGTTGCCTGCGCCCATGGCTGCTCCGACTGCCTGTGGGACGAGTCGCGTCCGCCAGAACCGGCCTTCGCGTCCGACTCCTCCTTCTCGGCCGGCCTCGCTGGCTCACCTGGCCGCGCGTCCGGCGAACCTGACTGCCCTGACTGAGCAGTCCCGCTTGGCCGGTAGGACAGGATCGAGTCAATGCCGGCGAGCGCATCTCGCATCGCACCCGCCATCACGTCCGCGGCGTCGGAGATCCGCGGCCCGCCGCCGTGTGTGTCGGCACCGGACCTGGCCTGCGCGAGCCGTCTGGCCGCCCGGCACACGGGGCACCACGCGCACTCGGGCGCCTCATCGGCCGCATGCGGCGGCTCGGTAGTCGCCGTGGCCCAGCTGTCTCCGGTCTTGCGCTCCGAACCGCGGAGTGCCTTCTTGACCTGACCCCCGAGCTCATCGCGCACGTTCCGGGCGCTCTTCTTGATCAGCCAGCGCTGGATATCGTTTGCCATGCCTGCCGCGCGCTGCTCCCAGGACTCGGCCGGGTTGCCGCTGTCGCGCTGCCCGCTCACCGGTCGCTTACCGCCCGACGGCTCCGTCATCTGCTCTCACCACTCTCGCCGCCGGTCAACTGGACCCTGGTCCGCAGGCCCTTTAGTGCCGTGTCGATGATCGTCTTCTCCGCTCGCCGCTTCAGCATCCCGATCATCGGAATCGCCAGGCCAACAGCGAGCTCGTACGTCACCTTAGTCGCGTCACCGGAATGTTCTAGCCGATAAGCGCCGGACATTTCCGACACAGCGGCGCCACGTTCGGCCAGCTCCCAGCCCACCTGCTCGTCGCCGTGCCAGGTGTAGGCGAGCACGTAGCTGTCCTTGATCACTCCAGCGTCCAGCGTGAACTTGACGCGTTCGGCCCGCCCGTCTAGGCCGGTCGCCAGCACCTCGGCCGCACGCACGCCGGTAGCCCACTTCGGATACGCGGCGAAGTCCGCGATGACCGCCATGATGACCGACCTTGGCGCTTGGATCGTCATCGTCGAGCTCGTCTTGTCGGCCATGCTCGGAGCGTACCGTTGCCAAATGAATCCGATCTAGTATTCAGGCGGCAGCCAGCTGTTGCCCGCTGACGGTCCCGGTTTTGGCCGCTGGCGCGGTACCGGGTTCCTGCTTCACCCCGCTGTGCCCGGCGCGGCCGGGTCTTACCTGCGGTCCACAGGCGTTTATCCTCTCCGTCCCACTGGCGGCGAGGTTGAGCAGGTTGACCGCCGCGTTGACGTCCCGGTCCATGACCAGGCCGCAGGCGGTGCACGCGTAGGTGCGTTCGGACAAGAGCAGCTTGGCTTTCACCGCTCCGCAGGCCGAGCACGTCTTGGAGGACGGATAAAACCGCCCGGCCCGTTGCACCTGGCCGCCGTTCCACCGGGTTTTGTAGGCGAGCATCCGTGCCGCCGCGCCGAATCCCTGGTCAGCGATCGCCCGGGCGAGTTTGCGGTTCCGGGTCATGCTCGCGACGTTCAGGTCTTCGATGACGACTGTCTGGTATCTGGCCGCTAGGTCGCTGGTTGCCTTGTGCACAGCGTCGGCGCGGATGTTCGCCGCGCGCGAGTGGATGCGGGCGAGCCGGGCTGCGGACTTGCGTCGATTCGCGGAGCCTCCGGCCTTCCGCGCGTGGGCCCGGCTGGCGCGCCGCAGTTTGCGTAGCGATGCCCGAAGCGGCTCCGGACCATCGATAGTGAATATGTCGCCCGCGCTGTCTGCGACGGTCAGCAGGGACTTGATGCCCAGGTCAACCCCGGCAGCCGAACCAGGCCGGGCGTGCCGACTTGGGATCTCCCGGGCAACTTCGCAGGTAAAGGAGACGAACCAGCGCTGCGCGGTGCGGGTGATCGTGGCCGACAAAATCCGGGCGGTGCCGTTGTCCAGCCTGCGGGCAAGCTTGCGGGTCGACTCGTGCGTGCGTACGGTGCCGATCCTCGGCAACATGACTGTGGTTGCCGAGCATCGCAGCGACCCGGTCAGGCGGAACGAGTCCCGGCACCTACTGCGCTTCTTGAACCTAGGGAACCCGAGCTTGCGCCCGGCGCGCTCGCCGTTCTTCGACTTAATAAAGTCGCGGAGAGCGCGGCCCAGGTCGCGGAATGCCTCCTGGTAGGCGCATTTAGAGTGTTCTCCCGCCACCATGCCAGGGACGGGTCAGCCTTCTTCTCCGCATTCCAGACCTTGTGCAGGTCAACGCCCGAATACCACCTGCCCTCGGCCTCATAGCGTTCCCTGCACTTGGCCAGGCCCCAGTTCCACGCGAACCGGGAAGCGCCAGCATGCGACCGTAGAGCACGCACCTGCCGTGGTGTCGGTTCCAGGGCGAACCGGTACGCCTGATGGACCTTCACGTGGTTCATGCTTCCACGCCGGTATGACATCGCGCAGAAGCTAGCCATCCAGTTGGACAACTTCGCAGCCAGAAACTTAGATTCGGCTTTATCGATGTAATTGCCCAGACAGTTCCAGCGAGCCGATCTGGATGTCCAGTCGCTACCACTCGAGGACGTACGGCGTGCCGCGGGCCCTGAAATGACCGACGTTGACGCACTGCGTGCTGCCGATCGTCAGCCTGTCGACCAGCGGCTGGTGCACATGGCCGAATAGCAGGTACCTGGGCTGGGTCCGGTGCACCGCATCGAGCAGCGCCTGACTGCCCCGCTCCATCCGCTGGGCCACCGTGTCAAACAGCAGCTCAGGTACCTCGGGCGGGATATGGGCACACAACACGTCCACCGCCCCGACCGCGTCGACCTTGGCGGCGAACACGTCGTCATCCAGCTCATAGGGGGTCCGGTAGACCGAGCGCAGGCCGCCGCCAACGAATCCGAAGCTGAGCCCGCCGATCTCGACCCTCTGGCCGTCGAGCACCTGGTGGCCCTCCCGCAGGTGCGCAGGCCACAGCCGCGGTATATCGACGTTGCCATAGGTCAGGTAGGCAGGCGTCGGCATCGCCTCGAAGAGCTCCGCGTACTGCGCGGATACCGCCGTATTGATGGTGGCGGCCGGTTCTCCGGGCAGCGAAGCCCAGAGCTTGGCCGAGTATTCCCTCGCCGCGTCGAACTGCTGCGCGGTGCGCAGGGTAATGAACTCGCGCGCGGCTTCTGCGCCGAAGAGGTCGGCAAATATCCCGCGCGAATGGTCGGCGTAGTCAAGAAAGAGCAGCAGATCGCCGAGGCAGATCAGCGCATCAGCGCCGTCACTGGCCCGCCGGAGCGCGTCCGCCCTGCCGTGAACATCACTGACCACGTGGACCCGCATTGACCAACAATAAGCAGATCGTCCTGACCCGAACCAGGCGACCCAAGCGCGGTCATCTTGAATACTGGCGGTACCGTCGCAAAGATCGGATCAGTGCTCTGCCGAGCGCGCGTCAGGCAAGCAGCCGCGCGGCCGCTTGTGAGCAATAACGATGGCAGGAGGCCCGTTGCGCGAGTTCAGCATTCCCGCCCTTGCCGAAATCTCAGCCACGGCGACGCTCACCGATGTTGTCTTCGACCGCGCGGAGCAGGCACCGGACGCGATCATCATGCGCCGGCGCGGAGCGGTTCACGCAGCCGCAGCGCACTCGCAGGCCGGGCACTCGGAGGCGGCGCACACAGAGGCCGGGAACACCTGGGCGGATGTGACCGCTGCGCAGTTCCGCGACGAGGTACGTGCTCTGGCTAAGGGCATCCTCGCGGCTGGCATCCGGCCAGGCGACCGCGTTGGCTTGATGTCGCGCACCAGCTACGCCTGGACGCTGACTGACTACGCGATCTGGACGATCGGCGCGGTCACCGTGCCCGTCTACGAAACCTCGTCCGCCGATCAGGTCGAATGGATCTTGTCCAACTCCGGATGCCGCGGCGTCTTCGCCGAGACCGACGCTCACGCCGCCACGATTACCAGCGTCAAGGGCAACGCGCCCGAGCTGGTCAATGTCTGGCCGATGGCCACCATCGACGTCGTCACCGCGGCCGGGGCCGACATCGGTGACGACGAGCTCGACACGAGCATGGCCGGCCGGACCGCTGACGACCTCGCCACGATCATCTACACCTCGGGCACGACAGGCCGGCCCAAGGGCTGCCAGCTGACGCACCGCAATCTGCTGTCCGGCGCCCGCAATGCTGTGCAGGGAGCGCTGCACGAGCTGTTCGAGACCGACGGCTCGTCAACGCTGTTGTTCCTGCCGCTAGCGCACGCTTTCGCCAGGATCATTCAGGTCGCGTGCATCGAGGGCGGCGCCGCGCTCCAGCACTGGGAGGACTCATCGACGCTGGCGCAGGCGCTGCCGGAGACCAAGCCGCTATTCCTGCTCGCCGTGCCGCGGGTGTTCGAAAAGGTATTTAACTCCGCCCAGCAGCAGGCAGCCGCCAGCGGCGCGAGGAGCAAGATCTTCAGTGCCGCCAGCGACACAGCTATCGCGTTCAGCCGGGCACACTCTGGGCCCGAGACCGGCTCGGCCAGCCGCGGGCCTGGGCAGCTACTCAGGGTACGGCACGCGCTCTTCGACCGCCTTGTGTACGCCAAGCTGCGGGCTGCGGTAGGCGGCAAGGTCACGTTCGCGATCTCGGGCGGCGCGCCGCTGGGAGACCGCCTCGGCCATTTCTTCAGGGGCGCTGGCATCACGGTGCTGGAGGGCTACGGCCTGACCGAGACCTCCGCTGCCGCGGTCGTGAACCGGCCGCACCGTAACAAGATCGGCTCGGTCGGGTTGCCAATTCCTGGCACGACCATCCGCATCGCCGATGACGGGGAGATCTTGATCGCCGGGCCCATCGTGTTCGGAGGCTACTGGCGCAACGAGGACGCGACCGCCGAGGCACTCGACAGCGATGGTTGGCTGCACACCGGCGACATCGGCGCGCTCGACGACGAGGGGTTCCTGAACGTGACGGGCCGCAAGAAGGAACTCATTGTCACCGCGGGCGGCAAGAACGTGGCGCCCGCGGTCCTGGAGGACAGGCTGAGGGCTCACCCGCTGGTCAGCCAGACCATGGTGGTCGGCGACAACCGGCCATTCATCGCCTCCCTGATCACGCTAGATGGCGAGGCGCTGGATTTCTGGAAGCAACAGCACGGCAAGCCGGCCGAGGCCACCGTGGCGGATCTAGCCGAAGACCCCGACCTGATCGCCGACCTGCAGGCCGCGGTCGATGACGCCAACAAGTCGGTTTCGCGGGCCGAGTCGATCAGGAAATTCAGGATTCTGACTACCGACTTCACCGAGGCCAGCGGGCACCTGACGCCTTCATTGAAGGTCAAGCGCAGCGTCGTCGCCAACGACTTCGCCAGCGAGATCGAGCTTCTTTACGCGCGCCGTTAGGCGGCCTCAGCTTGCGATGATCTCCCGCAGCCGAGCGGCGACGATGTCCCAGCGCCACTCCCGGTCGACCCAGGCGATGCCCTTCTCGCCTATTGTCGCTGCGCCGGCAGGATCGGATAGGAGCTGGATCAGCCGCTCCGCAAGCGCTGCCTCGTCATCACCGCCGACTACATATCCTGTCTCGCCTTGCAGCACGGCGTCTGGAGCCCCACCGGAGTCCCCGCTGATCACCGGCAATCCGGTGGCCGAGGCCTCCAGATAGACGATGCCCAGCCCCTCCACGTCCAGGCCGTGCCGCCTGGTCCGGCACGGCATCGCGAAGACCGTGCCCGCGTCGTAGTAGGCGGGCAGATCCTCCCATCGCGCAGAGCCAGCGAAGATCACCGAGTCGGCCACCTGCCGGCTCCGCGCGAGCGAGCGCAGGTCGCGTGCATACGGCCCGTCCCCGACGAGCAGCAGCACCGGCTTTGCGGCAGCGTCGCCTCGGCCAGACCCGGAGTAGCTCGCCGGGGCGGGGACGTTCGCCAGCCCGGCAAGCACCGTCGGCCACGCCCTGATCAGAGTGTCCTGCCCCTTGCGCGGCACCATCCTGGACACGCAGACAACAACGGGTGCTTCTGGCGCTATCCCGAAGCGCTGCCGGATAGCCGCGCCGCCAGCTCCTGGCCTGAATGACTCGTTGTCAACCCCAGGCGCCAGCCTGACCATGCGCCCCGCTGCCGCAGGCGTCAGCGCCCTCGCCAGCCGGATCCTGAAGTACTCCCCCAGATACGTCAGCACGTCCACGTGCTCGCCTATCCGGCGCAGCAGGGCTCTGGCACCGGGCAACGCGGCCCAGCCGGCCTCGTGCCCGTGGGTCAGGGCAACGATCCGCCTAGCGCCAGCCCGGCGAAGCCCAGGCGCCAGCAGGCCAAGCGGAGCCGCCGCGCCGAACAGCACGGTGTCGCAGCCGTGCTCGGCCAGGATCGCCTTGGCTCGCCCGGCGACCGACGGCACCGGCAGCATGAGCGAGGTCGGGTGCCTGACCACCGGAAACGGCTGATGCGCGTCAAAGTCGGCAGCGCCAGTCCAGGCGGGGGCGTACACGACAACCTGGCCCGCTGGAAGCCGCATCGCGAGCGCGTGCACGAAGGACTGAATCCCGCCGCTGCGCGGCGGAAAATCGTTGGTGACGATCAGGACCTTCGGCATTTGAATGGCTACCTTACCCATCAGTCTCAGCCGTGCGGTCCAGCCCCGTAAGTACGACCCCCGAGTCCCCGCGCAAGACGAACTCCCAGCCCGGAGTGTACTCGGCGGTCACGAGGCCGAGCCGCTCACAGACGGCAAGACGTTCCTGGCCTTCGCCCCAGGACTCGACCGCGACGGTCGGTGCATTTACCAGCGCAAGCGCGGCAGTCAGAAGCTCCTCGTAGGCAGAGATGTCCGCGCGGTAGGCAGGAACGACACCGGGCGCGTCGACCAGGCCGCTGGCCGGATCTACCCGGCAGACTCCTGCGATCACGCCATCCCGGCGCAAGCTGAGCGTCACGGTCCCTGGCGGCAGCTCGAAGGGCCAGTCCTCGGGCTGTGGAGTCTTATGTCCCCATTGCCCGCGATAGGCGGCCGCCCACAAGTCAGGACAGTCCTCGCTGTCCGCTAGCTGGACAACGCCCTCGCAGGCGTGCTTGGGCGAGCGCGAGGCTTGACCAGTGACCTTGCGGGAGCCCCATTGCCTGGTGAAGCCCAGGTCAGAAAGGTCGGCCGCGCTATACGCCCATGCCAGCAAGGACCCGGCCTCGCGTGCTGCCGCGAGCAGCTCTCTGGCTTGGTCGTGATCGGCGATGAGCGCTTCGGCAACGGTTCTGCCATCGGTGCTGACGCTGAAATAGACATCCGGCGACGACATGCTCACGCTCTCTCGTAACCAGAATCGACGCGACGCTGCCCGCTACGGCCGGACCGCTCCGTCGAGGTTGGTCAGGTACCAGCCAGAAAGCGCGACCTTCTCCACATTCTGACCAGGCACAGGCGCGTCGATCAGATAACCGGCGCCGACATATATGCCCACATGGGAGTTCGAGGAGAAGCCCAGGATGTCACCTGGCTGCAGGTATTTGGTCGTGAACGCCCCTGAGGCCGTGTGCAGCGGGACAGAAGGCAACGAGGACATCTGGTCGTAGCTCACCCTCGGGATCGAGATCCCGGCGGACGCCCATGCCTGGCTGGTCAGGCCCGAGCAGTCAAAGCCTGCGCTGCACGGCCCTGTGCCTCCGAAGACATACGGGCAGCCAAGCTGGTTGTAGGCGAACGCCACGGCCTTCTCGGCCTGTGTCTTGGTTGGGCCGTTATATCCCCCGCCACCGCCGCCACCGCCGGGTCCTGTCCCGGTCCGCTGCGGTGGCGAGAGCGAGGCCAGCAAGGCCTCCTGCTGCTGCTTCAGCTTGTTCAGCACCGCGATCCGCTTGTGCAGCGAGTGTTTCAGCGGCAGGATCGCCGCGCGAGCGTGAGCCGCTGCTTGCTGCGCGTTGAGCAGCTGCCTGCTTGCCGCCTTGTACCGGTTGATTTGCGCCGCATTCGCGATCGAGAGCTGGGTCAGTATCGCGGCCGAGTCGAGCACCTGCTGCGGCGACTTCGAAGTCAGCAGCGCCACCGGCGAGGAAGCGCCGCCCTGCTCATACGCAACGGCCGCCAGCCTGCCGATCCTGATCCGCATGGCGTCGAACGTCTTGCGGTACCGCGCGGTCTCCTTGTTCAGGACCTTGAGCCGCTGGTCAGCGACCGACAGCTGCTGCAGGACCTGGTCATACTGCTGGCCGAGGCGGCTGGACTTGGCGTTCAGCGCGGCAAGCTTCGCTTTCACCTGCGCGATGGTGGGTTGCGGCAGCGCGGCCGCCGAACCACCGATCCCGGCGACGGCGCTCATGATTGCCAGGCTGATGAGAATCAGCGATCCGCGGCGCAGCCCGCCCCTGGCCTGACCGGCCTTCCGGACGGTTGAACCGCCATTCTCGCCCGCGTTTTGAGCGCCGGCGCGACTGTGACTACTCATGACCCTGCGAACCGACTGCGGCGTACGCACGCGCCAGGCACGCTCCCTTTCCCACAGTCATCTGCCGAGTTAGCTACGGGACCGGGCCGTGGCAACTGCCCGTCGACGCTGGCCTGAGCCAGTCCGATGCACCTTGGGGGTTATGCACGCGACCGGCGAACGGTTGCGCGCCGCCTGCCTTGGGCTCCCGATTCACGTGCTGACCTTCCGGTCAGACTCAAGCTCGGTAGCGGCCTACCGCCGCCGCTATTTAAAACGGCTGCCAAGCGATCGGCTCGATCAGTCACATTAACGAGACCGGTTAACGCATTCAACCACTTCGCGCACTCTCGCCTCAGTTTTACGGCGCAGTCTCCGGCCGAACCGCGTCCGGCGTGGCGCGACGAGAACAAGGCTGGGTGTCAGTGCCTGGTCATAGCGTGGTCCCGTGAGGGCTCCGGCACAGATCCAACTGGCGCGGCGACGTGGCGTCCAGCCAGCCATGGCGGCGTTGCGCCGCGCCAGGCGCCGGATCGCGGACTCGCCGAACCTGAACGGCGTCTCCGGGCGTAATACGGACGTGGATCCGCCCGCTGCCGCACACACCGCCGTGCCGGCCGACCCCGGTCTTGGCGACCATGGCTCAGCGGACGGGCAGCACTGGCGGCTGCTGCCAGGTCTGCTGCCGGCAAGCCCGTTCCTGCCGCCTGGTGATCTCGTCATTGTCGATGTTGAGACGACCGGCTGGCTTGCCGATGAGGCGGCGATCACCGAGATCGGCGCGGTCAGGCTCAGCCCCGGGCGGCCAATGACCGAGTTCTCGGCGCTGGTGAATCCGGGAATGCCGATTCCAGGCCATATCACTGAGCTGACCGGGATTACTGACGCCATGGTGGCGAAGGCGCCGGGGATTGGCAGGGTGCTGCCCGATTTCTTGCGGTTCGCCGCTGGCTGCGTCATCGTCGCGCACAACGCGCCGTTCGACATCGACTTTCTGGCCGCTGCCTGCGAACAGAACGGTCTGGAGTGGCAGGGCCCAGCCGTGATCGACACTGCCATCCTCTCCCGCATGCTCCTCGGCCCGCACGTCGTGCCTGATCACCGGCTAGCCACCCTGGCGTGCCATTTCAACGCTAGAACGGCGCCGTGCCATCGCGCCCTGGCCGACGCCAAGGCGACCGCTGCCGTGCTGAAAGGCTTGCTGGGCGTGCTAGCTCACGGGCCGCGCCCGGTGCCCGGGCCTGCCATCTACCAGCCCAAGGCGTGCCCGCGGACGCCGCTTACGGCCAGCGCGGCCGAGAGCCGATACGATGTCGCGGCAACAGGCGCGAATGTACCGAAGATCAAGGAGGCGGCCGTGGTCACCGCGATAGTTCTGATCAAGGCCGATGTCGCGCGCATTCCGGAAACGGCAGAGGCGATCGCCCAGATCGAGCAGGTCAGCGAGGTCTACTCGGTGACCGGGGAATTCGACCTCGTCGCGATGGTGCGGGTCCGCGGCCACGATGAGCTCGGCGACGTCATCCCTGGCCTCGTCAACAGGGTGCCCGGAGTTACCCACACGGAGACGCACATCGCCTTCCGCACGTACTCAAGGCACGACCTTGACGCCGCGTTCTCCATTGGCTACCCAGACAACGCCTGACTCCCGGCAATCACCGCCAACTCAGGCGCCTGAGGGTGCTTCTGATCAGCTCGCCAGTCGCCTGCTGGCCTGGATCCAGGTATCGAGCAGCGAGGCTGCCGCCCCGGAGTCCACGGCGGCAGCCGCACGTGCGTAACCGTCGCCCAACGCCGTGTTCAGCTGAGCCGGATCCGTGCTGCCCGCTTCGGCGACCAGCGCCGCGGCGGCGTTGAGCAAGACCGTCTCGCGGACCGGCCCGCTCTGGCCCGCGAGCACCGAGCGAGCAACGGCTGCGTTCTGCGCTGGGTCGCCTCCCCGCAGGTCAGCGGACTCGCACCGGGCAATGCCGATCTCCGCTGGGTCGAATCTGGTCTGGGCCACCGTGCCGGCTCGCGCGATCCAGACGGTGGAGGGCCCTGTCGTCGTCAGCTCATCAAGCCCGTCGTCCCCATGAAAGACCAGCGCCGAGGAGCCCCTGCCAGCGAGCACGCCCGCTAGGACTGATCCCATCCGCGGGTCGGCGACGCCGACGGCCTGAGCCTGCGGCCTGGCCGGGTTGGCCACCGGACCCAGGAAATTGAAGACCGTCGGCACGCCGACCTCGCGTCGGGGCACGGCGGTGTGGCGCAAGGCCGGGTGATACAGCGGCGCGAACAGGAAGACCATTCCTGTCTCCTGCGCGAGCTTCTCGGTCGCCGCGGGCGGCAGGTCGATGACGACGCCAAGCGCCTCAAGAACGTCCGCCGCACCGCACGCCGAGGATGCGGCCCTGTTGCCGTGCTTCGCGACGCGTGCCCCGGCGGCAGCCGCGACGATCGCTCCCATCGTTGAGATGTTCACGGTGCGGGCACGGTCGCCGCCCGTGCCGACGAGGTCGGTGAGACGGCCAGGGATGCTGAGCGGGGTCGCGAGCCGCAGCATCGCCGACGCAAGCCCGTCTACCTCGGCAGGGGTCTCGCCCTTCATCCGCAGCCCGATACCGAAGGCCGCAATCTGGGCAGGCGTCGCCGCGCCTTCCATGATCTCGCTCATGGCCCAGGCAGCGGCGTCCGCGCTGAGCGACTCGCCCTTGATCAACTGGCCGAGCAGGCTAGGCCAGGAATGCTCTGCGTCCATGGCGTTCCTCAGGTGTGCTGTCTGGCTATCTTCGGGGCCGGTCAGGCCGGTCAGGCGGGGGTGGGCGCCGCACCCGCGCCGTTGGCCGCGCGCTGCCGCATCAGGCCCGCCAGCGCTTCGGCCAGCGCCGCGGGGTCGATCGGATGGCTGACCACCGCATCTGCGCGGGACCAGGTTGCCAGCCAGCCATCATCGGCCCTGGCGATAATGAGCAGCACGGGAGGGCAGTTATATATCTCGTCCTTGGCCTGGCGGCAGATGCCCATCCCGCCGGACGGCTGCGCTTCGCCGTCGAGCACCATGACGTCCGCGCCGCCGGCGTCGAGCAGCCGGATCAGCGCGGCTTGAGTGGCCACATCGATCACTTCGGCCTCCGGCACGTCAGAGGCGGGCCGTCGGCCGATGGCCAGCCGGACTCGGGCCCTGGTGTCCGCGTCATGGCTATAAACGACAACTTTCATAGCTGGATGGTATCGACTCGGCGGACCCCGCAGAGCGACGCCAGCACCTGTTCTTCCAGTTGCCGGAGCGACGCGTGACCACGGATTAGGGGGTCGTGCCGCGTTCCCCTACCGGGTGTCGTAATAATGGGCGCGTGACGTCAGCATCAGACACGGCGGTCGTACCCCGTACGCCCGCGAGCCGGCCGAATTTGGTCAGCGTCGGGACCATCGTGTGGTTGTCGTCCGAGCTGATGTTTTTCGCGGCGCTCTTCGCGATGTACTTCACCATCAAGTCGGTCGATACCGGACTGGGTCAGCGATGGCCGCAGGCCGAGCTGGACTACCCGCTCGCGACCGTGAACACGATCGTGCTGATCCTGTCCAGTGTCACTTGCCAGATGGGCGTGTTCGCGGTGGAGCGCGGCCAGATCGGGCGGCTCGGATCCATCTTCGACTTCCGGCGCTGGGGGCTGCGCGAGTGGTACGTCCTGTCCTTCCTGATGGGCTTGTACTTCGTGCTCGGTCAGGGATATGAGTACCTGGACCTGATTTTCAAGCAGCACCTCACGCTTGCCTCGAGCAACTACGGTTCGGTCTTCTTCCTGACCACGGGCTTCCACGGCCTGCACGTGACCGGCGGGCTGATCGCGTTCATCTTCCTGCTGGGGCGTACCTACGCGGCCAGGCGATATACCCATGAGCAGCAGACCAGCGCGATCGTGGTGTCGTACTACTGGCACTTCGTCGATGTGGTGTGGATCGGCTTGTTCACCACCATCTACCTCCTGCCGCTGACAGGAAAGTAGGAGCAGCAGTGAGAGGGATCACCGCCCGGCGCCGGCACCCCTTGGCCGGTTATGCCGTCATCCTGCTCGCGCTGCTGCTGGCTGGGCTGAGCTACGCGGCAGTCACCGGCATGGGTGCGGCCTCAGCGGCCGCGAACCCGGTATCCGGCGGGCCGCTCATCGCCCACGGCAGGAACCTCTTCAACACCCAGTGCGCCAGCTGTCACGGCGATTTCGCCCAAGGGGTCGACGGCGTCGCGCCAAGCCTGATCGGCGTCGGCGCGGCGGCGGTTGACTTCCAGGTCAGCACCGGCAGGATGCCTGCCAAGGAGCCCGCGGCGGAGCAGCCGCGCAAGCCGATCACCTTCACCCCGCGCGACATTCGGGCCCTGGCCGCCTACATCGCATCGCTCGGTGGCGGCCCGGCCATCCCGTCGGCTGCCGACGTAAATCCGCACGGTGCCAATACCGGTCTGGGCCAGCAGTTGTTCGTCGCGGACTGCGCCCAGTGCCACAACTTCGTGGGCGCCGGCGGCGCGCTGACCTACGGCAAATACGCTCCGCCTCTGACCAAGTCAACGCCGCGGCAGATCTTCGAAGCCATGCTGACCGGGCCAGAGGCCATGCCGGTCTTCAACAACTCGACGATCACGCCGCAGCAAAAGCGCGACATCATTGCCTACATCACCACGACCCGCACCGAGCCGAACCCTGGCGGATTCAGCCTGGGCCGCGTCGGACCCGTGACCGAGGGCATCGTGGCTTTCGTCGGACTGCTGCTCTTCATGGTGCTCGCCGCAATGTGGATCACTGCTAAGCACAGGAAGGCTCATGACTGACCCCGACGCCGGCCGCCAGGGCGGCGAGAGCGAACACGATGGCGACCTGTACTCAGGACGGCATGAACGAGACGCCGGTGACGAGCCACGGGAGCCGCGGCACCGCGTGATCGGCACCCCGCCGCCGGCTGAAGCCAGGACCATGCTCGCGTCGCCTCAGCCCGGCAGCCCCGGCGGCCCGCCAGAGTTCCGCCCGCGCGAGCTGCCAGCCGAGCCCGACAACCCGGCGTCCGCGAAGAAGGCGGAGCGACTTGTGGCGGCCTGCTTCCTGATCGCCACGCTTGCCGGTCTGGGATTCATTGCCGCGTACATGATCTTCCCGGTGCACTCGGTACTGCGGGTACAGCACTCGAACCTCGCACTAGGCCTGACCATGGGGCTCACATTCCTGGCCTTCGCCTGCGGAGTCGTGTTCTGGGTCCGCAATGTTATGCCGACGGTGGAGCTCACTGAGGCGCGCAAGCCGCTGCGGTCAAGCGACGAGGACCGCGCGGCGTTCAAGGAAACTTTCGAAGAGGGCACCGAAGCTAGCCAGTTCGTCAAGCGCCCGCTGATTCGTCGCACCCTGATCGCCGCCACCGTCCCGGTGGCCGTGGCCCCGATCCTCTTGCTGCGCGACCTGGGCCCGCTGCCACGCAAGACGCTGGATCACACCGTCTGGCGCAACGGCATGCGGCTGCTGGACTACGGAAGCAACCGGCCAATCAGGCCCGCCGACTTCAGCTCACCGGGCGGAATGATCACGGTCGTGCCGGACGGCTTCCAAGATGACTTCAACGCGCTGGCGAAGGCAGCCTGCATCATCATCAAGTTCGCGCCGAATCAGATCGAGTTCACCACGAAGTCGTCGCCTGTGCCCCGCAAAGTGGTTCAGAACTGGACAGTGGACAACATCGTCGCGTACTCGAAGATCTGCACACATGTCGGCTGCCCCGCTGCCTTGTACGAGCAGACGACACACCACATCCTCTGCCCGTGCCACCAGTCAACATTTGACGCGACGCGCGGCGCGGAGGTGATCTTCGGTCCTGCGACCAGGCCGCTGCCGCAGCTCCCGATGACCGTGGACGCAGAGGGATTCCTGGTGGCCAAGCACGACTTCACCGAACCGGTGGGCCCGAGTTTCTGGGAGCGGGGGCCGTCGACATGACCATGAACCGCGCGCTTGAGGGCACCGGCAGCTGGCTAGACGACAGGTTCCGCGGCGCGAAAGGGTTCCGCGCTGTCCTGAAGAAGCTCTACCCCGATCACTGGACGTTCCTGCTCGGCGAGATCGCCCTCTACACGTTCATCATCCTGGTGCTGACCGGCACGTTTCTCACGCTGTTTTTCAAGCCCAGCATGACTGACGTGGTCTATCACGGCAATTACGTCAAGCTGGACGGCCTGCACATGAGCGACGCGTACGCCTCAACGCTGAAGATCAGCTTCGACGTACGCGGCGGACTCCTGATGAGGCAGATCCATCATTGGGCGGCCGACCTGTTCGTGGCCGCGATCATGGTGCACATGCTGCGGATCTTCTTCACCGGCGCTTACCGCAAGCCGCGCGAGGTCAACTGGCTGATCGGCATCGTGCTATTCACGCTCGCGCTCATCGAGGGCTTGTTCGGCTACTCACTGCCCGACGATCTGCTGTCCGGGGCGGGCCTGCGCATTCTCCAGGGCGTGATCCAGTCGGTCCCGATAGTTGGCACGTACGGGTCGTACTTCCTATTTGGCGGGCAGTACCCGGGGCATTCGATCATCCCGCGGATGTACATCTTGCACGTGCTGTTGATCCCCGGCCTGTTCGCGGCGCTGATCGGGGCGCACATCTTCATCATGTATCACCAGAAGCACACACAGATGCCCAGCAAGGGCCGCACGAACAGGAATGTCATTGGCGCGCCGGCGTTCCCGTACTTCGCTGCGAAGACCACGGCGTTGTTCCTGTTCATCTTCGCCGTCGTGGCGCTGGCGGGAGCCTTCGCCCAGATCAACCCGATCTGGCTGTATGGCCCGTACAACCCGCTGGCGATCTCCGCGGGGTCGCAGCCCGACTTCTACATGGGCATGCTCGAGGGCGCGCTGCGCGTCATGCCGGCCTGGCAGTGGGTGATCTTCGGACACACGTTTGCCTTCAACGTGTTCATCCCTGGGCTCTTGCCGCTCGGCCTCATCTTTACCGCAGCCGCATTGTGGCCGTTCCTCGAGCAATGGATTACCGGCGATAGACGCGAGCACCACATCAATGATCGACCGCGCAACGCGCCAACCCGTACCGCGCTCGGCATCGCCGCGGTGGCTTTCTGGGGCGTGCTGTGGGCTGAGGGTGCGAACGACGTGATCGCTCAGCACTTCGACATCTCGCTGTACACGGTCACCTGGATCGCCAGGGTCGCCGTGTTCGTGGTGCCGATCCTCGCATACATCATCACCAAGCGGGTCTGCCTGGGGCTACAGCGTAAGGACATCCACCTGATCCAGCACGGCGTGGAGACCGGCATCATCAGGCAGCTGCCGAACGGCGAATTCATCGAGGAAACCAGGCCGCTCGACGATGAGAAGCTGGCGAAGATCGCCCCGCCGGAGCCGCTTGAGCTTCCTGCCGGCGCGGTAGAGACCGCTGATCAGCCGGTGCCACCTCCCGGGATGCGTGGCAGCATCGGGCGGGTCAAGGCAAGGCTGAACAAGATTGTGACCGAGACCGTTCCCATGAACGGCCACGGCGCCAACGGGCACGGCGCCGATGGCCACGGGCCTGACGAGCATGACCAGCCGGCGGCGATCGGTTCAGGCGACCGCGACCGCGACGAGCCTGCGGGCGGCTCAGACCACCACGACTAGCCCGTCCGAGGCCTCGTCGGCGTCTCAGGTCTGGCTGATGGCCTCGGGGGCATCACAAGGCGCCTGTGCTGGTCCAGAGCGGCTCGGGAATCGTCATGCCAAGGTCGCTGCCCCAGGCGTTGCGATAGGCGACCTCATGAGCCGGACGCCTTGGCGCGACCCCCCAGCGGCCGGTGGGGTATCCGAAGGAGACGCAAGCGGCCATCTCCCAGCCGCGGTCCGCGGGCACGCCGAGGATCGCGAAGGACTCTGCACGCTTGAAACTTCCCAGCACCGTCGTCAGAGTGCTCCCCACTCCCTCGGCGCGGGCGGCGAGCTGAGCGCTCCAGATCGCCGGGAAGATCGAGCTGCCGCTGGGATCGTTCCTGGCGAATGCCATCAGGAACAGCGGCACCTCCTCGAAGTGATCGGCTAGGTGCTGCGCCGACCGCTGCACCTTCAAGAACGAGGCGCTTGCCGGGTCATCAGGTGTCGCCCTGGCCCGCTCAAGGCGCTCGTGATAGCCGCCGCTCCACAGCTGAGCCATGCAATCCCGATACAGCGGCCCGAGCAGCGCCCTTACTTCCGGGTCATCCACCAGGATGAACCGCCAGTTCTGCGTGTTGCCGCCGCTTGGAGCCCTGACCGCCGCGTCCAGGATCCGTGCCTGCACCTGTTCGGGAATCGGGTCGGGGCGTACCCGGCGCATGGCCCTGGTCGTATACAGCGCCTCGTAGACGTCCACGTGTGCTCCTCATCGGGCTGGGGGTCCGGTGCGGCCAGCTCATGGTGAACCTCGGCGACCGCCAGCCAGCGCGATACCTCAGGCAGGCGAGGTACGTGCTAGCGGGCTAGTGCGCGTAGAGCCCGCGGTAGTACTCGAAGACGAAACCGATCACGGACAGCACCAGGGCCAGCGCGCCGATCAGGAACAGCCACCAGCCAATCGCGACACCGACGGCGGCCAGCGCGGCGGCGAGACCCACGAAAAGCGGCCACCAGCTATGCGGGCTGAAGAAACCCAGCTCGCCCGTTCCCTCTTCGATCTCGGCCTGGGAGTCGTCCTCCGGTCGTTTCGGCAGCCGCCGCCCGGTGAACAGCACATAGAAGCCTGTCAAGAACGCCAGGCCGACGGAAAGCGCGAGCGCGGTGCCTCCGGTAGGGTCATGTGACAGGTTCCAGTAGAAGATGTCGGCAACGCCGAAGAAGATGGCGCAGCCGAGGAACAACCAGCCCTCGACCCTCATGCCTTTACCCCTGCCTTGATCAGGCCATCAGTATCCGCCGGAGCGCGCGCACCGCGCATCAGTGACTCACCCCGATCGCTTTCCGCTCCGCCGGGTCGCGGCCAGCTCTGATATTCGGATGATGCAGGTCAAACGCTGGGCGCTCGGACCTGATCCGGGGGATCGAGGTGAAGTTGTGCCGCGGCGGCGGGCATGAGGTCGCCCACTCGAGCGAATTGCTGAAGCCCCACGGATCGTCCTCGGTTACTTGCTCCCCGTGTTTCCAGGTCGTGTAGATGTTCCAGAAGAAGAACAGGTTCGAAACGCCGAGGATGAAGGCACCGATCGTCGACACCTGATTGAGGGTCGTGGCGAGATGCGGCAGCAGCGGATAGTTGGCGGTCCGGCGCGGCTGGCCTATCACGCCGAGCCAGTGCTGCACGAGGAAGGTCGTGTTGAAGCCGATGAAGACGAACCAGAAGTGCCACTTGCCGAGCGTGTCGTTGAGTTTCTTGCCAGTCCACTTCGGCCACCAGAAATAGAAGCCGCCGAACATGCAGAACACAACGGTGCCGAACAGCACGTAGTGGAAGTGCGCCACCACGAAGTAGGAGTCGCTGACCGCGAAGTCAAGCGGCGGCGAGGCCAGGATGATCCCGGTCAGCCCGCCGAACAAGAACACGATCATGAAGCCGAGAATGAACAGCATCGGCGTTTCGAACGTCAGCTGACCACGCCAGATCGTGCCGAGCCAGTTGAAGAACTTCACCCCTGTCGGCACCGCGATCAGGTACGTCATAAACGAGAAGAACGGCAGCAGAACCGCGCCCGTAGTGAACATGTGGTGCGCCCACACCGTCATCGACAGGCCCGCGATCGCGATGGTGGCGCCGACGAGGCCCTTGTAGCCGAACAGCGGCTTCCGGCTGAAGACAGGGAGCACCTCGGTGGCGATGCCGAAGAACGGCAACGCCACGATATAGACCTCCGGATGGCCGAAGAACCAGAACAGGTGCTGCCAGAGCACTGCGCCGCCGCTGTGGGCGGCAAAAACCTGGGCACCGAACTTGCGGTCGATCTCCAGCACCAGCAGGGCTGCGGCGAGCACGGGGAAGGCGAGCAGCACCAGGATCGACGTCAGCAAGATGTTCCAGGTAAAGATCGGCATGCGGAACATGGTCATGCCGGGCGCGCGCATGCAGAAGATCGTGGTGACGAAGTTAACGCCGCTCAGGATGGTGCCGAGGCCGCTGAGGGTCAGGCCCATGATCCACATGTCGGCGCCGATGCCAGGCGAGAACACCGCGCTTGTCAGCGGCGAGTACGCGTACCAGCCGAAGGCCGCCGCGCCGCCAGGGGTTAGGAAGCTCAGCAGCAAGATGATGCCGCCGAACGCGAACATGTAGTAGCTGAGCAGGTTCATCCGCGGGAACGCCACGTCGGGAGAGCCGATCTGCAGCGGCATGATCTCGTTCGCGAAGCCGACGAACAGCGGGGTTGCGAAGAGCAGCAGCATGATCGTGCCATGCATCGTGAACAGCTCGTTGTACTGCTGGTCAGAAACCAGGCTCAGGTTTGGCTCAAACAGCTGCGTCCTCATGATCAGCGCCATCAGGCCGCCGATCAGGAAGAATCCGAACGAGGTAATCAGGTACAGGTGGCCGATGATCTTGTGATCGGTCGAGGACAGCCAGTCGGCCAGGATCGATCCCTTGCTGTACGGAGGGGCTTGGTCGGTCGCCACCGACTCGGTGGGCTTCACCGTGGTCACTGAGCACCCCCGGAGGCAGAAGCGGTCTGCAGGGCCTGCTGAGCGTGGATCCAGCGGCTGAACTCGGCAGGCGTGACGATCTTGACCCTGAAGAGCATGCGGCTGTGGTACACGCCGCACAGCTCAGAACATCGCCCGATGAAGGTTCCGGTCTTCGTCGGCGTCACCGTGAAGCGGTTGGCGTAGCCGGGAATCACGTCCCGTTTGAACTCAAATGGCGCGATCCAGAAGGCGTGGACGACGTCGACCGACGTCAGGTTGAACTGGACGGTTTGATGGGTCGGAATCTCCAGCAGCGGAAGCTGGTTGGTTGGCAACCCTGGCCGCCACGTCTCACCGATCTGGGTGACGTGCTGGCCGCCGCTGATCGCGTACTGCTGATAGACGAACTGCCAGCTCCACTGCTGCCCGATCACCTTGATCTTGACGTCGGGATGCCGCGGGTTCTGGCCGATGTAGTTCTCGTCCCGCGCGGTGAAGTAGAACAGGACGCCGACCATGACGATCGGCAGGACGGTGTAGAGGAGCTCGATCGGCAGGTTGTAGCGAACCTGCCGCGGAAGCTGATCGCCGCGCTTGCGGTGAAAGATGATGGCCCACAGGATCCCGCCCCACACGACGATCCCGACGGCCCAGGCAGCGATCCACGATCCCTGCCACATGGCGACGATGACCTGGCCCTGCTTGGTCACGGGCTCGAGCAGACCCTGCCTGGTGAAGTCGTTGGACTGGCAGCCGGTCGTGACGAGAGCCAGCCCGAGCAGCAGCACGGCACGGGGCGCCCAGCGGCGCAGCCGACCAGATCTCCCCTGATGACGGGGAGTCGTGCGGATGGGACTCACCGATTGCCTTTCCAGCGGGCCGTGAACCGACTTACCGAGCCTGACCGTCGCCTGTCCTACAGGCTGTCGTGCAAACAGTACAACGCGCACGGCCCCGTCCGCCCGCGACCCCCGGCAGATCGGCCGGGCGGGGGCGCATGGGTGGCCGCTGCGGGCCGCCGTAGGGTCAGAGCTATGGCGTACTTCGATGCCGCCTCGGCAGAGCCGATGTCAGCTACGGCGCGAGAGGCGCTGGTCGCGGCGCTCGATGATGGCTGGGCCGACCCGGTCCGGCTGCACCGCGAAGGACGCCGGGCCAACTTGCTTCTCGACCAGGCCAGGGAGCGGATGGCCGCCATGGTGCGCTGCCGGGCCGACGAGCTGGCCTTCACCAGCTCGGGGACGCAAGCCGTGCAGCTGGCGGTGCTCGGAGCGGTCCGCGCGCGCCAGTCGGCGAGCCGCGGTCCCGGACATATCGTCGTGAGCGCCGTAGAGCACTCCAGCGTGCTGAACGCGGCAGCGGAGGCCGAGCTAGCCGCCAGCCAGCTGACGATCGCCGGCGTCGGAGCGGACGGACGGGTGGACGTCGCCGAGTTCACCGACGCCGTCAAGCGCGAGCGGACCGTGCTTGCATGCCTCCAAACGGCCAATCACGAGGTCGGGACGATTCAGCCGGTAGCCGAGATCGCCGCAGAAGCCAGCGCAGCCGGGGTGCCCCTGTTCACCGACGCGGCCGCATCGGTTGGCAGGGTGGCGCTGCCGGCAGGATGGTCGATGCTGGCCGCCAGCGCACATAAGTGGGGAGGTCCGCCGGGAGTCGGGGTGCTGGCGATCCGCAAGGCAACGCGCTGGCGACCTCCGCTGCCGCCCGGCAGCCGCGAAGGGCATCGGGTGCCTGGATTCCCGAATCTCCCGGCGATCATCTCAGCGACCGCGGCTCTCGATGATTACGAGGCCAGGCGCGACGACGCCGACGTCGCTCTGCGGCTGCTAACCAGCCAGATAAGGGACCGGCTGAAGACGTTGATCCCCGATTGCGTCGTGCATGGCGACCATTCGAGGACGCTGCCTCACATCGTCACGTTCTCCTGCCTGTACATCGACGGCGAGGCTCTGGTAATCGAACTCGACAAGGCTGGCTTCTCGGTATCCTCTGGCAGCGCGTGCGCGAGCGACACGCAGCAGCCGAGCCACGTGCTCGCCGCGATGGGCGCCATCACGCACGGCAATGTCCGCGTATCACTGCCACGCGATACCACGGAGGAGTCGGTGACGGGCTTCCTGAGCGTGCTGCCCGGCATCGTGAGCCGCCTGCGGGCGAATGCCGGAACCCGGAGCCACGCTACGAGCCAGGACCGGAGTTGATCACTTGATCTCTCAGCCCTCCGCCGGACTGCCTGGCGCCGCCGAGCAGCCCGCTCTCAGCATCGACGCTCTCGGGCGCAAGTGCCCGCTGCCGATCATCATGCTGGCCGAGCGGATCGGCGAGGTGGCCGTTGGCCAAGTGGTCCAGGTGCTTGCCGACGATCCGGCCGCGAAGACGGACGTTCCTGCGTGGTGCGGACTGAAGTCGCATGAGTTTGTCGGGATCGCCGATCTCCCCGGGGAGGGCGGCTGGGTGTTCCATATCCGGCGCACCTACTGATTTGCTCATACACCGCGCTTTCCGCACTCACGCCAGGCCGATTCCCCTAAACTCGCCTCGTGATCCATCCGTACGACGCCGACCGACCGCTTGGCGCCGATGCGCACGAGACGCAACAGACCGGCCCGGTCTTCGCCGATCCTTCTGGACACCGACGTCGCCTGATGCGAGTGCTTGGTGCGGGCGCCAGCGTCCTGCTCATAGGCGCGCTCATTGTGGCGGGCATCGGACTGTTCGGCGGTCCGAATACCCCATTTAGCGTGTTTGGAGCGTCGGCGGCGAGAGATCACGGGCAACAAGGCACGACGGGAAGAGGGAACGGGACCGCGCCGGGCTCCTCGAGCAGATTGCCACCGGACGCGCCCTCCGGCTCCAGCAAGGCATCGCCTTCACCCTCGGCGTCGACATCACGGCATCGATCGCCGACACCAACGCCCAGTAGCTCACCGTCTCCCACCAATAAGGCGGGGAAGACTCCGCCCGGCCAAGGTCGCTCCAAGAGTCCCCATCCGTCACCGTCATCGACGCATGCCAATTAGCAAGGTTCAGCGCCCGCTTGCGCACCGGGTGACGCGCACGCCACACGGACACTGGGTATTCGTCGCTCTTATTCTTCTCGTCTTCGGGGTGGCGCTGCTGTTCGAGGGCTATACACATGGCGTCCTCGGCGAGTCTCCGCAGACTGCCAATCTGGCCGGCTCCCACGGCCCGCAAGGCCCTCACAAACTGGTCCATGGCGGACCGGTCATCAATGCGACAGGCCGCCATCCGTACTCCTACCGGATGCGTGCCAAGACAGTTGCCCTGACTTTCGATGACGGACCCGATCCCACCTGGACCCCGAAGATACTGGCGATCCTGCAGCGTAAGCACGTGCCAGCAACGTTCTTCGTGGTCGGGGCTCACGTGGCCGCGAACCCGTCCATCGTGCGCGCCGAACTCGCCGCGGGCGACGAGGTTGGCTCGCATACCTACACCCACGCGAATCTCGCGTCGGCCAGCTGGCGTCTTCCGCTCGAGCTCACCCTCACCCAGAACGCCCTCGCGGGTGCCGCTGGAATCAGGACGAGCTTGCTGCGCCCGCCGTATAGCAGCGGTCCCGACGCGCTGACCAGGACAGACTGGCTGGCCTACAGCCGCGCCGCCAGGTTCGGTTACCTCGTGGTCTTGGCCAGCACCGACACCAAGGACTGGGCCAAGCCCAGCGTCAAGCGCATCGTGACCAACGCGATGCCGCGCGGCGACGACGGCGCCATCATCATGCTGCATGACTCGGGCGGCAACCGGCGTGAAACCGTTCGCGCTCTCCCGCGGATCATTGACAAGCTCAGGAGCCGCGGGTACAGGTTCGTGACCGTTACAGACGGTTTGCAGGTGCCGCCTGGGGTGCAACTGCCCTCGGCCGACGCGCCCGCGACGCCGGTGCAGCGCGTCATAGGGACGGCTCTCGTGCTCAGCCAGCAGGCCGCCGATCACACCATCGCAGCACTGGCCGTCTGCCTCGTCGCGGCCAGCGGCATGCTGGTCCTGCGGATCTTCGCGATCACGATATTCGCGCGCAGGCATCGTCGCCGCATGAGGCCGCAGCGCATGCCGCCGAACTGGCGGCCGCCGGGTGCCTCAGTCGTGATCCCGGCATTTAACGAGGGGGCAGGAATCGCGGCGACGGTCGCATCCATGATCGCGAGCTACTACCCCGGTGAACTCGAAGTGATCGTCGTGGATGACGGATCCACCGACGGCACGGCGGACATCGTTCGAGGGCTGCGCTTGCCAGACGTGCGGGTAATCAGTCAGGCCAACGCCGGGAAGCCGGCTGCCCTCAACCGCGGGATCGCGGAGGCATGGTTCGACCTCCTCGTCCTGGTCGATGGCGACACCATCTTCGCAAGGGACGCCCTGCTTCGCCTTGCGCTGCGGATGCGCGACCCGGATGTTGGGGCGGTCAGCGGCAACACCAAGGTCGCCAACCGGCGCGGATTGCTCGGCCGCTGGCAGCACCTCGAATACGTGATGGGCTTCAATCTTGAACGCCGGATGTTCGATGTCCTGGGCACGATTCCGACGGTGCCAGGTGCCATCGGCGCCTTCAGGCGGGCCGCGCTCGCCGATGTGAATGGCCTCAGCGCGAGCACACTGGCCGAGGACACGGATCTGACGATGGCAATCTGCCGTTCCGGCTGGCGCGTGGTTTATGAGCCTCGCGCCATCGCATGGACCGAGGCGCCAAGCTCGCTGCGTCAGCTTTGGCGACAGCGGTACCGATGGTGCTACGGGACGATGCAGTCGATGTGGAAGCACAAGCGATCTGTGCTCGAGCGTGGGCCATCTGGCCAGTTCGGCCGACGTTGCTTGCCGTACCTCAGCTTCTACCAGGTCCTGCTTCCGCTGATCGCACCTGTCGTCGACCTGGCTGCCATTTATGGCCTTATTTTCCTCAATCCCGTGAGCGTCGCAGGGTTCTGGCTTGGGTTCAATGCACTACAGATCCTGGCCTGCGGATACGCTCTGCGGCTGGACCGTGAGCACCTCAAGACGCTATGGGCGCTTCCACTGCAACAAGTGGTATATCGGCAGCTCATGTACCTGGTGACAATACAGTCGGTCATGACGGCTTTGCTCGGTACCAGGCAGCGCTGGCAGGCAATCGCGAAGACAGGTGTGTTCAGCGGGCCCGCCGCTCGGCGCCCACGAGTGGCCGCGCCTAGGTGAAGTTCCTGGCGATGTCGGCTGCCGCCTCGTCGCCGTAGGCCGCGGTGAACCTGCGCGCAAGCGAATCGGGAGTGAGCTGATACTCCTGGGTTCCCGTCGTCTCGAGTACGAGGGCGGCCACCATGTTGCCGAGTTGCGCCGCGCGCTCCAGGCTGAGGTCCCACGACACGGCGGCGAGGAATCCGGCCCTGAAGGCATCTCCCGCTCCGGTTGGCTCCTCAGGCTCGACCCCTGGAACGGCGGGAACAAAGATCGGCTCGTGACCCGCCCTGTCAATCCTGGCGCCGCGGGCCCCGAGCGTCGTGACCCGGACGCCGACCTTATCGTTCAGGTCGTCGGACGACCAGCCGGTCTTGTGCTCGGTCAGCGTTGCCTCGTACTCGTTGCAGAAGAGGTAATCCGCGCCCATCATCAGCGTCCTGACCTGCTCGCCGTCGAGCCTGGCGAGCTGCCAGGAGGTATCAGCGGCAAACGGGATCTCAGCTGAGATGCACTGCTTGGTGAATGCCAGCATCGCATCCGGGTCACTGGCGCCGATCAAGACCAGGTCGATCTGGCCAGCAAGCTCGCCGAGGTCGATCTGCCGGTCCTCTGCCATCGCGCCAGGGTAGAAAGATGCGATCTGGTTCATGTCAGCATCCGTCGTGCCGATGAACCTGGCCGTATGGTGCCGCGTAGTTTCGCGCACAGCACTCGTGTCGACGCCGTGCTCTTCCAGCCACTGGCGGTAACCCGCGAAGTCGCTCTGCCCGGCCGTGCCGACCAGAAGCGGCCGCAGGCCAAGGCACCCGAGGCCGAACGCGATGTTGGCGGCCACTCCGCCTCGCCGGATTACGAGCGTGTCGACGAGGAAGGACAGGGCGATCTTGTCGAGCTTGTCGGGCATCAACTGTTCGACGAACCGGCCTGGGAATCTCATCAGGTGGTCGGTTGCGATGGACCCGGTCACTGCAATGCGCACGGCGGTCCTTCTGGGCTGCGGAACCACTGGTCGCGGGGGCCGGAACCGGCCTCACTATCAACCTGGCGGCACTGGTGCACGGACTGAGGAAAACAGACCCAGGCTACAGGCTGGGACATGGCCGCAGAACGCCGCCGGGCAAGCGTCTGGCCGGCGCATACTACGCCTGCCAGTATCCGAACCGATTAGTGGAAAGAGTCCCCGCAGGCGCAGGAGCCGGTCGCGTTGGGGTTGTCGATCGTGAAGCCCTGCTTCTCGATCGTGTCCACGAAGTCGATCGTGGCGCCGGTGAGGTACGGACCGCTCATCTTGTCGGTCACGACCTGAACGCCGTTGAAAGTCCTGACGATGTCGCCTTCGATCTCGCGCTCGTCGAAGTACAGCTGATAGCGCAGGCCAGAACAACCCCCAGGCTGGACCGCGATCCGCAGCCGGAGGTCATCACGGTCCTCCTGGGCCAGCAGGGTGCTGACCTTGGTGGCGGCAACCTCGGTGAGGATGACGCCCTGAGCCGTCACGTCGTCCTGAACTGTCATCTGGTTAGCTCCCATAGTCAAAGGTGCCGCGCAGCGCACGGCAGGTCCATGCAGTTCCAACGATATGCCCGGCAGCAGCATTCCGCTTCCAGCGGCTCCCTTCTCGCGATGGGCGCCTTGACCGCAAAACGGACGGGCCGAGTGAACACGAGGCTGACAACGGAGGTATGCTTGAGGCTATCGTCAGTTCGACGATAAGTCGCCGAAGTGGGGCTCACTATGTCCAGGTCGCCAGGCCAGCTCACCGTCACCGCGCCAGCACCCCCGGCCGCGAAGCCCGGTCAGCGGCTGCCTTTGCTCGTCCTGGGTGCCGAATCCGACAGCCGCAGCGAGCGTGGCGTCTCCTGCCCCGGCGACTTGCCGTCGCCTTCCGATCCCGCGCTGGTGCGCCGTGCCGAGCAGGCCAGGGCCGAGCTTGGCGACCGTGCCTTCATACTCGGCCACCACTATCAGCGCGACGAGGTCATCGCGTTCGCAGACGTCACTGGCGATTCATTCAAGCTGGCCAAGGACGCGGCTGCCCGTCCGGCGGCCGAGTACGTGGTCTTCTGCGGCGTGCATTTCATGGCCGAGTCGGCAGACATCCTTACCTCTGACTCGCAGAAGGTCGTGCTTCCCGACCTGGCGGCAGGATGCTCGATGGCAGACATGGCCACGTACAACCAGGTCGAGGAGTGCTGGGAGGCACTGGAGGACCTCAGTCTAGCTGAGGATGTCGTCCCGGTCACATACATGAACTCGTCCGCGGACATCAAGGCATTTACCGGCCGCCATGGCGGTACCGTCTGTACGTCGTCCAACGCCAAGCGCGCGCTCACCTGGGCGCTGGGCAAGGGCAGCAAGGTCTTGTTCCTGCCTGACCAGCATCTCGGCCGCAATACGGCTGTCCTCGAAATGGGTATGAGCCTGGACGACTGCGTGGTCTGGAACCCGCACCGGCCAGGAGGCGGCCTTGAAGCCGAGGCGCTGCGAAAGGCCACCATGATCCTCTGGCGCGGTCACTGCTCGGTGCACGGCCGGTTCACCGCCGACAACGTCGCGGAGGTCCGGCGGCGCATTCCCGGCGTGAACGTGCTTGTGCACCCGGAGTGCGTGCACGAGGTCGTGACGGCCGCCGACCAGATCGGGTCCACTGAGAAGATCATCGCCACCATCGAGCAAGCGCCGGGCGGCTCTGCGTGGGCTGTCGGCACGGAGCTGAATCTGGTGCAGCGGCTCGCCCACACCAACCCGGACAAGACGGTCGTTTTTCTGGACAAGACCGTTTGTTACTGCTCCACGATGAACAGGATCGACCTGCCGCACCTGGTCTGGGCGCTTGAGTCCCTCGCCGCCGGCCAGGTCGTGAACCAGATCACGGTAGATCCGCGCAGCGCGGCACAGGCCAGGGCCGCGCTCGACCAGATGCTCGCCCTCCCCTGACCAGATCTGCCAGGTGCGGCTAGCTAACGCCAGGCTCTGTCTACAGGCCTGGCGCACCCCAAACCGGGAACCAGCGTGCGAGATCAGGTTCGATTTTCAGGTCGTTGCCGAGCACGCCGCGGACCTGGAGTTCGGTCGCGTTGTCACGGCGCTCGCCGCCCTGCGGCGCGAACGGGTAGAAGGTACCCCGCTTGTACAGGTACACCAGGCCAAGCCGCTTGCCTGAGCTGTCGCGGAACGCGGCGATCGTGCACAGCAGCAGCGGCCCGAACCCGCCGCCCTCGAGCGAGGAATTGACCGCATGCAGGTCGGTCACCAGGCCCTCGATGTCGTCGGGCGAGTGCCTGCAGATCAGCCAGGTAAATCCGTAAGAGTCCGAGGCAACTTCGACCGTGGTCTTGTTCTGGCTCATGCCCAGCAGGTCCTGAACATCCTTCTCGATGTCGCTGAATGCCTTGCCTTCGGCGGCGCGGAAGCAGACCGACCCGGTCCCCGTTGGCAGGAAGTCAGTGGCTGCCTGCAGGGTGATCGCCGCCGACGGCACCGCGAACAAGGCATCAAGGTTCGGCGGAACCGGCTTGGTCCGGCCGAGCAGCGCGTCAAGCAATCCCACGAATGACCTGCCTCCCTAGGTCAGGGCGCGCCCGGACGTGCCGCCCGGCTGCCTACCTGCTGAGCTGATGAGAGATCTTGTCAAGTTCGCGGAGCCGCCGGTCGAGCGACGGGTGCGTCGAGAACAGCGTAGACAGACTCCACTGCCCGCGGCGTGGTGAGATGGCTGGCGCGAAATAGAACGCGTTCAGGGGCTCCGCCGCACGCAGGTCCCGGCTCGGGATCCGCGCCATCTCGTCGCTCACCTTGACCAGCGCGCTGGCCAGCGCCGACGGCTGACCGGTCAGCAACGCCCCGGCCCGGTCGGCCGACAGCTCGCGGTACCGCGACAGCAGCCTGATCAGCAGGAAGCTGATCGCATAGACGACGATCCCGATCAGCATCACGATCAGGATGACGGGCAGCGCGTTCTGGTCGTTGCCACGCCCCCGGTCGCGTCCGCCGCCGCCGAACAGCTCGGAGTAGAACGCGAACCTGACCAGCAGCGCGGCCATGATCCCGAGGAACGACGCGATCGTCATGACGGCCACGTCCTTGTGCGCGACGTGGGACATCTCGTGCGCGAGAACGCCCTCAAGCTCGTTCTTGTCCAGCCTGCGAAGCAGGCCCTGCGTCACGCAGACCACCGCGACCTTGCTGCTGCGGCCGGTCGCGAATGCGTTGGGCATGTCCCCTGGCGCGATCGCGACCCGCGGCTTCGGCATGTTAGCCAGTGCGCAGAGCCGGTCGATCACGCCATGCAGGTCAGCCGCCATCGGGCCATCCTGCGGGCTGACCAGCTGCGCGCCGGCGGTCGTGAGCGCGATCTTGTCCGACCAGTAGAACGACGCGAACGAGATCCCCACCGCGAACAGAACGGCGATGAACACGATGCCGCCCTGGCTGACGTTGCTGTATTGCGAGAGAAGCACGACGATCGCGACGATGAATCCGGTGAAGACCAGTCCAAGCAGGAACATGGTCGCGCCCATCCGCGCGATCAGGCCCCTGTCAGTCGCGTACCGTGTCCGAGCCATCGCCGCCTCCGTTTCGATCACCGGCATATGCGAAGCCGACGCCTTCATTACATCGCAACAGCAGCGATGGTTGGAGCGCACTCAGCTCGCCCGGGCGTACAGGGTATGGCTCTTGCCTGAATAGTTACCGCAGGTAGCCGGGCCAAATGCCCGGCTACCTGCGGTTTTAGCACCAGCGAAACCCGTGGTCCTGATGAGCGATATTCAGCTAGGTCTAAGCGAAGTCTCAGCCAGGGATAAGGCCGTCGTCGGTCATGAGCTCGCGGACCTCTTCGATGGTCGCGTCTTCGCGCGGCAAGATCAGGTCCGACGGTTCTATGGCATCGGGCGGCAGCTCGACACCCATTTCCCGTGCCCTGACGAGCAAGGCGCGCAGAGCGGAACCAAAGGCGGCCTGATCGCTGCTCTCGACCGCCTTCTCCAGGTCGGCGTCCAGCTTATTGAGCTCGTCGACCGCAGCATCTTCCAGTTTCAGCTGGCCCTCGCCCATGATCCTGATGATCACTTAGGCACCTCCCGAACCAGGCTGCTCCTTCTGGAAGCTGGTCCCGCTCGGCTGACCGACCGGCGTGTCCGTCTGACCTGATCCTGCGATCTCCTTCGGCGCGCTGCCGCCCGCGAGCTCGGCCTTCATCCGCTCGAGCTCGGCGTCAACGCCCTGGCTCGCGCCCATCCGGTCAAGCTCCGCCTGGATGTCATCGGGCGGCGGGCCGCCGAGCGCGTCGGTCAACGCCCCAGAAGCCATCAGCTCGTCGATCGCGCCTGCACGGGCCTTCATCTGCTCGGTCTTGTCCTCGGCGCGCTGGATCGCGAGGCCGACATCGCTCATCTCCTCCGAGATGCCCGTGAAGGTCTCGTTGATTCTTGTGGTCGCTTCCGCGGCGGTGTAGGTGGCCTTGATGGTCTCCTTCCTCACGCGGAACGCGTCAACCTTGGCCTGCAGCCGCTGCGACGCAGCCGTCAGCTTCTCCTCCTCGCCCTGCAGCGAGGCATATTGCGCCTGCAAATCCGTCAGCTGCCCTTGCACGCCTGCCTTGCGGGACAGGGCTTCGCGGGCCAGGTCCTCTCGGCCTGCCGCGAGCGAATCACGCGCCTGCCGGTCCAGCTTGTCGCCCGTCTGCTGCAACTGGTTCATCTGCAGCTCAAGACGCTTCCGCGACGTTGCCACGTCGGCCACTCCGCGCCGCACCTTCTGCAACAGCTCAAGCTGCGTTTGGTACGAGTAGTCCAGGGTTTCCCGCGGATCTTCCATCCTGTCGAGCGTCTTATTGGCCTTGGCCCTGAAGATCGTCGAAACCCGCTTCATCACGCCCATAAGCGCGACCTTCCCCTCATCCTGTCTAACCGGCGCGGCGCCGGGAAACCTGCCTTGAACAGGCCGTCCCGCTCCGCAACGGGAATTCTCGCCAGATGCTGGATTCCCAGCCTATGGCCTCGCGCAAGGAACGTCATCACAGCAGCCACGGCAATGCGCGGTATCTGCGCCGCCGGCCCCGCCGCGGCCTCATCAGGATGGTTCATACGGGCTCGTCCCCTGTCGGGCATCGCGGGGGGTTCGTCCGCTCCTCCCGGTAGGCTGTCAACGTGTTCCGACGACGCAGTGCATCGGCTTCCTCCGTGGCCGACGATGACCAGGCAGAGCAGGCCGCCGAGCAGCAGGCCAAGCAAGCCGGCAAGGGCAGGCCGACACCCAAGCGCAGCGAGGTTGAGCGGCGCAGGAGGCAGCCGTACGCCCCGCCGCCCGCCGACAAGAAGGCCGCGGCGGCGCAGCAACGCGAGCGCCGGCGCGCTGACCAGCGGCGCCGGATGGACGCCATGCGCAGGGGCGAGGAGTGGGCGCTGTCGACCAGAGATCGTGGCCCTGTGAAGGCACTGGCCAGGGATTACATCGACTCCAGGCGGCTGGTGGTCAGCGAGTACATCCTGTTCGCCGTGTTCGCCCTCATCTTGCTGGTGTTCGCGTTCGGCGCCGGGAAGAACTCATCCTTCGTCCTGTACATCGAGCTGGGCATTGTCCTGCTGATCGGGATCGAGGCGCTGTTCCACGCGACCATGGTGCGGCGACTGGTCAGGCAGCGGCTGCCGGGCGAGAGCACCAGGGGCATCGCCTGGTACATCGCCAAGCGGAGCATCAGGCTCAGAAGCTCACGGATACCGCCGGCCAGGGTGGCTAGGGGCGAGGCGATCTGATGGAGTTCAGGCACCTTGGCCGCAGCGGCCTGAAGATCAGCGAGATCGCCTACGGCAACTGGATCACGCACGGTTCGCAAGTCGCAGAGGACGCCGCCAAGGCGTGCGTGGCAGCGGCCCTCGACGAGGGCATTACGACATTCGACACCGCCGACGTCTACGCGGGCACCAAGGCCGAGGAGGTACTCGGCCGCGCGCTGCACGGAGTCCGGCGCGAGTCAATCGAGATCTTCACCAAGGTGTTCTGGCCGACCGGGCCTGGCATGAATGACCGCGGGCTGTCCCGCAAGCACATTATGGAATCGGCCAACGCCTCGCTGCGCCGCCTGGGCACCGACTACCTCGACATGTATCAGGCGCACAGGTACGACCACGAGACGCCGCTCGAGGAGACGATGCGCGCGTTCGACGACCTGGTGCGCCAGGGCAAGGTCTTGTATGTCGGCGTTTCCGAATGGCGCAGCGAGGAGATCGCGGCGGCGCTTCGCATCGCCGATCAGATGGGCCTCGACCGGATCATCTCCAATCAGCCGCAGTACAACATGATCTGGCGGGTCATCGAGTCAGAAGTGGTGCCCTTGTGCGAGAAGGAAGGGATCGGCCAGATCGTGTGGTCACCCATCGCGCAGGGAACCCTGACCGGCAAGTACCTGCCAGGCGCGGCGCCGCCCGCCGGGTCGCGAGCCACGGATGACCGCGGGGCGGCCTTTATCCGCGAGTACCTCAGCGACGACATCCTCAGCCGCGTCCAGCAGCTGGGGCCTGCCGCAGAGGAGGCAGGGCTCAGCATGTCGCAGCTGGCGGTCGCGTGGACGCTGCAGAACCCGAATGTGTCAGCGGCCATCGTCGGCGCGACCAGGCCAGAGCAGGTCCGCGAGAACGCCAAGGCATCAGGGGTCAAGCTTGATCGGCAGCTGATGACGAGGATCGACGAGATCTTCGGTCCCGCGATCATCAGGGATCCCGCCCTGACATCGAGCCCGGCGAGCCGATAGGGCGGGCCCGGGCGAAGGACGAACCGCCTCTAGTCCTCGGCTGGGTGCAGGCTCATGGGACCGTACTCAAGCTTGCCGTCCTCCAGCAGGCTCACCTGATCGACGCCCGAGTCCAGCAGGCTGCGCCATTGCTCGCCCAGCCATGTCTCCGCATCGCCCTGGCTGCCGAACGTCTCTTTCGGCAGGCTGCGAGAGCTCGCCAGGGAACCGTCTGCCTTCTCGAACTGCCACGTCCAGGTCATCCGCCCACTATGCCAGCCTGGCTGCCGGCGGCCTCCGACGTCCTGGCGTCGCGTGCCTGGTGACCGACATCGCCGGAACGTCCCAGGAACGTACCAAGATGCTTTTGGGTCCTTTTACCTGCATGTTTGCGCAGGTCAACCCGCATTCTACGACTATCTGTTAAGTTCTATGAGCTAGGAGTCTCGCGGCGGATCTCCCTGATGTCCGCCTGGACCTGCCCAGTCAGCAAGGTGGTGGACGGCCTTGACCCGCGTTGTCGTCATTGGTGATCTCATGACCGACACCGTCGCCCATGCGATGCTGCCGCTGGCCAAAAGCAGTGACACGCCCGCAACGGTGACGATGCATGGCGGCGGGTCAGGCGCGAATATCGCGGCGTGGCTAGCAGCCGATGGTGCGGAGGTCGCCTTCGTCGGCCGACGTGGCGCTGACATCGCCGGCCGCAACAGGGACATGGAGCTGATGGGCTACGGGGTCGACGCCAGGCTGGTGATGGATCCGGAACGGCCCACCGGAATGTGTGTCGTTATGGTGACCCACAAGGGTGACCAGACGATGCTGTCCGATCCGGGCGCGAACGCCGCGCTCTCCCCCGACGACCTCCCGCAGGACTTGTTCACGCCCGGCTGCCACTTGCATGTGTCCGGCTACACGCTGCTCAACACGGGTTCCAGGCAGGCGACGCTCGCCGCGATCTCGATGGCCAGGCGGGCCGGCATGACGATCTCGGTGGACGGTGCCTCGTCGGCGCCGCTCGAGCGCGTCGGCGCCGAGCCGTTCCTGCAGATGACAAACGGGGCGACGCTGTTGTTCGTGAACGCGGACCAGGGCCGCGTGCTGACCGGCCGGACCGAGCCCGAGCAGGCAGCGCGGGTGCTGAACGCCTGGTATCCGCACGTGGTGATGAAGCTCAGCGCGGACGGCGCGCTGTTCTATGCCAACGGCCGGCCAGACCCTGTGCGGGTACCTGGGCCGCCGCTTGAGCGGATCGTAGACAGGACGGGTGCGGGCGACGCGTTCTGCGCGGGATTCCTGCCGTCCTGGCTGGACAAGAAGCCGCCTGGTGAGGCGCTGACCAGCGGTTGCCGGCTAGCCGCCAAAGCGATGGGGCTGGTCGGCGCCAGGCCGCTGCTGTAGCCCGCCGGCCGGGATCCGCACGCGGCCGCGTCGCGCGCCTGCTCGCCATACTTAGGCCATGACCGATTACCTGGACCGCCTGTTCTCCCTGGCAGGCCGCGTCGCCGCGGTAACCGGCGGCAGCTCGGGGATCGGCAAGGCCATGGCGGGCGCGCTGGCCGGAGCCGGGGCCAGCGTGGTCATCGTCGCCCGCCAGGCTGCAGCGCTTGACCGAGCCGTGGCCGAGATCAGATCGGCGGGCCGGACCGCGGACCGGGTGAGCGCGGATCTCGGGGACCGGGCCGCGATCAGGGCGGTCTGCGAGGCAATCAGCGAACCATTCGGACCACCTGACATTCTGGTGAACGCGGCAGGTGTCAATATCAGGCCGCCGTTGCATGAGCTCACGCCGGATGACTGGGATCACTCGCTTGAGGTGAACCTCACGGCCCCCTTTCTTCTTGGTCAGCATTTCGGACCCCTGATGGCCGCGCGCGGCTGGGGACGCATCATCAATATCGCTTCTCAGCAGGCCATCAGGGCGTTCGGGAATAGCGGCGGTTATGGCGCGTCGAAGGGCGGCCTGGTGTCCCTCACCAGGTCACAGGCAGAGGCCTGGGCAAATGCCGGAGTGTGTTGTAACGCCATCGCCCCTGGCTTCGTCCCGACCGCGATGACGCGGCAGGTGGCGTCAGATCCGGCCCGCTCGGCGGCACTGGCCGCGCGCACGATGATCGGACGCAATGGCCGGCCCGCCGACTTCGAGGGCATTGCAGTCTTCCTGGCCAGCAGCGCAAGCAGCTACGTCACGGGGCAACTGATCTGCGTGGACGGCGGGTTTTCCGCGACCTGACGGACTACGGCGACTGGGTGTTCACGGACTCGACCCCGACCGCCACCAGGATCGTGACCACAAGGATGGCGAGGAATCCGAGCACGATGCCAGTGACGGCGAGCCCGCGACCGGACTCACCGGACCTGCTGATCTGCTTGATCGATACGAAACCGAGCACGATCGCGAGGATGGCGGCCAGCAGCCCTGGCAGCAGGAAGATGATCCAGCCGACGAACTGAACCATGCCGAGTACCAGCGACGTGACCGCCATTGTGTTGGTCCTGCGAACGATGCCGGGCTGCGGAGTCGGCTGGTAGCCAGGCATCGCCGGCATGCCAGACGCGACTCCCGGGCCGTACGCGTGCGGATTCTGAGCGGGCGAGAACGCGGTGGGCGGGAGATAGCCGGGCGTGGCTGGCGCGTACCCCGCGGCAGCCGGCGAGCCGGGGGTGGCCTGCAGATAGCCGGGCTTGGCCTGCTGGTAGCCGGCCGCCTCGCCGCCTGGCCACTGCACTCCGGGCGCCGGGCTGTAGCTTGACGCCGCTGCTTGACCGGGCGAAATGACGGCCGAACCGGCCCCCAGGCCAGCTGCGGCAGGCGGAGCATTGTCGGCGGCCTGTGACTGGCCACCATCAGGGCTCTGGACGCCATCCTGCGGCCGCGATGGGCCCTGCTGGTCCCAGGATCGCCGTCGATCGTCAGGGCTACCCGGCAGACCGGGACCGCCGCGATCCTGCGAACGCGCACCCAGCTCCTGGTCGTTCCGCTCGCTGATGCCCATCGCCACGGCGATCTCGCCGGTGACCCAGCTGCACGCATCTGGCGTCAGCGGGGTCCGCTGCGAGAACGACGATGCCGTCAGCCGGATCGCGGTGCTCGCGTCCATGCCAAGCGCCACGTGCTCGTTCAGCGTGTCGGCAAGGCCAGCCTCGGCTGCCGCGATCAGCAGGTTCTTCTCCCTGGGCGCATCCGGGAGCAGGTCCTTGAGCAGATTCGACATCGTTCGCGGGCTGGAGAGGGCGGCAACCCCGTGCTCGGGATCGGTAACGATGGCATTCAGCGCCGCGCGTGCCTCGGCGGCGTGCTCCCAGCTCATGTCAGCCATCCGGCTCCCTTCGCGCAGCCTGACCGCTGACCGCCGTGCTCACGGGGCTCAGGCGATGCCAATGATCTGATATCGCTGCCGCCGAAATGCGATGGTGCAATTCGGCAATATGGCCATGCTATCTCGCGCCCAGCGCACGCTAGCCCGGTTGACAAGACGTGCCGGAATGCGCCGACGGGACGTTATGCGCCGGAGTGGTAGTGGAAGCTGGCCGACCCGACGCTCAGCAGGATGGCCCACGCGATCCCGCCTAGCACTCCGAGTCCGCCCAGGACGATGCCAGCGATCGCGAGCCCCCTGCCGCCTTCTCCCCGGCGGCGGATCTGAGCCACTGCGCCTATCCCGAAGCTCAGCGCAAGCACAGCTTCGAGAAATCCCGGCACCAGCAGAAACAACCACAGCGGGAACTGAGCGAGTCCGCAGACTAGTGCGGCGATCGCCAGGCCATTGGTCTGGACCTTCTTCGGCGGCGGACCAGAGGAGTAACTGGCCGGCTGCCTCCGATCACGCATCTGCTCTGGAGATCCCATCGTGCCCTCGGCCCGCCGTTACGGCTCGTAGCATCACGACTACCCAGCGGGGCCAGGGTGAATCAATGCCTACCGGGCGCTAATATCTACTGGGGCTGGGGACACCGTTGCGGGTGCTTACGGTGCTGAAGACCGCGACGAGGAGGACGATGAACAGAACGAAGAGGACGAGGCCGACGTAGCCGAGAATCAGCCCTGCGAGCGCCAGCCCGCCTCCCTGTTCGCCGGTCTGGCTGATCCGGCTCCGCGCGACGTGCCCGAGGATGATCGCGGGTATTCCGCTCAGCGGGCCGACCATGATCTGTGCGATGCCGCACACCAGTGAGGCAACCGCGAGCCCGTTCGTCTGCGCCGACTGGTAGCCCGACGTCCAGGCCGGGGTGCCCTGGTAACCAGCCTGCGGGTAACCGGGCTGCCCGTAAGCGCCTGGCTGCTGCAACGGCCCGGGCTGGGCGTATCCGCCGGGCTGGCCGTAGCCTTGCTGGCCATATCCTCCAGGCTGGCCGTACCCGCCCTGTTGGCCATATCCCCCTGGCTGGCCGTACCCGCCCTGCTGGCCTGGACCGCCCTGCTGGCCGGCATCGCCGGGCTGGCTGCCGATTGTCGGCTGATCGCCGAAGTAGCCCGGCTGACCCTGGTCCGTTGGCTGATCGGGAAAACCCATCGTGCGCCCCTCACGGCATAGCCCGGGACACGGCCGCCCGGCTGAACTAGTGCCGACAGTTGGCGAACCTACCAGCATGAGCGACCGTGGCCTAGTTCTGCTCGTGGCGACCCTGTCGTCGGCCCATCACGCGGCACGCCGGGTCGCCTCGTGGCTGGCGCCCGCCAGAACGCGGCACAATGGCGGGCATGGCACGACGCAGCACGACAACCCCGCCGCCTGAGGACTTCGAAGAGAACATCGTTGACATCGACGTCACTGAGGAGATGCGGGGCAGCTTCCTCGAGTACGCCTATTCGGTGATCTATCAGCGCGCGCTCCCCGACGCGCGCGACGGCCTGAAGCCGGTACAGCGCCGGATCCTGTACCAGATGTCGCAGATGGGCCTGCGCCCAGACCGGGCCCATGTCAAATGCGCTCGCGTTGTCGGCGAGGTCATGGGCCGCCTGCACCCGCACGGCGACTCGGCGATTTATGACGCCCTAGTCCGATTGGCTCAGCCCTTCGCGATGAGGCTGCCGCTGGTCGACAAGCACGGGAACTTCGGGTCGCTTGACGACGCCCCTGCGGCGATGCGCTACACCGAGGCCAGGCTCGCCGCGCCGGCCATGGAGATGACCGCGTCGCTCGACGAGGACACCGTCGACTTCATCCCGAACTACGACGGGACAGAGCAGCAGCCCGAGGTGCTCCCTGCCGGGCTGCCAAACCTGCTGGTGAACGGTGCCTCAGGGATCGCGGTAGGGATGGCGACCAATATGGCGCCGCACAATCTGGGCGAGGTCATTGCCGCCGCCAGGCACCTGATCGCCAACCCCGACGCCTCACTCGATGAACTGATGAGGTTCGTGCCAGGCCCTGACCTGCCGACCGGCGGCAAGATCACCGGCCTCGACGGGATCAGGGAAGCGTACGAGACAGGACGCGGCATCTTCCGTACCCGCGCCACTGCCAGGATCGAGCAGATCACGCCGCGCAGGACCGGCATCGTGGTCACCGAGCTCCCGTACGGTGTCGGCCCGGAGAAGGTGGGCGCGAGGATCAGGGACCTCGTCCAGGCCAAGAGACTGAACGGCATCTCGGACCTGAAGGACCTGACCGACGGGCACCGGGGCCTGCGGCTAGTGATCGAGATCCGCAACGGCTTTCACGCCGAGGCCGTGCTCGAGGAGCTCTACCGGCTCACCCCTATGGAAGACACGTTCGGCATCAACAACGTGGCACTCGTCGACGGGCAGCCGCGCGTGCTCGGGCTGCGTGACCTGCTCCAGATCTATGTTGATCACCGCCTCGAGGTGGTCAGGCGGCGCACCGAGTTCCGCAGGGCCAAGCGGGCCGATCGCCTGCATCTGGTCGACGGCCTGATCGTCGCGCTGCTCAACATCGACGAGGTGATCCAGGTCATCAGGTCGAGCGACGATGCCGCGGCGGCCAAGGAGCGGTTGATCGCCATCTTCGACCTGTCCGCGATCCAGGCGCAGTACATCCTCGACACCCCGCTGCGGCGGCTGACCAAATACGACCGTCTTGAGCTCGAGCGCGAGCGTGAGACTCTGCAGGCAGAGATCGCCGAGCTGACCGCAGTTCTCGAGTCCGAGCAGCGGCTGCGAGAGCTTGTCTCCGCTGAGCTGACGGCAATCGCCGAGAAGTTCGGAACCCCGCGGCGCACGGTTCTGCTCGAGGGCAACGGCGCTCAGCGGACCGCTGCCGTCCCGCTCGAGGTGGCCGACGATCCTTGTGCGGTGCTGCTCTCCTCGGCCGGCCTGCTGGCCAGGACGGCGGTGCGCACGGCCGGACAGCTGGAGCTGCCCGAAGAATCCGCCAATGGTGAACGGGACACCCGGGCAAGTGCCCGCGACGGGTCCGCCGGCGACCGGGGCCGGCCTTCCGAGCCACGTTCGGCGCATGACGTCATCGTGTCCGCGGTGCCATCGACCGCCCGTGGGAGCGTGGGCGTGCTGACCTCACGAGGAAGGCTGATCAGGCTCGGTGTACTTGAATTGCCTGCCCTGCCGCCGACCGCACATGCCCCTGGACTCTCCGGCGGAGCGCCCGTCAGCGAGTTCGTCGAGACCGAGCGCGGCGAGTCCATCGTCGCGCTTGTCGCGGCCGATGGGGCGGGCGCCGGACTTGCGCTCGGCACCGCAAACGGCGTGGTCAAGCGAGTCGCTCCCGACTATCCGCAGAACGCCGCGGAGTTTGAGGTCATCGCCCTGAAGGACGGCGACCGGGTGGTGGGCGCCGTCCAGCTTGAATCCGAGAACCAGGACCTGGTCTTCATCACCAGCGACGCACAGCTGCTCAGGTTCGGAGCCGCCGCGGTCCGGCCGCAGGGCAGGGCCGCTGCGGGCATGGCCGGGATCAGGCTCTCGCCGCGGACGGTCGTGCTCTGGTTTGGCGCGGTGGATCCCGGAGCTGCGGAACACCGAAGCGGCGAGGCAGACTTGCCAGAGATAACGAACGCCCCGGTGGTGGTGACCGTGGCTGGCAGCGGACGGACATTGCCGGGCACGGGATCAGCGAGCGTCAAGGTGACCCCGTACGCGGAGTACCCGCCGAAGGGACGCGCGACGGGAGGCGTGCGATGCCACCGGTTCCTCAAGGGCGAGGACACGCTCGTGCTCGCCTGGGCCGGCGCGGGGCCGGCCAGAGGCGCGACCGCGGCCGGCACGCCTGTCCAGCTGCCGCCGCCGCAAGGCCGCAGGGACGGCTCAGGAGATCGGGTCACCGAGCCGCTGGCGGCCGTCGGCGGTGCTGCTCAGCCGTCCTGAACGGCCGCGCTGACCGGAGCTGAGCCTGGTCAGCGTGGCCTGCAGCACATCGGCAGGGAACGCTCGGCTGGTGTTCAGGTTCGAGGTCCATTGTCGGTATTGGCGGGCCTGTCCGGGCCCGCCACCAGCGTTATTGCGGCCATTTGGGTTAAACGACCCGCCAGACACGCCACAGTGCGGCGGGGTCGGCGAGCGGATCGCCGTGAACCAGTGTGAAATGCGCTGGCCCCCCGACCTTGATGCGGCCCGCTTCCGGGTCCCCGAGCACCGTTCCGCCCTGCCATGTTGCCGCTCCTAGCGCCTGCCATGGCTCCAGACCGGCCTTGACGAGAGCCTCGACCTCCCAGGCAAGGTGTCCCGCGCGGACCGACCCGCCGCCGAAATCACTGCCGGCAGCGATCGCCACACCTGCCCGGTAGGCGATCCTGACGCTCTCCTCGGCCATGGCGAGCCGCTCACTGATCGCTGACCGCCCGGCGTCTGCGGTGAAGCGCTCCAAGGTCGTCGTCGTGCCGAAGGTAAGCCAGGAGTGCATCACCGACAGCGTCGACACGAGCGTGACCCCGTTCGCGGCCATGGTCGCGGCGATATCGGCGTCCAGGGCGAACCCGTGCTCCAGGGTATCGACGCCGGCCTCGGCCGCCAGCCTGCAGTTCGGCAGCCCCGACCCGTGAGCCGCGACGGTCGCGCCGCGGGCGTGCACAGCGTCGACCACGTTGCGTACCTCATCAGCGGACCACGGGGCGGTACCGGCCTCCGGTCCGTCCAAGTAGAGCTTCACCAGGTCGGCGCCGTCGTCGAGTTGGCCGAGCGCCGCCGCCAGCAGGCCATCCGCGTCGGCTACCTCGATCGCCAGCCCGGCGGGCAAGGTGCCCGCCTTGGTCAGCCACGTCCCGGCGGCGCGGATGTACGGGTACCCCTCGCGACCGCGCCATCGGTCTCTGAGCCCGAGAGCGAGCGCACGCTCTCGCCCGTCGCCGCCATCAGACCGACGGGGCGAGCCAACGTCCCTGACCCAGCGGATTCCGGAGCGGACGAGCGCTGCCGCGTTCTGCTCGGCCGCCTCGATCAGGTCGGGCGTCGGGTCGGCGCCGCGCGCGATCCATTGGGCGCCGCCCTGCAGCGTCAGGTGGCTATGGCAGTCGACGAAACCAGGCACCACAGTCGCACCGCTGGCGTCAACGACCTGGCCGCTGAGGCCGGAAGCCTTCGCGCTGTCGCCGTCGTCATCGTAGATTCCGGTGACGACGCCGTCCGCGACCGCGATCGTGACGGGCCGACGCAGCGCAGGGCTGAGGCCGTCAGCGAGCGCAGCGCCCTGGTACAGGATCGGCTGACTGGCCATGCCGTCAGGCGTCGATCCTGGCCGGGTCCAGCTCAGCGGCCCCGCCGATGACGAAATCCCGCCGGGGCGCGACGTCGCTGCCCATCAGCAGATCGAACATCTCGGCTGCCGCGGCGGCGTCACCGATCCTGATCCGGCGCAGCGTGCGGCGCCGCGGATCCATGGTGGTCTCGGCGAGTTGGGACGCGTCCATCTCTCCCAGGCCCTTGTAGCGCTGAGGCGGATCCTCGTACTTCAGCTTCTTCCGGTCGAGTTCGAGGGTCTTACGGTGCAGCTCAGCGTCCGTGTAGGTGTAAATGTAGCGATCCTGGCCCTTGCGTGGATTCGTCAGCTTGATCCGGTGCAGCGGCGGGACGGCCGCGAAAACCCGGCCTGCCTCGACCATCGGCCGCATGTACCTGTGGAACAAGGTCAGCAGCAAGGTCCTGATGTGCGCGCCGTCCACATCGGCGTCGCTCATCAGGATGACGCGCTGGTAACGCGCCGCGTCGAGCTTAAATGCGCTGCCGGAGCCGGCCCCGAGCACCTGGATGATCGCGGCGCACTCGGCGTTCTTGAGCATGTCCGACAAGGAGGCCTTCTGCACGTTGAGGATTTTGCCGCGAATGGGCAGCAGCGCCTGGAACTCCGAGTCGCGGGCCAGCTTGGCCGTGCCGAGCGCCGAATCGCCCTCGACGATGAACAACTCGCTGCGGTCGTCCGACGAGCGGCAGTCCACGAGCTTGGCGGGCAGCGCCGAGGTGGCTAGCGCGGATTTGCGGCGCTGGTTCTCGCGGTGCTCCCTGGCCGCGATCCTGGCCTTCGCCGCGTTCGTGACCTTCTCTAGCACGGCCTTTGCCTGCGCCTTGCTGCCTCGCACCCGGCCCTCGAGGAACGAACGCAGCTCGTTGCTGACGACATCCGCCACTATCTTCGATGCCGCTGGAGTGCCGAGCACCTCCTTGGTCTGACCCTCGAACTGGGGCTCGGGTACGCGGACCGAAACGACCGCTGTCAGGCCCTCGGCCACGTCGTCCTTCAGCACCGCCTCATCGCCGGACCGCAAGTACCGGCCGGCGCGCAGTTGCTCGTTGAACGTCCTGACCAGCGCCCGCTCGAAGCCGGTCACGTGCGTGCCGCCCTTGGGCGTGGCGATCACGTTGACAAAGGAGCGGGTGACGGTGTCATAGCCGGTGTTCCAGCGCAGCGCCACGTCGACTTCCAGCTCCCGCTCGACGTCCGTGGGAGTCATGTGCCCGTTCTCGTCCAGGACGGGGATGGTCTCAGTGAACTGGCCCGATCCCGCCAGCCTGAGCACTTCGGTCACCGGCTCCCCGCTGCTCAGATGGGCGCAGAACTCGCTGATCCCGCCGCTGAAGTGGAACTCGACAGTCCGCGGCGAGCCGTTCTCGGCGCCGCCGTGCGCAGGTCTGTTGTCCGTAACGGTGATGGATAGCCCAGGCACCAGGTAAGCGGTTTGCCTGGCCCGCTGGATCAGCGGCTCAGCGTCCATCTCAGCGCCGGGCACGAAGATCTGCTTGTCCGGCCAGAACCTCGTCCTCGTGCCAGTGCGCGACTTGGGGATCTTGCCGAGCTTGCGGAGGCCAGATCCCTGCTTGAAGGCCGCGTCGAGCCCGTCGCCCGCGTACTCGCCAGGCACGCCGCGCCGGAAGCTGACAGCCCATTCGTATCCGCCTCGGTCGACGTGCACATCGCACCGGCCGGAGAGGGCGTTCACCACTGAAGCGCCCACGCCGTGCAGTCCGCCGGAGGCGGTGTAGGAGCCGCCGCCGAACTTGCCGCCCGCGTGCAGCCTGGTCATGACCAGCTCGACGCCGTTGAGGCCCGTCTTCGGCTCGATGTCAACAGGAATGCCGCGGCCGTTGTCCCGCACCTCGGCGGACTGATCGGCGTGCAGGATGACCTCAATCTTGGTGCAGCTGCCGTGCAGCGCCTCATCGACAGAGTTGTCGATGATCTCCCATAGGCAGTGCAGCATGCCCCGCCCGTCGGTCGATCCGATGTACATGCCAGGCCGCTTGCGGACGGCGTCGAGGCCCTCGAGGACCGTCAGGTGGCGCGCTGAGTACGTATCTCCCGCCGCCGCTGCCTCCCGCGCTCTTGTCGCGCGTGTGCCGCCTAGAGCCTCCGGCGGCGCTTCACGCAGGGCAGCCGTCACGACAGTCGTCCGGTAATCACGGCGCTTCTCACGCTTCTCCTGCGGTCCGGCACGGTCCCGGTCCAGGCCCGCGCTCTGGTTGCCTCGGCGAAGACCATGCCTGTCCGCAAAGGTTGTCTCCGCGCAAAGTTGCGCCCGCGAGCTACCCAGCGCCGAGGAAGTTATCTGATTGAAGCCTAATGGGACGGGCCGACCTGCTTGGTGAGCCACGCCGCGGGTGCATACCTGACGTAGCCGGCGACCTGGGACAACTTGCCTCCGGGCCGGATCATGTATAAAGATCGCTCCAGTGCTACGTAATGTGTTCGCCCACGGCGTACGCGGCCGTTGCATGGGATGACACGAGACGGGCTAGGTGTTGTGATGCGGTAGAGATCGCAGGTTGTAGAAACTGCCGGCAAAACCGTCGGCGGTAACCGGGCAAGGGAGGCGGACATGACCGGAGCGATAGCCCCAACGAAGCCGCTCAATGCCAACGACCTGTGTGACCGGTGCGGAGCCCCCGCATATGTGAGGGTCATCCTCCCCGGCTCGGCTGAGCTTCTCTTCTGCGCGCATCACAACCGCCAGCACGCAGAGGCGCTGGCCAAGGTCGCAGTGGAGATCCACGATGAGACCTCCAGGCTGACGGACAAGCCGGGCGAAGACGCCACGGCCACGCGGTAGCCCCTAAGACAGCAGGCGGCCCGCCATCTGTGATCAGATGGCGGGCCGTCCTTGTGCTTTCAAGACATGGTCAGCGCGGGCTGCTAATCGAGGTAATCGCGCAGCACCTGGGACCTGGACGGATGCCGCAGCTTCGACATCGTCTTGGACTCGATCTGCCTGATCCGCTCCCTGGTGACGCCGTAGACCTTGCCGATCTCGTCCAGCGTCTTGGGCTGGCCGTCGGTCAGGCCGAACCGCATCGACACCACCCCGGCCTCGCGCTCGGAGAGCGTGTCAAGGACCGAATGCAGCTGCTCCTGGAGCAACGTGAAGCTGACCGCCTCGCCGGGCTGGATGGCCTCCGAGTCCTCGATCAGGTCGCCGAACTCGCTGTCGCCGTCCTCGCCTAGCGGTGTGTGCAGCGAGATCGGCTCGCGCCCGTACTTCTGAACCTCGATGACCTTCTCCGGTGTCATGTCGAGCTCCGCGGCCAGTTCCTCAGGCGTCGGCTCCCTGCCGAGGTCCTGAAGCATCTGGCGCTGCACCCTGGCCAGCTTGTTGATCACCTCGACCATGTGCACGGGGATCCTGATCGTCCGCGCCTGATCGGCCATGGCCCTGGTGATCGCCTGCCTGATCCACCAGGTGGCATAGGTGGAGAACTTGTAGCCCTTGGTGTAGTCGAACTTCTCGACCGCCCTGATCAGGCCTAGATTGCCCTCCTGAATCAGGTCAAGGAACAGCATGCCGCGCCCGGTGTACCGCTTGGCCAGCGAGACGACGAGTCGCAGGTTCGCCTCGAGCAGGTGGTTCTTGGCCCGGCGGCCGTCTTCGGCGATCCACTCCAGATCACCCCTGACGTCGTGCGGCATCGCGCGCCCGCCGTCGGCGAGCTTCTCCTCGGCGAACAGGCCGGCCTCGATCCGCTTGGCGAGCTCGACTTCCTGCTCGGCGTTGAGCAGCGGCACCTTGCCAATTTGCTTCAGGTAGTCCTTGACCGGGTCCGACGTCGCCCCTGCCACCGCCACCTGAGCGGCGGGCAAGTCCTCGTCGTCGTCGCCGTAGACGAAGGCTTCGTCCTCGTTCTCCTCGCTGGTGGTGACGGTGGTCACGGTCAGGCCGACGGCGACAACGCCGACGCTCACGACCGCTGCCGCCGCAGGTTCGCCTTCCGGCTGCTCGGCTGGGGTAGCGGCATCCTCAGCTTCATCTGCCTCGTCGGACTCCGCCTCGCTAGCTTCGAGGTCGATGTCGCCGATCACATCCTCGCCGTCGGATTCATCCTCAAGTCCCGACAGGTCGTCCAGATCGGGGTCTAGGTCGCTCACTTCGGTGAGGTCGGGTTCGCCATCCATGTCCTCGACCGCACCGTGATCGGGGTCTTCGGTCAGATCCTTCGCAGTGCCAAGATCTGTGCCTACTTCCAGATCAGTCGCTTCCGCCAGGTTCACGTCACCTTCCAGGTCAGCGAGTCCGGCGAGAGCGCTCTCGCCGTCTGAGCCATGTACCTTGCCGTTCGTTCCGTTCGTCGCTCCGCCGCGGGCACCGCGCTTGGCGCTCGCGGTCCTGGCTGACCGGCGCGTCGCTGCGACAGGACTGGCCGGTGCCGGGATTGCGGGATCAACTACAGTATCCGCTCCTCCGGACGAGGTCGTGCCACCGTTGCGGTTCTTCTTCCCAGCCCGGGATTGCTGCGGTACACGAGCGCCTCGGCCTGTCGGCGTCGGCTGTCTCCGCGCCGCGGAGCTTGCAGCGCCTGCCACCGCGCTCACCCCTTCCTTCGCTGGCCGATGAGCCGCCACGGTCCGGCTGGTCCCCTTCCGGCCGAACTAACTGGCGACACCGACGCACTCATGCGATCGTCCGGCAAGAAATCAGACCCTATCGCCAGGTCCTTGTATTTCTCGCCGCCCGCAGAGCCCCCGCGTTGCCACACCTGGCCGCGCGAACACCGCCGTGCCTGGCAGCGGGAATACCGCTCCTGCCCCCCACCTTAGGCGGAGTTCGGAGGTAGTCCTGCCACTCTGGTGCAGGGCCCCGTGATCGGACAGATGCCCGACAACTACCCGCTGCGACAGCGTACCCACAACTTTCACGGCTTGACCTTCCCCGCCAGCCTCAGCCACGCGCGCGACCGCGTCCCTTCCCGCTAGCGGCGCTCGGCCTGCTGACTCGCGCTTCTGTGTGGTGCATCGGCATCTGCAGCACCAGCACGGTCACGTCATCGTCTTGCTCGTATCCGGTCATCATCGCCTCGACCAGGTATGCGATCAGCTTGTCCGGATCCGCGACCACGGCCGCTGGTGCTTGCGCCGCGACGGCAACGAGTTCGTCGAGGCCGGTGTCCAGCCCGCGCCTGCGGTTCTCGACCAGACCATCGGAATACAGCACCGCAGTGTTTCCTGGCGGCAGGCTGAACGGGTACTGCTGACGCGGGCTGGCCCAGCCGAGCGGCGTGCCCGCCTCGTTCTGATCCAGCCTCGGCCTGGCGGCAGGGCCGAGCATCAGAGGCGGCAAGTGCCCGGCGTTGCCAGCCACTCCGTCGCCGGTTTCCGGATCCACGACTAGGTAACAAACCGTCGTGACCTGTTCGTCCAGCTCGGTGGCCAGGAACAGCCGGTCGAGACCGGCAAGGACAGCGGCCGGCCGCGGATCGGTCAGGGCGAGCGCGCGCAGGGCGTTCCTGACCCTGCCCATTCCCGCTGCCGCGGTCAGGCCCTTGCCCATCACGTCTCCAGCCGCGACCGCGAGCTTGCCGTCTGGCAGCCGGAACGCGTCGTACCAATCGCCGCCAACCTCCCGGCTGACCGGCCTGTAGGTCGCGCGCAGCGCGATGCCCGGGACCTCGGGCAAGGTGTCGGGCAGCAAACTGTGCTGCAGGGTCTCGGCGGTAGCGTGCTCCCGCTCGTACATCGTGGCGCGCTCCAGCGCCAGCGCGCCCTGGCCGGCCAGAGCCTCCAGGAAGACCCGCTCTTCGTCGGTGATCTGGTGCGGCGCGGTGAATGAGAACTGCAAGGCACCGAGCGGCGCACCGGACGTGGTCAGCGGGAGCCCGACCCAGGCCCGCTCGTCATCGTGGCGCAGCAAGACGTCATCCTCGTCAGCGTCGAAATGCCGCCGCAGGCTCTCGGGGCTGCTGAACACCAGCGAGCGACGCAGCGAGATCGCCGCGGCCATCACGCTCGGCGCTTCGAGCGGCAGCTCGGTATCCATCTCGCCAGGTCCGCCGTCCGGTCCTGCCGCGCCCACCACCCGCATCCGGAGCCGGTCATTGCCGACGACAAGGCCGACCGCGGCACGGTCAGCGGCGATGGCGGACCGGCCGACCTCCGTGATGACAGTCAGCACCTCCTTGACCGACAGGGCCTCGGCCAGCAAGGAGGTCGCCTGCTGCAGCCGCGACGTGCGAAGGGCGGCGGCGGAAAGCTGCTCGGTCAGCCGCCCGCGCATCTCATCCGCCTCGCGCTGACCGGTAACGTCGGTGCTGGCGCCCATCCATTCGATGATCGCGCCGTCGCGCTCGATCGGGACCGCGCGCACGTCGTAATACCGGTAAGAGCCCGTCTTGGTGCGAACGCGATAACTCGCGTCGAACACCGTTCCCGTGCTTATGCAATCCCGCCAGTCGCGCTCGATCCTGTCCCTGTCATTCGGGTGAATAGCCGCAAGCCATCCATCGGCCAGGTAGTCCTCGAGCGACTGACCGGTGATCCAGCGCCACTCGGGCGAGTCCTCGGCTACCTCACCGGTCGGGTTCGTCACCCAGACCACCTGGTTGCCCGCCTGGACCAGGGACCGGTAGCGCTCTCGGGTCCTGCGGACGGCCTCGGCCGATATGCCGTCGCCGTTCAGGTCCTCGGCAATCATGGTGACGCCGGTCACGGTCCCGTCTTGGGCCAGGCCCGGGTGCCAGGTCAGCGCGATCTGCCGCCCGTCGCCCGAACCGGCGTCCAGCCCGGCCACCACAGCTCCTGGCAGGCCGTCGCTCACGGGCAGTCCATCGGCGATCACCTTGCGGACGGCAGACTCAGCGCTCGCCGCAAGCGACGGCGACCATATCTCGGCGGGTGTATGACCGACCTGCTCGTCGGCGGGCCGACCGAGCATCTCTGCGAGCAGCCGGCTAACCCGACGCACCCGGAGATCGGTGTCAATGAAGGCAGACGCGACCGGCGACTTGGCGAGCAGGGCATCGAGCATCGCCGCATCGCATGCCGCAGAACTGGGCCGCGGCGGCTCGGCAGCGTACGCCGAAGTCGCTGTGTTCACTACGGACGAGCCTCTTCCCTGCGACATCCAACACAAGAAGGCTAGCGGCATCACGGCCGAAAGGCCTGCTATCTGCGACGGAACCGACTTTCGATGATCGAAGGTATGCCGGGAGACACACAGAACCAGCCCCGGCCAGCTGCACGCTCCAGTTTAGCTACCTCCGCCGTCAGCGGATTGGCCTCGGCGCCTCGAACCTGTCGTTCAAGCCGTCGCCGAGCAGGTTGAACGCCACCACCGCCAAGATGATCGCGATGCCCGCAGGATAGATCTCCCACCAGTAGCCGTTGGAGATGTACTGGATCCCGCTGGCGATCATGTTGCCCCAGTCCGGGGATGGCGGCCGGATCCCCAGCCCCAGGTAACTGAGCGTCGCAAGCACCAGGATCGCGTCCGCGACCTGCACCGTCACGCTGACCAGGATCACGCCTACCGCGTTCGGGGCGATGTGGCGGGCGATGGTGCGGACCCGGCCGCCACCCATACTCCGAACGGCTTGCACGAACTCTCTGCTGCGCAGCGTCAGCGCGGCACCACGCACCAGGTGCGCTGTGCTCAGCCAGGACGTCGCCGCGATGACGACGATGAGGGCCGCCGGGGATGGCGTGTAGATCGCGCTCAGCAAGAGCAGCAGGACTAGCGTCGGGATCGCGAACGCGGCATCGACCACGCGCATCATGACCGCGTCAAACGCTCTGCCGACATAACCGGCCACGGCGCCCCACGCCGCCCCGATGACCGCTGAGAGCAGGCCAGCTGCGATCCCGACCTCAAGTGAGCGCTGCCCGCCGGTCATTAGCAGGCCGAGGATGTCAAGGCCGTTCGCGTCGGTACCGAGCAGATGACCGGCACCTGGCGGGTGATTGCCGTTCAGCAGATTTACCCGCGTCAGGTCGGGATGGTAAAACAGCGGTCCTGCGAAGCAGAACGAAGCGAGCACCGCGATGATGATCAGCCCTGCTGCCGCCGTCGGCGACATCTCCAGCCACGCCGGGAAGGTGCGCCGCCCCATCCGGCGAGACGGCGCAGCGTGCTTGCCCGTCACGGGCGGCCGTGCCTGACACGCGGATCCGCGATCATGTAACAAGCGTCGGCGAGCAGCGAGCCGACCACAGCGCCCGCGCCGATTACCAGAATGAATCCGATTAGCACGGGAAAATCGCGTTGCTGCGCCGCCTGCCAGAGACGCCAGCCCATCCCCTGGATGTTGAACAGGCTCTCGACCACCAGCGCTCCGGCGAGTATCCGCGGAATACTCATCCCCGCGAGTGATATCACCGGTATCAGCGAGTTCCGCAGCACGTGTCGTCTGAGCACTCCTCTGGGTCCTGACCCGCCGGCCCTGGCCGTGCGAACGTAGTCGTGTCCGAGACTGTCGACCGCCGCGGTCCTGACGTAGCGGGAGAAGGTCGCTACCGTGACGACCGCAAGAGTGATGACCGGCAGCGTCATGTCACGCCAGTCGGTCAGCACGCCGACGATGCCGGAGGACTGCGGGCCTTCTGCGCCGAGCCAGCGCAGGCGCACCGCGAAAATGAGGATCAGGATCGCCCCGAGGAAGAACGACGGCATGCCATAGCCGATGTAGGACAGCGCGCGAGCCAGCCGGTCCCCCGCGGTGTCCCTGCGAACCGCCTGCGTCAGACCTGCCGGGATCGCGACAGCCATGCCGATCGCAGTTGCCGTAAGAGTCAGCGCGAGCGTGCGCGGCAGGCTCGTCGCAAGCAGCGAGCCGACGCTGGCGTTCTCCACATAGGAATAGCCGAGGTTCCCGTGGACGACCTGACCCAGCCAGTGCAGGTATTCGACGACGACGGGGCTGCCGATGCCGTAGTCATGGCGCAGGGCGCCAAGCGGCGCACCCGATCCTGCCGCGGCGAGTATCGCCTGCTGCGGCCCTCCCGGCAGCAGCCACAAGAACCCGAACACCAGCATGCTGATCAGCACCAGCGCAACTGCCGCTTGCAGCACGCGCCTGACGAGGAACGCGATCACAAGCGCCTTGGCCCGGAATCGGCCGGCTGCCCGCGCCGGTCATCACTCACCGCAGGAAGTACCACTCTTCCGGGTTGATGGCCAGGGTCGGGCTCTGCTCGCCGATGTGCAGGTTGCTGACGCTCTCCACCAGGGCATATGGCGCGTCTGGCTGGAACACTACGGGCAGCTGGTCCGTCAGGTAGTTCTGCCAGTCCCACACCAGATGCATATTCGAGCTGGTTATCGTCTTCTTGATCATGCCGTCGTTGCGGCTATTGCTGTACTGGCCCAGGTTGCCGGCTGATCCGGTCTGGAACAGCTCATCGCCGGTTGGCAGGTAGTCAGGCACGTAGCTCCAGCCCCCACCCCAGTCGGCCATCTGCCATTGACATCCAGCCCCGCTGCAATTCTGGCCGTACACCCTGCCCAGGACATCGTCGAAGGACATCGGGACCAGGTCGATCTCAATGCCGACCTGAAGGGCGTTGGACTTCAGCTGCAACATGGCGGACTCAAGCCAGGCTTGACCGGTCGCGTACAACAGCTGGAACTTGAGCCGCGCTCCTCCAGCCACGCCCGCACCGCATTGACTGGAGCCGCTGCCCGGCTGCGCGCAGAACGCGACCCCGCCAGATCCGATCCTCCAGCCCCTGCTATCCAGCGTGCTCTTGGCCTTGGCCGGGTCGTAGGGGTACGGGTCGCCCTTCCTTGCCCTCGGCGACAGGTACTGGGTGACCGGGTAGCCACCGACCGGGCCAGCGGTGACGTGGCCGTAACCGTGCAGCGGACCTTGGATGATCGCGGCCTGGTTCATCAGGATCTGGATGGTCTGCCTGATGTACTGCTGCTCGATGATCGAAAGCTGCGGGTTGCTGCTGGTGAAGTTGTAGGGGAAGTAGCTCAGCCCCCAGGTGTACAGCGGCTGCAGCCGGTATCCGGCGACCGGGTTCTGTCCCACGGTCTTGCCTGGCGGCGGTACTGGCGCGTTCACGGTCGGCAGGTAGCCGACATCCAGCCTGTTGTTGCCGCCGGCCGCGAGCACGTTGTACTCGGCTCCTTCGGATGTGAATGGTAGCTCTTTGAACCCGGTGATGTGGTGCTTGGGCACCGGCCCTGAGTAGCTGTTGTTATAGGCGAAGGTCAGCGCGCCCGAGGAGTCACGGTTCGTAAGCTTCCACGGGCCATCGACGACGCCCCACAGTCTCGACGTCGCCCACGTGCTCTTGTCGCGTGCTTGCGCGTCCAGGTACTTGAACACCGCCAGGCAGTCGCCTTGCTTCTGTGTGCAGTTGCTCTTTTCGTTCGGGCCGCTCTTGTCCCAGGCCAGCGGCATCGGCGTGATCTGGCTGAGCTCGTTGTAGGTGAACCACTTTTGGCTGTAGGGGCCGATGATCTTCATCGTCACGGTGAACTGGCTGGGCGCTTGGATGTTCGTGACGTTGTCAGGGAAGTCGCCTGGCACATACCCGCCCCAGTTGCGGGTCGTGGTCGAGTGTTTGACAACCTCTTTCATCATGTGCATCCAGAACAGCACGTCCTGCGCCGTCACTCGCTCGTTGTTCGACCAGCGATAGTTCGGCTTCAAGTTGATCGTGACGTTCTGGCCGCTGTACTGCGGCGGTTCGGCGAGGCTGAGTTTCGTGTTCAGGTACGGCAGGCCGTTGGCACCGAACCAGTACAACGGCCGGTACAGCAGGTACATCAGGTTGTCGGTGTTGGCCACCGTGAAGTACAGCCCAGGCGTGAACGGGAAGATGTAATTAACCATCGTGTTTGGCGGCAGAGCGTACGTGGCTGTTCCGCCCGATGCCGGTGTGGTGGGGACCTTCTTGTGCGCAGCAAGCCCGCAGCTCGCCGCAACCAAAAGGACCGCGAACAGGCCGGCCAGCCTGAAGGACAGGCCAGCCGCCCGAACTCCCGGCTTGCTGCGATTCTTTGTCAATGCCCTCGGGAAGCAATCTCTCCGAGTCCGGTCCCCGCTCTTTCCTCCGCTATGGCTGTTCCCCCCGCTGTGCACTAGGTGCCGCCGCAGGCCGCGCCGCATAGCCGCTACTCCTCGCAGTTGTCGCCTTCGGCGCGGGCTCGCATCTGCCGCGCCAGGCAGGTTCCGCTAACGGGCATTGTGTCCTAAATAATCGGAAGGCCGCCGGCAGTTCCTGCCGCACGCCCACAAAAGGTGCTGGCAGGCATGTCACCCTGCTCGGCACCGGGAGTCAGCATACTCGGCGTAACCATGCTTCTAATGAGTTATCGCGACGATGGCTGCATCTTGCCAGATTGAGGGCCTTAGTCCCGAGCTGCCCCACGCCAGAGCACTGCGCGGGGTAATCTCAGCCGTGCGCTGCCATTCCGCGGCGGCGCGCCGAGCGCAAGCGTGGCACGGCCGCGACCCGATCTGAAAAGCTAGGAAAATGAGCCCGCCGAGCAGACGCGCCGACTTCCCCAGCGGCTCGGGCCGCTCCGGCTCTGCCGGAAGGCTAGTCCGCGGCGTCGTGCCGCAGCCGCCCAACGCGCTCTTTGCTGAGATGTTGCGCGCTGCCAGGGAGATGCTCGCGGTGCGCAGTCCGCTGGACGCCGAGCTTATGGTCAGCGAGCTACTTGGCACCTGGTGGCGCCAGCAGCCAGCGCGGGGCGCGAGGAACGGGCGGGCTCCGGTCAGGCGGGCGACCGATGTCGAGCAACTAGTCGGCGAAGGCCTGGTCGGCTACGCGGCCGAACAGGGCAGCCCGGCGGCGCTCGCGCTGCTGTCCGGGATCGCATGCCTTGGCACGCAGCGGCAGGCGATCAAGGCCGAACGTGCCGCCCTTGACCTGATGGAGCGCGGGGTCGCACGGCCCGCGTGGGCCGAGCATGCGGGCGCGGTCGCCGCCGCGGAGTGCTATGTAAACACTGATGCCTTCGGTGATCGGGACGAGGTGATCTGTGTCTTCAGCTACGCCGGCCGCGACGAGCACGCGCTGGTCGTCATCGTCGACTACAACGCCGGAGGGATGATCACCGATGGCTGGGTGACGTCCCAGGTCGGGAAGCTTCTTGATTACTGCCACAACCTGAGCGAGCCGGAAGGCCCGCGAAGCACGTTCAACCGGGTCGACGCGCCTGACGTACGACGGCTGCTCGAATCCGCCTTGATCGTGACCGAAACGGTGGCCGAGCCCGCGGTGAGCACTTCGTTCCCCTCGTATCACGCGTTTATCAGGGCGCGAATCCGCACGCTTCCGCCAGCCCAGGCGAACGCGATGGCGCGCGCCCCGGCCGCCGTTGCCAGCCTCGCGAGCACGGCACCGTCCGGCCGGCGCGCCTCTGTCGGCGCGACCGATCGTCCGGCCAAGGAACAGGCGGCCGGCGATCACGTCATCACCAAGCACGCTGGCGGCTCCGACTCGGCCAGGAGCAGGAACGGCCGGTCCCCGTCTTCCTGCCAGGGGCTGATCGGGCCAGGGGCGTCCCGGCGGACTTCCTGGCGCCGCGATCGCCGGGCCATGCTGGTGGCCGAGTTTCTGGCCTCTGACGAAGCCGAGGATCTGTCCGACATCAAGGCGGCCAGCCGCTGCGCCGATCACATCGTGGACTATGGCTGCGACCAGGACTTCGGTCGGCCACTGCGGGTGAGTCCCGCCAAAGCTGAGACGTTCCTGCTCGACTGGTTGCCGCGCAAGGTCATGCTGGTCCCCGCCGAGCAGCACGCGATGCCGCACGTGCTTGTCGCATGGGCGCGCTGGGCGGGCGGCAAGTCTGAGCTTGGCCAGCCAGCCATCGGCAAGACGCTGGACGCCGTGTTCGATGCCATGCCGACCTTCATCAGGGTCTACAGGGATCCCGCGTCCTTCGGCCTCGAGCCCGATCTCGTGGGGCGGCTGCTGCCCGACCGTGACCTGGAAGCCCTGCCGCGGCGGGCGTTCGCTTTCGGCGTCCTCGAGGGCACCTACCGCGGCACCGATCTGACCGCGCTCGACCCCGCCGACCCAGCTGACCGGCGAGTGCTGCTCGAGGCTGACCACGATCATCCCGGTGGCCGCGTCAGTGACAAGCACATCGACAAGCACTCCAGGCTCGCCGACCGGCTGTGGCACGGCGATCCGCCTGAGCTGTGGGAGGCCGCTCAGCGCATGCTGGACATCGGCATGCCACGGCATGATGTCGTGCACGCGCTGATCGAAGCGCTTGACTCAGCCGGGACCGATCACAAGTCCATCACGCGGATCCTGCGCGACCTGCCGCAGGAACCTCCAGGTTGAGTGACCCTGCCGCACAGGACGGTGTGCCCGTTGATCCGCATGGCTGTCTTCCTCGCGGCTTATGGTGAGCGGCCGCGCGGCCGGCCAGATGCGCGCGCTCGGGCAAGCAATGACGACACCGCAGGCTGCGACGGGAGGGAGGCACATGGCGACCGGCTGGGATTTCTGGATCGACCGCGGGGGCACGTTCACCGACGTCGTGGCCCGGCGGCCAGACGGCAGGCTCGCCGTGCACAAGCTGCTGTCGGAGAATCCGGGACGGTATGCCGATCCTGCCGTCGAGGCCATCCGGCAACTGCTCGGCGTACCGGCCCGCGCCGATGTCCCCGCGGACCAGATCCGGTCGGTCCGCCTCGGCACGACGATAGCGACCAATGCGCTACTCGAGCGCAAGGGCGAGCCGACCGTCCTGGTGATCACGGCCGGCTTCGGCGATGCGCTGCGCATCGCCTACCAGGACCGTCCGAAGATCTTCGAGCGGCAGATAATCCGGCCGGAGTTGCTGTACTCGATGGTTATCGAGGCCGACGAGCGGATCGGGGCGCGCGGCGAGGTGATCCGCCCCCTGGATCAGGCGGCCGTTGAGGATGACCTGCGCGCCGCGTACGACGACGGATTCCGCGCGGCGGCAGTGGTGTGCATGCACGCCTACCGCTATCCCGCCCACGAACAGCTGATCGGCGCCATCGCCAGGCGTATCGGCTTCACCCAGGTCTCCGAGTCGCATGCGACGAGCCCGTTGATGAAGCTCGTGCCGAGGGGTGACACGACCGTCGTCGATGCGTACCTGTCGCCGATCATCGCCCGCTATGTAGGTTATGTCTCCGCCGAACTTGGCGACGTCAAGGTGCAGTTCATGCAGTCGAACGGCGGCCTCACCGATTCCCGCCTGTTCCGCGGCAAGGATGCGATCTTGTCCGGGCCGGCCGGCGGGATCGTCGGCATGGCGAGGACCGCGCAGCGGGCCGGGTTCAGCAAGGTGATCGGCTTCGACATGGGCGGCACATCCACTGACGTGTCGCACTTCGCCGGAGAACTCGAGCGGCAGTACGAGACGCAAATGGCCGGCGTGCGGATGCGGTCGCCGATGCTGAGAATTCACACGGTCGCCGCCGGCGGCGGATCTGTGCTGCACTTCGACGGAAGCAGGTACCGCGTGGGCCCGGACTCGGCCGGAGCCGACCCAGGACCGGCCTGCTACCGGGCGGGCGGCCCGCTCACGGTAACCGACGCAAATGTCATGCTGGGCCGGATACAGCCCGCGCACTTCCCGCATGTGTTCGGGCCTGAGGGTAACCGTGCGCTTGACAGCGCCATCGTGACGGCAAAGTTCAGGTCGCTGGCCGCCGAGATCGAGGCAGCGTCGGACAGCGCACCCTCCCCTGAGCAGGTCGCCTCGGGGTTCATTGAGATCGCCGTGGCCAACATGGCGAACGCGATCAAGAAGATCTCGGTCCAGCGCGGCTACGACGTGACCGAGTACGTGCTAGCCACGTTCGGCGGGGCAGGCGGCCAGCACGCGTGCGCGGTCGCCGACGTCCTCGGCATAAGCAGCGTTCTCATCCACCCGCTGGCCGGCGTCCTGTCCGCGGTCGGCCTCGGCCTAGCGGACGTGACCGCGATGCGCGAGACGGCGGTCGAGAGGCCGATGACCGTCGAAATGCGGCCGATGCTGGAGTCAACCTGCGACGAGCTGGCCGAAGCGGCGCGGGCCGAACTCGCCAGGCAAGGCGTCGAGCCGAGCCAAGCAGCGATGACCCGCCGCGCCCACCTGAAGTACGAAGGCACTGACACCGCCTTGCCCGTTCCGCTCGGGCCAATGAACACTATGATCAGCGACTTCGAGGCGGCGTACCGACAACACTTCTCCTTCCTAATGCGCGACAGGACCGTCGTGGTCGAGGCCGTCTCGGTGGAGCTGACCTCGTCATCTGCGCATCTGACAGGCACTGAACAGGTCTCGTCACCTGACCGGGACCGCACCCGCGGCCGAAGCTCAGTCCGGATCTACGCCGACGGCTCGTGGCATGGTGCGCCGCTGCTCAGGCGCCACGAGCTGGATCCGGGTCAGCATGTCAGCGGTCCGGCCCTGATTGTCGAGGAATTTTCGACCACGGTCGTGATGCCCGGCTGGCGAGCCAACGTGACCAATCGGGATGATCTGCTGCTCACCCGCGTCGCGCCCAGGCCCTCACTGTCAACGGCCAGGACCGGTGTCGACCCCATCATGCTGGAGATCTTCAACAACCTCTTCATGTCGGTGGCCGAGCAGATGGGCGTTCGGCTGCGGGCCACCGCGCATTCGGTCAACATCAAGGAGCGGCTTGACTTCTCTTGTGCGATCTTCGACTCGGACGGCGGCCTGATCGCTAACGCGCCCCACATACCTGTCCATCTCGGTTCAATGGGGGAAAGCATCAGGATCGTCGCCGCGCGGAACGCCGGCACGATGCGCCCCGGTGATGTCTACGTTCTGAACGATCCGTATCACGGCGGCACTCACCTGCCTGACGTCACGGTCGTGACCCCAGTGTTCGACGGCTCAGGAGGCGATGCAGAGGAGCCCCGCATCTTGTTCTTCGTCGCCTCGCGCGGCCATCACGCCGAGATCGGCGGAATCACGCCAGGCTCAATGCCCGCTTTCAGCGCTGTCGTCGAGGAAGAGGGCGTGCTCATCGACAACTGGCTGCTCGTGCGGGACGGGATTCTGCGCGAGGCTGAGACGCTTGACTTGCTACGCCGGGCGCCCCACCCGTCCCGCAATCCCGACGTCAACCTGGCAGACCTGCGTGCGCAAATCGCCGCCAACGAGCGGGGTGCCGCCGAGCTGCGCCGCATGTGCGACCATTTCGGCCTCGACGTAGTGACCGCCTATATGGGACATGTCCAAGGCAACGCCGAGGAGTCGGTGCGGCGGATGCTCGGCACGCTGGGTGACGGCGAGTGCACCTACGAGCTCGACAACGGGGCGGTGATCAAGGTGGCCGTGCGGGTAAATAGGACCGCGCGGAGTGCTGAGATCGACTTCACGGGGACGTCCCCGCAGACGAGCGGGAATTTCAATGCGCCGTCATCGGTCGCTATGGCCGCCGTGCTCTACGTGCTGCGCACGCTGGTCGCTGACGAGATCCCGCTCAATTCTGGCTGCCTGAAGCCCGTCCGGGTCATCATCCCGCCCGGGTGCCTGCTCGCGCCCGAATACCCGGCAGCGGTCGCAGCCGGGAATGTGGAGACATCCCAGGCGATCACGGGAGCGCTGTACAAGGCACTCGGGGTCATGGCCGAAGGCTCAGGCACCATGAACAACGTGACCATCGGCAATGCCAAGTACCAGTATTACGAGACCGTGGCCAGCGGCTCAGGCGCCGGCCAGGGATTTGACGGCACCGACGTCGTGCAGACACACATGACAAACTCCAGGCTCACGGATCCTGAGGTGCTCGAATGGCGGTACCCCGTCCGACTTGAGCGCTATCAGGTCCGGCACGGCAGCGGCGGCGGCGGACGCTGGCACGGCGGGTGCGGCGGACGCCGTGAGATCCGGTTCGCTCAGCCGATGACGGTGACCACGCTGGCCAGCCACCGGAGGATAGCGCCCTACGGCATGGCAGGCGGCGAGCCTGGCGCACTTGGCCGGCACTGGGTGAGACGCGCTGACGGCTCGGTGACGGACTTGCGCGGCTGTGATTCCATCGACGTCGGCCCCGGCGATGTGTTCGTCATCGAGACGCCAGGTGGTGGCGGATACGGGCTCCAACCCGACCCGGCGCCGTCCACGCCTTAGCTGCTGATTCCCCGGTGCGCCGCCTCGACGTCCCCGGCTGAGATCGTGGTCAGCTCGGCGGCGCTCGCGCTCTCACCCAGCTGTGCCACCCGCAAGTCACGCGACGCGCATGCTCGCTCGTACAGCGAGCGGGCATACCGGCCGTTTCCCAGCTCGTCGATCCTGCCCTGCTCGCAGGCACCGATCAGGATCTGGGTGAGCACGGGCAGCGCATCGGGCGCGAACCTGTCGCCTGCCTGCGCCGCGAAGATGGTCGAAATCCGCACCAGCTCGTCTGGACTGTAACTCGGGAACGCGATCCGGACGCTGAACCGGGACGCGAGACCGGGGTTGGTGCGCAAGAACCTGGTCATGTCGTCGGTATAGCCGGCCAGCACCATGACCAGCCGGTCCCTGTCGTCCTCGGCGCGTTTCAGCAGCGTCGCGACCGCCTCCGCGCCGAAGGCATCGCCGCCGGAGTAGCCGTCGTTATAGAGCGAGTAGGCCTCGTCGACGAACAGCACGCCGCCAAGCGCCGAGTCAACAAGCTTGTTGGTCTTGATCGCCGTCGACCCGAGATGATCCCCCACCAGGTCGGCACGGTGAGCCTCGACCACGCCGGGCCTGACTAGCAGCCCGAGGGCCGCGAAAATCCTGGCCAGGATCCTCGCGACGGTCGTCTTACCGGTGCCAGGCGGGCCGGTGAAAACGAAGTGCCTGACCGGCGGCTGACTGGTCAGGCCCTGCGCATCGCGCAGCCTCGCGACCCTGAGCTGTGCCGCGATCTCATGTACCTGTCGCTTCACCGGCTCCAGGCCGACCAGCGCGTCGAGCTCAGCGAGCGCGCTCTCAAGCGTCGGTGTCTCGTCGTAGCCGCGGTACCGCGATGTGAGTTCGGTATATGCGTGCTCGAGGTCGCTGGCCGTCAGCGTGACGAGGTCAGCGGGAGCAGGATCGAAGCCGGTGCCCATCACCCGGACGTCCCTGGCCTGGCCGGCGCGTTCGAGCAGGGTCCTGACAAACCGGCCGTTGCCGAGTTCGTCGCCGAGCCTGCGCCGTCCCACCTCCTCGAACATGCGCCACAGCACCGACCGGGCGTGGGGATCGATGATCTCGCCACGCCTGGCGGCAGTCAGGTCGGCGAGCTGAAGAAGCTCGGCCGGGGTGTACCCGCCGAACTTCACGCGGATCGCGAACCGTGACGTCAGGCCAGGATTGGAGGCCAGGAACGCCTCCATCTGCCGCTCATAGCCCGCCAGGATGATGACCAGCCGGTCGCGGTCGTCCTCGGCACGCTTGAGCAGCGCCTGCACGGCCTCGTTCCCGAAGCGGTCGTTCTGGCCGTCACCCTCATTGACAAGGCTGTAGGCCTCGTCGATGAACAGCACCCCGCCAATGGCTGAGTCGATCAGCTCGTTCGTCTTGATAGCGGTCGCGCCAAGGTACTCGCCGACCAGGTCGGAGCGTTGCGCTTCGATGACCGCGGGCGAGTCGAGCAGCCCGAACGCGTAGAAGATCTTGGCGACGATCCGCGCGACCGCCGTCTTGCCGGTTCCCGGCGGTCCGAGAAAGACGAAATGCTGCATCGGTTTCTCGGCGCCAATGCCCACCATGGCCCGCCGCCGGGCGGCCTCGATCGAGGCCGCGAACGAGCGGACCTGATCCTTCACGGCGGTCAGCCCGATCATCTCGTCGAGCTCGGCCATAGCTTCATCCACGGTGATCGCGGGTTGCTCGATCACCGGATAGGCGTTCTCGGCGCCGATCGCCGTTGTGGGCGCATTGGCCAGGCCGGTGCGCCCAGACGCCATCACCCTGGTGCCCTCGGGCCCCGCGGCTGGCCGGCCTCCCGGGGTGGGCCTGGACCCCGGACGCTGGCCAGCCTGGCCTGACCCGCCGCCTGCCAGCCCGTTGGCCGGTCGCGCGCGGTTCTGCCGTGTCGTCTGACCGTCCTTCCAGGCGACTCCCGCGCCCGGCCCGCCGCCGCGTATCTGCTGCATCTGTGCGTTCTGGCGGCTGTCCTGCCAGGCCTTCGCCAGCCGCCAGCCGAGCACTACGGCCGCCAGCATCCAGGCCAGCGCCGGCCCGAACAGCGATTGGCCCTTACCGATCAGGCGGAACGCGGCGATGCCGGGCAGCAGCGCCAGCAACAAGACCCACGCGACGGTGCGGCACGGCGCGAACCAGCGCCCAAGCGCGCCCGCGTGTGCCACCAGGGCCGCGATCACCGGCAGCGCGAGAAGTGAGTAGTGCTGCAGCGAATCGCCATGGACCTGGGTGGCCACCAGCACAAGACCCCAGAGCCCGACCGATGCCGTCGCCCAGCCGTCGCGCCGACCCGTCCACACGGCATAAGGCGCGAAGATAAGTCCGGCAAGAATACCGAACGCCGCAAATGGAACACAGATAATGCAGCACGCGATGACGATCAGGATCTTGATAGGAAGCGGCGCTGCATCGAACGAGCGGCGCAAGCGACCGAGTGTGCTGCGCACTGGCCCTTGGCCAGGCGCTGACAACGACCCGTCCGCAGGCGGCATCTCGCTCCCTTGCACCGCTACTTGTATAGCGCATTAGCGTGCGCATCCGGCGATACACATTCAGATGGCATGGCAAATTCCGCCGTCTGCCATCCATTCTCCCCAGGCCCGCCTTGTTCCCACCGAGCGCCGCCGTTGCGATACGTGTGCAAAGCCGACATGATGTCCTGCGGTGACCGGTCCGGCGATCATGAAGGAGAAGCTCATGGAACGGATCGAGGCTGAGCTGCTGCTGCCTGGCCGGGACGCGCCGGTCACCGACGGCGTGGTCGTCCTGGACGGCCCCGTGATCACGTTCGCGGGCCCATCGGCCGAGGCGCCGGATACTCCTGGCGCGACCGTGCACCGTACCGAGACGGTCATGCCTGGCATGTGGGACTGCCACGGGCACTTCCTGGGCGTCCGCACGCTCGACATCAGTCAGCTTCCCGTCGAGGCATCACCACTGCGCGCGGCGCGATGCGGGAGGGACCTGCGCGCCGCCCTGGACGCGGGAGTCACATCCGTCCGTGAGGTCGGCGGTCTGGGAATCTACCTGGCCAGGGCGGTGGCCGAGGGGGTCATCGACGGGCCAGCCATCTACGCCGCCGGATCGATTCTCAGCACCACCGGCGGTCATGCCGACCTGCACTCCTATCCGCTGGCCTGGGTCAACGACTTCGGGCACCACCAGTACGGCGAGCTGCGGCTGGCCGATGGCGAGGCTGAGTGCATGCGTGCGGTCAGGGAGCAGCTACGCAAAAACGCCAAGGTCATCAAGGTGTGCGCGTCGGGCGGCGTCATGTCCGAGGTCGACGACCCCATCCATCAGCAGTTCACCGTTCCCGAGCTCCGGGTGATCGTCGAGGTGGCCGGCCTGGCTGACCGCGCCGTTGCCGCGCACTGCCATGGCAAACCAGGGATCATGGCCGCCATCGAGGCCGGCGTGCGCTCGATCGAGCACGGCACCTATCTAGACGACGAGGGGTGCGACGCGATGCGTGAGACCGGCACGATCATGGTTCCGACCAGGACGATCGTGGAGGACATCCTGGCCAATCTCAGCGCCGTGCCCGACTACGCGGCCGCCAAGCTCACTGCCCTGGCGAATACGCATGCCGATGCCGTCGCGCGGGCGATCGAGCGCGGGGTGACGATCGCCATGGGAACCGACATCGGGATCACCGGACCTGACCGCCCGAACGCCTGGGGCTCCAACGGCGCAGAAGTGGTGCACCTGGCCAAGCTCGGCATGACACCGCTACAGGCGATCGAGGCGGCCACCGCTACCGCGCCGCTCACGCTTGGGCCGCTGGCGCCGAAGAGCGGAAGGCTGGAGGCCGGGTTCGACGCCGATGTCATCACGGTGGGCGCCGATCCGCTGGCCGACATCTCGGTGCTGGCCAGGCCCGAGCACATCACCGGCGTCTGGACGGCAGGGCGCAGGGTCAAGGGCTAAGAACGACGACGTCGCCATCATCGGGCATGGCATCTGACCAGCCACAGCAGGCGAGAGCGGCCGACAAGGCAGCCGTTCCGACACGCGACGACCACACCGAGACGCTGGCGGGGCGCGCGGCGCTGGTGACGGGCGGCACCCGCGGCATTGGCCTGGCGATCGCCCGTCGGCTGCTGAACAGCGGCGCCAGAGTCCTGGTCTGCGGCCGGTCTCAGCCCGACCGGCTGCCGGCCGGGCTGGATTTTGCGGCTGCCGACGTGCGCGATCCCGATCAGGCCGCCGCCATGGTCAATGAAGCAGCCCATCGCTTTGACCGGCTCGACATCGTCGTGAACAACGCGGGCGGTTCGCCATCGGTCCCGGCCGCAGTGGCGTCGCCAAATCTGGTCACGGCCGTGATCCGGCTGAATCTCCTGGCGCCGTTCTTCGTGGCGCAAGCCGCGAATGCGATCATGCAAGACCAGCCGGGAGGCGGTCAGATCATCAACATCGGCAGCGTTTCGGCAATCAGGCCGGCCCCGGGAACGGCGGCCTACGCCGCCGCGAAGGCTGGACTGATCACACTGACCCAGGCGCTGGCCATCGAATGGGCGCCCGCGGTCCGTGTCAACTGCGTGACCGCCGGGCTGGTGCGCACCGAACTGAGCTCGGCTCATTACGGCGATGAAGCAGCCCTGGACGCAGTCGCCGCGACCGTCCCGCTTGCCCGGATGGCCACCCCGGACGACGTGGCCGACGCTTGCCTCCTGCTGGCCTCGCCGCTGGCCGGATATATCAGCGGGGCCAATCTCGTGGTCGATGGCGGCGGCCAGCGGCCCGCCTTCGCCGACGCGATCGGTCGAGGCCGACCCTGAGGCTCAGCCCTTTCCGCCGCTGCCGAACTCCTCACGTACCCGGTCTGCCACGCCCGTCAGGTTCAGCTCGAACGTGTAGCCCTGCTCATAGCGGTAGCTGCGGCGCACATCGACAGGGTCGATGCCGTTCAGCGACTCTTTCGCCGCCCGGATCACGACGGGGTCCTTCGCGGCGACCTGCCTGGCGACGGCGAGCGCCGCATCGTGCAGATCGTCCCGTTTAACTACCTGCAAGACCGATCCATAGCCATGCAACTCGGCCGCCGTAGCCGTCGCGGCCGTATACATTAGCGCGCGCATCCTGTGCTGGGGCACGAGCCTGGCCAGGTGCGTCGCGGCTCCCAGCGCCCCCCGGTCCACCTCGGGCAGGCCGAAGGTCGCGTCCTCGCTGGCGACGATGATGTCCGCGCTGCCAGCCAGGCCGACCCCGCCACCCAGGCAGAACCCGTGAACGGCCGCGATCACGGGCACCTGGCACTCGTATACCGCGGCGAACGCGGCCGCGCACCCGCGGTTTACGCCAACCAGCGCGGCGAAGTCCTGTGCCGCCTGCAGTTCCTTGATGTCCACGCCAGCGCAGAAGCCACGACCCTGCGCGCGGAGTATCACGACCCGCACGCGCTCGTCGTCGCCGAGAGCGCGCAGCGCCGCGGCGAGCTCGAACCAGCCAGCGACCGGAAGCGCGTTCACCGGCGGATGGTCAAGCACGCACTCGGCGACACCATCGGTGCCGACGGATGATCCGATCACCGCTGTTCTCCGTCCGCATCGGTCAGCGAGGCTTCATGCCGCACGTCGTCGTGGCGCGCGTCGTCAGCGAACCCCGCAAATATGGACTCTGCCTCGGCGATGGTCCGCTCGATCAGCTCGGCGCAGCTTGGCAGATCGTCGATAATGCCGGCAACCTGGCCGGTAGCCATCACGCCGAACTCAGGGCGTCCGTCCACCATCGCGGCCCTTAGCAAAGCGGGCGTGTTGGCCGTGAGCAGCACCTGACCGAGCGCAAGCCCGTGCGCCTGCCGCAACTGCAATCCCTCGCGCATGAGGGCGGCCCAGTTCGAGCCGGTCAGCCGACGGAAGGCCGCGGCGCTGCGCACCGACCTGAGCAGCCGCGCAACGCCGCCATCACGGGCCAGCCGGTCCGTGAACGGCGTCCGCAACAACCGCTGCGGCACCCCGTCAAGCGCGGCGGTGACCACCGTGTCCGCGACCGTGGCCCGCAGATACAGATCCTTGATCGCCGCAGGAACCTCGCTGTCCCTGGTGAGCAAGAACCTGGTGCCCATCGCTATCCCGGCAGCGCCGTAGGCGAGCGCCGCCACCAGACCGCGACCGTCGAAGAACCCGCCAGCAGCGATGACGGGGATGTCCACCGCATCGACGACCTGAGGCAGCAGCACGGTCGTCGCGACCTGGCCGGTGTGCCCGCCACCCTCACCACCCTGGACCACCACGGCGTCAGCGCCCCAAGCGGCCACCTTCTCGGCATGCCGCCGTGCACCGATAGAGGGCACCACGACGACGCCTGCATCCTTCAGCCTGGCGATGAGATCCTGCCGCGGTGCCAGTGCAAAGGAGGCCACCTTGACCTGCTCGCCGATCAGCAGCTCGGCTCGCTGCCGCGCGTCAGGCGCGTCGGCACGCAGATTCACCCCGAACGGAGCGTCGGTGAGATTTCTTGTCAGGTCGATCGCCGCAGCCAGCTCGGCAAGGCTCATCGTCGCGCTCGCGAGGATGCCGAGCCCGCCTGCGTTCGCGGTGGCCGCAGTAAGCCGCGGACCCGAGACAAATCCCATGCCGGTCTGCACGATCGGATATCGCACCCCGAACAGGTCGCAGATCGGCGTGTGCAGGCTGCTCAACGCCGGGCCCCTGTCATCCCGGCAGCTCCGCGTGCCGCTTGCCGCCTGGGTCGATCACCGTTCTGATGAGGTCGAGTTCGGCCGCCGAGGGCTCGCGGGTACGCGACACCTCGCCGGCGATGGCCAGGTCGAACCCGGTCGCCGCCTGGACGTCGGCCACGTGCACGCCCGGGTGCACCGACACCAGGCGCATGGTCCGGTCAGCCGAGGCGAAGCTAAACACGCCGAGATTGCTCACCACTCGCCGCAGGTCGTGAAAACGGGACGCCGCTGACCCGGCCTTCGCTGCCCGGTCATAGCCGATCCCGCTGACCATGTCGACGGCCGCCACGAACGTCCGCGGCGAGTGCCTGGGCACCCAGTAGCTCACGGGATGGCTCACTGTATTGCCCGGCGCGCCTCGCACTCCAAGCAGCGCCGCCTTCGGGCGGCTGAACTCGCCGATCGCCGAGATGTTGACATTGCCGAACGCGTCGATCTGGCTGGGAATCATCATGACGTGGCGCTTGCCGTTATAGATCAGGTCGAAAATTGCCCGATACGGCAGCCACCCCTCGATAACGGCCGGCGCCGCGCCAAGGGCCCACGTGCCCTGTCCAAGCAGCGCCTCCCCGTCGGTTAGCAGCAAGTCGGGCTCGAACGTGGCCCTGGCCAGCCGGGCGCCGATGGTCGGGATCACGCCGAACGGGCTGGCGAGGATCTCCCCCTCGCCGCGCCAGGCCTCGGCGCAGGCCACCGCGCATATCTCGGCCCTGGTGGCCGGGCCAGCTGCCGTATCGCTCACGGTGCCGCCCTGGCCGCGCCTCTGGCAGCCACGGCCGCCTGATAGCCGTCCTCGTCCTGGTCGAGGTAGCTTGCGCGAAACGCGGCCCAGCTCGCTGCGTCCCCGGCAGCGCTGACGTACTCACGCTGGAACTCCTCGTCCCTGCCGTAGTCCGGCTCGCAGGAGGTGAAGTGCGCGCCCCGTGGTGCCTCGACGACGCCAGCGACCATCCAGCGCTGGATCCGCACTGTCTGGACCGATGCGGCTGCGGTCAGCTCCGTCGTCGGGACCACCTGCTCGCAGGACACGTAGGCCCGTTCGGCTGCCATGCAGAACAAGTCATCGAAGTACGGATCGGGCCCGAGGAACTGAGCGTTGCCGTGGGCGTCCGCGCGGCTGGCGTGCACCAGCGCCGCGTCGAGCCGCAACGCAGGCACGGCGAGCAGCTCCTCCTCGTCGTCGTACGGAGACCTGACGGTGCGCAGATCAGGATTGACACGCGGGACATCGGAACCGAGACCGGCCCTGGTCGGCAGGAACGGCAGCCGGCACGCCGCCGCGTAAAGGCCCCACTGCAGCATGCCTTCGTCATATTCGGCCGCCTCGATCGCGCCCGTTTGCCTGGCGGCCCGGAAATGCGGCTCGAGCGGGATCGAGTCAAGCGATACGAAGCCGTAAACCAGCTTGCGGACCTTGCCGGCCGCCAGCAGCATCCCCACGTCCGGGCCGCCGTAGCTGACGATCGTCAGGTCGGCCAGGTCCGATTGGCAGATGGCCCTGACCAGCGACATGGGCTTGCGCCGCGAGCTCCAGCCACCGATGCCGATGGTCATCCCCGAGCGCAGATCCGCCACGACAGCCGCGGCCGTCATCAGCTTCTGCCTCATGGCCGCCTTCCACCGCCGGGCCCGGAATGCGTGCTGGCCAGGTGTCTATCCCGCGGCTTGCGAAATGGGTAGCAAGCGCTTGTTTGATACCGTTGGCCCACTATACTCAGCCGTCGCGCAGGTGCATCTGCCTGACGCAGCCGGCCAAGCCCGGCCAGAGGACTGGTAGCCGCCATGAGCCGAGAGCCCGGGGACAGGCACGATCAGATCCTCGCCGCGGCGGCAGAGCTTTTCGCGCGCAAAGGCGTAGCCGCCACGACGGTCCGCGAGATCGCCGATCAGGTCGGAATCTTGTCGGGGAGCCTGTACCACCATTTCGACTCCAAGGAAGCGATGGTGGACGAAATCCTCTCGCCATACCTCAAGGACCTGGGTGCAGCGTGCACGCGGGTAACGGCACGGTCAGGTGACCCGCGCGGCAAGCTGCGTGACCTGATCTCGGAGTGCCTCGCCGTTGTCGAGGCGCATCCGCACGCCACCGAGATCTACCAGTCCGACGTCAACTATCTCTCCCAGTCCGAGCGCTTCGGCTATCTGACCGCTGCCGCGGCGCAGGTCAGGCAGGCCTGGCTTGAGGTGCTCAACGACGGCGTGGTGCAGGGCGCGTTCCGGCCCGATCTGGAGCCACGGATTGTTTACCGGTTGATGCGCGACGCCATCTGGCCGTCCGTGCGCTGGTTCCGGCCGAGCAGTGAGTATCCACTGAGCAGGTTCGCCGACGAGTGCACGTCGCTGTTCCTGAACGGCCTCGACGTATCAGAGACTGTGGACCCGGTCACCGGGCGCCTAGCGGCACGAACCGGCTGAGCTTGCCGCTCTCGGGTTGCCGATCCAGCGTGCTGACAACTCGCAAGCCAATTTCAGGATCGCACAGGCCAGCCCGTGCCAGCCGGTCGCGTAGCCGTCGCACGAGCATCCTGCGCGATCGGGCCCGCGTCGCTGACTGGACCGGCTGGCAGGACGTCCAGGTCAATCCCAGACGGAGTCTGACGCCGGCGCACACGGGCAAGATCGTGGGGGATTTTCAGCAATTGTGCCTGAAAATCCTCCGCAACTAACACGACGCTGTCGCCTTACGAATGGTGGCAGCGGACGTCCGAGCCCTTCCAAGCCCGGACGTCCGCTGCGTCCGGCCACCGCCAGGGCGGGTGGTCTCGTTAGCTGCAGCCGCTGGTGGAGCCGCAGCCCTCGCAGACGTAGCAGCTGCCTGCAGGACGCATCTTCGTGCCGCAGGTCAGGCACAGCGGGGCGTCAGCGACCCGGCCCTGATGCGACTCGATCAGTTCGGTCGAACTACCGGCCTCTGCCGGTGCTGGCGGCGCCGCCGGCTGCTCAGCCTCTCCGCCCCGAGCATCGGAACCGGCCACGGTCGACCTGCGCTCCTCCCTGGGAGCGGATTGAGCGAGTTCCTCGGTGTCGACTTCGTCGGCTGCCGCGGCCGGGTCCTCGCCGTCCAGGATCGCCGAACGTTCGGCGACCGACAGGATGCCGAGATCGGCCCGAACGTCGTACGGCAAGTGGTCGAGGGCCAGCCTGCGGAAGATGTAGTCCATCACCGAGCTCACCATTCTGATGTCCGGGTCGTCGGTGATTCCGGCGGGCTCGAACCGCATGTTGGTGAACTTCTCCACCCACTTCTCCAATGGCACGCCGTACTGCAGGCTCACCGAGATCGCAACCGAGAACGCGTCCATCACGCCGGCCAGTGTCGAGCCCTGCTTGCCCAGTTTGAGGAAGACCTCGCCGACATCGCCGTCCGGATAGCTCGATGCGGTCATGTAGCCCTCGGACCCGCCGACGGAGAACCTGGTCACGGTCGCCGTGCGCTGCTTAGGCAAGCGACGCCGCACCGGCCGAGCGGTTTGCGGAGCAGCGTGGCCCGCGACCTGAGCCGGCGCCTGCCCGGACGCCGCCACCGTGGCCGCGCCGCTGACCTCGGCGGGCTTCGATTTAGCCACAGACAGCGGCTGCCCGACTTTGCAGTTGTCCCGATAGATCGCGAGCGCCTTGAGGCCGAGCTTCCAGCCCTCGAAGTACACCTTCTCGATGTCCTCGACCGTGGCGCTCTCTGGCAGGTTGACCGTCTTGCTGATCGACCCGGAGAGCGCCGGCTGGATGGCGGCCATCATCCTGACGTGGCCCATCGGGCTGATCGCCCGCTCCCCCATCGCGCAGTCGAAGACCTCGTAGTGCTCGGTCCGCAGCCCTGGCGCGCCGACGACGTGCCCGTTCTCGGCGATGTACTCGACGATGGCCTCGGCCTGCTCGCTCTGGTAGCCGAGGTTCTTCAGCGCACGAGGCACCGTCTGGTTCACGATCTGCATCGAGCCGCCGCCGACCAGCTTCTTGAACTTGACAAGCGCCAGGTCCGGTTCGACACCAGTAGTGTCGCAATCCATCATAAGTCCGATTGTTCCGGTAGGCGCCAATAGACTGGCTTGGGCATTCCTGTACCCATTCTTCTCGCCAAGCTTCAGGCATTCATGCCAGGTCCGGTTGGCAGCGGTCAGGATTGACTCGTCTTCGCCGGCCGGCACGTTCATCTCCTGGCTGGCGGCGGTGTGCTTGGTCATGACCCGCTTGTGTGCGCTCGCGTTCCGCGCGTAGCCGTCATAGGGTCCGACGACCGCGGCCAGTTCGGCCGAGCGCCGGTACGCCGTTCCGGTCATCAGCGATGTAATGGCGGCGGCGATGGCCCGGCCGCCGTCCGAGTCGTACGCATGCCCCGTCGCCATCAGCAATGCCCCGAGGTTGGCGTAGCCGATTCCGAGCTGCCGGAATGCACGCGTCGTCTCGGTGATCTTTTGGGTCGGGAAGTCGGCGAAGCAGATGGAGATGTCCATCGCCGTGATGACCAGCTCCGTAATGGCCTGGAACCGCTCCACGTCAAACGTGTCGTCATCGCGCAGGAACTTCAGCAAGTTAATGCTCGCGAGATTACAGGACGAATCGTCCAAATGGACGTATTCACTACATGGGTTACTTGCGGTGATTCGTCCCGATTCTGGACAGGTGTGCCAGTCGTTGATCGTGTCGTCGTACTGGATCCCCGGGTCGGCGCACTCCCATGCGGCCTGTGCCATCTGGCGGAACAGATCCTTCGCCTCAACCTGCTTGATCGTCTCGCCGGTCTGCCTGGCGAGCAGGTCGAAGACATCGCCGGTCTCCACCGCGCGCATGAACTCGTCCGACACCCGGACCGAGTTGTTCGCGTTCTGGTACTGGACGCTGTAGATATCCTTTCCGCCTAGGTCCATGTCGTACCCGGCGTCGCGCAGGACCCTGATCTTCCTTTCCTCGCGCGCCTTGGTCTCGATGAACTCCTCGACATCGGGGTGATCGACATCGAGTACCACCATCTTCGCGGCCCGTCTGGTGGCGCCGCCTGACTTGATCGTCCCGGCGGACGCGTCCGCACCGCGCATGAACGAGACCGGTCCGCTGGCCGTGCCGCCCGAAGCAAGCAGTTCCTGGCTCGAGCGAATCCTCGACAGGTTCACGCCCGCCCCTGAGCCGCCCTTAAAGATCAGGCCCTCCTCGCGATACCAGTCGAGAATGGACTCCATCGTGTCGTCAACCGCAAGGATGAAGCAGTTGTGGACGCGGAGGTTGCCAGATAGATACTCACCGCTGTCGGTCTGGATGTCATAAACCTCCATCGCCCCGAGCGACTCAATAGAGGCGATCTCGAGGTTCCTAAGATCTCTAGCGGTTCGTCCCGGCAGGTCAAAGCTGCGCTCCAGTTTCGCAGCCTTTACGGGATCAATAAATCCGATCTCGTCGGCGAAAATCCTTCGATCGCCCGCATTCTGGATCCGCAGCGTCCAGCAACCCTTTCGGTCTGACCGGGCGTCCCTCTTGAAGCCCACTCGAGCGAAGATGCCGAAGCGAAGCAGTAGCGACTGCATGCCTCTGATCAGCTGCTCGGAGATCATGTCAACCTCGACGAGCGCTGACCGAGCGTGCGCCGACACAAAGCCTTCGGCCTGGAAGACGCTCCTCAGGTATGCCGCCACGATAGGCAAGGGGGCACTGTATAGGTGTTGAGGAACGCGCATCTCCGTGCCCCGGACGAGCAAATCCCAGCGCTCGACGAATGGGCGAAGCACTTCGCCGTAAAGGCGAGTTCTGCGGCAGTCGAGATCGGGGTTCTCGGTCGGAACCAGCCGCTCGTGGCTGTGCACACCCGGGAGGACCTTGGTGAGGGCGTCGGTGACCCAGTCGCGCTCAGCGTCGGTCACAGTCATCGCCTCGATCGTGAGCGACTTGTTTGTTCCGGTGCTGTACTGGCCCACGAAACCGTCAGCCTGTAGCCATCCGGCGAGCGCGGCTTCGGCCACTTCCCAAGGATTGATCTCGTCCTCACCGAACGCTGGGCGCCGGTGCCACTGAAGACGGTCACCGGTGCGCAGTGAGCCGGCCGGAACGAATCGCCCTTCATTGGGCCTATAACCGGAGCAGCGCCAGACCAAATGATCAGCCGTGACATCCAACGTGTAACCGGCCTTGGTGTGCAGCCGTAGCACGTCCTTAACGCCATTTGCCTTGGTCGCCATCACGCGTGTGATGCCGCCGGCGTCGTACACCTTGGCGCCTACCGCGTTCTGCTCGACCAAGGCGCCGATCGGGATCAAGCCGGCTGGCGTGCTAACCATGGCGTCGTACGGCTGGCACGCACTGACCTGCTGCGGTGACGACGTTCCTACGTTGAACCAGACCGGCGAGTTAAAGGCAAATATCTGATGCACAAGGGCGTAGGTGAGCTCGTGCTCGAAGATCTCGGCGTCTTCTTCGCTGGCGAAATAACCGTGCTTGCGGCCGGCGGCGCCATAGGTGCCCACGACGCGGTCGATCAGCTGCTTCAGGCTCCACTCGCGCTGTGGCGTGCCCACCGCGCCACGGAAGTACTTGGTGGTGACGATGTTCGCCGCGTTCACTGACCAGAAGTCGGGGAACTCCACGCCGTGCTGCTCGAAATTGACCGAGCCGTCGCGCCAGTTCGTCATCACGACGTCGCGGCGCTCCCAGGTCACCTCGTCGTATGGATGGGTGCCCTTGCGCGTATTGACACGGCGGATCCGCAGGCCCTTGCGTGCGCCCTTGCCGTCCTGCGCCGCTGATCCGCTCGCTGTCTCGGTCATGTCATTCCCCCTTCGGAATCACCGCTGATTCCATCTCGAGCCCGTTCCGGCTCTTGTTCCGGTTACCTGTCCTTAGCCCTGGCGGCCCAACCTGCCAGTCAGCTGCCCTTCGCGGCCGCTGACTGCCAAGTGGCTGCCTTCTTCGAATCGCCGTCCCGAACCGAATCGGCATGACGATCAAGATCTTCGGCGGGCAGCCGCCGCTTCTCGTCGTGGTGAGCGCGCAGCGCCGTTATCTCTGCCTCGAAGTCATCCAGCGACTCGAAGCCCCGGTACACCGAGGCGAACCGAAGATAGGCGACCTCATCGAGCGCCCGCAGCGGGCCCAGAATGGCCAGGCCAACTTCGTGCGACGGCACCTCGCCCAAGCCCCGCGACCTGATGGCCTCTTCCACGCGCTGAGCCAGGATCGCGAGCTGGTCCTCGCTGACCGGCCTGCCCTGACAGGCCCGCCGGACCCCGTTAACGATCTTGTCCCGGTTGAACGGCTCGGTCGCGCCGCTGCGCTTACCGACCATGAGGATGACGGTCTCCTGCGTGGTGAACCGACGCCCGCACTCCGGGCAGGACCTGCGGCGACGGATCGCGGCGCCATCCTCGGCCGTCCGGCTGTCGATCACCCTGCTATCTGGATGCCTGCAGTACGGGCAGTACACGCGATCACCCCCTGCGGCCCGTTATGAAGCTAACTTGTCGTGATCACAAGTTGTAGAAGAACTACAGCTGTGTAACTACTAGATATTGTGGTCCACCGAACCGCTAAGCGCAAGTCCATCACGCGCCGGCGCCACAGATCACTCGCGCGGCGCCGCGCGAGGTGCCCTGATCGCCAGATAAGCAATACTTTGCGAGGTCACATTGAACGACGTCTCCTGCGATCGCCGGCGTGTCGCGCCGAACCCAACCCTGTCCCCGCTAACGATTCCACGGGGCACCGACAGTTTGCGGTCCGCAGAGCCGTGGCTCGGCGCTGGATCAGGACCGGTGGCTCAGGATTTGTGGCTCAGCAATTGTGGCTGGCGAACGTGAAGAGCGGCCGCTCCGGGGCGGGCAGCTTCCCGGGACGCCGGCTGGTAAGCCGATGCACGCCCACGCTGGTCAGGTATTGGCTGTCGAGTTGGTCGAACGCAACCTCTTCGAAACCGCCAACAGCGAACCAGGAGCGTATGGACCTTGTCGCGTCGGGCGGACGGCGGTGCCGGGTCCAGATGACGGTCGCGCCGGGCGCACACAGTGCGGGCGCGGCATCAATGGTCTGCTTGATATCGGCGGCGCTGACGTTACCGAAGATCCCTGCCAGCAGCAGCACGTCCACGGGCAACGCGTCGGCGAAGTTCGCGATCACGCTCGCGTCGGCTTCCCTGACCAGCAACCCGCTGAGTCCGGCATCGTCAGCTGCCTGTCTTGCCAGGCGAGCGTTCTCGGTGTCGGCCTCGACCAGGATTGCGGAGACGTCGCGACCGCGCGGATGCGCGGGCATGACCTCCAGTACGTCGCGGCCCTGGCCCGCGCACAGGCTGAGCAGCCGAACCGGCCCGGGCGGCGCCTGGTCTAGCGTCGCCCGAAGGTGCAATGTGACACGGTCGAGCCGCGCCCGCAGCGCCGAGCCAGGTTCGTCATACAGACGGTGCCAGGCAACCCAGTCCTCCATCCGACCATCGTGCCTCGCGCCCTGTGCGATGCAACCACATATGTCTGACTTACGGTTAGAGCACGTTCGTCCCGAACGGGCGATCTGGAATCGGCAACCAACGAAGACTGGAGGTGCTGCGGCTGTGCGGTGGGATGGCCCTGACGGCTACTGGGCAAGCGATGACCCGTCCCTGGTAGACGTGGACCTCGTGCACGGCTGGATGTGCGAGGAAAGCTACTGGGCCGCGGGCCGGCGACACGACGTGATGGCGCGATCAATCGAGAACTCGCTGGTCCTGGGCTTGTACACCGGCGACGGAGAGCAGGTCGGGTTCGCCAGATTCGTCACCGACCGTGCAACGTTCGCCTGGCTGTGCGACGTGTTCGTGGCGACCGGTCACCGGGGCGGCGGAGCAGGCAGCTTCCTGGTCCAGGTATCTGTCGAGCATCCTGATGTGGCCGGCATCAGGCAGTTGCTGATGGCCCATCCTGGCCGGACCTTGTATCGGCGGTATGGGTTCGGCGAGCTGCTCAGACCAGAGCGCTGGATGGAGCGCCCTGGCGCCTGACGATGACCCATCCGCTCCTGAAGGCCAGCGTGGTCCGCGCGGTCGAGCACGCGGCGGCGGAGCATCGCGGCAGCCCTTGGACCAGCACCGGCTTCACCCCACTCGATGCCAGGGCCGCACATCCGGCGGGGATTTATCAAGGCGAGCCGTTCTCGGTATTCGCCAAGCTCGCCGCCAGGCGTGACGGGCACGCACAATTCACCGCCGAGCTGCGCGGGCTCGACCTGATCAGGCAGCGCAGCGCCGCCCGCACGCCGGTTCCGGTCGGGGCGGGCGTCCTCAGGGCTGGCGAGGATGCCCTGCTGCTAACCGAGGCGCTGCGTGAGCGGCCAGCCGCGCGACGCTCCCGAGCAGACTACGAGGCGCTTGGCCATACGCTCGGCGCACTCCATGCGGTCCATGACAGGAAGTTCGGGCTTGCCGGGTTCGATGGCTTCTTCGGCCCGTTCCGGCAGGACAACCGGCCGGTTCCAGCCGGTACATGGACTGCCTTTTACGCCGAGCGAAGGCTGGCGCCGGCCGTGCGCCTGGCGGCCGACTCCGGCCACCTTCCCGCGGAGGTTGCGGCGGGGATTGACCGGATCATGGCCCGGCTGCCAGAGCTAGCAGGGCCAGAGCCGGCGCCGGCGCTCCTGCACGGCGATGCCCAGCAGAACAACTTCATCAGCAGCGATGACGGGGCCGTCGTCATCGATGCCTGCCCTTACTTCGGGAACCCGGAGCTGGACCTCGCCCTGCTCGGGTACTTCGAGCCAGTGCCCGCTATGGTCTTCGACGCCTACCGTGAGGTCGGTCCGCTCGACCGCGATTTCGAGGATCGGATCGAGCTCTGGCGCCTCTTCGCCTATCTGGCGGTGATCGCGGCAGCGAGCGAGAGCCCGCTCGGCAGAGAGTTTCTCGGCCGGGTGACTCGCGCCGTCGCCAGGTACCGCTGACGCCCACAGGCCTGTCCAAGCCGCGCCCGCCCGGCCGCCGGGAATGCGGCGTCGTGCGGGATGGAACAATCTGAGAGATGACCCCGGAGACCGTTGCCTCGCTGACTACCGCGGGAGGCACGCTCATCCTGGCTATCGCGACCTTCACTGCGACCCGCTCGGCCAACCGAGCGGCAAGGATCGCTGAGCGCTCACTCCTCGCCTCGCTCCGCCCGGTACTTGTGCACGCCCAGCTCGGCGATCCGCGCCAGAAGATCGGGTTCGCCGACGACCACTGGGTACACATCGACGGCCCGCAGGCGGTCTTCGATGTCACGGACCACGCGATTTACCTGGCCTTCGGGCTGCGCAACGTGGGCAGCGGAATCGGCATCATCCAGGCCTGGTACCCCTACCCGGAGCGCGTGCTCGGCGACCAGGAGCACCAACCGGTCGAGGAATTCCGCGCCCAGACCAGGTCCTTGTACGTGCCGCCAGGTGGACTGGGATTCTGGCAGGGCGCGCTGCGCGATCAGGAGGAACCGGTTTACGCCGACTTCCAGAAGGCGGCTAGCGAGCGGCACCCGGTCACGATCGATCTGCTCTATTCCGACCTGAACGGCGGCCAGCGGACCATAACTCGCCTAGCGGTCCTCCCTTCACCGACGGGCGAGGGGCCGGGGCGCGATGGCATAGACCGGGCAGGGCGCGACGGCGCGGACCGGGCGGGGCGTTGGATCGCCTCGATCGGCACCCACTGGCTGATCGACGATCACTCCGCAAGCTGATCGACGATCACTCCGGTAGCTGATCGATAAGCACTGGGCAGCTGGTCACCGGGACGTCGGCGCCGCTCAGTACCCGAGCCCGCTTGCGCCCCGGGCAGCCGCACAGGCACGAGCGCTGGAACGCGCTCGGCATACCTTTCATAGGTGGCGCCGAGGTCCCGGCGCAGATCGCGTTCCTCGAACCGGATGCCGACCAAGATGTAGCCGGTTCCCGCGACCGCGAACAGCAGATGCCCGGCCGTCATCGCCGGCGTGGCCCAGAAGGCGACGATCAGCCCGGTCATCAGCGGATGCCGCACGCAACTGTAGAGCCACCTGGTCGTGAAGGACGGCGGTTCGTACGGCCGACCGGCTCCGCGCCAGCCGGCCTGCTTCAACCCGAGAAAGTCCATGTGATCCACCAGGAACGTGGCCGCGACCGCGATCGCCCAGCCGAGGCCGTACAGCACCCAGATCAGGCCGACCCATGGTTGTGCGGACACTCGCCAGATCACCGCGGGCGGCGGTTGCCACTGCCAGAAAGCCATCAGCAGGATCAGGCTGCTGACAAGCACATACGTGGACCGCTCGGCGGCCGCGGGCAGCCGAGCGGCGAGCCACGACTTGAAGCCGCGCCTGGCCATCACCGAGTGCTGGATCGCGAACAGGCCGAGCAGCGCAAGGTCGGCGAGCGCCGAAGGCCACGCCGACAGGCGGCCGGCCCTGTCGACTACCGGCGCGACCCGAAGGTCGGCGAGGAAAGTGATCCCCCACGCCACGGCGACGACGAAGCTGGCGTACGCGAGCGCTGCGTAACCGCGCAGCAGCACGGCCGCTGTCCGCTTCGCGGGACTGGTCTGGTCGGTCATGACAACCATCTTGGCTGCCCAGGCACTGCGTTAGCAGCGGTGGAAATACCGCAATCTCAGCGGCCGCACGCGACGAACCACGCCGCAATCTGGGAACGCGATCGGAACCCGAGCCGGTCCCTAATCCGCTCCACGTGCGACTCTGCCGACCGTTCGGTGATGTACAGCCGTTCCGCGATCTGCCTGTTAGTAAGCCCGTCCGCGATCAGCGCTGCGACCTCGCGCTGCCGCGGAGTCAGGGCAGGCCCAGTGCTGCGGCGCAGCGCGGGCAGCCCGAGGAAACGCCGGATGGCCCGCGCGAGCGAATCCGCGTCGCCGATGTACGGCAAGTGGGACCGGCCGGGGAGCACCTCGAGCCTGGCTCCGGGGATTCCGTCGGCCAGTGCGCGGCCCTGTGCGAGCGGGGCGGCACGGTCCCGTTCCCTGTGCAGCACGAGCGTCGGCGCAGTAATGCTCGCCAGCATCGCGGTCACGTCGGTCTCGTATGAGAACGCGAGCATGGCGCCCGCCGTCTGCGAAGAAGCGGACTCGCGCTGGTAGCGAGCGAAGGCCGCCCGCATCGGCTGATCGGCGTCGGGCGCGAAGATGTTGGCGAGCACGTCGGAGCCGAGGCCCCAGTGCTGCTCAATGATCCCCAGCATGTGCTCGCGCAGCGCCTGATCTGCGAGCTCGGCGCCCCTGACCCAGCCGCCGTAGAGGACTAGCCGCCCGACGCTGCCCGGGTGCGCGGCCGCCCAGCTGGCCGCCACTGGTGCGCCGAGCGAGGTGCCAAGCAGATCAAACCGGTCGGCGCCGGCGGCCTCTGTCACCGCCTCGATGATCGCGAGCTCACGTTCCATCGACGGCCGGACGCCATCTGACCCGGACAGCCCGCAGCCCGGCCTGTCGTAGCGAAGCAACGTCCTGCCCTCGGATAGCGCCTCGCAGAAACCTCGCTCGGGCGGCATCGCCCACGACAGCTCAAGGTGGGTCAGCCAGCCTGGCGCGTAGACCAGGAACGGCCCATGACCACTGAGCGCGTACGCCACGTTCGTGCCGTCGCTCAGAATGGTCGAGGCTATCCGCTGCTCCACGGATTCCATTGTGCCGGGCACGCGTACCCGTCCCTGCCGCCGCGGCCATGGCCGGGCCCGGCGCCGCCCCGCACTGAACGGCCATAGCCAGTGGCACGATGAATGCGTGGCCGACCGTGACCAGGACAGGGAGCACCCGGTGACGATCGAAGACGTGCGCAGGTGGGCCATGGCGCTGCCGCGCACCGAGGAGCACCTCATCCGCGACTACGTGAAGTTCCGTGTCGGCCGGATTGTCTACGCCGCCGTCTCGCCCGACGAGACAATCCTCGGGTTCGGCTTTCCTAAGGAAGAACGTGCCGACCTGATCGCTGCCGAGCCGCACAGGTTCCTGCTCGAGCGCCGCAGCGACGCGCGCTACAACTGGATCGATGCGCGAATGGCAGCCCTCAGTCGCAGCGAGGCCCGCGAATTCATCACCGACGCGTGGCGGATGGTGGTGCCTAAGCGCGTCGCGGCGCAAGTCCCCGATCGCTGAGCACGACCGAGCGGCGCGGTACTGATTCGAGCGTGTGCTTGGGACAAAAGCCGCCCGCGGACGCTTAGACGCGCGGCACCCACAGCACCTGACCGGCCTGGATCGCGGGCCCGCGCAGCGCGTTGTCGTCGATGATTTGCTGAATGACGGCGCGCGGATCGGCGGTCGGATCGGTGCTCACGGCGATGCTCCATAGCGTCTCGCCAGGATGGACGACGACCCTGAGCATCGTGTGCCCGGCCCCTGATCCGCCGCGCAGCCCGCCGGGTCCGGCCGCCTCCGCCTGCCCCGCGATCGCGAGCCAGATCAGCGCGGCAAGTCCGGCCACTGCCACACCCACCAGCGCACCGACAACGATCTTCCCGCGCCTGGTAAGACGTACGTGCCCGTTGGCGGCCGCTCGGCGGGCGGGCCCGCTCGCGGCTTCCCCGACCCGCGCCTGCCGGGCGGCCGCCTGTCCTCGAACCGGCGGCGCTACGCTGTCCGCTCCGGCTTGAGCGAGCGCCGCCCCTGGGCCGCCCGCCTCGGTTCCATCGCGCGTCGTCCGCACTACCTGACCGGCATCGGCACCGCCTGGCAGCACCGACAGCGCCGGCCGGCGCGACACAGGGCGGCGCGCTCGCCGCGGATAGGACGTCCTCGACCGCAGAATCGTTATCTCCGGCCTGATCCTCGCGTCGAGTTTGGCCTCAGCAGCGCTCGTCATGCCCATTGCCGCCTCCTGGTAGCGAACGACAGTTCGATAGTATCCTTGTTCGATCGTTTGAACGTTCGATCGAACGAAGATCCGATCGTGTTTATATCGCATGGGTCCGACACTTTTCGAGAACGGTCGAACAGATGTTTGATCTAACCGTCACGAACCGCTAGCGTCGGCGATGAAACCAGCCAGCAAACCGGAGGCCCGAATGAGCGGCGACATAGAAGGCGCAGCGTCATCGACCACGGAGACACAGGGCGGCGCCGACGACAAACCGCGCGGCCGGCCGGGCAGGAAGCCAAGGGGCAGTGTCCCCGTCCCGGTTCCGGATCTGCCTGACCAGCCCGATCCCGATCACGTCCTGACCTGGCGCCAGCGGAAGGTCTTGCAGGTCATCCGCGAGTCCGTCCAGCGCCGCGGCTATCCGCCTTCAATGCGCGAGATCGGCGAGGCAGTGGGTCTGACGAGCACGTCCAGTGTCTCGTACCAGCTGTCCACCTTGCAGAACAAGGGCTACCTGCGCCGCGATGCTGGGCGCCCGCGCACTGTGGAAGTCCGGCTTCCCGGACACCCCGCCGTACGGCCCGAACCTGCTTTCGATGACGACTCGGCGATGGACATCACCTCGCAGGAGGCGGCGTATGTGCCGGTCGTCGGCCGGATCGCGGCTGGCGGCCCGATCCTCGCCGAAGAGGCGATCGAGGACATTTTCCCGCTCCCCCGCCAGCTCGTCGGCGAGGGCACGCTGTTCCTGCTGAAGGTTGTCGGCGACTCGATGATGAACGCCGGGATCGTGGACGGTGACTGGGTCGTCGTCCGCCAGCAGCCCGTCGCCGAGAACGGCGACATCATCGCCGCAATGATCGAAGGCGAAGCCACCGTGAAGACGTTCAAGCGGTCAGGAAGTCACGTCTGGCTGATGCCGCACAATCCCGCCTACACGCCGATTCCCGGCGACGAGGCGGACATCCTCGGCAAGGTCGTGGCGGTGCTGCGGCGCGTCTGAGCCATCAGGAAGGCTGCGGGCATTACCTTTTGGTCCGGCAGCACGATGAACTAGACGCTCCGGGAACCGTCGGCTGGCAGGCTGGTTCCCGGGCGCAGGCGAGACTCGCAGGACGTGCCCCCCGCACCCTGCGCCATGAGCGGACGTTCATGGCGCACTGGCGGGCGCCACCAGATCGCTCTGGTGGCGCCCGTCAGCCCTCGCCTTGCTAGGCAGCCGGCACAATGTTGACCAGCTTCGGCGCCCGCACGATCACCTTGCTGACGCCCCGCCCGTCCAGCGCCCTGATGACACCGGAAGCGGCCAGCGCCAGCTCACGCAGCTCGTCCTCGGAGATGCCTGGCGGCACCTCCAGCCGGTCGCGCACTTTGCCATTGACCTGGATCACGCAGGTGACCTGCTCCTGTACGAGCAGCGCCTGGTCCGCACGCGGCCAGCCAGCCAGGGCAACGGAAGGCTGGTGTCCCAGCAGCTCCCAGCACTCCTCGGCGGTGTAGGGGGCGAACAGCGACAGCAGAACGGTCAGCGTTTCCGCCGCCTCCCTCACCGTCGGATCGCCCGCGCCTGGCCCCGTGTCGATCGCGCGTCTGGCCGCGGTCGCCAGCTCCATCAGCCTGGCCACCGCCACGTTCAGGCGCGCGGACTCGACCAGCCTTGTGACCTCTTCGATCGTCTTATGCGTCACGCGCCGCAGCTCGGTGATGCCGCTGGCGGAAGTGCCCGGCGCAGACGCTTCGCCCGCGTCCGCGGCTATCCTGATCGCGCGCCCCAGGAACTTCACCGACGCTTCCGGCCGCACGTCGGCCCAGTCGATGTCGTCCTCAGGCGGGCTCGCGAACAACATCGTCAGGCGGATCGCGTCGACGCCATGCGCGGCCAGCTGCACCCCCAGGTCGACGCCATTGCCCAGCGACTTCGACATCGCCTTGCCCTGGTTGATTACCTGGCCCTGGTTAATCAGCCGCAGGAATGGCTCGGTGAAGTCCACCATGCCCATGTCGTAGAGGACTTTGGTGAAGAACCTGCTGTACAGCAGGTGCAGGATCGCATGCTCCACACCGCCGACGTACAGGTCGATCGGGCACCACCGGCGGACGGACTCAACCTCGAACGGCCCGCCTGTGTAGCGCGGGGAGCAGTACCGCAGGAAGTACCACGAGGAGTCCACGAACGTGTCCATCGTGTCGGTGTCGCGCTTGGCAGGACCGCCGCACTTGGGGCACTCGGTGTTCACCCAGTCGGTGGCCGCGGCCAATGGCGAGATCCCCTTGGGAGCCAGGTCCTGGCCGCGCAGGTCGGGCAGCGTGACCGGCAGCTGCTCGTCGGGGACCGGCACTTCGCCGCAGCCGTCGCAGTACACGATCGGGATCGGCGCGCCCCAGAACCGCTGCCTGGACACCAGCCAGTCGCGCAGCCGGTAACCGACGGCGGCTCGGCCCAGGCCCTTGCCCTCCAGCACCGCGGTGATCGCCGCGATCGCCTCGGCCTTGTTCATGCCGTCCAGCGATCCGGAGTTGACCAGCGAGCCGTCGCCGGGAGTCGCCAGCCCCGTCTCGCCCGGATCGGGCAGGTCCGTCTGCACGACAAGCCGAACCGGCAGGCCGAAGACTCTCGCGAAGTCCAGGTCGCGCTGGTCGTGCGCGGGCACCGCCATGATGGCGCCGGTGCCGTAGTCGGGCAGCACGTAGTCGGCGGCCCAGACCGGAATGCGCTCTCCGTTCACGGGATTGATCGCGTGCCGGCCGAGGAAGACGCCGGTCTTCGGCCGGTCGGCTGACTGACGCTCGATATCTGTCAGCTTGCGAACCTGAGCCAGGTAAGCGCCCAGTTCCTCCTGCCGGTCAGGCTCGCACAGCTCGGCGGCCAGCGGCGAATCGGCGGCGACCACGAAGAACGTCGCGCCGTACAGAGTGTCCGGCCTGGTCGTGAACACTGTGACGGGCTCCTCACGCCCTTCGATCGCGAACTGGACCTCGGCGCCTTCACTGCGTCCGATCCAGTTGCGCTGCATCAGCAGCACCCGCTCCGGCCAGCTGCCCTCCAGCGGCTTCATGTCCTCCAGCAGCCGGTCGGCGTACTCGGTGATCTTGAAGTACCACTGGGTGAGAAGCCGCCGGACAACCTCGCAGCCGCATCGCTCGCAATGCCCGTTGATGACTTGCTCGTTGGCCAGCACGGTCTGGTCCCGCGGGCACCAGTTGACATAGCCGTCGCCGCGGTAGGCAAGGCCTCGCTCATACAGCCGCAGGAACAGCCACTGCGTCCAGCGGTAGTACTCCGGGTCGCAGGTGTGCAGCCGCCGGGTCCAGTCGAACGACAGCGCGTACCTGCGGAACGAGCTCGCCTGCTTCTCGATGTTCGCGTAGGTCCAGTCGGCTGGGTGCGAGTCCCCCCTGATCGCGGCGTTCTCCGCCGGCAGCCCGAACGCGTCCCACCCGATCGGGTGCAGCACGTTGTAGCCGCGCTGGAAGTAGTAGCGCGCCATCGCGTCGGCAACCGCGTATGCCTCGGCGTGACCCATGTGCAAGTCGCCCGACGGATAGGGGAACATGTCGAGCACGTAGGTGCGCGGCCTGTCGTCTCCGGGGTCGTCGCTGGCCTCGAACAGGTTCATCGAGTCCCATCTGGCCAGCCACTTCTCCTGGACCGACCGGGGATCCCACCGGTTTGCGGCTGCCACATCCGCGCTGTCAACGGCTGTCATCGTGTCCTCGCGATTGCTGAGTACGGCTCGCACCTGCGCTTGCACTGTCTCTGGTAAGCAAAAAGCCCCTCGGTCCACGAGGGGCAGCCGCGCCAACGGTGTCAGATAGTCGGCGCGGCTAACTAAGGAGCAGCATGGTGCAACGCACGCGCATAGGATATCCCACCCCGCCGGAGCGGCGCATCGAAGCCCGGTCACCTACGGGCGCTTTCCTGTGCTGTCTTCGACGGGCGCGCCACGCTGGCGGTCCGTCGCTTGAGTTAAGACAGCGACCCGTCTTCGTTGCATTCCGAGCGGGTCAGCGAGCATTGCTGATTTAATTCCTCGCATGAAGCTGTGACAGCGAACTGAATAATCAGCCTTGGCTACAGCTCGCGCACCTGCCATGCACGCTGATAATGGCGTTTCGATCGGGGCCGGGACGTCGCGATGATCGGCGCGGCATGGCCTGAGCACTGTCCTGAGCAGCATGTCAGCAGCTCAACCGAGGCAAAACGGGACGGGTTCAGACGACCGGGTCACTGCCAGGCTGTTCGGTAATTCCGGGGGAATAATGCATCTTCAGCGTTCTGCGCTGCGATTTGGGTCGGACAATTTCGCCCACGCCATATCGGACGGACCCAATGACAATTCCCGTCATTGCCGCACGTATGGACTGGCGTCATGAGCGGCAAGGCATCCGATGTCACGTCCGTTCAGCCCGCAAGTGCGTCCATCGCCATTGTCGGGTTGGAGTGCCGGCTGCCGGATGCCGACGACACGACCGCGCTGCTCGACGCCGTTCTGACCGGCCGGCGCGCTTTCCGCCGCATTCCGCCGGCCAGGGTCGATCTGGCCGAGTATTACGACCCTGATCCGAACGTGCTGGACGCGACATACGGCACGCGTGCGGCTCTCCTGGAGGGCTGGCATTTTGACCGGGACGCCTTCGGGTTCTCAGGGTCCGATTTCGACGGCACCGATCCCGCGCACTGGCTGGCCCTCGAGACCTCGGCCAGGACGCTCGCGGCCTCCGGCTTTCCGGGCGGCGCCGGCCTGCCGACCGAGCGGACGGGCGTGTTCATCGGCAACCGGCCGGCCGAGAACGGGCCGGCGGCCGCCGCCCTGCGGCTGCGCTGGCCTTATACGCGCGCGGTGCTGGCGGATGCGCTGACAGGGGCAGGCATATCGCCGCGGACGCGACATGAGGTTCTCGTCAGGGCAGCTGCCCGATTCCTGGCGCCCTTCCCTGACGTCACGGCGCAATCGCTGACAGGCGGCAGCGCGGCTGGCCTCGCGTCGGCCATCTGCGGCCGCTTCGGGTTCGGTGGCGGCGGTCTGACTGCCGACGTCGGCGACGCGTCTTCGCTGGCGGCGATCACCTCCGCGTGCCTGGCGCTGTCGGCCGGTCAGCTCGACGCCGCCCTGGCCTGCGGGGTTGATTTGGGCATCGACCCGTACGCGCTCGTGGCGCTGGCCAAGTCCGGTCGCCTCGCCCGCACCGACATGCGGGTCTACGACGCCAGCCCGACCGGATTCCTGCCGGGCGAAGGCTGCGGCGCTGTGTTGCTCATGCGTACCGCTGACGCCAGGGCCAGTGACCTGCCCGTGTATGCGGAGATCGTGGGCTGGGGTACCGCGTCCGCCAGCGGAGCCAGCACAGACGACCGGGCCGGGGCGCCGGACCCCGATTCTTGGACCCGGCTGCTCGCGATGCGCCGGGCGCACGAGATGGCCGGGATCGAGCCCGCAGAGGTTCAGCTAGTCGAGGGCGCCGGAACCGGAGTCGGGCCGGCCGACGACGCCGAGCTCTCCGCGCTTGCCGCCCTCCGGTCCGGTTCCCGGCAGGTCGCCGTTCTGGGCTCGATCAGCGCGAACATCGGCAATGCCGGCGCCGCCGCCGGTGTGGCAGGCCTGACGAAGGCCGTGCTCGCGATCCGTAACGGCGTGCTTCCGCCGTCGACCGGCGTCCGGACGCCCCATCCGATGCTGCAGGACGGGCAAGCAGCGCTGCGGCTGGCAGGCACGCCAGAGCCGTGGCCGGCGGGCACCAGGCATGCCGGCATCTCCTCAGGCTCGCAGGGAATCACGCACCACCTGATCCTGCGCGGCGAGCCGGGTGAGCACATCACGGGCTCCAAGGCGCCGCAGCTCCGGCCTGCCCGGTTCCTGGTCAGGTCCCAGTCCCAGTCCGAGTCGCAATCGCAATCGCAGGAGCGAGCCGACGCCGAGCCGGCCGTCCGCCTCGCGGCACCGCGCGCTTCAGGAAACTACGCGCCAGGCCGTGATCACACCTTCGCTTACCTGCTCAGGGCGCCCGGCCAGGCCGGGATGATCAAGTTGCTGTCCCGGATAGCAAAGATCGCGCCATGGCTGTCTGACGCGCAGATGCAGGATCTGGCCGTGCAGCTGGCTTCCTCTGCGGGCGACCAACAGGACGGCGACGGGCACGAGATCAGGATCGCGCTCACGGCCGCCAGCCAGGAGCAGCTCGCCGACCTGGCCAAGACGGCCGTGGCACTGGTTCAGGCACAGCCGACCGCCGCGATGAGCGCCCGCCCGGGTATCTATCTGGCGGCTGGCCCGTCCGGCCCGGCGCCGGCGGCGACAGACAAGGCCCGCCCCAAGGTCGCACTGGTGATCTCCGGCCAGCTCGATGAGCTTGCCGATCTCCCGCTGCGCCAGCTCAGCCGACTATTCGCGATCCTGTCCCTGCTGGATGACATGGGCGTGGAGGCGTCGGTCGCGGTCGGACACGGCGTCGGTGAGCTGGCCGGCCTCGTCTGGGCTGGCTGCGCGACGGCCGTCAGCGCGCGGGCATTGATGACCATCAGGTCGGCGGCGGTGACGGCGCCGCGCGATCTCGCGCCAGGTGAGCTCGCGAGCACAATCGGGAAGTACAGCACGTTCTCGTTCCGGCCGCCGCAGCGCCAGCTGATCTCGGGTTGCACGGGCTGCGAGGTCACCGCGCCCAATGCGATTGCCGAGGTGCTGAGCGCTGAGTTGTTCGACGCCCGCCTCGCCGCTGACCCGGAGGCCGCCGAGGCGGTTCCCGATGCGATCACCGGCTCCGAGCGAGCGCTCGGCGCGGCGATCCTGAAAGCCGCGAAGGATTCGGTGCTCGTCGTGCAGACGGGCCAGGACCGCACTCTGGCGCGCGTGATCGCAGGACTTGACCTGAGCGCCGTCAGCGATGGCGAGGCCGGTTCGCTGCCGCCGGTGGTCAGCATCGACGGCGACCCAGCCGACGACGCCACCGTGGCGCGCGCCGCGGCGGCACTGTTCGCGGCGGGTGCTATAACCAAGCCGGAAGTGCTGTATGCCAAGCGGCCGAGCCGCCCGTTCGACATCTGGCACGATCCGGTCTTTATCACCCACCCCTGCCAGCGCCCGGTCCGGATGCCGCAGGAGATGCGGGCACAGCAGGAGAAGCCGGCACCGCAAGTGACGCGGTCACCACAGACTGCGGCGACTACAAAGCCGGCGGTCAGCCAAGCCACCGCCGGCGGCGACCCGGCCGCGATCCACACGAAGGCGGGTGCCAAAGCGTGGTTCCGCTGCTATGCCGAACACGCCCAGCCCCCTTCGATCCCCGTTCACGCCGGAGACGACCAGCCCTGGCGGGTGTACACCGGCGGGTGCGGGCCGTTGGACCTGAAGGCTCGTGAGATCTTCCGGCATGACCCGGCGGCCAGCCGCACGCTCGTGCTGCTCGGTCAGCTCGACGACCCGGCGACCAGCCAGGCAGCGGTCATGGCCGCTAGGGACGCCATCGGAACCGGACAGCTGGTCGCGATCGGCACCGGTTCCGGCATGGCGGGATTTTGGGCAACACTGCACGCCGAGCACCCGGACACGGGAGTCATGGCCATCAGGGCGCCGCTGACCGCGGACGGCATTGCCGCGGCGCGAAGCGTGGCCGCGCCGGTGCGCGGCGAGTTCCGCGAGCTCGTGGTCGCCAAGGACGGCACCGTTACTGAGCCGGTGATGCAGCCAGTCACGTCGATGGGCGGGGCGCCCTTCCCGCTCGGGCCTGAGGACGTCGTCCTGATCAGCCGGGGATCAGGGGCCGCCGGACTCACGCTCGCGCAGGTCCTGGCCTGCGGAGGGGCCGCGGTCGCGATCGTCGGGCGGTTCCATCCGGCCGGTGACGAGCAGGTCATCGCCGGTATCGAGAAGCTGCGCGGCGCCGGGGCGAAGATCGCCTACGAGCTCGTTGACCTGTTCGATCATGCGGCCCTGGTCGGGGCAGTGCGGCGGATCGAGGCGCGGTTCGGCTGTGTCACGGCGATCGGGCACGCGACCGGGCCGATGCCCGCGGTTGCGGTGACGAACCTGACACCGCAAGCCGTCCACGGGCAAGTCCGCGCGCATACAGCGCCGCTCGACCAGCTAGCGGCGGCCGTGCGGGCCGTCGCCAGGAGTGGCGGCAGGGCTCGCCGCAGCCGGCTGCAACTGATACTGACGTGCGGCTCGATCACCGGGCGCTACGGCCTGCCTGCCGAGAGCCTCGGGGCATATGTGTCCTGCGCCCTCGCGGACTATGGCGAGCAGACAGCCGCGGCCAGTCCCGGCTGCAAGTCGCAGCACATCGACTGGCCCGCGTGGGCCGGAGAGGCTGTAGGTGAGCGAGCCGACCTGCCCGACGCGATGGTCAGCGCCGGGTACGCCGTGATGCCGGTCGGCGAGGCGCCGCGGCTCTTGTTGAAAGCGCTGGCGACCGAAGGGCTCCCCGCGCGGATCGCGGTCCATGGTCGCGTCGGCGTGCCAGCGCCGCGACCTATCGCGGTCACCGGCGCCCTCGGCCAGAGAGATACGTCCGAGCGGTTCATCGAAAGGATCCTGGTGCACTACCCGGGAGTCGAGCTGATCGCCGAGGCGAGGCTCTCGTTGCTAGCCGACCCTTACCTGCTGGACTATCAGACCGACGGCGTTCCGGTTCTGCCGCCCACGATGGCGCTCGAGGCCATGGCGCAAGTGGCATCGGCCCTGGCAGGCGTGCATGTCCGGCTGGCCAGCCAGGTCGCGATGCGGGCGCCGGTCGTGCTCGCTGCCGGAATGCCAGGTTCACAAACCCTGATCAGGATCTATGCCATCAAGGAAGGCGACGCCATCACGATCAGGGTCAGGAGCGACAACAGCGGATTCGCGGTCGATCACTGCCGCGCCGCCTTCAGTATGGCTGCGTCCGAGCTGATTGTGCCTAACCCGGCTGTGCCCAAGCTGGCCGGGCCGGAGGCCGAAGACCGGCTGTCGCAAGACACGGGAGAGCACCCGTCGGTCGCGGGACTGTCCGCGGACGATCTGTACGGCAACGCGCTGTTCCAGACCGGCCGGTTCAGGCTGCTCAGGCACGTTCGGCTGGCAGGTCGGCGATCGGCGCGCGGGATGGCCGAGCCGGCCGGGCTCGCTGACCGCCAGCCGTGGTTCGGCGCCGTGCCGCCCGCTCGTGCTGGTACGACGGAGCACGATCTCGTGCTCGGCAACGCCGGACTGGCGGACGCCGCCTTGCAGGTCGTCCAGGCCTGCATGCGGGGGCGCAGAATGCTGGTCGCGGGATGCGAGTCCGTGTGGTTCAGCGAAGCATTCTGCGCCGGGCAGATCGCCGATGGCCAGGTAACGATCATCGCAAGCCAGGACCCGGCATCCGGCGCGGACGCGAGTGCGGCGGTGCCTGGCGGTGCCGGCGAGGCTGACGGCCCCGCGGCGGACCGAGTCGTACCGAGACCGCGGACAGGCTCAGGCCAGGGCGCCGGGGAAATGACCGGGCCCGCCTGGGACGTGCGGGTGAGCGATGCGGCCGGGCGGCTCCTGATCGCCTGGGGCGGGCTGCGGATGCGCGACGCCGGGCCGCTGGCGCTCCCGGTACAGCCCGACGCCGGCCAGCTAGCTGCCGCGGACTCGGACTGAACCGCAACCGCAAAATACATCACTACGTGATAAAGGCGGCCCTAGCTATCATCGTGCTTGGCCTGAAACCATCAGGCTGACGCGCATGTGATCTGGAAGGCGGCACGCCGTGACGAGTCCAGCTTCCGCACCGACGCCGGCCGCCAACGGCATCGACATTTCGCAGAACGAGTTCTGGGCTTTGTCCTTGGCCGAGCGGCATAAGGCCTTCGCCGAGCTGCGCAAGCTGGATAGCCCGCCGTTCTTCGCGATCTTCGAGAACCCGTTCGACACCGAAGACCAGGGCTACTACGCCTTCGTGAGGCACGCGGACGTGCTGGAGGCGAGCCGGCACGCGGACATCTTCTCCTCGGCGCGCGGCGCCACCAGCCTTGTGGACCTGCCGCCCGACTTCAACGAGTACTTCGGGTCAATGATCAACATGGACGACCCGAGGCACGCGCGGTTGCGCCGGATCGTCTCGCGCGCCTTCACACCGAAGATGATCAAGAAGTTCGAGGACGATGTGCAGCGCGCCGCCGCGGTGGTGGTCGATGACCTGCTCGCGACCGGGCCGTGCGACTTCGTCAGCCAGGTCTCAGCGAGGCTCCCGCTGAAGATCATCTGCGACATGATGGGGATCGGCGACGAGCACTACGAGATGGTGCTGAAGAACACCAACATCATCCTCGCCGGAATGGACCCAGAGTTCCTGAGCGAGGACATGGAAGACGCCATCGGCCAGATCCTCACCGCGGGGGCCGATCTCGCCGGTCTCGTGACGAACCTTGCGGCCGAGCGCACGGAACATCCTGGCGACGACTTGGTCTCGTCGCTCGCGACCGCGAACGTCGACGGCGAGCAGCTAACGCCAGCCGAACTCGCCTCGTTTTTCATTCTCCTGGTTGTCGCCGGCAACGAGACGACCCGCACCGCCCTGTCGCATGCCCTGGTGCTGCTGACCGACCATCAGGACCAGCGCGAGCTGCTGCTGGCAGACTTCGAGGGCCGGATCGCCAGCGCGGTCGAGGAGATCGTCAGGTATGTCTCCCCAGTGATATGGATGCGGCGCTCAGTGACCCGCGATGCGGTCGTCAACGGTCATCAGCTTCGCGAGGGCGACAAATGCGCGCTGATGTACTGGTCAGCCAACAGAGACGAGTCCGTCTTCCAGAATCCCGAGCGGTTCGACATCACTCGATCCCCGAACCCGCACGTCGGTTTCGGCGGCGCGGGCCCGCATTTCTGCCTCGGGGCGCACCTGGCCAGGCGAGAGATCACCGTGATGCTGCGCGAGCTAATGCTGCGCGTGCCCACCATCCGTGCGGCCGGCGAGCCTGACCGGCTCCTGTCCAGCTTCATCAACGGCATAAAGCACCTGCCGTGCGAGCTTGAGTAGCCCGGGCCAGGTTCTGTCAGTTTTCACATTGGTCCCGCACCATCCCCGCAAAACTGCACGCCATTCTTAGGACGATGCGGTCACGTCGCGCTGCCCCGGTGATAGGGATCCGCGGCACATCGCGAACGCAGGCGCTGGCGCATCCGCCGGCGCGCGGCACGACAAGTAGGCGAAGGTGCACTCGTGAACGAGTACGAGGAATCCGCCGGACCGGATCAGACGGTGCCCGGCGGGAACAACCAAGGACCTGACACCGAGCCGCCGAGCTCGCGCCGGGCCGGCGCGTCGAAGGCCGCCGGAGCGGTAGCCGGCGCGGTGACGAGCCGGACGGCGGGTTGGATGGTCGCTGCCGCGCTGGCCGGCTCCCTCGTGACGTTGGCCATCGACCACAACACGTCCCAGCCAAGAGCGGGATCGATCCCCATCAGGAACGCGGGCCGCGCAGCCCAAGCGCCCACCGGCGGCAGCAGGCAACCGCAGATCGAAGCCGTGCCAGCTCCGAAGCGGATTTATCTGGCTCCTGGCGGCTCGGCGTCAGCTGGAGCACCTTCGGCCCAGGGCGGTACTTCGTGGATCATGCAGCCGGCCTGCGCCATCGCGGGAGCCGGCGGTCCGCCATTCTCGAAACGAGTGCAGCGAATCGTCACGATTCCCGCGCCAAAGCGGGTGGTCATCAGCGGCCAGGGCCAGCACAACATGCATATACAGATCGGTCAGGTGCCGGCTGCTCGCCGGATCAGATTTGCCAGACCGGGATGTTCCCGCTTCAGTGCCAGCGCGGCATGAAGATTGGCGGCCAGGTTCACCCGTTTACGCGGGTCCAGATCGAGCGACGCGGCCGCGTCGTCATCGTCGGGCCCCGGCAGCGGGCGCTGCGCCGTATGACCATCAACGCACCGCGCTTCAGGCGCACGGTTGTCATCGTGCCATCCCCGCGGCTCAGCGGATCTCAAGGCGCGCAGTGCGTGGCAATCCGGCCGCGGCAGCGATGATTGGCGGTCTTGATCTGCTCGGCACGGCCACGCTATTGCGCCGATACCAAATCGTGAACTTCTGCGCGGGTCACGATCGACCACATTGGGCCGACGCGCTCCGTTGTGCGGCCTCACCTTTCTCGTAACAAGCTGTAGTTGCAGCGAAACAGCGTGTATAACTGGAACCCCAAGCGGCGCACAGCCCGGCTCCGGCTGGGTCCCGGGGGAGTCGCGACGCTGGGAAGTGGGGGGAAGCCGCACGTCGTGAAGGGGGACCGTCGTCCGGGGGTCGCGGTGCCACCCTGGCCTATCCGCCAGGGCCGGGCACGCGCAGACGACGATGGTCGCGGCGGGTGGCAGGATCGTTGTCCTGCGGGCGGGGCCGCACGGGGGCGCGGCGTTCGTCCGCAGGACAAGATCCGTCGGCTCGGGCACATAACCCCAGCTCAAATCCCCGACCCAGCTCAAGCCTCAGAGGGCAGTGAGCACGACGGGCCCGTCCGATGTCACGGCGATGGTGTGCTCGCAGTGAGCTGAGCGGCTTCCGTCAGCGCTTCTGATCGTCCAGCCGTCCTCGTCGATCTGGTACTTGTCGCTGCCGCCTGCCATGAACCACGGCTCGATCGCCATGACCAGCCCGGGGCTGAGCCGCATGCCCCGGCCTGGCGAACCCTCGTTCGGCACTGACGGGCCCTCATGCATCGATCGCCCGACGCCGTGACCTCCGAAGTCGGTGTTGAGCCCGTACCCGGCCGCCCTGCCCACGGCTCCGATCGCGGCCGAGATATCCCCGATCCTGGCGCCTGCTACGGCCGCGGCGATTCCGGCCCGCAGCGCCCCGCTGGCCGCGCTGATCAGCCGCTCATCCTCGCGGCTCGGCGGCCCGACCGTGAACGAGACCGCGGCATCGGCGACCCAGCCGTCGAGCGTCGCTCCGAAGTCGATGCTGACCAGGTCGCCGGTTTCAAGGCGGCGCCGGGTCGGGATGCCGTGCAGCGCCGCGTCATTCAGGGAAATGCAGATGACGGCGGGGAACGGCACGGGCGCGAACGACGGCTTGTAGCCGAGGAACGGCGAGGTTGCTCCGGCGCTTGCGAGCACGGACCTGGCTACCTCGTCCAGATCGGTCAGCGGCGTTCCCGCCGTCGATTGCGCGCGCACGCGTGACAGGGCTTCGGCAACGACATGGCCGGCCGCCCTGATCGCCTCGATCTCGCCCTTCGTCTTGATCTCGACCACGCAGTGATCGACCTCCCAGGTCCTGTGCCTCAGCCGTGCTCTGGTGCTCTCGCGGCCCCTTCGAAGCGTAGACGGCGCCGCGACGAACTCAGCACATGACCAGATCAGCACATGACGAGACCGGCACGGCACCAGGTCAGCGCGGAACGAGGTCGGCACAGAGCGGTGCAGCAGTCGCGAGCAAGCCCGGCCGCGGCCAGCGTCAGGGCAGCGCGTTGATCTTGTCAGCGAGAGCGAAGTCGGCCGTGGTCAGGCCCCCGGCCGAATGCGTGGACAAGGTCAGTGTGACCGTGTTCCACGAGATAGCGATGTCCGGATGGTGGTTCGCCGCCTGGGCGAGGTGCGCCACCGCCCCGACGTACAGGATGGCGTCGCGGAAGTCGCCCAGCTTGACAGTGCGGGTGATCGAGTCCCCCGCTCGCTCCCAGCCGGCGGCCCGGCCCAGCCCGGCCGTGATCTCGTCTTCGGTAAGCAGCGTCATAGGCCCATCCTTGCAGTCGCGCGCCACGCGGGCGCATCGCGACCACCCGGTCGCCGCAACCGTTCCAGCGATAGGCTGCGCAGGTGCCTGATTCGCAGGCTCCGGCACCCCGGAGCACCCCGCTCGCCGCTGTGCACGCCGACCTCGGCGCGACCATGACGGACTTCGCAGGATGGCTGATGCCGCTGCGATACGGAAGCGAGACGGCCGAGCACAACGCGGTCAGGAACGCCGCCGGCCTGTTCGACCTGTCGCACATGGGCGAGCTCATCATCGAGGGCGACGGCGCCGCCGACGCGCTGGACTATGCGCTGTTGACCGAGGCTTCGGCGATCAAGCCCGGGCGCGCCAGGTATACCATGATCTGCGCGCCCGACGGCGGCGTCATCGACGACCTCATCGTGTACCGGCTGACTGACAACCGGTACCTCGTCGTCGCGAACGCCGCCAACGCGGCGGAGGTGGCTGCCGAGCTCACCGACCGGGTTAGCGGGCGCGGTGCCACTATGACCGACCGGACCGCCGACTATGCCCTGATCGCGATCCAGGGACCACGATCGGCCGCCATCCTGGCCGCGCTGACCAGTGCTGATCTGGATGCCGTTCGCTATTACGCGAGTTATCCGGCCACTGTCGCCGGGGCAAATGCGCTGCTGGCCAGGACCGGCTATACGGGTGAAGACGGATTCGAGATCTTTGTGGCGCCCGACGACGCCGTCGGCGTATGGCATGCGCTGACCGAAGCAGGGCTGGGCGAAGGGCTGGTCCCGGCAGGCCTGGCCGCCAGGGATTCCCTCCGGCTTGAAGCGGGGATGCCGCTCTACGGTAACGAGCTCGGCCGGGACATGACCCCGTTCGATGCTGGCCTGGGCCGGGTCGTCAAGCTCGACAAGCCTGGTGACTTCGTGGGCAAAGCGGCGCTGGCGAAACGGGCTCAGAGCGCGGCCCTCAGGGAGCTTGTGGGCCTGATGGGCAGGACCCGCAGGATTCCGCGGCATGGCTACTCGGTGCTGTGGGATCGTGAGCCGTGCGGGACGGTGACCAGCGGCGCGCCGTCACCAACGCTCGGAAGGCCGATCGCGATGGCCTACATCACGCCGACTTCGGCGGCCGAAGCGCGGTCCGATGGCGATGACGCTGGGCGGCTAGCGGTCGACATCCGCGGCAGCGCCGAGCCAGCCGACATCGTGCCGCTGCCGTTCTACCGGCGGCAGGCGCGCGACTGACCGTTCACGCCTGCGGGACTGAAATTTCTGCAATAACTAGACCTGCGCGCTAACAGGCACGAGAAGGGTGGCACTTGTGAGCGTTCCTGAAGAGCTCTACTACACCGCTGAGCATGAGTGGGTTGCGATCTCTGATGCCATCGCCAGGGTCGGGATCACCGACTACGCCCAGCGTGCGCTGGGAGACGTGGTCTATGTCACAGCTCCGGCTCAGGGGACAAGAGTCACGGCGGGTGATCCGTGCGGCGAAGTTGAGTCGACCAAATCGGTCAGCGACATATACTGCCCGGCCGACGGCGAGGTGACTGAGGTTAATCCCGAGATCGATGAGGACCCTGGCCTGGTCAACTCCGATCCGTACGGCGCCGGGTGGATATTCAAGATCAAGCTTGACGCTGGCGATCAGCTGCCGCCTGGCCTGCTGTCGTCCGCCGAGTATTCCGCGCTGACGGCCGAGGAGCAGTGACGCAGGGTCATGGCGCGGCCAGCTGACGCCGGCGCCGATCGAGGAATTCGCGTTCGGCCGGATTGGCGGTCAGCGCTAGCGCCGCATCGTAGGCGATCAGCGCGTCGGAGGTCCTGCCCAGCCGCCTGAGCAAATCCGCCCTTGCCACGTGGTATGGGTGGTAGGAGCCGAGGTCGAGCCGGTCGACGGCGTCAAGGCCGGCCTGCGGTCCCTGGACCTCCGCCAGTGCGACGGCACGATTGAGCGCCACGACGGGTGTCGGAGTGCAGGACAGCAATTGGTCGTACAGCGCGAGGATCTGACGCCAGTCGGTCTGCGACGCGACCGGCGCCGCGCTGTGGACCGCAGCGATGGCCGCCTGAATCTGGTACGGGCCAGCCTGGTTGCGCCGCAGGCAGCGCCTGACGAGATCTTGCCCCTCGGCGATCAGCGCCTGGTTCCACAGGGTTCTGTCCTGGTCAGGAAGCAGCACGACCGGCCGGCCTGGTGCGCTGCGAGCACGGTGCCGCGAATGGGTAAGCAGCAACAGCGCCAGCAGCCCAGTCACCTCGGGCTCGTCCGGCATCAGCTTGGCGAGCAGGCGGGCCAGCCTAATCGCCTCATCGCACAGGTTGAGCTTGGTCAGCTCCTCGCCATCGGTGGCCGTGTGACCTTCGGTGAAGATCAGGTAAATCACGGCAAGCACCGCCGCTAGCCGGTCAGGCAGTTCCGCGTCACCTGGCACCCGATACGGGATTCCCGCCGCCTTGATCTTCTTCTTCGCGCGCACGATGCGCTGGGCCATCGTCGGCTCGGGCACCAGGAACGCCCGCGCGATCTGCGGGGTCTGCAAGCCGCCGAGCAGCCGGAGGGTCAGCGCCACCTGGGCAGTGCGGGCGAGCGCCGGGTGACAGCAGGTGAAGATCAGCCGCAACCGGTCGTCCTTCACCGCGCCCACCTGTTCGGCCGACGAAGACGGCTCATCCTGCCCGTACAGCAAGGCGGCCTGAGCGTGCCTGTCGTGCCGCGATGCCTCCCTCCTGAGCTGGTCGATTGCGCGATTCCTTGCGGTCGTCGTGATCCACGCACCAGGGTTCGGCGGCAAGCCGGTCTCAGGCCAGCGATCAAGCGCGACGGCGAATGCGTCCTGAACCGCTTCTTCGGCGATGTCAATGTCGCCGAAGAAGCGGACCAGGGTGGCAACGCACCGGCCGTACTCACGCCGGAAGTAACCATCGATCTCGTCACGATGCGGTGGCATTAGACCTCGGCGTCGTCCTGGAACGGCCGTACCTCAACCGGGCCGCGGCAGGCGCGCGTGGCCTTTGCGGCCCAGGCCAGTGCCTCGTCTAGGTCGGTGGCCTTGATCACCCAGAAGCCACCGAGCTGCTCCTTGGTCTCGGCGAACGGCCCGTCGGTGGTGACGACCTCACCATCGCTGACCTTGACGACCGTCGCGGTCTCCGCCGGGTGGAGGCCGCCGCCGAAGACCCAGGCTCCCGCCCTCTGCATCTCTGCGTTGACCACGTCCACGTCCTTGTACATCTGCTGAATCTCGTCCTCGGGCGGCTGCGGCTCTCCCTCGACCATGTGCACTGAGAGCATGTACTGCTTCATGGTTCGTTCCTTTCAGGTAGCGGCCCGGCCTCCGGCCGGCTCTCTACCATCGCTACGAACGGACCGGGCCGCGATCGACACAGCCGCCAGAAGTTTGCGGCCAGGGCCGGTAGCTATCCCGGTTGCTGCAGCCTCGCCTCGGGAGCCGTGGGCTCAAACAGCTCAACAGGGTTGCCTGACGGGTCCTCGACCAGGATCTGCTTGCCGCCCACCCCGGTCACGACCTCGTTGCGGAACCTCGCTCCCCTGGCCCGCAGCCGCTCGACCGTCTCCGCCAGGTCGCTGACCTCGATCGAGAAACGGTTCCAGCCGCCAGGACGCGGCAGCGTGCCGTCGGGCATCGCCTGTCCCCCGCCGGGCCCGCCTCCGGGGGCGCTGAGCACCAGGCGCAGGTCCCCCAGGGACATCATCGCGAACGCGGGAGCCGGGTGCATGATCTCAGTAAAGCCGAGGTCGTCGCGGTAGAACGCGATCGCCGCATCGACGTCGTCGACGATGTAGCGGACGCTGACGGTGGCCATCTGATGTGCCTCCTTGCCTGTGCGCTTTGAGGATCGCTTCCATCTGGTTCTAGCATCCACCGGCCCGGACCCGATGGTGACAATCGGACGGAATCGCGACAGGCTAGGGATCACATCGGCCCGAAGCTGAAGGAAAACCGCATGCCAGACCTCCTGACCCTGTACGCATCGACTCAGCCGGACAAGCCAGCCGTCATTGACGACCGGCCGGGCGAAGGCATCGTCACATGGACCTATGCCGAACTCGAAGCTGAGGCGAACCGGCTTGCGAACGCGCTCGCGTCGCTTGGCGTCGGCCCGGGCCAGAAGGTGATCTGGTGCGGCCCGAACGCCCCGCAGGTCGTCGCGGTGATGAACGCGACCAGGAAGATCGGCGCGGTGGCTGTGCCGCTGAACTACCGGCTGACCGCTGAGGAAGCTCAGTACATCATCGTGCACTCCGACGCCAGTGTCGCCTACGTGGACGCGGATTACGCCAGCCTCTTCGTCGCGCTGGATGGCGGCCAGCTAGGCAACCTGAGGCACGTGCTCGTCTACGGCGGTGAGCCGTTGGAGGGCATGCTTGGCGAAGACGTGGTCGCTAACTCGCCGGCCGAGCTCGCCGGCGAGGAAACAGAGGGCACCGGCGCGACGATGATCTATACCTCGGGCACGACAGGAAAGCCCAAGGGTGCCTACCGCAACATGACCGACGCGACGACCGCCATGGCACTGATCGGCCTCATCGGCTACACCCCTGACGACGTGTACCTCACCTCGGGCCCGCTGTATCACAGCGGGCCGAGCGCCTTCATGGGAGCCGGGCTCGCGCTCGGGCAGACGATCATCGTGCAGCACAAGTTCGACCCCGAGGACTGGCTCCGCCTGGTCGACAAGTACAAGGTCAGCTCGACGTTCTCGGCACCGCCGCTGATCAGGTTGGTCTGTGCGCTGCCCGCCGATGTCAAAGACCGCTACGACCGTTCTTCGATGAAACGGATGCTCGCCAATGCCGCTCCGTGGAGCTTCGCGTTGAAGCAGGCCTACCTTGCCGACTTCCCAGTGGACTCGCTCTGGGAGATCTATGGATCGACTGAGCTCGGTGTGAACTGCGTGCTTGAGCCGAAGGATCAACTACGCAAGCCAGGTTCGTGCGGCAAGCCAGCCCCGGGGGTCGAGATCCAGCTGCTCGACGGCGATGGCGACGAGGTGAAAGGAACCGGGCCTGACCATGCCGGTGAGCTCTTCGTGCGCTCCACCGGCGTCTTCAACGAGTACTACAAGCAGCCCGACAGTTTTGAGGCGGGCAGGCAGGGCGAGTTCCATACCGTAGGCGACATCGCTTACCGGGACGATGAGGGTTACTACTACATCTGCGACCGGAAGAACGACATGATCATCTCGGGCGGCATGAACATCTACCCGGCCGAGATCGAGGCGGCGCTCGAGCAGAACCCGGGAATCTTCGACGTTGCCGTTTTCGGGATCCCTTCTGAAGAGTGGGGTGAGCAGGTCCACGCCACCATCGTTCTCGCGCCTGGAGCGTCACTATCCGAAGCCGACGTGATGGCGTTCGCCCGCGAGCACCTAGCCGGGTATAAAGTTCCGCGGTCGATCTCATTCACCGACGAGCTGCCGAGGACCGGCTCGGGCAAGCTGCTCAAGCGCCAGCTCAGGGCCCCGTACTGGGCGGGTCGCGCCACCAAGGTGAGCTGAGAGCGCGAAGGCCGCTCCCCCGCGGCCACGAGCTATCTAGGCCTCGCCTGTATTCGGATCGGACGCCGCTGTCGGCTCAGCCGGAGGGACGTCATCGGCCTGATCATCGGGCCTCGGCTCGATGCCATGCTGCCTGACGATCTGACGCAAGCGCCCTATCTCCGCTTCGAGGCGCTCGACCGTTTCGGCCAGGGACACCAGATTCGGATGGGCGGCCGACCATTCCCGCTGCTTGGCCGACTTCTCCTTCGACAGCATGCGCTCGGCGTCTCGCAGTTCGGCCGCCTGTTCGTAGTCTTGTACGTCCGCGGCTGCGTGCTTCTCGCCAAGGACGCGGACGATTTCCTGATCGATATGGCTCACGTCAGGACCGAAGCCGACGCGCTGCTCCACGGCGCTGACCCGCGACTCAAGCTCGTTCAGGCGGACGCGGAAGCCGGAGGTCAGCAAGCGTTCCCTGCGGCTCGGCAGCACTCGCCGCTGGACGGACAAGACTGCCCGATCGGGCCGCTCACCGCTGCCAGGCGGCATGCTGAGCCTGCCCGCCAACAGCCCGATGACTCGGTGACGGAGCCGGTCCGGATCAGCGCCAAGCTCGACGAGGACCTGAGCAGCAACTCCCTCGCCCTCGCGGACGAGGCCCAGCAAGATGTGCTCGGTGCCGATGTAGTCGTGGCCAAGCTGGAGCGCCTCGCGCAGCGACAGCTCAAGGACCAGCTTGGCGCGCGGTGTGAACGGGATGTGGCCTTCGGGCTGATGCTCTTCGCCCGCGCCGCAGATCTCCTTGACCCGGTCCCGCACCGTCTGGAGCTCGATATCCAGCGCGCTCAGCGCCTTCGCGGCGACGCCCTCTTCTTCCCTGATGAGGCCGAGGAGGATGTGCTCGGTGCCGATGTAGCCGTGATTGAGGAGCCTGGCCTCCTCTTGTGCCATGACGACAACCCGCCGGGCCCGGTCAGTGAAACGCTCGAACATGTCCGGTCACCATCCCTTGCGGGCGTCCTGCTTCTGCCGCCGGGCAATATTCACCCGATCAGCCACGAAGGAGATCACGGCCGTCGGCCCGTCGACTCCCTTTTATCCAGAATAGGAGACATCAGCGAATGCTCGCCAAACGGTGGGCGCCATCTTCCCAGGTGCGCAATGGGTGCCTCGAGGGCGCGTGCGGCGTTAGCCGAGGCCGCACAGGGCGTCAGCCGCGACGCCGACCCCAGATGCGGTAAACGGCGATGCCGGTGACGGCGAGCACGGCCGCGACAGCGACGAGCTGAATCTCGGGCTTGGCTGCCTGCTCGGCCGCCTTCTCCCGCAGCCGCCTCACGTTGCTGGCCGGGCTAACCCGGTCGGCAAGCGAGTCGATGGTGCGCGCGAGATTTTGCCGGGTGCGCTCGATCTCGGCGACGATCTCATCGGAATCGCGCTTAGCTACTCTCCCGTTGGGTGCGGCACCATTCCGCACTGCAACGGTCCCGCCCTGGTCGCGGGTCCCCTGGTCGGCCATCCTCGCACCCCTTCCCGGCCGGAGCGCGGCCGTTCCAAGCCTGCATCCAGTTTCCCAGGCTTGCGATCGCTACGCACGTCTGGCCCGCCGGTTTGCGGTTGTGTAGTTGCCAGTTCCTGAGAATGTCACCCAAACTGCCCTGCGCAAAACGCAATACGGCGGCGGTACCCCGGCCGGGTGCCGGGGCCGCCGCCGCATCGGGCAGCTAACTCGCTAGCTATGACTGGCCAGCACGTGCGCGGCTCCAAGCAAAGCGTCGCAGGCCACGATCTGGCCGCCGACGCCGTGAATCGTGCTGTTGCCGAATGCCGCGTCCTCGAGCTCTCCCTTGACCTGGATGGCGAGCTTGTCCCTGGCCACGTCGAGCACGCCAAGCGCGTGTTCGATGTGCAGGTACGTCTTGTCGCCAGATGAGTTGCTCTCGAGCGCAGCTGTTGAGGCGATCAGGGTCTCGGTGCCGAATTCACCAACGCTGGAGTTGAGCTGCTTGTAGCAGGCTCCTAGCTGCGCCACCCCCGGCTGGGACAGCGCGTGGTTCGGGTCAGTGAGGATCTGGGAGATGACCCGACCGTCGTGCTCGTAGTCGTCCGTGAGCCCGGTCAGGTACATCATCGTGGGCCGGATATCGGTCTCGTCGAGCCAGGTTCCTGTGGTGTGGCTGCCGGGAACGGTCACCTGGCCGCTATCCGGGCCTGCCGAGTTCGGCCCGTCCCCTGGCTGCGGGCCATCGACGCCGAGGTTCAGCACCCCAGGACCGGCGATACCGAGCCAGTTCGTGTCGATCTCGGCCGCGTAGTCACCGTGGTTGTACGCGAAGCTGGGGTTGACGCTCACACACGACGAGCTGCAGTTGGCCGCGCCCGGCGACAGGAAGTAGTCGGGCCTGGCGAACATCGCAAACGTGGGTGTGCGGGCCGGGTCGGCGTTGACCATGTGCAAGATGGCCTCTTCCGTCGGGTCGGCCAGGTAGTTGGCGATCGGCTGGGTTGTGCCGGTGTACGGATTGGCCGCCGTCAGGCTGCCAGCGTCCCGTTCGAGCCGACGGACCGCAGGATCCGTGGTCCCTGGGTTGCCAGTAACGTAGAACTCCGGAGCGCTGTCAGTCTCCAGCGTGAATGGGGTCGTGTTGCCGGCCTCGGTCGCCAGCAGTCCGGTCAGGTTGCCTGACAGCTCGCCAAACGTGCCAGCCGGGTAGGTGCACAGCACATCCGGGGTGACAGTCGTACCGCTGACCGTGGCGCCGTCGCAGTTGGCAGGCGTGGGCTGGATCGCGCGGCCGACGTTGGCGCCAGCGACGTGGTCGCCCTCGTCGGAGCTGAACAGGAACAGCGTGTTCGCCGGCGTGATACCGTCGGCGGCCAGCCGCGCGAAGAAGGTTCCGAAGGCCTGGTTGTAGTACTGGGCCTGGGCGATGTAGCACGCGCTGCCGGGGCCAAGCGCGGCGTTGGCCCTCACGCCGACGCACGCCGACAGGCCTGGGATGCTCTCATTGCCGTGGATGTCGGCCATGTAGCCGTTGACGACAGGCACCCCGCTCTCCAGCAGGTCAGACACGTACGCAAGCGTCTGCGAGGCGTTGATGGGCCCGAAGCCAGGGAATCCCGGGTGGTTGGACAGGAAAGCGCCGTTGATCTGATTCCCGTTCAGGTCGACCAGGTTCCCATTGGCATTTGTGACCTGGTATCCGTTACGCATGAGATCGGCGGTTCCGGCACCGATCTGCGGCGCGACGTACCTGTGCCCGAATAGCCCCAGGTAGCCGGTGTAGCCGCCTGGCTCGTCCGGCAGCACATCGCTGACGGCCGTGGGGCTCGGGCTGGCCTGCCCGAACTTGACCCCTTGCGCACTAGAGCAGAACGCGCTGCCAGGTCCCTTCGGGCAGTGCACGCCGATGCCCACGTAGTCGGCCACCTCGGCGTCCTTGAAGGAGTCGGAGTCGGCGTTCATCTGGGCGACCTCTGGCGAATTAGGCCCGAACACCTTGGGCAGATCGACAGCGGTGTTCTCCAGCACCTCGTTGGCGGTGGCGACGTCGCCGACATCGCAGCCGGCCCTGGTGAACGGAACCCATGGCGCGGGCGTGATCGTGGTCGGCGAGACCGGGTTCCGCGCCGTGGCGTTCGGCGCCGGCGCATAGACCATCGACGGGTTGGTGTCGTGGCCGGCGTTCGGTGTGCCCGCCGTGTCGAACACCTGGTCGGTCCAGTAGGCGAACGAGCCCGCCGGGTCGGTCGTGCCGTCCGTGTTGAACGAGCGGTAGCTATTCGAGATCGGCATACCCTGGCGGTCGCCGTACAGGCCCGTGGCGGTTGTCAGGAGGTCAACGGCCGTGTGCGCGATCAGCGGCGTGTGGTTGTTCGACAGCATGGTGCCGTTGTTCTCGATGAACTGCAGCAGGTTCGGCATCATCTGCAAGTCGGACGGCACATTCGGGTTGTCGCGGAAGAAGTGCACGTTGTCGAAGGTGAGCCTGACGACGTGCTGAATGCCGTTGCCAAGATGGCACCCGTTTGCGTCCGTCTGACCCGCCGCCGCTGCCGGGCGCGCGGGGCCGGAGCGCGCGGCGAAGGCCGTCGCTGGTGAGACCGCGCCGACCAGGCCGAGCGAGCCTATCGCGACCGTGCTGACGGCCGCGACGACCCGGGCGGAGAGCCGCCTTCGGCCGCTGTGTTCCAGTTTGTGCATCCGATCCTCCTCGTGTGCCGCTATCCGGCGGCGGCGCCGGAGCGTCCGGCAGGTCACGCTAAAAGCCGGAATCAAACTCAAAGCGACAGGTACGTGACGTCCAAACCAATCCTTGTTCACTCCTGCCTCAGACATCCTGTCCAAATTGCCGGTCATAGGCAATGCCGAATTAGGCGGCAATTCCTAAGCACGCCCCTGATCTGCACTGATCTGGGACTATCCGGGATCGATATGATCGCCGGATGGCGGTGGATGCGGTGATCTTCGACTGGGGCGGCACCCTCACCCCGTGGCATGCGATCGACCAGGCTGAACTGTGGCGCGTGATCTGCGAGCCGCACTATCCCGATGACCATGCCGACCGGGCCGCGGCCGCGCACGCGGCGGAGAACGCCCTGTGGGAGCTAGCCAGGTCCGAGCACCGCAGCTCGACCATCTACGGCGTCCTCGAGCGGGCCGGGATAGAGCCGACCGAGCAGCTGATCACCACATACCTTGAAGAATGGGAGCCGCACACCTTCACCGACCCTGACGGCGAAGCCGCGCTGCGACAACTCCATGAGCGCGGGATCAAGATCGGCGTACTGTCCAATACGATGTGGCCGCGAAGCTGGCACGAGGACGTGTTCCGCAGGGATGGCGTGCTTGACCTGATCGACGGAGCCGTCTATTCAAGCGAGATTGACTGGACGAAACCGCATCCTGAGGCTTTTCTGGCTGCGATGACAGCCGTTGGAGTTACCGAACCCGCACGCTGCGTATTCGTCGGCGACCGCCCATGGGACGACATTCACGGCGCGCAAAGCGTGGGCATGCGGGCTGTGCTCATTCCTCACTCCGATGTTCCGACCTTTGCCGACGCCACCCCGGATGCGGTTATTGACACCCTCTCCGAATTGGTCCCGCTGATCGAATCCTGGTAAGTCCGCGCGGCGCTATATATCGGTCGAACCTGGCGGGGAGTGCCTCATGGGCGAACACGACGGGTTCCGGCCAGCCGCGTTCAGCCGACTCGGCCGCCCAGAGGGGCACGCCGAAGACGTGGTCGATATGGCCATGCGAGTACACCGCCGCGTTCAGCCGCTCTCCCGTCCACCGCCGCAGATCGCCGTGCACCGACGCGCCACGAACGAACTCCCGGTGTCGACGAGCACCAGGCCGTCCGCGGTGGCGAACGCCGACACGGTGGCGAACGAAGGCACGAACGCCACGCCGTCACAGATCTCGGCCAAGCCGCCCAGGTGACTCACCGGGTGGTACTCGCCTGGGCCAACCTCGCCACGCCACAGGCGCTCAGCCAGCTCGAGCACGTCACCGGTCATCGATCGCGATCCTCCCGCGGCAGATTCCTATGCGGTACTGGCAACACAACACGGGCCCGGCGGGTGCGTGGCATCACCCGCCGGGCCAGTGCTCGCCGTCGCGCTACCCGACACGGCCGATCATGGTCGCCGCCCGGGCTACGGATCAGGTCCTGAGCTCTGCCAGCTCGCGCTCGACCATGGCCTCGTGCTCCTCTTCGTCCTTGCGGGCATCGGATGGCTTCCACCGTCCGCGCAGCAGCGGGATGCAGCAGATGAAGAAAATGATCCCGCCGAAGCAGATCCAGTACCAGGTCTTCCACTGGCCGACCGTCTTCGCCGCCGCGTTCTGAACATCGGTGGCGTGGGCCTGCATATAGGCCAGTACCGGCTTCGGCACCTTCTGCAGCGCCGTCAATGGCGCCGCATATACCTGGATCTTCTGTAGCGGCCCTTGCGCCTTGATCACAGTCTCGATGGCCGCTGCGTTCTGGCACATGGTGGTCAGCACGCCCTCTCCGGTCGATCCACCGCCTGCCGCGGCCACCGCCTTGGCCTGCACGGCCTTCGGGGTCTTGCTCGGGGTCGCGCAGTTAAGGAACACGGTTCCGACATCGACCGTGTCCTTCTGCAAGGCAGCGAGTTCAGGCGCGAACTGCTGCGCGGTGGCGATCTGAGTTTGGTACTTCTGAGCCAGCGCGACGATATTCGGGTGCGCACCGACGAAGTCAAACGCGGTCTTGTACTGGGTGGCGTAGGCCTGAACCTGCGCACCGTAGTTGACCAGCGGCGTAACCGAGTTGATCACGACCGGGATCAGCAGGAACGACAAGAACACGACGATCCTGATGATCCAGCCCCAGATCGCCAGGCCGGTCGCGGTCAGCGCCGGGTTGCGCGCCTCGACAGTCTCGGTGAAGCTGGCCATCCACGGGGTGTACGCGACGCCTAGCGAGAACGACAGCAGCGCGAGGATGATCGCCAGCGTGTAGTAGCTCGGCTGCAGCCCAGCCTGGAACAGGTAAATGACGGTCATGATCGCGGCGGCAATACCGCCGACGAGCATGAAGGGTTTCCTGACCCTGAACCGGTCAGAAAGCACTCCGATCAAGATCACGGCGATGACGTTGAATCCCCAGTTCCAGTTGCCCAGGCCGTTCGCATCCTTGACCGAGAATCCGAACACCGTTCCCAGGTAGATAACGGCGAATCCAACCGCTGTGTAGTAGATCAGGAGCATCACCGATACTGCGATGGCGGAAACGACCACGTCGGTCTTGAGCAACTGACGGAACGGGTGCTTCAGCGCCGCCACGATGTCCGCCTCGGTGAGGCCCTTGGCCTTGGCCTCGATGAGCGCCCGGTCGTGCATCGTCACCATCAGCTGGTCGCGCAGCGCGGGCGAGAGCTCGCGCAGGCCAAGCAGCGCAATCACGAAGACGACGAGGCCGACGATTCCGCAGATCTTGTACTCGTGCGTCCAGAACCGCGGGTCCGCAACGACCGCGGGAACGGTTGCGCTGCCGACCACGGCGACTATCAGGCTGCCCATCACCGGTCCGCTGGTCCAGAAACCCATCGCCGTGGCCCTGCCGACCTGAGGGGAGAAGTCACGGATCAGCGCGGGAGTGGCCACTAGGCAGATGCCCTCGACCACTCCAACCACGAAACCCTCGATCGTGAAAACCCACTTGTCGGTGGCGGCCGGCAGAATGAAGGCCACGAAGATGCCAGTGAATAGCAGGCCGAAGACCACGAGATTCGCGCGGCCGAGCCGGTCTGTCAGCCCGGCGAACAATGAGCCGAATGCTCCGATCAGGTTCCCGAACGCCAGCGTGATCACGAAGAACGTGAAGCTCATGTGCAGGTTCTGCAGGATGTACGTCGAGACGGAGCCGCCGACGTAGAGCTCGTAGTAGAGCATGATCGTGGCGAGCACCGTGATGGCCAGGTACATGACACGTGGCCTGGTGTCAGGGTAGGAGTCAAGCTGGCGGCGCCATAGCCATGACACTCCGCCGGGACGTTCTGCGACCAGTTCGTCTGCGGTCACACTCATGCGGACCTCACCATTGTCAGGGGCGACGCACCCGTTAGCCCAGGCCTCGAGGTCAAGATATCTGCACTATGTGTGCAAGATCAATACTGTGAG